>NZ_BAJT01000049.1 GCF_000613845.1 Asaia astilbis JCM 15831
GCCCGGTATAGGTATTGTCTCCCGTCAGCGTCTGCGCACCGCCATTGACGGTCAGTCCACCCTGGCCTGACAGAACACCCGAATAGGTATCGCTTGCATTGGTCAGCGTCAGTCCGCCATTCAGCGTGCCGTTCCCTGCTCCGGAAAGCGATCCTGCCTGCGAATTGCTGGCCGTAACGGTCAGATTTCCCGATTGAGCAGCAAGCGTCCCGTTGATCGTATTGCCATTCAGGGTAAGGCTGCCGTTATTTGTCACATTGCCGGTGACCGTATTGCCGGTTCCGAGCGTCATGGTGCCAGCATTCGTCGCTGAAGCCAGTGTTCCGCCTGTCGCGCTGAATGTCGCATTCTGCGCATTCGTTACCGCACCGGCTGTGCTGTTGGTCAGCGTTGCCTGACCAGCATTGTTGTCGATCGCGGCGAGTGTGCCGTTCTGTGCTGTCAGCGTGCCTGTATTCGTGGTCTTGCCACCGACCTTGCCACCATTGACGTTGGTCGTGCCTGCATTGCTCAACGTGGACGCAATGGACCCGGTCAGGTTCAGACCCGCGCCACTCGCGACATTCGTATTGCCCGTGTAAGTATTAGCGCCTGACAGAATCTGGGTCCCGCCATTGATCGTCAGACCACCAGTGCCCGACATGACA
>NZ_BAJT01000048.1 GCF_000613845.1 Asaia astilbis JCM 15831
ATACCGGCAATACAAAAAAAGGAGCCCTTTTTGTGGACTCCCTAAGATTAATTATCTTTGTATTGTTATGTATAAACAATTAACCTCGGAGCAAAGGTCGCAAATTTTTGCCTTACTCCAAAGAAAAAGTCCGAGAAAAGAGATTGCTCATATTGTGGGCATCAGTCAATCCACGCTTTCCCGTGAATTAAAACGCAACAGCAGTCCGTCAGGTAAGTATGTTTGGTTCAAGGCACATGACAAGGCTATGGAGCGTCGAAAGCGTTCCACCTCCAATGTTGCGCTTGCCCCTGAACTGGTATGGAGAATAAAACAAATCATCATCGAGGAGCAATGGTCTCCACGGCAAATATCAGGGGTTTTGAAAAAGAGGGCATTAACGTGTCGCATCAAAGCATCTACAATATCATACATGCCGATACGACCGGGGAATTGGAGAGCCATACACGCCATAAGCTCAAATACAGGCATAGACCGGGCACAAGGCTTTTCCCATTGCCGGCAGAACCGGTATTCATCAACGTCCCAAAGAAGCAAACGGAAAACGATTTGGGGATTTCGAGATGGATCTGATAGTAGACCGCTACAACCACGCTATCCTCACCATCGTGGAGCGTTCCACCAACATGCTCTTCATGACGAAGCTGCCGCATGGGAAAAGTCCGAGCCATTGGCCAAAGAGGTACGCAGGCTGCTGCTACCCTACAGGTAAACATTCAAGA
>NZ_BAJT01000047.1 GCF_000613845.1 Asaia astilbis JCM 15831
TTTCTCGCATGGCGCAAACCTCCCGGCCCGGTCCCGCTGCCGTTTCAGGGCGCGGATCTCGGATTTGAGTGCGTCTATTTCTTTGTCTTTGGAAGCGACTTCTTTGTCTCTGGACGCGACGAGGGCGAGCGTGCGGGCTGGGTCGGTCTGGGACTCCCAAAGCTTGCCCCGTGCATCATCGAGAAGTAGCCTTGCTCCCGACAGTTGAGCCCGCAGGCTCTCGTTCTCGGATTCCAGGCGGCGGAGGCGGGGGAAGAGGAAGGTTAGCATGTGCCGCCCTCCGACTTCTCGTGGATGGAACGCAGACGAGCCAGTCGCTCTTCTAGATAAGAAATCCGAGCTGCGCGGCGGCGGAGCGCCTCATCCCGCGCTTCTTCCGCTGTTTCGAAGAACTCCTCCTCGTAGTGCGCTCGGCCCCCAACTTCAGCCCACAGCTTGCCGTGGCCGTCGCGCGCATGATCCCATTCAGTATGCCAGCGGATATGTGCGGCATCGTGCTCGGTGAACGATTTGATCGTGCCCATATTGAAGATAGAGTTTCATGTCTCACATCCCCAAGGCGCGCTTGTAGATATCAAGCAGGCTCTCCTGCTCCTCGATCTCGCTTGGTTCTTTTTTGAGAAGCGCTATGATGTGTTTGATCGTTTTCACATCGAAACCAGCGCTCTTCGCTTCTGCGAAAATGTCGCGGATATCAGAAGCAAGCGCCTTGCGCTCTTCTTCCAGCCTCTGAACTCTTTCGATTGTGGAACGGAGCCGATCGGCGGCAATTCCGCCCACGCTCTCGCTATTGTGG
>NZ_BAJT01000046.1 GCF_000613845.1 Asaia astilbis JCM 15831
CCGGGCGGCGCGCATGATGTCGAGAGCGATCACGGGCGTGTCCAAACGCTGCGTGAACCGTCTCGCATCCGCTTCGATCAGCGGTCTGTCGTGCTCGTGGGTCGTGGTGTCGTCTTCCATGAAGGCCTCAAAAACTGTGATTCCGCTTCACAGTGATTGGAGCAAATCATGATGAGATTTACGGAATTCTTTTCCGCCACAGCAGAAAATCGCGCCCGCTTCACGCCTGAAGCCGTAGCCGATTACTGCGCCGAACTGGTTCGAGAGATCGTGGAAAGCGACCAAGAGCACGTTCCGCTCAAAACGAAATTCCACCGCCTGGCCCGGATCACTGGCCTGACGGACGGACAAGCCAAACGGCTTTTCTACGGCGAGTGGTCGACCGTACCCGCTCACGTATTTCTAGCCGTCCAATCTGCCTATCGGCACCACCTCGAACGCGCCAGACGCAGAGCCGAACACAAGGCCGCGCTGTACCGCGATCTTTCTGAAAGATGGGATAATGAATGCGCTGGCTCATACTCATCCACGCAGCCGAATTGCAGTGGATTGCCTGCATCCTCTTACACACCGCGCTCTCGTTGAAATGGGCGTCCGACCACCTGAACGCGATCGCACTCCGGCTGATGGTTTATGCGAACCGAAAGCGACGCCAGTAAGGCAAAACCAGATCACTGAGACTGACGTGTTCAATATCGTCAGTCGGTGGTTGATGGTTTCAAGAGCCAGGCCGCAGCAGCCCGATTTGTGGGCATCTCCCCGCAAGCCTTGAACGACCAGATGAACTCCAAAAAGCCGTTCTCGGAGAAAGTCCTCACCGCCGCGGGCCTGCGCCGCGTCGTGACCGTGCATTACGAACTCATCGAGGAGCCCCGCTCATGACCCACACAACCGACCTGACAGG
>NZ_BAJT01000045.1 GCF_000613845.1 Asaia astilbis JCM 15831
CTCTGGTCGGTGCTGCACCCGCACGCTACAGGCCAGACGCGGCAACGTCTGGTTGAGCAGTTTGCGGCTACGGTGGGGGTTGTGGTCGTCATTTGATCGGATCAGACGACGCCAGACGCGCCAGGTTGGTATCGCTTCGACGCCATGCGCGGCACGAAAGATGCATCCAAGTTACGATGCATTTTATGGTGATTTGCATGACAAGAAACGCAGAGCCAGCGGACGTCTAACGGATTGGAATAATCGTCGTGATGCGCTTGGACTTTTTTCTCCCCGCAATTCTCACAAGGACTTTTTTTGAGTATGCCAGATCGGAGTGCGCTCCATACTTGCGTGTAAGCCGATTTTTTTTGGGGATTTTTCTTATCCCACTTCTTTTTTGCTGCGTTTCCGACGCTAGGCTTGGCAGTCGCATACGCCTGACGTGCAGCAACCCGAGCCGGGTCATTTGCACGCATCCAATCATATGCGCGGTAATATTCCGAACTCGCTGCGCGAACGTTTTTGACATCCGTTTTCGTGCATTCTTTGCATTTATTCAGATGGCCATCAGCCATTCCCGGGTGTGTGTAAAACGCGCTCAACGGAAGATGCCGCGAGCATTTGAAGCATTGCTTCATTTCGGCCTCCTAAAATGGGATTTCAGAGTCGAAATCATTGCCAGCTGGTGCGTCCCACCCGCTCGACTGGTGAGACCGCTGGCTATTCTGTCGCTGCGGGGCGGGTCGCTCGGACTGGCCGCCTTCGTTGTCTTCGCGCTTGTCATGCAAAATCAGAGAAAAACCGGCACGAACAACAACTTCGGTTGCGTAACGGTCTTTACCATCCTGATCTTGCCATTTTGACGTTTCGTTTCGACCGATAATCTGGATTTTCGAGCCCTTGCGAACGAACCGCTCAACGACTGAAACGG
>NZ_BAJT01000044.1 GCF_000613845.1 Asaia astilbis JCM 15831
ACACAATAGCGGCTCAACAATACCATTCGATCTTGACGAAGCGGCTGCGAGCCGTGCTCGACAGGCTGCGGACCCTGACTCGAAATTCGGTGGCATCGCGATCGATCGGCTCCGTTCCACAATCGAAAGAGTCGAGAGGTTAGAGGAAGAGCGCAAGGCACTCGCCTCGGATATCCGCGACATTTTCGCAGAAGCTAAGAGCGCTGGTTTCGATGTGAAAACGATCAAGCACATCATATCGCTCCGCAAAAAAGAGCCGAACGAGATCGAGGAGCAGGAAAGCCTGCTCGATACTTATAAACGCGCGCTTGGGATGTGAGACATGAGCAATTTCACTCACGAACAAGACGTGTTCATCGCGTTATATTTTGAGGTGATGGGGGCAGAGCATCTTGCGCGCGTAGATTTGCCGCAGACGGAGCGCGAGATTGAGGAACGGTTCAAGTTCCTGAAGGAATCTCGTCCTGAAGTTTTCCGGGAAGCCGAGCGGGACATGGCGGCTTTTGACGCTCTCATTGAGCATGACCTCACGCAGAGTATGATTGAGGCTCTCGTGGAAATCTCTAACGGATCTACGTCCCTCGGACGCGGGAAAGGGATAACTGTCTCTGCTTTGCGCTCGCGTGGATTGGTCGGACCCAACCGCATGAGATACGAGCTGACCGAGGTTGGGTCACAGCTAGCCAAACTCTTTCAGGAGGGCGGCAAATGCTAAACCTACTCTTCCCCCGCCTCCGCCGCCTGGAAGCAGAGAACGAGAGCCTGCGCGCTCAACTGTCGGGAGTGAGGCTTCTGCTCGAAGAAGAGCGCTTAAAGCTCTGGGAGGCAAGGCCCGACCCAGTCCGCATGCTTGTTCTCGTCGCGTCCCAGAACAGAGAAATACACGCCCTCAAATCCGAGAACCGCGCCCTTAAACGGCAGCGGGATCGGGCCGGGAGGTTTGCACCATGCGAGAGA
>NZ_BAJT01000043.1 GCF_000613845.1 Asaia astilbis JCM 15831
GATGCCGATTTTGCGCAATGCTCGCGTCAGGAAGATGCTCCACAGGATGGGAGCTGCAAGCCGCACCCACAGGTTGTGAGTTTTACCGGAACCTGGGTTTTTGCTTTGGGGAAGTGGGCGACATTCAGGACTGGCGCGGATTCTGCGGGTAGTCCGGTCATTGTCGCGGCGAGGGTGCTGAGGGGGCCGGTGGAATAACGGGCCGTCTGCTCTCATCCTCGGCAAAAGGAAACCCTTGCCCCATTTGGGGCAAGGGTTTTTTCGATCTTACTGGAAGAGCGAAAGGATGTTCTGGGACTGGGAGTTCGCGATGGTCAGCGACTTGATGGCGAGAGACTGCTTGGTCTGCAGCGAGGTCAGCTTGGCGCTGGCTGCGGACATGTCTGCGTCGGTCAGGGCGCCGATACCGTTGGTGAGGTTGTCGGAGATGGTCGAACCATAGGTGGTCATGTTCTTGATGACGTTGGTGTTGGCGCCGAGTGACGATGTGACGAAGGTCATCGCCTTGATGGCTGCCTGAACCTGAGCGATCATCGAGGAAACAGTGTTGCTTCCGCTGCTGCTGCCAGTGCTTGAGCCGGCGTTCAGTGTTCCATTTGCTTCGAAGACGTTTGAGGTTGGGTTGACACCGGCAGTCCCGCCGCTCGTCAGACCCAGAGCGTCGGTCAGGCTGGTACCGGCAACACCTGTCTGGAAGAACGAGGAGCTCGAGGAAACGCTTGGTGCACCTGCGATGCTCGCGCCGCCCATATAGGACGCGATGGCAGCGTTGAAGCCTGTGACGGTTGTCTGGTCGCCCTGAAGACCGGTGATGTAGGACAGGTTGTTGGATGTGATGCCCAGGCCGTCGGCGGTGCTGCCCGAGATCAGGTTGACGCCGTTGAAGGTTGCGTTGCGGGCGATGGTGTCGATCTGCTGGAGCAGGCCGGTGATCTGCGTGCCGATCTGGTCGAGAGCGGCCGGGCTGCCCTGGTTGTTGCCGAGCGTGGTGACGGCGTTCTGGACGCTGTTGAGCACGCTGATGATCTGGTTGACGGCAGTGCTGGTCGAGCTGACCGTCTGTGCTGCGAATGACAGGCCGTCATTGACAGCGGACTGGCCGGAAACGTTGCCCTGCATCTGTGCGGCGATGCCGTAGGCTGCAGCGTTGTCGGCGGCGCTCGAGACCTTGAGGCCGGTGGAAATGGTGTTTTCTGCGCTGCTCAGGGCGGACTGCGTTGCGTTCAGGGTCTGAACGGCAATCATCGCCGAAGCGTTGGTGTTGATCGAAAGGCTCATCGGTTTTCTCCTGGTGCTTGCCCAGTCATCGGGCCCTGCAGAAGCGTTTAAATCGCCAATTGGATAAGAGAAGATTACCAGA
>NZ_BAJT01000042.1 GCF_000613845.1 Asaia astilbis JCM 15831
TTCTGATAAGCCTGGTATGCTTTCAGAGCTGTATTGAGCGCCTCTTTTGCTTCTTTTTGCGCGAGAGGTGATTTCAGAGCAGCGGCGACCTCTCCGACGGTGACAGTGCCTCTCCCGCCCCGCACCAGCGCCAGAGCTCCGGAACCCAGACCGCGCTCTGCAACACCAAGGCCTGTATGTGCCCCCTTCAGCCCAAACGCTGCTATCCTGGCTTGCGCTCCCAGACCGACAAGGCCCGGCCCCGCGAGGAGCAAGGTACGCAGAGCGGCCTGATTGTTCCCATCCAGAACCTGCATGCCCGCTAACGGCACAGACCCGATCAACCCCCATCCTTCAGGCAAGTTACTGATCTTGTCCAACGCATTCGCCGAGCCCAGCCAGAATGCGCGCGCAGAGGCCTTATCCCCCATACCCGCGAAAGGCTTATTTCTTCCGCCTGTCACCTGCCAGTTTTCGGCTCCCCCCGGCTGTAAGGTATGCTGCGCGTCGCTCCAGAACTTATTATTCGGCCTGACCTCACTATTATCAGCACCCTGCTCCAGGGAGGCTCCGTGCGCAGAAAAGCTGTCTGTGGTTTGCGAACCCGCATTGGCAATACCAGCATTGGTATTCACGGCATCGCTGCTGCGAGACCCAGATTGACCATCAATGCTAGAGGAGCCTGAAGTGCTATTCGGCGTTCTTCCGCTCACAGATTTCTGGGTTTCCCCACTCTGAGGATGATTTCCATTGCCCGTGTCCGTCGTAGACTGCACGCTCCGGCTCTGCTGATAGAGATTCTTCCCTACCTGATATGCGCTCTCCGCCAGCGTCTCGGCAGCGGTTTGGATCTGAAGTGTCGTGTTCAGCTTTTTAGCGTTGAAATCATTCTCAAGGTGACCGTTCGCCTTGATCAGATCAGTGCTGTACTGTCCCGTCGTGCTGCCACTTTGCACAGCGATATTGCCTGTGATGACAGACTCCGTGACGCTCTTCTCATTATGGCCGTCATACCCAACCGCCACCGTCGACGTTCCAGGTACCGATGCAGCGGGTTGCCCCTGAACATAACCACCCCCAGCTGAAACAGTTGTACCGCTCCAGCGCGAGACGTTCTCGACGCTTTCTGCTGTCAGGCTCCCTGTTTCAAAACGGTTGCGGTTCGCCTGCGCAGTGCTGCTGATCACTCCACCCGTCAGATGGGTGTCGCCAGACACCTCGACATCGAGCCCGCCCTCGCCTGCGTAAATTCCGGATTGCTGCTTGCCTGTCGAGCGGTACTCATCTGTGATCGAGGTGTGCGACATGCTCGCACCGCCTCCAACAGGACCAAGTCCTGCCCCCGGGATAGGCACGGTGATGCTCGCACCACCCGATGTCGAGCGACTC
>NZ_BAJT01000041.1 GCF_000613845.1 Asaia astilbis JCM 15831
GAACGGCAATCGGTAGCAATGGCACATTGTCTCTCGGAAATGGCGGCACGAGCGGACGTATAGGCAATACCTCAGCAATCGCTAATAACGGCACGCTAAACGTTAATCATAGCGATACCGTCAGCATCGGTCAGACCATCTCCGGATCCGGTAATTTGAACCAGATCGGCACTGGGACGACGGTTCTGACAGGCAATAACAGTTATACAGGTGCGACCACGGTCTCGTCGGGGGTACTTCAGGTCGACGGAAACCAGAGCGCTGCGACAGGTACCACTACGGTGCAGTCTAGTGCACAGCTTGGCGGTTCAGGCACGATCGGTGGTAATGTCATCGTGGACGAAAACGGGACTCTCTCACCCGGCGCCGGGTCTGGCTCTGTCGGAACCTTGTCGATCAATGGGAACCTGACCCTAGCTGATGGCTCGATCCAGAACTGGGATCTTGGGCAAGCATTTACTGCGGGTGGTAAATATAATGACCTTGTCGAGGTCAAGGGCGACATCGACTTTGGCGGCACGCTGAATGTTTCTGGCGTTGCCGGTGGCTCGAGTACGGTACCGATTGATTCAGGTGCCGGCCTCGGTCGTGGTGTCTATCGTATCTATAATTACGATGGTTCATTGCTTTCCTCGACAGCTAAGCTGGGAAATGTCCAGACCGCAACCGGGACGACGCTTGAGTTGCAGACGGCTGTCGATAAGGAAATCAATCTCGTTGTGAGTGACGGGACCCTGAACTATTGGGATGGAACGAACGGGACCGGTGACAAGCAGGTTGATGGCGGAGATGGCACCTGGACACCAGTAAATGGAACGGGAACCAGCAACTGGACGAGTTCAGATGGCTCGACGAACGCTCCCTGGACCACCGGGCAGTTTGCTATTTTTCAGGGACAAGCGGGCACCGTTACAGTCAGCGATCAGAACATTGACGGATCATCGGCTGATGTCACCTTCAGCGGCATGCAATTTGCTAATAGTGATGGTAAATCCTATAAAATTACGGGTGACGATCTTTACGCGTCGACGGGCACAACCACGATCCGCGTAGGTGACGGGACGAGCGACGGGGCATCCATTACTGCTGAACTGAATGCCGTCATCAATGATAGCAATGTTGCCGGCGGTACAGGGCTCGAAAAGACTGATGCCGGAACGTTGGTGATTACAAAAGATCAGACTTATACGGGGGCCACCACGATCGGTGGGGCACCTTGCAGCTTGGTAATGGCGGCACGGCAGGCCGTATCGCAACCAGTTCTGCCATCCATAATAACGGTCAGCTCGTGGTTAATCACAGCGACGCAGTCAGTCTCGATCAGGTCATTGATGGAACCGGCTCCCTGACACAGGCAGGAACAGGCACGACCACGCTGACCGCCGATAATACTTACACGGGTGCGACATCGATCACGAACGGCACTCTGGCTTTGAATGGTTCGGGTGCGATTGCCTCCTCGTCAGGTGTGCATAACAACGGCACCTTCGATGTCTCGAACACGACGTCATCTACGTCCTCAATCCAGGCTCTCGATGGCGCTGGTAGCACCGTTCTGGGTGACAAAACGCTGGTTCTGACCAACGCCAACTCGACGTTTGGCAATAACTATTCGGG
>NZ_BAJT01000040.1 GCF_000613845.1 Asaia astilbis JCM 15831
TTCTCGTAGAAGCCGCACGGAGACCTGACCGCGAGGCACTGACCGCCGATGAGCTGGAAGAGCGCGGGATTGCGCCTGACTCTTTCGCCAAGGCTCGCGCGGCTCTGGCTAAGGCTATGGGAGAGGGGGCGTGAATACGCTCGACATCGCCAACAGAGCATACGCGGAAGACATCAAGCCTGCGTTCGACAGCATGATTGACGCGATAAAGAAGATGCGGACCGCGAATGACCCTGACACGGGCGCGATCCTCTGCATCGAGGCGCTGGACCTTCTTGCGAAGAACGCCAAGGCCATGAGCGACGATCTGCGTGCGGGCGTTCTTCAGTCCTGCGACGAAAGCGGGACGATCTCCTTCGAGGCCGGTCCGTACCTCGTCACAAGAACGCGCCCCGATCTGCCCGCCATGGTCACGGACGAGGCGGCGCTGAGAGCTGCATTGCCAGCTCTGTTCTCGCCTCAGCCGGACAAGTTGAACCGGACCGAACTCACGAAACGCCTCCGACGCGGAGAGACGATACCGGGCGCAACGCTCGGTGCTGCCCCCGTTGGAACCATTCAGATCAGGACAAGAAAATGAACGAAGTAGCGACAATCGGTGCCCCAGGGTCATTCGTGATCGAGGGTATGCAGGGAGCGATGAAGCTGGCTCAGGCTATGGCATCCGCCCGCATGGTGCCGCAGCACCTTCAGAGCAGCCCCGGCGATTGCCTGATGGTGATCGAACAGGCCATGCGTTGGCAGATGTCACCCTTCGCTGTGGCGCAGGCTACCGCAGTCGTTAAAGGGAAGATGTGCTTCGAGGGGAAGCTCGTTGCCGCAGCGATCCAGACGAGCGGAGTTCTGGAAGGGCGGCTGAATTATGAGTTTACCGGCGAGGACGACAAGAGAGCGGTGATCTGCGCCGGCCTCATCCGAGGCGAAAAGAAAGCCCGCACTGTCGAGGTCAAGCTGTCAGAGGCCCGCACTGAGAACCAGTGGTGGAAGAAGACCCCGGACCAGATGCTGACTTACCACGCGGCCCGCGTTTGGGCGCGACGCCACACGCCAGAAGTCATGCTTGGCGTCTATGCACCGGAAGAGATGGCAGATGCACAGGAAGAGCGCTGCGAGACAGTTGATATCACACCGGAACCGCAGCGCGTGCCACCGCCGCAGGACTACGCAAAGACGATTTCAGGCTGGCTCGCACGCGCGACGCAGCCAGAGCAGGCGGTCAAGGTCCGAGCGAAATGGACCGAGATTGTTGCGAGCGCTGAGGAGGCAGGCGCGCCGATTCCCGAAGATCTGCAAAATCATATCGCCGGGATGATCACCGCACGCTTGGATGCGCTTGCGGAGCTTCATGCCGAAACCGGCGAGGTGGAATTGGAGCACGCGCCCGCATGACCGCCGCATACGAGACCACCACACAGGCCGGAGACGACGAGATCGCGGACCGCCTGACACGAGAGAAGAAGGCGCAGGACAGTATCCGCGCCTGCATCGAGACACAGGAAAGACGAGCGCAGGGGAGAGACAGGCATGAGTGAGACAAGGCTAGAGCGAGGCAAATATTATGTTGCTGAAGTGTCATTCAGGGAAGGAAATCCTGTCCATATGGCTATTGCATACGGACAGCTTACTTCTGGAGTAGTTCTTTGGTGTTACGGGTATGAAGAGCAAATATGGACGGACGTTTCAAAGCTATCGTGGTTCAAAATCGTAACTGCACTGCCCCAAATGGATTGTAGGCCATCAAGGGACATGCCGCCTTCCAAAAAGGATGACGTTCGGAGCGTATCGAAATGACCCACGAACAGAAGCCGGAGAGCGCGGAGTTTCGGACGCGGGAAGAGCAGATTGAGACTATGACCGTCCATTACATGGAGGCCGGTTTCCCCATTAATGCGGCGCGCAAGTTGGCAAACGATGGAGTTGCAGAAGCCGAGGCTCGAGGCGCGGCAGAGCAGCGCCGGAAGGATGCGGAGGGGGCGGAGCCGGTTGCGTACCGTTGGCTGTCACAATTTCCAGGCTGTGAACATTGGCTACTTGAGTACGGGGCGAATGTGCCGGGATATAAAACGAAACTTCGGGGCATCACGCCCCTCTACACCC
>NZ_BAJT01000039.1 GCF_000613845.1 Asaia astilbis JCM 15831
GGTCGTAGAGCGGTATGTCGGGCCCCCATTTCCTCGCAAATTCAGCAGAGCCGCGCGAGCGGCGGAGGTTTGCGTACCCGTGCAACTGACTGGCAATCTGCTCGAGTCCCGTAGCGGACAGATACCCAACAGGCTCCTGCCCCTCTGCATCCTTCCGGCTCTGCTCTGCCGCGCCTCGGGCCTCGGCTTCGATGATGTGGCGCTGGTAGTGCTGCTCTACATAGTGTAGAAAGATTTTCGCCGCCTCATCCGGGTCAGGAAAATCGGATGTAACTCGCCCGCCCTTGAAGAACGATATCGTCCCCCCAGGCATTCCTATCTTGAAGGGATCGGGCTGGAGCGTCATTTTGATTGTGTTTGTATAAAAGGCACTCTCCGGCTTCTGTCCGTGGGTCATTTCGATACGCTCCGAACGTCATCCTTTTTGGAAGGCGGCATGCCCCTTGACGGACTACAATCCATTTGGGGCAGTGCAGTTACGATTTTGAACCACGATAGCTTTGAAACGTCCGTCCATATTTGCCCTTCATACCCGTAACACCAAAGAACTACTCCAGAAGTAAGCTGTCCGTATGCAATAGCCATATGGACAGGATTTCCTTCCCTGAATGACACTTCAGCAACATAATATTTGCCTCGCTCTATCCTTGTCTCACTCATGCCTGTCTCTCCCCTGCGCTCGTCTTTCCTGTGTCTCGATGCAGGCGCGGATCCTGTCCTGCGCCTTCTTCTCTCGTGTCAGGCGGTCCGCGATCTCGTCGTCTCCGGCCTGTGCGGTGTTTTGGTGCGTGGCCTCGGTCATGCGGGCGCGTGCTCGGGCTGTCCGACATAGTTTGCGGCCAGTTCATCGAGGCGCTTCTGAATCATCTCGGCGACTTCGTTTTGCAGATCGTCGGAGACCGGGTTGCCGCTCTCATCCGCTTGAGAGACGTAACCGTTCCATTTCCCCCGAACAGCTATGACTTGCTCTGGCGCTTCTGCCTTCTTCAGCCAGCGCGCGTATCTCTCTTGAGTTGTAGGAGCACGCGTTTCCTGCCTCGGCTGCGTCTCGGTCGCCTGCGTCTGTGCCTGAGCAACCCGTAACTTCAACGGCTTGACGGTGTAGAGCTTCTTACTCCCCTTCGTGACCTGCAGGGCCATAGGCATGTCTTTTTCGAGCCCGCTCATGTGGCTGATGCGAATGCCACCAACCATGATCCCGCCAAACTTCACGGCAGCATCGCGAAAGAGCGTCATAGACTTGCCGACATAATCGGCACCGTCTTTGCCCCAGACATTCACGAGGACACGGCGCATTGACTTGCACGGGTAGAATGGCTTTCCGTTGCAGCCCTCGTAAAAGATGGCTATCGGCTGGTCTGTATTGCCCTCTTTGACTGCCTGAATCTTAACGGTAATCGGTCCGCCCAGCAGATCGTCAGCGTTCAACTGATCCGACTTGGCGATGATCGTTTTTGATAGATCGACCATCAGAGCATGATCTCCATTTCTTCGCGGCGTTCGGTGTCAAAAAACCGCGCCTTATTTGATTTGATGGCGTTCTCGTATTCGGCGTACTGGCGGCGGATCTCCATCTCCGCCTCGCGGGCCGCGTCGAGAAGAGCCGTCTGAAATTCGGGGTCTGGATAGACGCGCATGACCATCATTTTGCCCCCGCCCATGGCTGGGTAGCTGATGAAGTCGAGCCACTTACGCCCTGTGACCATGAGGCCGGTCTGGATCTGAGCCATGTATTCGCTCGGGACTTCCAGACTGATGATCGTCTTGAGCTGCAGGCCAGACAGGCGCGACTTGCACTCGATGAGCCCGCCATCACCCACGAGCCCATCCGGCGAATATCCGATGACCACGCCGCCGAAATCCTCAGTGATGAAGCCGACCTCTTCGACGGGTGCGATCTCCAGTGCATATTTCAGCTTAGCTTCCATCTCGTCCTCGTGGCCGCGCTCAAGTGTGCGGCTCGAGATGGATGGATCGGTCAGGCCGGTGATGCGCTGGGCCAAAAGGTCCGAGACAAGGCGACGCGAGTGATCGTTCTTTGCCGCTTTACCCGTGCTCGTGAGTAGCTTGCCGATCGTGCTTGCCGTGATGATCCCGCAGCGTGCCTGAAGCCACTCGTCTGTGCCTTGTTCAAGGTCGCGATATATTCTCACGCCCCCTCTCCCATAGCCTTAGCCAGAGCCGCGCGAGCCTTGGCGAAAGAGTCAGGCGCAATCCCGCGCTCTTCCAGCTCATCGGCGGTCAGTGCCTCGCGGTCTGGTGTCCGTGCGGCTTCTACGAGCA
>NZ_BAJT01000038.1 GCF_000613845.1 Asaia astilbis JCM 15831
GGTATGCGAGCGCGATGTCAGCGTGCGCGGCTTTCTGCTCGGCGGGCGTCATTGCGCGGCCTCCACGACCGGAGCCGGTTCGGTTTTGAGCGCGCACTCCACGACCTCAATTCCTTCGATCCAAGCCCAATCGATCATCTGCTCAGCCGATGCGCGGTTGGCAAAAGCCTGCTCACGCCAAGCCTTAGCTGTGTCATCTCGCATGGTCGCTGCTTGCAGCTCCATCAGCGTTGCGGACGCTTTGAGCTGTGCAGCTGCGTTGAAGATGTCCTTCAGAGGAATAGAAGGGAACGTTTGCATCACGCAGCCCTCCTCTGCTCAACGCCATGTTGGCGCAGGCAGAAATCGACGTGCGGCATGATGCTGCCCTCAAGCATGTTGAGCACGTCGTCATGCGTGTTCGAACGGCTATTACGCTCAAGTGCCAGAAAGGCTGAATGAGCCATTCTGAGTGCTTTCTGAGCCCGCTCGAGGCCTGAAATCTCTTCCAAAACATCGTCGGTCATGAAGTTAAAAACGCGGTCTGTATCGGCGTCTGTTACGCCGTCTGGCAAATTCGCCATCTCTACTTCTCCATCACTGGAAACACTAGCCGGAAACCCGGCTTGTTCGGCCCCGGCGTATCGGAGTCGCGTCAAGCGGGGTCAGTGGCGGGCTTCTTGATGGGTTATTGGTAACCGTACCAGATACCGTCGTCAACAAGAAAGTGACGATTTTGGTTACCGAGAGCACAAAAAAAATCTCAGCTCTCAGGCTGAGACCCAAAGACGGCATCGCGCGCGTTAATACATATTCCTTAACAACTCGCAATTTTACCGAGCTTGCAATGTTCTCATTACGTTCTCATATTGGCGATCATGGAAGCGCGAAAAGAACGTGAATTGAGCACATCAAGCAACACTGCTGTCCCGGTCGGACATGATCGCCTCCATGAGTCCAAGGAGGTGCTTTCTCTGCGCGAGGGAGAGGTGACGCCAAATTCCGAGGAGTACCTTCTCTTGCTTCGCATGGAGCGCATCCTTGATTCTCTGGTCATCAGGAGCCGCAGGCGGAAGATCCGTCTGGCCAGCGTCAATCATGAGCAGCCAAGCGGGGGTGACGCTTAGGTGAGGCGATAACCGCTCCGCCCATTCAGGCTTCAGGCTAACCTTGGCATTCTCAAGCTTCCATATTTGTTGCTTGGACGTTCCCGCCAAGTCAGCCAGCTCTTTCTGAGAGACCCCGACCTCACGCATTCTCTTGGAAAGGCGGTCGGCTATCGCTGCTTGCTTCTCTGTGCTTCCAGACATTCTCAGCTTGTAACTCTTTTGTTGACGCAAGGCGGTATCTTTTTAGTTGACCGCGGGTAACCAGACGGGTTACCTGACAGCATGACACTTGATGAGTGGCTGAACGACCAAGGGATCTCTGGCGCAGCGTTCGCGCGTCAGTCCGGCATTGGGTTTCGGCAGATCGTTTTTCGATACCGCAACGGGACATCCTTCCCCAGACCCGAGAACATGCGCCGCATAATCGAGGCTACTGGCGGGAAAGTGACCCCGGAAGACTTCCTCAAACAGCGGGATAGTACCCGCCGCACCCCCACGGAGGCGCGCCCATGACCTCCAAGGATCCGATCCGCTCTTGCGAGCACCTCGAAACCGTCACCGTGACTGACCTGAGCGGCAGGACAGTCACGGGGTTTGTGCCTGATATCGGGGCAGTAACCCATGAGGAAAGCCGCGCCAGAATGTCAGAAGATCGTCTTCTGGTGATCTGTGATCGTGTCTGGTTTGCCCCGATCACAAACGCGTCTTGTTTGATGATTGAAACAAGGTCTCCTTTCGCAACAGTAAGCGGTTTCCATGCTGAACTGTGGCTTGGAGAGCAGATCTTTATTGCAGAGCTTTCGTTCGCTTCCGCTTTTACGGTCAGAGATGATCCGCTCACGATAATGCAGTTCCGAGCCACGAAACTAACCCCGGTACCCACTGGATTCCGATCTTTACCAGTTCCGAGGTTAGTTCTTTCTGGCCCTGATCTCCCAAGGAGCGTCCAGCCATGACCTCCCCCAAAAATCCCCCCTTCTCCCTGTTGGGAGACCTGTCAGCGCTCGATGTGCAGAGCATCGCCAAGCGCACTGAACGAAAGGCTGGGAAATGAGCCAGACGAAATCCTGCGTGATGTGCAGTCGTAAGATCCAGCGCGCGCCGACGAGCTGCGAACATAACTGGCGCAACCGCAAGTTCTGCAGCGATCAATGCTCGAACGACTTCACGCACTCCGAGAAAAAGCGGCGCGACGAGAACCGTGAGAGCATTCCGGCGTCGCTCCTCGAGCGAGACCACACGGGCGCGATCCGGTTGGTCATCGTGCCTCCTGGGAGGCTCTGGGCGTCGGTATCTCGTGGGACAAAGCCGAAGCGCAGACCCATCACATGAGGGGGCGCTGACATGCAGGATGCTCCCAAAACGTGGATGGTCATCGGATTCGTCTCTCCATCCAACGGCGCGATGGTCCAAGCCCCCGGCGCGGTCATGACGATTTCCGAAGCCAATA
>NZ_BAJT01000037.1 GCF_000613845.1 Asaia astilbis JCM 15831
TAACCTTCACCCTCCCCGCCCCTTTCCCGCTCGTGAACAGAACGACCGGGTTTGGCCACTTCACAACGGCAAAGCAGAAGAACCAACTCCGCAGGCAGATCATGGCAGCGGCACTTCACCTGCGCCCGCCGGCACCTTTTGAGCGTGCCAAGGTCATCGTCGAGCGGCACTCTGTCGGCACCCCAGACAAGGACAACCTCTGGGGCTCTGCCAAGCGGCTGTTGGACTGCCTGACGACGCCCGCACTGCTCAACGTCCGCACGGAAGGCGCTCGTCAGCGCACGAAAAACAAGCGTGGCCTCGGCTTCATCATCGACGATGCCCCACAGTACGCCGAAATCGAGGTGATCGGCATCAAGTGCAAGCGCGACGAACAGCGCACGGTCGTAACCATTCGCGAGGTGCTGGGATGAGCACCGCAAGAAGATGGACAAAATGGTGGTGGCAGGACTGGCAACGCGATCCCGCATTGCGCATGTGCTCCCCGGCCGCACGCGGCATCTGGATGGACCTATTGGCTATAATGTTCGATGCGGAGCCGTGCGGACATTTGCTGGTCAACGGTCGTCAACCGACTGATCGCCAGCTCGCAGCCGTGTGTGGTGCGAGTCTCGAAGAGCTTACTTCCTGCCTGTCTGAGCTTGAGGAAGCGGGCGCATTTAGCAGGTCAGAAGATGGCGTAATCTTCAATCGGCGCATGGTCAGGGATAAGGCCGTTTCCGATGAGGCTTCAACAAATGGCAAGATGGGAGGCAATCCGACCTTAACCGGGGGGCTTAACCCCAAACGAACAACAGGGGTTAAGCGGGGGGTTAAGGCAGGGGTTAACCCCCACAGAGAAGATGGGTTAACCCCCCCCCTTAAGCACCAAGAAGCAGAAGCAGAAGCATATAACCCTATAGTCCCTTTGAGGACGAACCGACGCTCGAACTCGAAGCCGAAGACGCAAAGTCAGGAAGCGAGACAGAGGGCCCAGCCAGAGACTTCGAGGACTTCTGGAGCGCGTATCCTCGGAAGGAAGGCAAGGCATCGGCTCGCAAGGCCTACGACAAGGCACGGCGCAAGATAGGGCACGAGGCGATCATGAGGGCCGTCTCGGCCTGGCCCTTTGGCGAGAACGTCCGGAATGGTCAGGACTACCGCCCCCACCCCGCCTCATGGCTCAACGGCGAGAGGTGGAACGACGAGAGCGTGACTGCCGTGGTCGCAGCCAAACCTACGGCCTCGCAGTATCCGCCCGAAGTCGAAGAGGCGTTCGTCGCTGCTCGGCGTGAATGGGCCCGGACCGGCTGCGAGGGCAGACCCCCAATGCGTGATGATTTTCTTGGAGTGTCCAAGCCATGAACCAGCACATAGCCGAACCATTTTTCATCAACCGCCAACGCATGAACAGCACCTTCGCCGATGCGATCGTGCAAGGGGCCCTGAGCCGCGACGAGATCGAGGACGAGATACAGGCCACGGCCAAGGCGCTCCGGCTGATCGCCGATTTGCAGTTCGGGAGGAACGGCCGTGAGTGAATCGATCTTCCTTCCTCCCAAGCGTTCGCTCGACACGTTCGACGCGGAGTGCTCGGTTCTGGCCGGGATCTTGATCTCCAGCTCGAACATGGAGCTGGTCGACGACATCCTGAACCCTGAAGCCTTCACCAACGAGGCAGTCGGGGAGCTATACCGGATAGCGCGGGAACGGATCCGCGCCGGAAGGCCATGCGATCCGATCACCATCCGTGGCGAAGCCGAGACAAACCCGAAAACTGCCGAATTTTGGAAAGCATCGGCCGCCTCCATCCTGACCACGTTTGTCGGCAAGCCGGTGATGCGCGGCTATGCCCGAGCGATCGCTGACGCTGCCCTTCTCCGATCGCTCAAGGACGAAGCCGAGACGCTGATCCTCGATGTGACCCATGCTGGCGACAAAACCGGCGCCGTACTGGTCGAGGAATTGCAGGAGCGACTTGAGCGCCTCGCGCTGACCGGAGACACCGAACGGCAGATGAAGACCTCGGCAACGGCTATCGATGCCATGCTAGAGGCCACAGAAGCCGCGTGGAAGGCAGGGAACGCCCTTTCGGGTATCGATACAGGCTATCAGGGCTTGAACGACCTCCTGAGTGGCCTGAGGCCAGGTGGCGTGTATGTCGTCGCGGCTCGGCCGGGTGTTGGTAAGTCATCCCTGATGCTCGGTCTGGCCATGCGCGCAGCCCAAACTTCCGGGCGGGGGCTAATCTGGTCCGGGGAAATGTCAGCCGAGGAGCTGATGAGCAAGGCGATTGCGGGCAAGACCGGCCTACCGGTCGACGTGGTCATGACCGGCCACTGGAAATTCGCGAACGGCGAACGACGGCCTGTGTCACGCGAGGAAATGGACCGGATCGTCTCGGCCGGAATGGCCGCGCGCGATATCCCGATGATGGTCGACGACCGCGAAGGGGCCACCGTGCAGCAGATCCTCACACGGGCCCGGCGCATGAAGCGACAGAAGCAGGGGCTGGCGTTCATCGCGCTCGACTACCTGCAACTCATGGAGGCCAGCAGCGCCGTGAAGCGTTCCGGCAACCGCACGGCCGAAGTGACCGAGATCAGCCGTGATGTAGCGCGCATGGCTCGTGAACTGAACGTTCCTGTGATCGCCCTGTCCCAGCTCAACCGGCAGTCGGAGAACCGCGAAGACCGCCGCCCTTCCCTCGCCGATATCCGCGACAGTGGTGCGATCGAACAGGATGCCCGATGCGTGATGGCACTCTACCGCGAGGAGATGGCGCTTCGGCTTCGGGTTGGAGCAGATGGGCAGGTCAGCCGGAACAGCGGCGAAAGCGATGCAGCTTACGAGAAGCGCGCTGCCGAAGTGACCGAGCGGCTGGCCAAGTCGGCAGGCATGGCCGAAGTGATCGTGCTCAAGAACCGAGGCGGCAGAACCGGCATCGTCGGGATGCAATTCGACGGGCCCTCGACCTGGTTCCGGGGCGACGATGAACGCCAGAGTGACCCGGCGTGGTAAGCGAGAAAAGCATGAAAAACCCAGCAAATCCGGGCGATTTCGGTATAAACCGGACTCGGGGTGTGGTACTGTCGGGGATGAGCGAAACGACGAAACGGGCGCTGAACGCGGAT
>NZ_BAJT01000036.1 GCF_000613845.1 Asaia astilbis JCM 15831
CTAGGGCTCAAATGACCGCCAGATCTCACCGCTTCGATCCGTGTGGCCAAACCGGTCTTGTCATCAGTTTCGACAAACACACCGCAGACCGTTGCCTCACCCTCCGCAGGCTGAAGGCGCTCACCGGGCAGTTTGCGAACGAAGCGATAGAGAGAGGCCTCCTTCCCCATGCCAATCACGCTGTCATAATCGCCGCACATACCGGCATCGGTCTGATAGGCCGTCCCTTTGGATAGAATCCGGTAATCGGCAGTCGGCACATGGGTATGTGTTCCAACCACGAGCGATACCTTGCCGTCGAGATAATGCCCGAACGCCATTTTCTCACTTCCTGTCTCGGCATGCAGATCGACGATAATCGCATGCACGGTCATCCCAAGCTTGTGGCGTGACAGGAACTCACTCACCGCCCGAAACGGATCATCGAGCGGGTCCATGAATAAGCGACCCATGACATTGATCACCAGCACCTTACGGCCATTAGGCAGAACAATGACGTAAGCACCCTGCCCCGGCGTTCCTGGGGGGAAATTCAGGGGGCGGATGATGCGAGGCTCAGCATCAATCTCACGAAGCAGCTCCTTCTTGTCCCAGGCATGATTGCCGAGGGTGATGACATCCACACCAGAGCGGAACAGATCGGTCGCGATTGCCGATGAGAGTCCGAACCCGTGAGAAGCGTTTTCGCCATTCACGACAACGACGTCGAGTTTGAGCGATTCCCGCCATTCAGGCAGGCGTGCCATCACGGCCTCACGTCCTGACCGTCCGACAATATCTCCAAGAAAAAGTAGTCTCACCCTGTTCTGCCTTTCCCGGGCTGCCGCGCAATAAGCTCTCTCTCGGTCACGATCTGATCGAGAGGCTGGTCATAAGCCCCCGACGGGACCTGCGCCACCTCTTGCCAGGAAAAGGCAAAGCCAACCGCCTGACACCCCAAAGCGGCGAGGGTGCGGTCATAATAGCCTCCCCCATAGCCAAGGCGATTACCCGAACGATCGAAAGCAAGAAGCGGCACAAGAACCAGATCAGGCGTATCGAGCACCCCCTCTGGATGCATCGTTCCAAACCGACCGCACAGCATCGCACTCTCCGGTGTCCACTGACGGAAGAGAAGAGGATGTCCCTTGGGTGTTGTCTCCGGCAGCAGAACCGTACGGCCTGCCTCAGACAACAACGCGCAGAGCGGTCGCAAATCTGCCTCGCCGTGCAAGGGCCAGACACATCCGATTTTGAGGGAGGTATTTTCTTCCAGGATGAGGAGCGAAAGTCGCTCGATCAAACCATCCTGAGAGTCGGGGGAGATTTCATGCTCGGCCCTGCGCTGTCGCAGCGCACGGCGTAGAACCTGCTTTTCCTGGTCAATATTCATCGATGTGGAACCACCCTGGCCGTCGGTCTTTCAGCCCTCCCGGACCTGCTCACGCAGGTGGGTGCCAGTTATCATGACCACGATCACGACAGCGCCAGCTCCCTAAGGAAGTGCTTATCGGCCCAGGGGTTGAGTTGCCTGACGCACCGGGCAGTCCCACACCGCACTAGTTAGGGGCTCTCCAGCTCGGCTGCAATGCCTTCGGCACGTTCAGCGATCAAAATAAGCTTTTGCTCACGCACTTCGTTCTCGGCAATCAGACGATCGGCGCGCTGCACACGCTCACTTGTCGTGCTGGGCAGGATTTCCTGAGCCAGATCATGCAGCTCGTCTGCCATCAGAAGCGAGGCCATAACGAGCGTCCAGGCCTCACCGCCCTGAGTGCCGAGGCGGCGAACCCGGTCGATGCGACGCTCCACCTGTTTTGCAAGATCCTGAAGATAGCGCTCTTCGCCGTCATGGCAGCCAATGGTGTAGGAATACCCGTTAAGCCGTACCGTGATCTGACCCATGGCTATGCCTCGTCCTTGTCATCGAGCCGCGCAATCAGATCGCTGACACGCAGGCGTAACGCCTCTATATTCGCAGCAACAGGCTGCCAATCTGTCTGTTCGGCAACAGCCGGGCGGGAATGATGCAGGGCATACGCAATGCGATCTAGAGCCTCTTCGATCCGGTCCTCAGGTCTTGCAGTCTCGATCTGATCCGTCAAAACACCCTCATTATCCACACACGGTTTCCGCAAACCTCAAGGAAGCCTTTATCACCTTATGGGGTCAAGCATGAAGCCCGAGGATCATCTTCCCCGCAAAATCGTTACTCTCCACGACGCCTCGCTTCTGCCCCATCTTCCCGAGCCAGGTAAGGGACCGCCCTATGCTCTGATCCCGGCGCCTGGCCTCGGTCGCATCATGGGGTATCGCTGGTGGCAAACGCTCACCGCCCCCCTCGACGTCGTAGCAGTTTTCGACGCTGGCACCGCACCAGCCCTTGCTGCCTCTGCCCTCAGGGCAGGAGCCAGATGGGTCGTTTGCACCTGCCCCGGCCCGGCACAGGAAACCGTGCACGCTCTCGGAGTGCTCTGCGGTGGTCACGTTTTGACAAGCCGCCCCGACGCCCTCACTCTTGGCAGGCCACCCTATAACGCCTACCGGATCGGTCAGCTCTTACAGTATCTGGCGCAGGAAGACTGAGCGCCTCTTCTAACGGATTTTGCCCCATGCTGCCCTGCGAACTCTATCTGGTCACAAAGCCTGACTTCGATCCTGCCCGTGAGCTGGACGCGCTGGCAAAAGTGCTCGCGCGCTGGAAACCTGCGGCACTGCGTCTGAGCACGACCGACGAAACCCGGGCGCGACACTGTGTCAGCGCCATCCGTCAGACTGTCCAGTCTCATGGAACGGCCCTCATCCTGACGGACCTTCCTGCTTTGGCCCAGGAGCTGGGATGCGATGGTGTTCACCTGACGAGCAATCCGTCACGCTGTCTCACGGCACGTGAAGAGCTCGGTCGGGATCTGCAGCTGGGAGTGTCGTGCGGCACGAGCCGGGACGATGCCATGAATGCCGGCGAACTCGGCGCCGACTATATCGCCATCGCGCCGAACGCGACCGATCTGGTCACCTGGTGGTCGCAGATGATGGAACTGCCTGTCATCGCTGAGGATATCGAAACGGCAGAGCAGGCATTGGCCATGATCAAGCCAATGCCGATTTTCTCTCCATCCCCCTCAGCTTCGTCGACGCCGACGAAGCCGGAGCTGTGCTGGCAGCAATCGTCAGCCGCGCGGCAGAAGAATATCCTGGGTGATGTAAAGGGTCCCGTTTGATTGCGGGGCCCCATTCAACCAGAGCTTCACAACCCGACCTGTCATATTCGACAGAACGAACTGCCCCTTCGATCCGTCGCGCTGAACGATCAAACTCTCTCCCGAGAGCGTTTTAAGGGCGAGTCTATCCGTCTTCCTTCTGGTCATGGCTTTGTCGAGAGCCTTGGGCGACCAGTTCCCCCGCACGACCGTGAAGGCCAGAAGCTTCTTGAGCACCGCTGCATTCTGAGGGCTCATCAACCCGCCCGGCACCTGTGCCGCATAACGCTCGAACGGCTCATTCGGCTGGGCGAAAACCGTATAGGGCCCGTTACGCCCCAGAAGCGGAAACAGGCCTGTCTGACGCAACGCCTGTCGATAATCGGCAAGCTCGAGCGACGCCGAGATGTTCTCTGCAAGAGGCCGATCGTCGAAAGACAAGGTTGGCGGCTCGCTATACGCGACCGGGCTGGACGTCTCGGTCTTGGTCGAGGCGTGATACATATGAGAGCTGCTGACCGCAGGCATCTGCACTGCCGCCACAGAATTGGGATGCGGAAAGGGGTCTTGCCGCTTGCTGCTCTCACACCCGGTCAGTGCGAGAGCAGCAGCGCAACAGACGAGAGCTGACGCTCTTCTTGTTCTTCCAGAAACGCGCGTCATAAGGCTCAGCATCCATCCCCACGCATGGTCCAGCCAACCACATGTGTGTTGGTCAGCTCGAAGGTCGTCTGACAGCTGGTGTTATAATAGCTGGGAGGAAAGCCGCCGAAGCCGCCACCGCCCCAGCCGCCACCCCAACCACCATAACCGCCCCAG
>NZ_BAJT01000035.1 GCF_000613845.1 Asaia astilbis JCM 15831
GATATGCGAGCGCCACATCAGCGCGCGCGGCTTTCTGCTCGGCGGGCGTCATTGTGCCAATCCTTTCGTTTGCTCGGCTAAGCGCACCTTCTCAACGACTGACAAGTGACCGGCAGTCGCGTTACACCCTCGGTGTGTGACCGCCATGTTTGTAAGGTTGTCTGGGCCGCCGTGAGTTAGCGATACCAAATGCTCTATGCTGAATTCTTCGAACGAAACGGGCTTGCCGCAATAGAAGCAATCATGACCATCTCTGGCTGTAAGGTTTTCATATTTGATGCGGCGCTTCCTCGGTCCTCTCTTCGTCCGCGGGGTCGCTCTCCATGCCCTTCCCGCCTTCCAAGCCTCCCAAGAATCTGCGGCGCGTTGGTTCCACTTCAGGTCGCCATTCGCGTTGCGGTAGATGATGCAAACCCCGCCGGGGCCGGTAAAGCGCGCGACTTCCCAAACGCTGGTTGCGGTCAAGACGCATCCCCCGCGCTCGGTCACGAACGTCATGAGACCCGACAGATCCTTATCGGATAGGTCAGCGCGTCGAGCGGGCGTCATTGTGCTGACTCCGTGGCAGTCGCCCTATTCACTGGGCTCCCAATCCAATCAATCAGGTAATTAGCCGCCTCTAAGCACTGATTACCTTGGGCATTGAATTCATCGGCCTCTCGCTCCGGCTTTCCGCCTGAGAGAGCAAACAGCCGATGTGCGGCGAGTTTAAGAGCGTAGTCGGCGCGATTAATATCTGCGACCGATACCAAGATATGGTGCCTCATAGCCCGGCCCTCTGCTCGAGAGCCTGCTCGGTCGGCGTTGACTCCTTCAGGTAGTCGAAGCAACCGGCGATCTCGATCATGTCGAAAGCGTCGGTGTCGTTCACCTTGGCAAGTTCTTGGTTGATCTTTCGCTCGGCGGCCTGGATCACCCACATGATCTTCTGAGCCGCCTTCACGTCACGTTGCAGCGCGTGCAGGTAATTGTGTGACGACTGGGCCGCAAAATAAGGACTGCGCGGACTGATGCTCCGCATCTGCATTCCGTCTGGATATGCCATCTCTACTTCTCCATCACTGGAAACACTGGCCGGAAACCCGGCTTGTTCGGCCCCGGCGTACCGGGGTCGCGTCAAGCGGGGTCAGTGGCGAACGAGACCGATCGTGTCGGACATGCCTGTTTCAAGACGCGGCTTGTTGGCCTTGGCCTTCGCAATCTTGATGGCCATGCGGTCAACGCCCTTGCGTGTAAGCTTGAACTCGAGGTCAACGAAGTCCTCGCCTTCTCTGACGTAGGTGCGCGGGGTCATGACGGTGTATTCGTGCTCACGACCATAATGCGTTGACTTGAGCTTGCGGCTCTCTCTGCAAGCCCATCCCCAGTCGAGAGCGAGCCTGACCACCTCGTTCTGACCGATCTGCAAATGTCGCCCAGCATCACGGACGCCCATGGGCTTGCTCGTGGCAGCTTCCATGATGTCCATGGCGTCGGCTTTGGGTTGTGTGATTGCGATCTGAGCCTTCTGTCGCTCGATTGTCGCTTGCATGACCGTTAGGGCGCGGGCTGCCAGTTCTTCCGGCGTCTCGTCCGGCGCTGCCACCATGTATCCACCGTTCTTGCGGATCGCTGGGAGGACTTCCTCAAAGACCCAACGCTCGAACTGCTGCGCCTCGGGCAGCTTGCTGCGGACGATCAGGCGGAGAACGTCGGGCTCAGAGAGAACGCGTACTTCCTGCATTCCGCCTTCGGTAGAAAGGGGGTAGCGTTTCGCGACCCCCTTGCAGTGCTTGGAAATCGCATCCGCAGCGTTCGAGTATCCCAAACGCTCGGCGACATCCTTGCCGACGAAGTGCGGCGCGTCGTCCAGAATGACGACACGGATATCAGCATTATCGAAAACGAAGGTTGTTGGCTCGGTTGCCATCTGGCGTCCCCATCGGTGTTGATGGGGCGATCATGGGATATGTCCCACTTGCCTGTCAATTACAAAATGGGAGACATCCCACTTTATTTTTGCGTCATCACCCGAAGGATACCATAGGCTTCGGGCGGTAGCTGGCGACAACGAGAGCGTGAACGAACACGTCTGGCATCCCGGCGTCATGTTCATTCCCGCAAACTGGCACACGCACGGGAACGGCGAAATCCGGATTGGTGCTTTGTGGCCAGAGAATAATCTCTCCAGTTTCGAGAACCTGGGCGGCCTTCACTGTAGCCTCGAAGTCGTCCGAGGTGCCTGACCTTTGCACCGCGACAACGATTTCTCCCGTTTGAGGCATCCGCCCCAGATCGGAGAAGTTGATAACTACAACGATCGAACCATCTGGAAAGACCCGGTTCATTGAATCGCCTTTTACGAGCAGGCCATATCGACGGAGGCCAGCGTATGCAGCGTCTAGGGGTACGGTGATGGCGTACCAGTCAGCGGTAGGCCATTCCATCGCGTCTCTCCATACTCCCGCCTGCACGTCTCCGCGAACCTCTATCTGCGTTGTGTGAACAGGATGAACCGTTGATCCAGTCCCAAGCAAGTCGTCAGATGTGCAGCCAAGGACGGCAGCTATTCTTGCCAGCTTTGACGCCTCCGGGTTCTTCGATCTCCCCTTGAGGATGTCGCGCACATAGGTCTCGTTTAGGTCTGCGTCTCGAGCAAGAGACTTCTGTTTGAACCCGCGTTCATCCATTCGGCGCTTGAGTTCTTGAGCAATGAATGAGTCTGTCATGTTGGGAAGTATCCCATAGCCCCTCTCAGATAGGCAGGTGAGACCTATCCCATTATTTCTTGTTGACGAGATGGGATTTGTCCCATTATGGTCGCCTTATGAGCACGAATATCTCCCTACTCAGGGAAATCGAGGCTTTCACTCGCGGAGCGGGGATTGCTGAGAGCACGTTCGGCCTACAGGCCGTTAATGATGGAAAGTTGGTCGCTCGCTTGCGTGGTGGCGGTCGCATGTATCGCGAAACGGAAGATCGGATACGCGAGTTCATGGCGAACTACGCCCCGACAGCCCGCACCCGCCGCACCCCCACGGAGGCCCGCCCATGACCTCCAAGGATCCGATCCGCGCTTGCGAGCACCTCGAGACCGTCACCGTGACTGACCTGAGCGGCAGGACAGTCACGGGGTTTGTGCCTTCTGACGGCAAAGGCAATGGCTTCCGTTTTCCTGACAGTGCAATCGTCACGCCAGAAGAAATTAGGAGCCGCCTTTTTCACGATGAGCATGATGCACGGCCATCATCTTATCAAACCCGAAGCGCAAATTCTCGGCTACTCGAAGTTGTGCGCGGTATGTGTCGTCGTCTGGCGTTCCTTCTCGGAAGGATTGATAGGCGGTTAGCAGGTGATCGACCGCTTTCATTTTTTCATCGTCTCCGCACGCGAGAGCGCCGAGTAGATTTCCGGTCATTATACTCAGGTGTTGGATCATTCTCATTTCGAGAGATTTCGGCATTTTGTCCTCCTCTATTGCTGTGGCCGGCCAGCCTGATCCTCGTGGCCATTGTGGGCAACCGATTCCGCACTGGTGGAGCCCGCCCATGACCTCCCCCAAAAATCCCCCCCTTCTCCCTCTTGGGAGACCTGTCCGCGCTCGACGTGCAGAGCATCGCCAAGCGCACTGAACGAAAGGCTGGGAAATGACCGACACAAAGAAATGCGAAGAGTGCTCGCTCGAGTTCTCGCGTCCGAAGGGTCTGAAGGGTCTGAAGACCTGGAACTGGAACCAGCGCCGCTTTTGCAGCCCGTATTGCACTTCCAGTTACGGTGCGAAGCTGGCCGAACAGAGCAAGTCGAAGGCCGTGAAAGACCCGCGCTTTGATAATTACACGCTCAGCGACGTGATCCGGGATTGCGGGGGCTCTACGAAGCTCTCGGAAAAGATCCGCGTCATGGCTGCGACCATTCGGGAATGGCGGAAGATACCGGAAAAGCACGTCACCCGCGTAAGCCATATCGGCAATCTTCCCCGCTATGTCGTGGCGCGCGCTGTGTCGGACAAACCGCCCGAGCCCGTCGCCAAGCCGTCGATGTCTGAGAACCGCGTTGAGCCGTTCCCTGCCGGACACGACGCCACTTGGGGCGCGATGATGCCCGGCGTGTCGTGGAAAGAGGCGCAGGCCATGACCTCTCACATGGGGAGACTGTGACATGCGGGATGCTCCCAAAACGTGGATGGTCATCGGCTTCGTCTCTCCGTCGAGCGGCTCGATGATCGACGCCCCCGGCGCGGTCATGAGCATTTCCGAGGCCAATC
>NZ_BAJT01000034.1 GCF_000613845.1 Asaia astilbis JCM 15831
AGATGCGATCGAGGCGCGGTCAAAAGCGGTTCTTTAGCCATCGTTCCTGTCGAGCGACTAACGATCACCACCGTTCGGAATACTTTTCCGCCTTAGGCTCGGGATTTATGCCCAAAACATAATGATAGATGCCTGGAAGAAGTCATTTGAACATCTGTCGTAGCATCTGAAGACTCGCCGCCAGTCCTTAAGCCTTCCGAGCATAATCTCAATGCGGTTGCGGCGTTTGCATTTCCGACTGTCATATTTGACAGTCGTTGCACGGAATCTCTGTTTTGTAGTGCTGGGCTTTATACCTCTCCTCTCTCGGGGCTACCTTGAACCAGACGGCGTCATAACCCTGGTATCCCAACATCCATCGTGCAGCTGGAAGGCCATCCAACAGAGCCGCGGACCAGTTTAATCAATGGTCTGTTCCGGAGTCATGAAAAGCTCAGCGGTCGTCCGTTCTACTCAGCGTTCGCGTGCAGCTTCTTGTTCATGCCGCCCTTTTTACCCGACCGGTCAGTTGCGCTCGATCCCTTCCTCCAGTCGCAGGCTCAAAGCGTGCGGTATGCCTACAAATTAATTCACATCATCAGAATCGTCTGAGGCTCTGCCTTTCCGGTAGCCTAGTCCGTCCATCACAAGGACGAAGATCCCCATTACTTCCCAGCACTTCTTACAGTTGAAGAGCGTCCTATATGGACCGTTTTCCGCGGGGCATGACGCCAACGCAGTCCGTCCCGACCGAAAAAGACGATAGCACTCAACACGCGACTATCATCAGCGCGGGGTCTGCCTTTGAACTTCGTGCATGCTACGTTGGGCGCGGCCTCCCGCTCTCCATCATTCCAACGCTGGCATAGGCTCACGACTAGCAGGGGTTCGACCCGCTACTTCGAGCCATAGACAGTCGTCTCAACAAACTTTTAGCAGAACCGAGGCTATGGCGATGACCAGGCCCAGGCCGACATTTCATCCATCGGCGCTCACCTTGTAATCCTGGCCTGATGAGGCAGACGAAGCCCCTTTTAACCATGACCGGCATGCCTTTAAGCTTCACGACTACGCTGAAGAGATGTTCAACAAGCTTGAAAACCAGAGGCAGCCCACCGCGACATGAAAAAGCCGTGCGCTCCCACATCAACCTCGTCTCTGACGCCTCAACCTACCTCTGGACCGGGGTTATCTTCGAGCAAGCGCACGAAATCAGAATCGTCACACAGTCAACCCACTTCGAGTATTGCCGGGGTGTCGAGCCTAGAGACGTAACATTGCCCAAGTTCGACCTTCACTTGAGCCTACTACCCCTCAATTCTTTCCACTCTGTAGTCTTAACGCGTTAAGACCTTCTAGTATGTTTTTCCATCCTTTTTTTATTCGCGGTCTCGTTCCACTGACCGCCATATAAGAATCATATCTACCTTCTCGAAGCGCCCTTGTAAGGCCGAATGTTTTGATCCAGGCTACTGAAGCTTCAGCAGATGACGCACATCGCGAACACTTAGGTTAAAAGCCTGTTGAAAATCTTAATATCTTCTGGCTTAGAAATGGTAGCGATAATATCATCAAGCGATATCACCCCCCACCTAACTGGGGAACCTAATGAGCAGTTGCAATGATTTGGACACGGATTTTCGACGATGAATTTTAAAGCAAATATTAATACCTTCGACGTGTTCGATACACTAGTGGCACGGAGATGCGTTTTACCTACAAATATCTTTAAAATCATGGAGGAGAGACTCGGTATCGCTAATTTTGCAGTAACGAGAATACAAGCCGAACAAACCTTACTCGGGAACCCCTATAATTTCGACGACATTTACTGCAATGTTGCCGAAATTCTTAACATAAATGAAGATGAAACAAAAAAATTAAAAAATCAAGAAATAACTTTAGAAATAGAAAACATAATACCTATAAAAGAAAATATCTCAAAAGTAAAAGATGGAGATATTCTCATATCTGACATGTACCATACAGAAGAGGTTGTCAGATCGCTATTGGACGCGGCGGGCTTTAAGAAACAGTGCGCCTTATCGTCTCCAATTACGGGAAGCATAGAGGAACTATCTGGCCGAAAGTACTTAAAAATTTTGCGATCTCCTCGCATCTTGGAGATAATCCGCATGCTGACGGGCGCAGTCCCGCACAATTCGATATCGATTACGAGTTAACCAACAGGTGGGCAGTTCATCCCATTGAGAAAATACTTTACGATGTGCAATTTGAGAATTTTGGTTCTCTCCTCAGGGCTATACGTTTGGGAACATGGCACGAGGATGTCATCAGGAGAAAAGTACAGGAAACACAATTACTTTTAAGCTTTCCAATTCTCGTTTTTGCAAGCGCGATCCTCAGGAGGTCCGCCCATCATTTAGGGAAGCGACGTCTTGTGTTTTCTGCACGAGACTGTTTCAACTGGAAGAAGCTGTTTGAGACTCTCTACCCCAATGAGTTCGAATGTGTATATTACTATACAAGTCGATACTCGAAGTGCCTTCATGATGCCGACTATATAGAGTATAGTAATACAATAATAAATAAAGATAGTCTCATCGTCGATCTATGCGGAAGCGGGTGGTCATTAGAAAATTTTACCCAATATCTCAGCGTTGATAGTATCGACGTTTTTTGATACATAAAATGCCTCAAAATCAGGAATATATGAAAGGTTATACAGAACAAAAATGCCGGTATCATTTCATCGTAGAAAACGAATTTGAGAGCTACAAAAACCATATTTTAGAGATAGCTAATTTTGCTGACCACCCAATGCTCAAAACAATCTCAAAAATCGACGACGTATTTTGTCCGGTCTTCTTCAAGGAGGGAAGAAGCGAAACGGAACTTTCCTATGTATCTATGCAGACAGACATGTTCGACCACTGCTTATCAGACTTGTTAAACACGGCGTCGACAAACAGATTGAAGAGCATAACGTCAAGATATTGGGGGACCTCATCAAAATTTTTTACCGACTTTTGTCTCAAGATGTCTTTTCTCATACTGTATATGCATCAAATTTTTTCAAAGAAAACAGCGAGGTCGAGAGCAAGATTAACCTCCTTGTAAATTCTGGTTCCCGCTAGGCGATATCAGGCTCAGAAAGATTCCACCAATTGATGCCAATGAGCCTGTTCTCAATTTTCCACCTGCATAAACGTATTGTTTAACAAGGGTGCGCTTCATCGGTTGATGACGGGTTGCCAAAGGTAGAACAGCCCACTGTCTGCGGACGACGTCTCGCCTCACGCGCGAGGCAAGCCTCAGCGACAGTGGCCTCACCGTTGGTTGACATGACTATCGAATCGAACTGCAACTCAAACCGAGATTTACGGCAAGCTTTACAAATCCGTCGCTCGACCCCAAGTTGCTTTCGAGACCTCTAATACGTGAGTGTCAAAGGTTTTACTACTTCAGGGAACGGCGCAGAAAAGATACTAATTAACCATATGAACGTCTCAAACAGTCGGTTTAGTCACATGACTTCGGGCCAACCGAACTGCCTGTAGCGACCCAAGCGCTGTAATGCTTCTCGCTGAATAACAAAACGCCCTCGCCACCTTCGCAAGTCACTCTCTCATTGCTTCAAGTAAGAAAAAACGTGGTGACAATCATTAATTCATTATGAGGTCTATGGTGTGCGTACTCTTTCTATAGGCAATAAAGCAAAAAATTGATAGAATACAATAAAGAAATTTTTTAAAGAGGGTTTCTATGTACCGGAATAATGGAAAGATAGTCCGGATCTGAGATCGTTATCCTTGAACTTGGTATTGATTCCAAAAAGTGAAAATTCCAGATCGACATCTACGCGTATGATTACAACTGTATGCTCCGCCGAAAATTCGAATCCGAGAATCTTTACCCGAAAAAAGCGTCTGTAAGCATGGCTTGCCTTATATGGTTTAGGCACACCTCTCTCCATTTATCGACATGGAGGCTCTGCTATCGCATCTAGAAACCCATATCAGCGCGCGCATTATTGCAAATAGCGCGGAAACGAGAGCGCGCTTGAATGAGTCCGGGGATAAGCTCGAAAAATCTATTGTTCTACCGAACTCCACCAGCTCATCAAACATACGAAGTTCATCTCATTATGAAGTGAGCAAAACCCTAATCGTTTCAGACCACCTGTCGCTGGAAGGGCCTAACAACCACGCTCAGAAGGAAGGAGCGGGCCAATCATCGCCCATTCCCCATACGTCAGATCGCCTCGTGCCATAGCTGTACTCTCCGCCCGTTATTCCACAAGAAGGAAGTAAATCTGCTCTTGCCCCAAACCGGTAGACCTTTTGTCAATGAAACTTAGTATAAAGGAGAAAATTTATAGAGCGATCTATTTATTTTTCTATATCCTGAGATATCTAAAATGAAAATTATCCTATAGGAAATCATTATCTATTGAGTGAGTGCTCCGCCCGATTATCCGTTAGGCATAGGGGAGGAAAGCTAGTGTAGGCTTGCAAGGAGCGGTAAAAAAGATTCATCAGATGATCAACTGAAGATGATAAAAGCTCTTTTCCGCCAAGAGAGTCGTATTTAATAATCTCTCCCCGTAGAGGTAGACAAGTCTCGAGCAGGCGGTTGGCCCCTTTGGGAGATACGGCATACCCGCAGATCCCGAATGTGTGATCGAGGCGGAAAGGTAATGATTTGATCTCGCTCTTTGCAAACCGCAAGATGTTTTCCCGCACCGCAGGTTGAGACAAGGTCACGGTACAAGGCGTAATTCCAGGAAGAGCTGTAAATTTCAACGTTGTGTCCGGATTATTGCCCCAGAGTATGATATCCCAATCATCGCCAAGACCCAATATTATTCTAGCGCTTTCCTCTTCGAAGTTTTTACAGAGAAACGCGTCATCTTCGAAAATATGCGCCGCTCGACCACTTTTTGCCACCGATCCCCAAAGCGCCACATGAGTAAGCCCAGACCCCAAAGCTCCTCGCGTGAAATTGCAATTCGCGTGGATGAGGCCCAGCTCTTTCATGGAGGCGATGTCCATCAGTGAGCCATCAATCCCGGGTGCGTGGATAAAGTTTCCTATATGGGCGTTTACAGCGAGAAACCGCTCTTTGCGCTCCGGGGTGCGTTCTAAGCTTATAAAAAATTTATCCAATGCTTCGATCCAACAATCAAAAAGAACGGTTTATGAAAACGCTACTAACATCCACTGTTACGCAATTTGGATGCTGACCTTGCTACCAAATAATATATCGAACATGCATCATTGCTTAGGGCTGTGCAATTGCAACCCCACCGGCACGACAATATATCACGCACGTCATAGCTCGGCCCCTAGTTTCTACACGAAAACGAAACCTAGCTCCTGCCCCATAACATTCAAGGTATCGACGCGACGCCTTTTGGCTACCGGCAGAGAAAATCCCGCATGTTTGAAATTTGGCACAGGGGCTCTTTTACCGAGAA
>NZ_BAJT01000033.1:0-2500 GCF_000613845.1 Asaia astilbis JCM 15831
GTGTTGGGATGTTGGTTGCGGGGGTAGGATTTGAACCTACGGCCTTCAGGTTATGAGCCTGACGAGCTACCGGGCTGCTCCACCCCGCGAGGGTGGGGTGTTGGTGTGGGGTGGATCAGGGGACCTGGCGGCGACCGACTTTTCCGCATCTTAAGATGCAGTATCATAGGCGCTGGGGCGTTTCACGTCCGAGTTCGGGATGGGATCGGGTGGAAGTCTCCCGCCATAGCCACCAGGTCTTCTGATCCACCCGACCTCTGTGTGTCGGTGTGGGAGGTTGGTGTGTTTGTATGATGAGTGTTGCGTGGATGATTGCTATGCATGTGTATGCTCTGACTTGCAGAGCGTTGTGTGAGCGATATGGGCGATTAGGACCGGTTAGCTTCACGTGTTACCACGCTTCCACACCCGGCCTATTGACGTGATGGTCTTTCACGGCCCTGTGAGACCTAGTTTTGAGGTGGGTTTCCCGCTTAGATGCTTTCAGCGGTTATCCCGTCCATACTTAGCTACCCGGCTGTGCCGCTGGCGCGACAACCGGTACACCAGAGGTATGTTCATCCCGGTCCTCTCGTACTAGGGACAAATCCTCTCAAGTCTCATACACCCACGGCAGATAGGGACCGAACTGTCTCACGACGTTCTAAACCCAGCTCACGTACCACTTTAATCGGCGAACAGCCGAACCCTTGGGACCTGCTCCAGCCCCAGGATGTGATGAGCCGACATCGAGGTGCCAAACCTCCCCGTCGATGTGGACTCTTGGGGGAGATCAGCCTGTTATCCCTAGAGTACCTTTTATCCGTTGAGCGATGGCCCGTCCACGTGGGACCACCGGATCACTATGGCCGACTTTCGTCTCTGTTCGAGCTGTCACTCTCACAGTCAGGCGGGCTTATGCCATTGCACTCGACAGTCGGTTTCCGACCGACCTGAGCCCACCATCGCGCGCCTCCGTTACACTTTGGGAGGCGACCGCCCCAGTCAAACTGCCCACCATGCAGGGTCCCGGACCAGGCTAGACTGGTCTCGGTTAGACATCAGAAAAATTCAGGGTGGTATTTCAAGGACGGCTCCACCGGTACTGGCGTCCCGGGTTCATAGCCTCCCACCTATCCTACACAGGATGTCTCTGATGCCACTGCAAAGCTGCAGTAAAGGTTCATAGGGTCTTTCCGTCTGACCGCGGGTACCCCGCATCTTCACGGGGAATTCAATTTCGCTGAGTCGATGCTGGAGACAGTGGGGAAGTCGTTACGCCATTCGTGCAGGTCGGAACTTACCCGACAAGGAATTTCGCTACCTTAGGACCGTTATAGTTACGGCCGCCGTTTACCGGGGCTTCAATTCAATGCTTGCACATCTCCTCTTAACCTTCCGGCACCGGGCAGGCGTCAGGCCGTATACGTCGTCTCTCGACTTCGCACAGCCCTGTGTTTTTACTAAACAGTCGCTACCCCCTGGTCTGTGCCACCCGCCCGTGGTTGCCCATAGACGGGTCTTGCTTATCCCGAAGTTACACAAGTAATTTGCCTAGTTCCTTCAGCATCGTTCTCTCAAGCGCCTTGGTATTCTCTACCAGTCCACCTGTGTCGGTTTCGGGTACGGTCTATACGCCAGAGCTATTTCCTGGAATGCTCCAAAAGCCTGGTCAATCCAATAAGACCAGACAACATATCGCATTCGTCACTTCTGGCAGGCCCAGTAATATTCAACTGGTTCCCATCGACTACGGCTTTCGCCCTCGCCTTAGGGGCCGGCTCACCCTGCGTGGATTAACCTTGCGCAGGAACCCTTGGACTTTCGGCGACAGTGTTTCTCGCACTGTTTGTCGCTACTCATGTCAGCATTCGCACTTCCGATATCTCCAGAGGGGGTCACCCCGCCTCCTTCGCAGACCTACGGAACGCTCCGCTACCGCGCATATCAAAGATATGCACCCACAGCTTCGGCACGTGGCTTGAGCCCCGTTACATTTTCGGCGCAGGGTTTCTATTAGACCAGTGAGCTATTACGCTTTCTTTAAAGGATGGCTGCTTCTAAGCCAACCTCCTGGTTGTTTTGGAATCCCCACATCCTTTCCCACTTAGCCACGATTTGGGGGCCTTAGCTGGTGGTCTGGGCTGTTTCCCTCTCGACAATGGACCTTAGCACCCACTGTCTGTCTGCCACGCTCATACTCCTCGGTATTCGGAGTTTGGTTAGGTTTGGTAAGACTTTGGGTCCCCCTAGCCCATCCAGTGCTCTACCCCCGAGGGCAATACGTGACGATCTACCTCAATAGATTTCGCGGAGAACCAGCTATCTCCGAGTTTGATTGGCCTTTCACCCCTAGCCACAGCTCATCCCCGACTTTTTCAACAGGCGTGGGTTCGGCCCTCCAGTGCGTGTTACCGCACCTTCAGCCTGGCCATGGCTAGATCACTCGGTTTCGGGTCTTCTGCCAGCAACTCATTCGCCCTATTCAGACTCGCTTTCGCTACGCCTACACCTACCGGCT
>NZ_BAJT01000032.1 GCF_000613845.1 Asaia astilbis JCM 15831
TGCAGACACCATTAACGGCGAGCCGCAAGCAGCCGATCATACTCAAAAACAGGACGAGGCTAAGAGTCAGAATCCACCCGAAAAGGACCCAGAAAAAAAAGGCGGTGAAAATAGTACCGATGACAGGACAGATAGCCCGCCTTCTAAGAAGGGGCGGATTAAAGACGCGGGCCTACCGACTGAAGGAAAGATCCGTTTTGTGCCCCCCAAATGGTGGAAACCATCCGAGAACCTCCCAAAGAAGGGGGGTGCATTTAGAGACAAATTCAATAATCTTTGGAAAAAAGGTCCATCTAGAACGGCTGGCGAACCTTACGAATGGGATGTTCAGTTGAGCCCGCAAGGAAAGAAGCAGCTTGGATGGGCGACACGTGACGGCAGTCATGCTAATGTGTCTCTTGATGGAAAAATAACGCATAAATAAAGGATTGAGGCATGTACAACAAAGAAGTTATTATAACTAATTGTCGTGAAGATAAGGAACTAAATGACAAAATTGGATACATTTCATGTGTAAGCGAAGACGACTTCGGGTCTATATCCTCTTACGGAATATTTATATTCGATGAGGGTTATGTAGCGATGCTAAAAGAAGAGGAATTCCGCCTGACCGGGAATGTATACGATGAAAATGATCTCCTTACTCAGGAGCATTTGAGAGTTTCAAGAGATGGAAAACTCTTATGAGGGAGCTATAGGTAGAAGCATTATCGGCGGGTGTCACTCTGATACAGGCGTGGTAGAGATCCGTGACGAGCGCGATGTCTGCGACCTATAATCGGCATCGATTTTCGTGTGAGCTGATCGCTCATGCGGTGTAGCCTGAAGTTCGGCCCGACCTAGTGATATTTGGCAGCTGTACGAGGTAAGGATCAAAACGGGTATGTTCTCGACGAGATCCTCCGGACACGACGGAACGCCAAGGCAGCGAGGCGTCGGATGATACGGCTTCCAAAACAACTGAGTTTGCCTCCCATGCGGACGATTACTGACAGGCTGAAATCCTATGGATCAGCCGGACGCAGACTCAGTCTCTCGATCAGGCATCTCTTGCATAAAAACCTGAACAATCGGGCAGAGAACAGCCGTTTGCCGCTGCAAAAACGTGAGTGCGTCATACAGAAATTTCGTTCGCCAGACAGATGTCAGCGCTTCGTCTCCACTTCCTCTGCTCTCCGTAATTTCATCGTTCCACCAGCCTCCATCACTATGCTTCTCTCGCTTGATTTCCATCGGATCACAGCTTTCGCTCATCGGAATAGCGTTTACGCTCTCGGTCTCTGAATATCCCCCTCATGGTCTTCGGCTAGGTTGCCTTAGTTAACGTGAGAGCAGCGGTGGGAGTGTTGCGCTCAATGCCGGCAAGGCGATCACGATTAATGGCTCTGCCCTGTCTGCAGCGAATGATTTGATGCTTTCCGGGACCTCGGTCTCGTTGCTGGCCAAGGAGAACAGCCAAACCCAGAGCACGATGCATAAGGAGAAAAGCATCGGCCAAAGCATCGGGCTTTCACCGACGGCAGGTGGTCAATTCGGCGCTTGCGGCAACACAGAGCTCTGGCAAGGGCGGCGGTACTCTTGCAGCGCTGAACGCGATGCAGGGTGTGGCTACCGTTGCAACGGCAGCCATCAACGGAGGCAAGGCAGCTGCCGGGAATATTGTGGGCGGGCGGGTTTCGGTGGGCACGTCATCACAGAAGCAGACGAATACGCAGACCCGTACAGAAGCGGTAGGATCGACGCTTAACGCCGGGAAGACGCTGTCTGTCGTGGCGCGCGGCGACAACGCGGAGGACGCCCAGAACGGGAGCCTCTCTGCGGTTGCTGGTAGTCTCTCCGGTAGAGACGTGGTGCTTGCGGCGAGCAAGGACATCACGCTTCAGGCGGGGTGGGACAAGACCCATAGCGAAAGCGATATAAAGTCGAAATCGACGTCGGTGGGTCTCGATGTCGGTGTCGGTGCCATGGGCTGGAGCGCAAGTGTCAGCGCCTCGTTCGGCAAGCAGAAGCAGCATGTCGAGACGGACACGGCGACGGCCGTCGAGACGACAGTCAAGGGTGGACGAAGCGTCACGATCAGCAGCCCTGGCAGCGTGACGCTGAATGGGGCGACAGTCACGGCGCCGCGTATCGATCTTTCGGCGGGCGCGCTGAACATCACAAGCCCGCAGAACACGTCGGATTACCGGAGCACGGCGAGCCAGAGCGGCGGTCAGCTCAGCCTGGGGTACAACACGGGTATCGGTGGAAGCGGTCTGCATCAGAATGTGACCGATCATTTTGCGACGACGGGGCCGACCTTGTCGGGTTTGTATGCGGGTGAGAACGGGATCGGGGTCGATGTTTCCGGTCAGACCAGCCTGACGGCGGGGGTGATCGACAGCAAGGCGGAAGCGGCGAGGAACCACGTCAATACGGGGAGCCTTGTTGCGAACAGCGTGACGAATGTGTCGGAATGGAAAGCGACACAGACGGGCATGTCGATGAGCCTCGGCACGGATATGCTGGGCAGCACGATGGGCATTCTAGGTGCTGTGGGGACGAACCTCGCCTCGGGCGCGTCGGGCATGATGGGTGGTGGCCGCGCTCATAACGAGACGAGCGAGAGCCAGTCTGCGATCAGCGGTAACATTACGGTCAATGCCGGGAGTATTTCCGGCCATTACACGACCGATGTGTCGAAAGCCAACGCGGCACTTGAGAATGGCTTTGACGCGAAGAAGCTGACCAATCAGCTCCAGGCACAGCGTCTGGGCGGACAGCTGGCCGGTGAGGTCGGTGGGCTCGTGGCTGACCGACTGGAAAAAGCCGGTATTGCGGGTTTTGGCGAGAAGGGGATCGCGAACAGCTACGGGCGTATCGCACTCGAAACGGCGGCGAACTCTGCTGTGGCGGCTATCTCTGGGGGCAATATCGGCGCAGCCGCCGCGGGGACCGCAGCAGCCGGACTAGCGACATCGGCCACTGTAGCGGGTGTATCCCGCTGGGCCCTGGCGCATAGCAACGGGAATATTGACGATGCGGTGATGCTTGCGTCAGCGATGGAAAACCTGATTGCCTCTGGTGCGGGTGCAGCAGGGGGCATGATCGGAGGGGCGGGGTCTGGCAGCACAGGCATCAATGCGCTCAACGGCGCGTCACAGGCGTCGAGCATCGAGCAATATAATCTCGGCGGTCATATAGGATCAGTCGTCGCCTCGGAGCTCGAACTTGCCATTGAGGCAGGGCGTGAGGCAGCAGCGAATGCGATAAATGCGGTGCCCAAAAGTGTCCTTACTGCGGCCGGAGGCGTCGTAGCAGTTGCTGCAAGTCCTGAGGCGCTAGTTGGTACGTCTATCACACTGACCGTTTACGGTAGTTATAAGGTAATTGTCTATCTCAACACTCCCACTGAAGTTTCCGGTAGCACTTCAGTCAACGCGGAACAGAATAACGCTGCAAATCAATCGAAGCAGAACACACATGGTGCGCATTCTGCAGAGCCGCAAGGTCAGCCTGACCCTGAGGACGATCCCAGTGGTAATAATAAAAGAGCAGGAGCCGCCGCAGGGCTCGCCGCCGCAGCAACGGCAGCGAAAAAGAGATCCGAGAGTAAGGTAAGCTCTTTTGATGCGAAGGCTTTTAAGGACAACTTAAAGGGTCGACCGCCCGAAGAGCGTGTGGCCTTAATTAAAGAGCAAGCGAAAAATGTAGCTAAAGAAAACAATTGGACAAAGAATAACAAGCTTTCAAGAATGAATGATAGAGATATCTACCAAGCTAAGAGTGGGGAGACTTATTCTCTGGACACGATGCATGGAACCTTCGAAAAGATAAATCCCAAAAATGGAAGACATATGGGTGAGGTCGACTTCAACTTGAAGGAACTCGATGAAGCCGATAAATCTGGCGGTCATGATCTGAAGGTGAGATAATGTTCAAGTTTGAAAAATTAATCAATTTGGATAGAAAGTTCTTGAGAAGGGGAAATGTGTTTCGGCTTCCTGCTAAATACCCTTACGAGTCCAAGGTCGACTTTATGATTTGCGAAAGCGACGATAGTGCGAGTGGATACGGATTAATCGTAACTACCGGATATAAAGCAGGAAAGATTTTTCAATATCTGCCAGCGGAATGTTTGCATATTGAGCATGGAATAAGCACTGAGTGGGTGATTTTGAATTGGAACAAATGGATTTACATGGATTGTCTTGTCGGTGATGTATTTTTATCTGAAGGATACAATCAAGGGTGATGAGTGCCAAAATAAATCACATATTTAATATCAATCTATGATTCTTATTGGTTTCATGACGTGCCACTTCCGTCAGTTCGCGCGATTAATTATCAGTTGTTAGTCCTCGTATTTTAACGCTGTTGAATAACGTACTACACTTCCTAATATAAAAATCGTGCATGACGTGAAAGTACAAAGTGAGCGAGACAAAATTTGAGAGGCGAGAACGGAAAATACGAGCTTTTAGACCACGATACAGTGGAGACCTATGATGGTCGAATATTGAGGCGCGTTCGAGCCATATCTCAGATTGTTGCTGTAGGCGTTCGACCTGGTGACTTGGGAGGATATCTTGAAAGTGAAAGCAACTTAGAGGTATCAGGGGATGCTTGGGTCTTCGACAGCGCATGGGTTTATTCTGGAGCCAGAATATTTGGCAGTGCGCAGGTATCCGGCGACGCTCGGGTTCGCGATCACGCACTTGTTTTTGGCAATGCGCAGGTTCAAGAGGATGCTCAGATTTTTAACAACGCACGTCTTTTTGGCAATGCACGTGTATCCGGAGAGGCGGAAGTATCAGGCAATTCGCAAGTTCACGGTGACGCGTGGATAAGTGATAGAGCGCAGGTCCTTAGCCGCGCTGAAATATCGGGATCCGCCCACATTAACGGTGAAGCGTGGGTCTATGGTGAGGCTCTGATTTTTGGCGATGCACGTATTTATGGTGACGCGAGTGTTTGTGGCAATGCCCAAATCTTTGGTGATGCGTGTATTTATGGTGACGCACGTGTTTGTGGCAATGCACAAATTTTTGGAGATGCACGAGTCTATGGTGACGCGCAGGTTTCCAAAGATGCGTTGATCAAATTGGAAGATCATCTCGGCTGGTTCAGTGTCGTCGGTGCAGTTAACGGTACAGTGACCTGGTATCGCTCCTTTAGCGGTATCCGTGTAGTCGAGGGCAGTTTTAATGGCACCCTTCGCGAGTTTGAGACGAGGGTAGCTGAGATGACGTGCAGCGATAAGACCGCAGAAGAATATCGGTCTTTAATTGCATTTATCCAGACTAGGGCAGAGAAATTCATTCAGGGAGGTGAGTGAGTTAGTCGAAAGATCTTTAAATTTCAAACGTGGCAATGCCAGATAAGACGGCAGCTGCAAAGGTGCTGCGTGACCTCATGAATGCGTTAGAAATAAAATGAATAAGTACCTCGAGAAATTTCGTAAGTATCCTTCGATCGCGGACCAGATTGAAAAATCCATCATAGAGCATGAGGATGTCCCTGATTTGGTATTTATGGATATAGGAAGATTTATTGGAGAAAATGTCGAAAAAATTAGTGCCACTCAGGTGAGGGAAATTTTTATTCTCATAGAGAATGGGGTTTCATCAGAGGATGAGATTGTTAGCACAGTAATGGCCACGCATCTGCTTGAGGCTTTTTATAACGCTTTGTGTAGGATTGATCGTTCGTCAAATTATGCAAGATACGTTGGAGGAAAGTCTCGCGAATATATCGAGGCTTATTTCTTGACGCCGTGGGGGGGTATAAAATGTTAGAATAGGATTGCTTCGTGCGGCGCTGACGGCCTGCAGCAATCGTCTAGGGAACACAAAACGGCGCGCTCACGGTTACTGCGGTGATATGATATCCGTCGGTGGCGCGGTAAAGGCTAAAAATCTTAGTCGTCTAAGTGAGATTTTACGAACATTTGTGAGGGAAGCTAAAAATAGAGGTGTTGAGGATTGGAATATTCTGAATAAACTATGCCTAAAATCGCCTTAAAGGTTGCAAAAAATTCTTAAAGATTGTGTTAGACTTTTAAGGGTGAGTAAAATGCAGATGATGTGCAATATCATGATTGATTGCGACGCAAAGTATTCCATGGAACACCTTATAGAGGTGATGGTTGGGGCAAATTTAAGAATAAAAAATAATTACGGTTACATGATAGCATACAGAGAAGACGACAGAAGGTATTATAAAACGGAAGGTGATCTAGTTAAAGATTTTCAAGAAAGGATAATTGAGGCCGCTATTTTTTGGGACGAAAATAACGAGGGTATTTTTGTATGGTGGGATTTGGCTGTTAAACCCGTGAAGATGACTGTTTCTTTCGATGGCTGGACGATCGCACAGTCAATGAAGAAAATTAATGATATTTGTCTGTCTTTGATAAACAATAATTATCATAGGGGGAGTGGAGTATTCTTTTCTCTTGAAGCTGGATAATGGGCTATTCATTAAAAAATGTGAAATAAATAATATAACCGAGAAATAGTCACTGTTATTTAGAGTGTGTTTTGTCTCTATTTTCGGTGGCTACGATGCAGAGTAGGCAAGGCAGCTGCCGGGAATATTGTGGGTGTGCGGGTTTCGGTGGGCACGTCATCACAGAAGCGGACGAATACGCAGACCCGTAAGGAAACGGTAGGATCGACGCTTAACGCCGGGAAGGCGCTGTCTGTCGTGGCGCGCGGCGACAACGCGGAGGACGCCCAGAACGGGAGCCTCTCTGCGGTTGCCGGTAGTCTCTCCGGTAGAGACGTGGTGCTTGCGGCGAGCAAGGACATCACGCTTCAGGCGGCAGATAAGGCTATCGCTCCGCAATCGGGTGTAGAGACGACCCAGACCAAGAGTTCGAGCAACTCGTTCGGGATCTCGGCAGGAGTTGTTGCAAGTGTCGGTGCAGGTGCCGATGGCGTTCATGCGGGAGCCAGTGTCACGGCATCTGTGGGTGGTTCGACGCAGCATGCGAAGTCGGATAGCAAGACGCATGTGGTGACGACGGTTGATGGAGCGAACAGTGTTCGTCTGTTGACCCCTGGCGAAACGACTCTCAATGGTGCGTTGGTATCCGGCGGACATATTGGCGTGCAGACCGGCAAGCTGGCGATCATCAGTCCGCAGGACGAAGCCCATTACGG
>NZ_BAJT01000031.1 GCF_000613845.1 Asaia astilbis JCM 15831
GCTGGTGATCTTGCCCTCGTTCTTCACCGGGCCCGAGGACGTCCCCGACAAAGTAAGGCTTTTCCCCTGCATGAAGGCGCTGTCGCTCGCATCGCGCGTGAGGCCACAAAGCTGCCGCCTGTGGCCACGGACCGTTGGGGCCGATCACCACACCATTGGGATTGATGAGATAAAGCGAGCCTGTCGCACCGAGATGCCCCTGAAGCTCGGACATCTGTGCGCCCGTCACCCGGTTCAGCGTGGCACCGCTCCCGTTCTCAAACTGCACCGAATGACCCGAGGCAATCGAAAAGCTCTGCCAGTTGACGACACCACGTGCCGTGCTCTGCGTCACCGTGGTCGCAGTGCCAGTGCTCGCAATACTACCGCTGCCCGCAGCAAACTGCCCCCGCTCGGCAGCGCCTGCGCCAGAGCAAGGCCAGGCGTGAGCGCCGTAAAACCGAGCAAAAGAAGGCGCACGGTCAATGTCATGATCAGTTTCCGTTCTGTATTGCGTCATCATGCGCAAATAATGAGTGGGCTAGCGAGCGAGAGGGGGAGATCAGGCAGATCGCCCGTTCCTGGTTTTTTATGGCCTTATGACCAAATCTTCGCATAAATCAGCATAAATATTGCTTCGATCTCAGATGTGTTTATCTATTAAGTTTGACAATAATTTATGAAAAATATGCTTGGAATAGTATAAAGGTTATTTGAAGAGAATGGGTTATGCGTTCATATAAATACATAACCCACTAGATCTGACTTAACGTATTATTGGGTCTGTTTAGGCATGCCTTTGCTGCAGATCTCCAGGACAAGATTTGCGTGCTTTCGGCAATTATTATTCACACTAACGACGCGCAGACTCAAATCACGAGAGACTTCTCTCACGCATGAAGGAGTTATCTCACCAACAGAGCGTCTCTTCGCCAAGGCCGTGCCATAGGCGGTAAATGCACGCGCGAAGAAAAACGTCACAGGACTTTTCATTTATTTATTCCGCAAAACATTGATCAGACCGCGAGAAGTTTGTTTTGTTTACGTAACATTTTCTTAACATTTTGACGGCAGGGCCACGAAATTACACTCTCTCGGAAAAAGGGTTTCCAAGGGCGGTAGATCCACGGACACGACCGACGTCTGTTGGTTGATGAATAACTTTCCCGACACTTGCAAAAACGCGCAAATCGGACATGACGGCCGGGAAATCGCCATCCGAAATAGATATCTGGATCCTTGTCGCACCGCTTCGTTATGGTGACAGTAGCGCAGGATCTTACAGAAACCGCGCTATCACGAAGCAGGTCCTCGTTTCAAAGCAATGACCAATTACCCAACAAAATTACACCCAGACATGAGGTCGATTTTATATCGGTTTCGCAACAGATAGACGATTCCCAAGCGGCATAGAGTGAAACTGGATCGGAACGACTTCGCGCGGGCTTAAGTGATGGGTTCGCGCGCGAGGCTAAGCCGAGAAGTCGCACCTGCAACACGCCGATACAGTCTGAATATATTCCATATGCCATACATTCAAGCTTTTTTTCGAACTGTAGAAAACTTTTTTTATGGTCACAAAACCGTCGTCTTTTTGACATGTGAGGGAGGTTCGAAATGTAGTCGAAACTGAGTGTTTCCAAGCTCCAAATGTGCCCGTTGCGATCACCGCATCAATGCCCCTTCTGCTTGGGATTACTCGGTTAACATTGACGCAGCCCCCCAAGCTGGGGCACCCCGTTCGTTCACGGGAAGAGGAAAGATAGGTGGATGGAGAGAAGAGTTCTTCACTGCGACGGCGTCCGGCGAAGGGGGGGTATGTTCGCGGGGAAGCCAAGCGTATCACCATCATCGAGGCAGCGATCCGGTGCTTTGGCGAGCTCGGCTTTGCCGGCGCCACCACACGGGCAATAGCGCGTGCCGCAGGCGTCAATCCGCCTGCACTCGAATATTACTTCAATGACAAGGCCGGACTCTACGAAGCCTGTCGTCAGCATGTCTTTAAAGCGATCTATGGGCTGCTCGAAGAGCGGGGAGCCCTACTAGTGGCCGAGACCGTTGATCGGCCGGAAGACGCGATGCAGGCTCTGGAAGTCCTGCTGGACGCGCTGACAGATGTTCTGCTTATTATAGCGGAGCGTCACGGGTGGCGACGGCTCTTCGTTCAGCTACGCATCCACGAATCTGGCAAGGCGGAAGGCGCGCGCTTTCAGCCCTCTCACGGCTTGTTTGAGCGATGCAGCGATCTCGCAGCAAAAGTGATGGACCTGCCTGCCGACGATAATGAGGTCAAACTACGCACGGCGGCTGCCTTAGGCCTGCTGATGACGTTCCATCTGGAATTCGAAATGATGATGGCGCGTTGCAAATGGCGTGACCTAGAAGAGCCAAGACTGACTCAACTTAAGAAGGTGATCCGCCAGAGCGCGCGTTCCATCCTACTGACACCAAACATACCCGAATAAGATCGTCTGCATGCTGTGTGATGTTGCCAGGCAACGTTGGATTGCGTCACAGAGGCGTACTGGTGATCTTGCCTTCATTCTTCACCGTGCCCGAGGAGGTGCCTGACAGGGTAAGGCTCTTCCCCTGCATGAAGGCGCTGTCGCTCGCATCGCGCGTTGAGGCCACAAAGCTGCCGCCTGTCGCCACAGACCCCTTGGGGCCGATCACCACACCATTGGGATTGATAAGATAAAGCGAGCCCGTTGCCCCGAGATGGCCCTGAAGCTCGGACATCTGTGCGCCCGTCACCCGGTTCAGGGTGGCACCGCTGCCGTTCTCGAACTGCACCGAATGACCCGAGGCAATCGAAAAGCTCTGCCAGTTGATGACACCGCGTGCCGTGTTCTGCGTCACCGTCGTGGCAGTGCCAGCACTCGCAATACTACCGCTGCCCGCAGCAAAACTGCCCCCGCTTGGCAGCGCCTGCGCCAAAGCCAGACCAGGCGTGAGCGCGTAAAACCGAGCAAAAGAAGGCGCACGGTCGGTCTTACGGTCATATGTCATCTCGTTTCAGCAGTTACAGATATCAGTCAAACGCCTGAAAAAACTCCATCAAATGTGTCATAAATACTTATTATTTCAAAACGAAACTTTTATGAAACAAAAGAAATATTACGAAATATCGTTGAATAACCTTTTGTTGCACAAAAAGCACTTCGGATAATGGTCCCTTTCTCTACTATGCAATAGTAAGATACAAGTTATCGAAAGAGATCCTGCTGCAGGGCAAGTTCCACTTGACCGATCCGAGGGCGATCCACAGAAACGCATCATCCCAGCTGGCAACAGCCTAACCGCGCGATACACAAAAATTAGACTACCTCACTGAATTTTTCGTAACTGGTTGGAAAGTGCCGGAAGGAGAGAAATGATTCGATAAGCGAGCCCCCCTTCAGCGCCTAACATCTGATTTTTTGCGTACATCGCTTTTAAGCTCGCGACGCTGGCTACATTTTCGCTTTCATCCGCTTCGTCGCTTTCATCACTGGTCTGCATCGAGGAAAGTACAGGTGAGGAAAAGCTGACACTGGTGGGAGACGTTACAGGCGTCGGCCAAAAAACCTGAGAAAACGCTACAGCGGCTGCAGCCGGTGTCAAAATTGGTGTCGTCGGAATGGGCGAAACCGGCATCAGTGTATCCGGCACAGGAGGCACGGGCTCAGGCACAACAGCCGTCGACGTATCCGGCACCGAAGGTACAGGCTCAGGCACAATAGTCATCGACGTATCCGGCGTGGAAGGTACAGGCTCAGGCGCAACAGATGCCGACGCTTCAACTTCGTACAAGGCAGGCCGATAAGAAATAGAGTAATTGCCAAGACCGGTCCCGATCGCTTTGGAAATAGTCAGGGCATAAAGTCCTGCTGGGCTCTCAGCTTTAGCATCTGTCGCCAGCGTCACGCCGGTCACCTTATCCCCATTAACGATACCGCTCACCGCGAAAGCCGCATTGTCTAGCACGGGCGACTGCCCGTAAGTGCCAGACTGATTAGCCGCCATCACAATTAGCTCGGCTGGGGTGATGGTGTTGAGCGCCCGATAGACGATTTGATACCCGGACGCGGTCATACCGGTTCCGTAAAGAATTCCCGTGGAGCCCGCGCTATTCGTAGAAGATAAAATTACGTTCTGCCATGCGATCGCACCGGACATGCGACTGGACGCTTCGGCGCCGTTCTGATCCGTAAATGTGACCCCCGAAATGTTGAGCCCATTTGAACCATAGACCTGAGCCCCCTCTGCCTTGATCACAATATAAGGCAGGGCAGACAGAACGGGATAAGGAGCACCCGCGACCCAAGCTGGTAACTCGATCAGGCTATCGGCGCCTCCCAGCAACCACTGGACCGTGGTCAGCCCTGTTATACCCATCGAAGAGCCATCACCCACAGCTTGAGCCACGCCGGTCGTCGTCGTATCCCAATAAGCGTTTGTGACCGCGCCGTTATTACTGCCAATCAGGCCGCCGACGAGACTATCTGTACCTGCACTGATCGCTCCCGTAGCATAGGCATTGGAGATGCTACTGGTGCTGTCGGTCATGCCCACCAATCCTCCGACCGTGCCTTTGTCTCCTGCGCTGATAGCACCTGTCGCATAGGAGTCAGTAATCACGGTGGAATTTTCGTTACTATATTGTTCGTTATCTCCGACCAGGCCGCCAACATAGTTATTCTCACCTACGGCGGAAACTGTACCCGTGGCATAAGTATTACTGATTGTAGCGTTCTGATTGATGCCGACCAATCCACCGACAGCGCCCTGGTCGTCTCTCAGCAGGACAGCCCCCGTGGCGCGAGCGTTCGTGATGTTGCCCATGATATTCGAACCCACCAGTCCGCCCACATAGAACCCGTTGCCATTACCCGTCGCGGAAACGTTTCCTGTAGCGTAAACGTCTGTGAGCGAGCCACAGTAGTTGTTTCCTACAAGACCCCCTAACGCATTTTGCACGCTTGCCCCTGAAACTGTCGTTGAGACAGTACCGGTAGCGTAAACATTGTTGATGATGCCCCCATTGATACCCGCGATTCCACCAGCAGAACTTATGGCACGTGGACCCAGAGCTGGATCTGCGCCTATGACCCTTAATATGGATGAGACGGCACCCGTCGAGTAGGCATTGCTGATCGTTCCGTAATTGTCCCCAACCAGACCACCAACAATAGCCCCCTCAACGGAGTCAGGATCGGTGTCTGTGATGATGAATGTGGCGATCGACGAAACACTGCCCGTCACGTAGGCGTTGCTGATCGTGCCTCCACTATTGGAGCCTACCAGCCCGCCCACCACTGTGCCTGTGCCTGTCACACTCCCGCCAAGCATGCCAATATTTGTGACGATACCACCAGAAAGAAGACGACCGATGAGCCGGTGTAACGGGAAGTCGAAGAAATAACGAGATTATTGATCGTGTAACCCAGGCCATCCAGCGTCCCGGAGAAAAATTTGCTTCCTGAACCGATCGGCACAAAACCCGTATAGCCTGAAGCCTCGATTGTATTACCCAGAACGTAACGATCGGAGAGATTATTTTGCATGCCCTGAAGCTGGGCTGTGTTCATAATCACCGTGTAGAGATTGGCAGACGGGTCATTGGCGCTGAACACCCGGTTGCCACTCAGACCAAGGAGGTAGGGGGTCGTTCGATTATCCGCATTGCCCCAGACAGCGTTCGTAAATCCCGCAGGCAGTGCGGCCTGCAGCTGTGACGTTGTCAGTCCCGTAACGCCTGCACCGTCTCCACTACCGACACCGGACTCCTGTCTCGTTGTACTTGTATCCCAATAAGTATTTATGAACTTACCACTGACTTGATCATTCACACTTCCGTCTGAATTTAAAGCGAAAGGATTTGCTCCAGCCAACCCGCCAATATTCTGATTTTCCGATGAGCCCGTGACAGCTCCCGTAGCATAAACATTACTGACTATGCTGTCAGCGTCGTTGTATCCGATCAACCCACCGACATAGCTATCCCGGTCAAGCTCTGAGACGGCGCCCGTAGCGTAGGCATTCGTTATCGCGCCATCATTATAACCTGCCAGTCCACCGATCGCAGCGCCTGTTCCAGTTCCCGAGACACCACCCGTGGCATAAGAAGTGCTGATCGTTCCGTCATAACCATTGGAACCGACAAGGCCACCAATAGTGCTTTGCGCCCCTGACCCGGAAACTGCTCCCGTTGCGTACGCGCTGATAATCGAACCGTGATTCGACCCTACCAGTCCGCCTACAACACCGTTATCAAGCGTTCCTGAGACACTCCCCCCTTGCGTCCCGATATTTCTGACGACACCACCTGAACCGAGCCGTCCGATGAGCCCAACGTAATCGCGCCCGAAGAAATGACGAGATTGTTGACGGTGTATCCCAACCCATCCAGCACGCCCGTGAATTCTGTGCCCGTGCCAGCTATCGGCGCAAAACCCAAGAAAGTCGCTGCATCGATGACGTTGCCAAGAACGTAACGCCCACCGAGATTGTTCTGCACGGCCTGAAGCTGGGAGGTGTTGAGCACAACCGTGTAGAGATTTGCCGTCGTGTCATTGACACTGAAAACCTGATTGCCGCTCAACGACCGCAGATAGGGTGTCGTCTGGTTGCCTGCATTGCCCCAAACGGCAGAGTCAAAGCCTGCTGGGAGAGCTGCCTGCGAGTCTGCTGTGCTCTTACCGGTTAAATCGGTGTCTGAGCCCTGACCCACTCCCTCTGACTGCCCTGTCGTATCGACATCCCAGAAGACGTTTGTGATCGTATCGTTGGCTCCCCTGTATCCAACCAGACCACCAAATGAGCTCAAAGCATCACTATCGGTACCCGAGACATTGCCTGTCGCATAGGCGTTGGCGAGTGACCCGCCACCAAGCGTGCCGATAAGCCCTCCAAGATGGAGAGTATCGATCGAGCCTGAATTTATGACTGACCCTGTAGAATAGACATCGGTTACCGAGCCGTTTGAATTGGTACCAATCAACCCGCCAGCAGAAAGCACCGACGTCGCACTCGTGCCGCTATAAGAGACCGGTCCGGTAGCGTAAGAAACGGCAATCGTCCCGTTATTGGTCCCAACCAGTCCACCGAGAGAGAGGTTCAGACGATTATTGGACGCTAAATATGAGACCGAGCCTGTCACGTAGGCGTTGACGATAGAGCCGCCATTATTTGTGCCAACCAGACCGCCGACAGAGACGCTTGAACCGTCGCCCGAAGTTCTCCCTCTGATGCTTCCGCTAAGAATGCCTATGTTTTCGAGCGTACTGCCGGGCGCAAGTCGCCCGAAAAGACCGACATCAGCTGCGCTTGAGACAACCGTCAGATAGGAAATCGTATTTCCAAGGCCGTTGAAATCGCCGCTAAAGCCACTCGTCCCGCCCAGCGGCGTAAAGCGCGACGCGTCAGTATACCCGATAGGCAGCGCCAGAGCATAATACCCGCTCGCCCCAACAGCCTGCAATTCGTCTGTATTGGTGATCAACGTGTAGGCGTGATCATTAATCGTCAGCGTACCGCCAGTATTCGCTGTGTTATTTCGATTGGGAAACTGGATGGCACTGCCATTCAGCGTCAAAACACCGCTGCTGGTAGCACTTGCGTTATTATAATTAGTGACCAGCGCCAAGGTGCCGTCACCGGTGATGGTGATCCCGGCATTAAGCGTGATACTATGATACGCATTCAGGGTCAGCTTGCTACTCGTACTCCACGAGATCGGCGCGTTCAGAATGATATCCCCATTGCCAGACGACCTGACGCCTATGGCGTCATTATTGACATAATCGGCGTTGGTCTGCTGGGTGACGTTGGTGCCCTTCGCGAGTGTGGCATTAATCGTATTGGCTGCTGCCGTGTCGATGGTCAGGTCTTCAGGATCGAGCAGCCACTGCCCGCCTACACCTGCATCGATCGTGGCGTTGCCCAGATCCATCGTATGCGCCGAGGTCTCGATCTCGCCGCCCGCACCATTATCCTTGCCGCGCGCTTTCAGCGTCGCCCCGCTGGCAAGGGTCGTGCGTGCGGCAAGATTGACCCCGCCCATCGCATCCGTGCCCACCAGAACCTGACCGCCCCGCTTGCCCGATTGCGTGGCAGAGGCATCGAGCACGGCATGGCTGCCCAGAGACACCTCACGCCCGTTCGCCCGGATCGTCCCGCCTGTACCGTCCTGGGTGCTCGCCG
>NZ_BAJT01000030.1 GCF_000613845.1 Asaia astilbis JCM 15831
CGTCCGCAGGCCAAGATCAAGGCTTTTCACGCGGGAGCTGACGACTACATCACTAAACCGTTCGACTCCGAAGAGCTTCTTGCCCGGCTTCAAGCTGTACTGCGACGTTCGCGAGGTTTCAGCACGACAGTAATGACTGTTGGGCCTTTGTCGCTCGACCTCAACGCCAAGAGTGCGTCGGTCAATGGCAACCATGTTCAGCTGACCGGCAAGGAATATGCCATCCTTGAACTCCTGGTGCTGCGTCGTGGCAATGTGCTGACCAAGGATGCCTTCCTTAACCATCTCTACGGTGGCATCGATGAACCTGAGATGAAAATCATCGACGTCTTCATCTGTAAGCTTCGCAGAAGCTTCAGCAGTTTGGCGGCGGGAATCTCATTGGCACGGTCTGGGACGTGGTTATGTGTTGAGAGACGATTCTAAGCCCGTGACTACAGAAGCTGTGACCGAACAAAACAAATCGGATATCTCTGAACTTCAGCCCTCTCTCTGAGGGGAGTGATTCATGGGCCGGGCGCACCCAGTTCCCCAAGGTGGCGCCTGAAGAATGGCCTGACGGACATAGGCCCTCCCCTGTTGCACAGCTGTTCTGACGTCTATCCCTTGCGCAAGTAACGTCGCAACAGCACTTGCCAGCGTGCAACCTGTACCGTGAGTGTGCAACGTATCGATCTTAGCATCATGGAACGCAGCCTCAGCCCCGTCTGAGATGAGAAGATCGACAACGCAGCTTCCCGGAAGATGCCCCCCTTTCGCCAGTAGGTAAGGTATTTTCTGTCGCTCTCTTAGAGCCACTGCTGCATGACGCATTGTCTCGGCCGCGGTGATGACATGGCCACTCAACACCTCGAGTTCGGGCACATTTGGGGTCAACAGATAACAATACTTATAAAGACGTCGAAAAGCGGCTTCGCCGTCTTCTGACATTAGTCGCGAACCACTCGTCGCAATCATCACCGGGTCTATGACACACGGGATGTCAGCATAACTCGCCAAAATATCGCAGACCGCGTCCATGATCTCTGCGTTACCCAGCATCCCCAGCTTGATCACATCAGCGCCAAGATCATCTAGAACAGCGCGCATCTGGTCTGCAACGAAAGCTGGGGACATGAGAGAAACCGCGCTGACCCCCCTCGTATTCTGGGCGGTCACCGCGGTTATCGCCGTCATGGCAAAACCGCCGAAAGCGGAAACGGTCTTGATATCGGCCTGGATGCCTGCACCTCCACCCGAGTCACTGCCAGCAACAATGAGGACTCGACCTTTCATCAGGCGGTAACAGCCTGTTGAACGGCCTCACAGATCATCGACACGATCTCTTCGACCAGCCCCGGGTCTTCCGCCTCTGCCATCACTCGAATGAGAGGCTCAGTTCCGCTTTTGCGCAGCACGAGGCGCCCCTTAGTCCCGAGCTTTGCTTCGGCTTCGCGTTTCGCCTCCCGCAGTATCTCGGTATTGAGCGGGTCCCCGCCCTGATAGCGGACATTGCGAAGAAGCTGCGGATAGGGCTCGAAAACACCTAGAACTTCGCTTGCCGGACGTCCGTCTTCGACGAGAACCGCCAGAACCTGCAGTGCCGCGATCAGCCCGTCTCCTGTCGTCGCAAAATCAGACAGGATCATATGACCCGACTGCTCTCCCCCGAGCTTGATCCCCTGCGCTCTCATCCGTTCGACCACATAGCGATCACCGACCGCCGTGCGATGCAAGGTGATGCCATGTTCGGCCAGCTTCTTTTCCAGCCCGAGATTAGACATGATCGTGGCTACAGCATCGTTGGAACCTAGGCGATCGCTGTTCTTCAAGAAAAGGACGATCAAGCCAAGTATCTGATCGCCATCGACGATCTGACCTTTTTCATCGACGATAATGAGACGGTCGGCATCCCCATCCAGCGCAATACCCAAATGAGCCTTGTGCTCGATGACAGTGGAGCGAAGCAGTTCTGGATAGGTGGAGCCGCATTTCGCGTTGATGTTCGTTCCGTTCGGTTCACAGCCGATCTTGATAACCTCGGCACCGAGCTCCCAAAGAGCGGTCGGTGCCACCCGGTACGCAGCGCCATTGGCGCAATCGAGCACAATCCTCAGGCCATCAAGACGTGAACCACGGGGAAACGCAGCCTTCGCTGCCTCTATGTAGCGACCTGCAGCATCGTTGAGACGCGACGCGCGACCCACCTCTTCCGGAGGCGCCATCCGATCGGTCAGGTCCTGCTCGATCAGTGATTCAATCTCGGATTCCACCTCATCGGACAGTTTGAAACCGTCAGGTCCGAAGAGCTTGATCCCATTATCGCCGAAAGGGTTATGAGACGCGGAGATCATGACACCGAGATCAGCGCGCAAGGAACGGGTCAACATTGCAATTGCTGGAGTCGGCAAAGGGCCGACCAGGATGACATCCATACCTGCGGAAAGAAATCCGGAAACAAGCGCGCTCTCGATCATGTATCCGGAAAGACGCGTATCCTTGCCAAGAACAACACTATGACGATGAGCGCCCCGACGAAAATAAAGTCCAGCCGCCTGACCAAGACGAAGCGCGACATCGACCGTCATGGGAAAGCTGTTGGCCTTGCCACGAATACCGTCAGTCCCGAACAGTTTGCGCTTCGATTTCACTTCCTGGCTCATGATCGTCCTTCTTATCCTGCCCCGGCGCAGAGACCTCTCTCTCTCTTGAAGCACACCCTTGAAAACGAAAAAAGGGGAGCTCTCGCTCCCCCTTCTCATCAAACAACCGAGATTGATCAGCCCGCTTGAGGGGACGCTTTCAACGTCTCCGAACTTCCGGTTGGTTCCGACTTGACCGTAGGCACTGAGGAGCGACGGTTTTCGGGGGCTGAATCGTCAGCTTCCAACCGCTCGAAAGCTTCACCTCTGAATACTTTCGCGACCTCATCGCCAGAGAGCGTCTCGTATTCCAGCAGCGCCTTGCCGATGCGGTGCAGCGCATCGATATTTTCAAGCAACAATGTGTGGGCGCGATGATACGCTGAATCGATCAACTGCTTGATCTCACTATCGATCTCGCGGGCCGTCTGCTCCGACACATTTTTGTTCTGCGTGACAGAATGACCGAGGAACACTTCCTGACCATTATCGCCATAAGCGACCATACCCAGCTTCTCGCTCATCCCCCATTCCGTGACCATGCTCCGAGCATAATTCGTCGCCATCTTAATGTCAGCCGAAGCGCCGGTTCCAACATGCTCAGCCCCAAGGATAATCTCCTCTGCGGCCCGCCCACCCATTGCGAGGACCAGCTGAGCCTTGAGCTGGGTACGCGTCATGCCCAGCCTGTCGCCTTCTGGCAGGATCTGGACCATGCCCAAGGCACGGCCACGAGGATGATCGTAGCCTTGTGAATCGGGTCGGAGCCCGGCGTAAGAAGAGCGCAGATTGCGTGCCCTCCTTCATGGTAGGCCGTTTTACGCTTTTCCTCTTCCGACATCACGAGTGAACGCCGCTCTGCCCCCATCAACACTTTGTCCTTGGCATTGTCGAACTCGAGCATCGCTACGGTCCGCTTGCCAAGTCGCGCAGCCAGCAGAGCCGCTTCATTGACCAGGTTGGCCAGATCCGCACCCGAGAAGCCAGGTGTTCCCCGAGCGATGATCTTGGGATCGACGTCCGAGGCCAGTGGGACCTTGCGCATATGGACACGCAGGATCTTCTCACGGCCCGCCACGTCGGGGTTCGGCACCACAACCTGACGATCGAAACGACCGGGACGCAGCAATGCCGGGTCGAGAACATCCGGTCGGTTTGTCGCAGCAATCAGGATCACACCTTCATTGCTCTCAAAGCCGTCCATTTCAACAAGCATCTGGTTAAGCGTCTGCTCACGCTCATCATTGCCACCACCCAGACCGGCACCGCGATGACGTCCGACGGCATCGATCTCATCGATGAAGATGATACACGGTGCAGATTTTTTGCCTTGCTCGAACATGTCGCGCACACGCGACGCGCCGACACCGACAAACATCTCCACGAAGTCAGAGCCTGAGATCGTGAAGAACGGCACATTGGCTTCGCCCGCAATGGCGCGCGCTAGCAACGTCTTACCCGTTCCCGGAGGACCGACGAGCAGGGCTCCCTTGGGAATCTTGCCACCGAGCCGGGTGAATTTCTGCGGATCCTTCAGAAATTCGACGATCTCCTCCAGCTCGGACTTCGCTTCATCGATACCAGCGACATCGTCGAAGGTCACGCGTCCTTGCTTTTCGGTCAGCAAGCGTGCACGGGACTTTCCGAAGCCCATAGCGCGACCGCTACCGGACTGCATCTGACGAAAGAAGAGAATGCCAATCCCGATCAGGAAGATCATCGGGAGCCAGCTCGTGATCGCACGCAGAATCGGGCTGCCATCGCCATCGAGCGGCTTGGCGACAACCTCGATTCCCTTGCTCGTCATTCTGGGCACGAGGCCCGGATCGACAGGAGCGTAGGTTTCAAACGACGTTCCGTCCTTGAGAGTCCCGGTAATGTTCTGGTTCTGAACCACGACCGAGCGCACCCGGTCCTGATCGATATCGCTGACGAAATCGGAATAGGCGAGTTGCTGGGACGGGTGCTGGCCACCGCTCGGCTGGAACGCCAAGAAGAGCAGCAGCGCCAGAACGATGATGATCACCCATAGCGCCAGGTTGCGGCCAAAATTGTTCATCACTGTCTCTATTGTTTCCAAACTTAAAGTCGAAGACTGCTCAACGGTGAGACGACAGCCCTTGGCCGTCTGTCAGGCACTGACAGCAACCATATTGTGTCGACTAACATAAGCATTCGACAGAACGTTCCCACCCCTGCCGATCAAGTTTTCACTGTTTCGCGGTATTCTGACCAAAATGATGCGTCACACACCGTGCATTCAGGCTCGAACTCGAACGCCAGTTCAGCCCAAGAGGCGTCCTCGGGTTCATTGAGCGACGGAACAGCCATGACCCGGTCTCCCTGCCAAATTGCCGGTAAGGTCGCCAGCACTCTTGCTGGCAGGCGATGGTGCCGATAACGGCGCGCCTCATCCCTCAGAGGCGCAACAGCGCAAGGACTCGAGGGAGTCTTGCCGCTCAACCGGAATCGCCTGTCCCACAACAAACCATCATACGGCATCTTGCGGTCGCTGATCGCCTCGGGCTCTCTGAGCAAAACCCAGCCGGAGCCGAGCTTTCCGGCCGGACACAGCATACCGCCCCCCAAAGTCGCGGACCGCGGAGCCGCAATCAGATTACGAAGCGCTTCAGGAGCGGGAGGGTATTCCGATCCGGAAATCATCTTCCACAGTCTTCCAAGCAGGACGAGGTCATCCGGCAAGGTCGCCATCACGGCGAACCCGAGAGGATCGACACGAATGCCGTTCAGACATGCCGGCATTGCATGGTTCAGGTCATTTCGCCGCAGCCCATGGGCTGCGACCTCGCGCCGCCCTGTTTCCAGCTGAACCTGATCCAGACACTGGCGAATGCGCACCCGCTCGAAGCGACGGTTCTGATTGCTCGGATCCTCTACCCAGTTCAGCCCTCTTGCGACAAGGGTGGCGCGAAGACGCTCAGGACGGACCGAGAGAAGAGGCCGAAGATAGCGCAGGTTCGGCGTTTCACGAGCGCTTGCCATCGCAGCGAGACCATGAGCCGTGCTTTTGCGGGTTCGACGAAGATAAAAGGTTTCAATCTGGTCGCGCTCATGATGGCCGAGAGCAAGGTCGAGGACACCACGCTCGAGACACGCCTGGGCCATGATCTCATAGCGCGCGTAACGCGCCTTTTCCTGTAGTCGACTTGATGCGTCGATCGGCCCGATCGTCAGAATGATCGAGGGAATGTCGAGGGCTCGAAGACGATCAGCGGTGAGTTGTGCTTCTTGGGCCGAGCCTTCACGCAATCCATGATCGACAACCAGAGCCAGTACCGCCCGGCGCCATCGACGCAACAGGAAAGCGAGGCAAAGGCTGTCTGCTCCCCCGGAGACGGCAACACCAATCGGGTATTGAGGTAGATCTGGCAGAAACGGACCGAAGCCCGACATAAGATTGGCGAACTCTTCTTCGCCAATCTCACGCATTACAGTTAGTGGCAGCTGGCGCGCCCCTTGAAGCTTGTCACCGCAGCTTTGACGCGCGGGGATGCAGAGGGAAATTCACCCTCCAGCTTCTGCAAGGCCTGACAGGCTGAACTCTTGTCACCAAGGGCAAGCATCGAGGCCGAGACTCCGAGCAGAGCCTCTGGGGCGCGAGGCGATTTCGGCGCCCGGTTATAGGCGTCGTAATAAGCGACTGCCGAATCGCGATACTGCTTCTGACCAGCGAGAGACTGTGCCAGCAAAAACTGGGATTCGAGCTTGCCATTGGGCGTCCGCGCCAGCTTCAGAGCCTGACTCGCGTCGATCTGTGCCGTTGCATAATCTCTGCTTTTCAGAGCAGCCTGACCCATCTTGAGCAGGTCGATTGCCGTGGTCGGCTTTTCCGTAGCGGGCGGCGCAGCAGTTGGCGACGCCGCAGGCGTCTGAGCAGGAGCTGTTCCGGCAGAAGCGCCAGCCCCTCCTCCCCCATTCTGCGCAGCGAATTGCATGTCGCCAATCTGCTTGGCCAGAGTCGCATTCTGCGTCTGCACCTGATTGGTCAGCTGATCGAGTTCGCCCCGCATCTCGCGGTTCTCGTTCTCAAGCGTAGAGACGCGCTGAAGGAGCTGCGCCACAAGATCACCATTGCTTGCACCACCCGCGGGTACCGGTGACGAGGCCATGGGGCTGCTTTGGGGAGCGTTGGCCTGAGCCTGCTGCAGCTGCTCGCTGAGCTGCTGTATCTGATTCTGAAGCGCGATCCCCTCGCGGCTCGTAACCTGCTGCGCGTGCGCAGGAGCAATCCCCCCCGCAGCAAGCAGAGACACGGAAGAGAGGATGATAAAGCGGGAAATCCGAGCACCGCGCATGGCGCATCCTTCAGTCAAGTCGTGAGGGCGGGCATCATGCCACGCGCTTTGCAGGGTACTGTAAAACAAAACCGGCTGATGCATAAGCATCAGCCGGTTTCAAACTCTTCTTTACTCTGAAGATTTACGCTGCGTCAGGATCCCGATACAGGCTGACGTCAGGCGTCAGCACGAAAATCTCCTCGGTGAGAAGTGAACCGATTACTTGACCGAGGTGATCGCGTTACGGTTCTGAGCCCATGCCTGCTCGTCGTCACCATCTGCAGTCGGACGATCCTTACCGAAGGAGATCGTCGAGATGCGCGAAGGAGCGACGCCCTTGGCGACCAGGTAGTCGCGAGCGGCATTCGCACGACGCTGACCGAGAGCAATGTTGTACTCTTCCGTGCCACGGTCATCGCAGTTGCCGGCGATCTGAACGCTGACCTGCGGGTAACGGGCAAGCCATGCTGCCTGCTTGTCGAGAGTTGCCTGAGCGTCGCTCGAGAGCGTGTTACGGGCCAGGTCGTAGAAGACGCGATCGCCGACATTGGCGACCAGATCGGCTTCGCTACCAGGCGCAGCGCCGGTTTCCTGAGCCGTTGCGCCTGCACCGGTCGATGCACCCTTATTTGATTCGTCCGAGCAGGCAGCCAGAACGACTGCCAGACCAAGCGCACCGAGAAGCTTGAAATTCATTTTTGCCAACCCTGAATATAGTCCCATCCGGGACCAGGAAGCGTGACCACAACTATTTACGTAGGCCGGAGTTCCCGCTTTGCTTGCTGGTTACCAGAACCATTGGGCCTCACCGATACCGACGACCAAGATCGGCCATACTGGTTCCGGAGAAGCCCGGTCAAGCGGCATGATTACCGTTACACGAGAAGTCGCGCGAAATTCATATGAAAGTCAGAATTTAGTGTCTCTGGCGCAACAAAATGCGGCGCCAGAGACACATAATTACCCTTGCAGGGGGGACCAGGCGGGGTCTGAGGCCCCTGTTTCAGTGCGGATCGGGCGCTCGTGGAAGCCCGTAATATCGATGGTCCCGATTCCGCTCGAGAATCCGGCTCCACCCGCTCCAGAGGCCGATTGACGGCAGAACGCGATGACGCGGCCATTGGGGCAGAATGTCGGACTTTCGACGGTGAAACCTTCCGTCAGGATCCGCTCGCCCGTACCATCCGGCCCCATGACGCCCAGAGAAAAACGCCCCCCTGCGAGACGCGTAAAGGCAATCAGATCTCCACGCGGCGACCAGACTGGCGAGCCATAGCTGCCATTGCCAAAGGAGATGCGACGCGCGCCGCCACCGGACGCACTCATCATGTAGAGCTGGGGCGAACCACCGCGATCCGAATTGAAGACGATCTGGCTTCCATCCGGGCTGAAGCAGGGGCTGGTATCGATTGCGCCGGAACTGGTGATCTGACGCTTTGCGCCCGATCCCAGGTCGATAACGAAGATATCCGATCCACCCCCACGCGTCGCAGAGAGGACAACCTGCCCTCCATTGGGGGAGAAGCGCGGCGCGAAGGAGATACCGTTGAATTCGCCCAGCATGCGCTGGCTGCCCGAACCGAGATCGAACGTATAAACGCGCGGGCGGTTATTGGCGTAGGACATGAACGCAATCTGATCGCGCACCGGATTGAAGCGCGGCGTCAATGTCAGCCACTGGCCGGAGGTCAGAATATGGCTATTGGCGCGTCCTGATCCATCACAGCCAGACGCGTGATCTGATGATGGCGAGGCCCCGTCCGTGCGATGTAGGCGAGACGCGTATCGAAATACCCCTTCTCACCGAGCATCCGCTCATAGATCACGTCTGCGATGGTATGGGCGATGCGACGCCAGTTGGCGGCCGATGCTGTGTAGGCAGTGCCCTGGATCTGCGCGCCGGTCAGAACATTCCACAAACGCATTTCAACGCGTGTGCTGCTCGATCCGGCGGCGCTTCCTGTCACGACGGCACGGGCGCCCTGTGCCTTCAGCGCGGCGAAATCCGGGGTGCCGCCGGCACCGGGAAGAATCGTGAAAAGGCCCGTTGCCTCCAGATCGGCGGAGACAACACCCGTGATCTGTTCACCCAGTCCCGGACCGAAAGAAGGAATCGCGATGGGGATCGGCGCGGTTCGTGCCTGATCGACTGTAATTTCAGCTTCACCCGGCGCGCTGGCTGCCTGGGCGAAAGCGCCCAGAGGCGTGGCTAGGAGACCGCCGGCTGCGATGGACGCACCAAGCAGCGAGCGGCGGGAGAAAAGGGTGGACAGGCTCTGTGCCTGATCGTCGGTCAACAGGGGCATATCGACTGGCATGACTTCGCTTCTCTTGCGCTCTTTAGGGTTTATGGACGGAACACGAATTTGAGCTCGTGTGTCGCACCAAGAAGGTTCGAAGGGATCGGGAGTTTCGAGCAGGTCGGACTGAGGACTGCATCCCGAGCGCGCTCAGCCAACGCCCGATAGGACGGATCGGCATTCGCCTTCGCCTGGGTGTCTGGAGCAAAACGCACGATTCTCGCCTCTCCGCTTGCATCGACGGTCACGATCAGATGCGCGCTGAATGAGGCATAATTACGCGCTGCCGTATCTTCCGAATAACAACGTCGCACGGAACCACCGACAGCCTTTTGCTGGGCAAGACTGAGGCGTTCGTGATATCGCCGTTCGGAGCCCCTCCGCCATTGGGTGCGCCACCCTGCTGCGGGTTGGCACGCGCCTTTGGCGGATGCGTCTGCTTCTGATCGGCACGCATGGCATCCAGCGTGGCCAGCAATGAATGCGAGTCAGCCTGCGTCTTCTTGGTCTGATTAGGCTGGGTGATATGCGAAAACGTCGGCGTCTCTGGCAGCTTGTCCACAGGCTGGGTCTGCGGGGACGGCGGCGCGATCTGCTTGGATGCCGAAGGCGGCGATGGTTTGGGTGGCGAGGCCTTGATTGGCTCAGCCGAGTCATCAACCATCTTCTCAGGCGTTTTCACGTCAGGCAGCGGCGGCGTCTTGCTTTCCGCCGGGGGCGGAATCGGCGGCGGCGGCGGCGCAAGCG
>NZ_BAJT01000029.1 GCF_000613845.1 Asaia astilbis JCM 15831
ACTGGTGATCTTGCCCTCGTTCTTCACCGTGCCCGAGGACGTCCCCGACAAAGTAAGGCTTTTCCCCTGCATGAAGGCGCTGTCGCTCGCATCGCGCGTTGAGGCCACAAAGCTGCCGCCTGTGGCCACGGACCCGTTGGGGCCGATCACCACACCATTGGGATTGATGAGATAAAGCGAGCCCGTTGCCCCGAGATGCCCCTGAAGCTCGGACATCTGTGCGCCCGTCACCCGGTTCAGCGTGGCACCGCTCCCGTTCTCAAACTGCACCGAATGACCCGACGCAATCGAAAAGCTCTGCCAGTTGATGACGCCGCGTGCCGTGCTCTGCGTCACCGTGGTCGCAGTGCCCGCGCTCGCGATGTTGCCGCTGCCCGCAGCAAAACTGCCCCCGCTCGGCAGCGCCTGTGCCAGAGCAAGGCCCGGCGTGAGCGCCGTAAAACCGAGCAAGAGAATGCGCACGGCCGACGTCATGCCCGGGGCCCGATTTGTCTTTTTTCAGTTCGACTAACAGTCAACACTTCGCACACACATGAACTTTTCATGGTAACATGTACGTGTAGGAAAGATTAAAAAAGCCTTTCGGGATCGTCTGAGGCTCTGGCTTTTGTCGCCTCAAAAGGCCGCCCTCAGATGACAAATTCTTTCACCTGGACCGATCTTCCGTCATGGATCTCGCGAACAAGCACTGAGAACAGACAGACTTGGGTGTTTCCGAGACAGACTCCCGCATCACGACATCGGCCATGCGGTTTTTGTTACGGTGCGCCCAGCGTCTCCAGATGGATGACGGTCGCATTCAACGCCGACAAAAACTCACTGTCATGCGTGGATAACAGCACGCAGGTTGAGCGCGCAGTATCAGCCAGGAGGTCCATAAAATACGCTCTTGAGGCAGCATCGAGCCCATTGGCAGGCTCATCCATCAGCAACACATCTGCCTTCCCAACAAAAGCAGAAGCGATCAGCATTTTTCGTCGTGTACCAAGAGAGAGCGCATCATAACGTTTGTCGAGATGCGGCATGAGACCGAAGCCCTTCAATATCGCCTCCGGGATTCCCGACGCCTTACGCGCCCAGGCGCACAGCTCCATAAGATCCCATCCAGTCATGAAAGGATAAAGCATTGCGTCGTCCGGCACATAGACCAGGCGTGATCGTGCTGCCACTGAATCACGCGCCAGACTTTTTCCTCCTATCCAGACCTCACCACGATCGGGCGTGGTCGCTCCGGACAGCACCCGCAAGAGCGTGGATTTGCCCGTCCCGTTAGCGCCCCAAAGGCCATGCAGCCCGACATCGAGTGACAAATTGATGGAAGCAAGAACCGGGCGCCCTGCAAAAGCGACATGCAGATCGGAACAACGCAGCCTGTCACTCATCATGTAAACTCTCTTAGGATGACGGTAATCCACACAGCACTCAGACTTAATGACGCCATGAGCCGCCAGCGCGCCTCGACGCGTACCGTCAACCTCAGGCTTCCCAGAAGCACGAAATAGGCTCCGAAAAAGATGCCGCCTACAGTCAGGGGAACAAGACGGTGAAGGCCGAGCGGCAGGAGGAAAAATAGCGCAGACGGCACGAACAAAGCTGAAACAAGCCCAAGATCGCGCCACAGCCAGAAATAGCGGGAAAGAGGAAGGGTTTTTGAAAACGACATTGCCTGCTTATGGGCCGTATCAAGGCTCGCAAAAGCAAAAAGGCTGAGTTGGGCACAAAGCCCCATCGCAGCGATCAAGACCGGAACGGACCGCTCATCATAGGCGAAAACAGAGAGCAGTGCCCACACGCCAATCGGCAGCAAGAGCGTGACAACCAACGAGCCAATGACGCCAGCCCCCTTCTGTGTGAGACAGCGTAGCTGGAGCCTCACGACAGGCGGCACTCTCATAAGATTATCAGTATGACGCGCGCTTTTCTGCGTTTTCTGTCGGGAGCGAGGAGGCAGGCTGAGACGGAACATCCCAGACAACGGGTCACGGCCCGCCATGACAAATCCTGACGCTCCCGCCAGACCGGCGGTCAGCAGGAACGCGGCACTCAACCAACCGGACATCGGCGTGCATCCAGCAGCCAACGCACAATCAGCAACCACAATCGCAACGAACACGGAAAACACCCGCTCGACGAGTGCGGCCTCAATGAAGAGTATGAGCCCCGCAAAGATAATCGCTTTCACCACATAGAAAGAAAGCCCAGGGACAGAATGCCCCTGTATCCAGAAAGTCCCGCCTAAAAGCGGTGAGAAAAACAGAAAATCGAGCGCCAGAAGCAAAAGCGCCGAAGCACCAAGACGCGCCTGAGGGGCTATCGGCAGGGTATTGAGAAACTCCCGAAAGGCTCCCCCTCGCATCATTGGACGAAGACCGGCCGACCAGCCGCAATAGCCGATCTGAACCATGACGATCCCGCCCAGATGAACCCAGATCGAACCGGGGCCGGCCAACAAACCAGAAGCGAACTGTGACGCGCGATCAAGGATCACGACAAAGGAAAATGATGGCGACAGGAACGTCCAGAGCATCACCATCAGCCAGCGCCCTACGATGACAGCCTTACCCTGATGGATTAGATGCCGGGCGCGGAGAGACAGATAATGAACAGAACCCGATCTCGTTTTTCCGGGATGGTCGACGATGAGCCTTCACCTCTTGCAATTAGGTCCGCCCCTTCAGAGTGAAAACGCTATCGCAACAAATATCCGGGGTCAATTTTCGGCCAGAACCTGTCGGCTGGCGCGCACTTTGGTTACACGGCGCTGCTCCATTTCGACCACTTCAAACAACCAACCGGCGAACACGACCTTGTCTCCATTCGAAGGCACACGGCGGAGAAGAGCCAAGATGGCGCCAGCCAGCGTGTGATAGCTGCCAGCAGCAGGCAGATCGGGCAGGTCCAGAACCGAACGCACTTCGTCGGCCGGCATAAATCCATCGAGCATGTAGTCGTCACGCTGCTGTGGATTCTCGCGCTCGGTCTTGCTCTTCTCGGCGTTTTCATCACCGACAATAGCTTCGAAAATATCCGAAGGCGTGACGATGCCTTCGAACGATCCATACTCATCGAGCACGAACGCAATTCCCAGACGCTCGCCGCGCATGCGTTCGATCATATCCTGTGCAGTCAGGCTGTCCGGCACCACAATCGGCTGGCGTAAAGCGGCTTCGATCGAAACGGGCAGTCCCTGAAGCAGACGATCCATCAGATCCTTGGCCAGAACGACACCAACGGGATGATCGACATCGCCTTCGCACACCAAAATACGCGTATAGGTGGACTGACGCAGCTTGACGATCAGCGCCTCGCGACTGGCATGCCGATCGACCCAGAACAGCTCGTTACGTGGCGTCATGATGGCACGGACAGGACGATCGGCCAGACGAAGCAGGCGCTCGATCATGATCCGCTCCTCCGTCTCCAGCACACCTGCCTGAGCGCCCTCGGCCAGGATGGCACGCAGCTCCTCCTCGGTGATGGCGGCACGTGTCAGACCACCGACACCGAAGAGACGCAGAACGAGAGAGGAAGCGCCGCTCAGCAAGGCCACAACAGGGCGGGAAACGGTCAGCAATGCGGAGAGAACGAAAGAGAGCCTTGCAGCAGTCTTTTCCGGATGCTGGAGCGCGATCTGTTTCGGCACGAGCTCGCCGAAAACCAGCATGGCAAAAGTGATCCCCATCACCACGATGCCGATGGACAGCTCATTGGCGAATGGTCGCAGAAGATCGCTGCGACGGATCAGAAGCGCCAGATCCTCTTCAATCTGACTTCCGCCGAAGGCCCCTTCGAGAATGGACACCAGCGTCATGCCGATCTGCACGGTAGGCAGAAAGGAATGCGGCTCATCCGCGAGACGCAAAGCGCGTTCTGCACCACGCACGCCCCGCTTGACCAACGCCGCGAGACGAGGCCGCTTGGCTGAAATCAACGCCATTTCGCCCATGGCGAAAATGCTGTTCAGCGCAATCAGGAGGCAGATGATCAGAATGGGGGTGAGCATGGAGTCCTTCGTTCGGAAAAAAGAAAAGGCGGACATACACGCTGTATGTCCGCCTTCTCAGAATAAAGCTGTCACGCCCTGTTTGGCGAGTCCGCGTCAGGATGCAGGAAAGTTACCCTGCGTCGTGAGGCAATACGATCTACCAGGAGATCGCTCTACAGGAGCGTGTCGAGACCTCGTTCACTCAATCTGCTGCGTCTGCAACAGCAACCTGCTCTTCCTTGGCCTTGTGCACACGAACACGCGGACCACGGGCAGGCTTGCGGGAATCGAGCAATGTGACCTGCTCGGCCACCTGAGCCTCATACTTGTATTCGGCGGGACGCTGGTTCTCGAGAGAGATCTCGGGAGCCATCGGCTTCTCGGTTTCGGGGCCGAACAGCGCGACCTTGGCAATGTGCCAGGGACGCTTGACCGCATCCATGACAGCCGTGGACTCATAGCCTGAATGGACCATGCAATCGGCGCATTTCTCATAGGCGCCGGTGCCGTACTGCTCCCAGGCCGTGTCGTCCATCAGCTCCTTGAAGGTCTTCGCATAGCCCTCACCCAGCAGGTAGCAGGGACGCTGCCAGCCGAACACGGTGCGAAGCGGCTTGCCCCAAGGCGTGCAATGATAGTTTTCATTGCCAGCAAGGAAGTTCAGGAACAGCGGCGACTGTGTGAAGCGCCACTTCTTGCCCTTGCCGAGACGGAAGATGTCACGGAAGAGCTGCTTGGTCTTCTGACGGTTCAGGAAGTGCTCCTGATCGGGCGCACGCTCATAGGCATAGCCCGGTGCCGTCATGACGCCATCGACACCCAGTGCCATGACTTCGTCGAAGAACTTCGCAACGCGCTCGGGATTCGCCCCGTCGAACAACGTGCAGTTGATCGAGACGCGGAAGCCCCGCTCCTTGGCCTTGCGAATGGCAGCGACAGCACGCTCGTAAACGCCTTCCTGGCAGACAGACGAGTCATGCATCGCCTTGTCGCCATCAAGATGGATATCCCACGAGAAGAAGGGATTAGGCTCGTAATCGTCGAGCTTCTTCTCGAGCAGAAGACCATTCGTGCAGAGATAGACGTATTTCTTGCGTGCCGTCAGACCCTTGACGATCTCCGGCATCTCCTTGTGGAGAAGCGGCTCGCCACCGGCAATCGCAATGACCGGGGCGTCGGCTTCCGCATCCGCATCCAGGCACTCCTGAACGCTCAGGCGCTGATTGAGAATCTGGGCCGGATAGTCGATCTTGCCACATCCCGCACAGGCCAGATTGCAGCGGAACAGCGGCTCGAGCATCAGAACAAGCGGATAACGCTTGCGACCCAGAAGATGCTGCTTGACCACATAGCGCCCGACGCGGACGGCCTGCATCAATGGAACGGCCATGTATCTCTCTGCTCCTACACCAGATGACGTGTGATCGCGGCGTGAGAATGACCCCAGCTGAAAGACCGCGTCGACGTCATAAAGTAAGACCCGAAGATCGTATAATTCTGGAAAAACAGCGCCGACAATGGGCCGAGCATGCAAGACTTAAAACGATACGATCCGGATGGTAAAACGTGCCCTATACACCGGGGTCCGATCCCAGCTCAACCTTCAAGTCACTCGGCAGGCCGTGCTGTGTCATTTTAGCGACAATCAACCGTAACGACTAACCAAACTTTAAGCTCAAAACGATTGCGCTGCCTCAGCCAATGAGCGAATTCGCTGCGTTCGTTATTACCCATATGTGGGAAGTTTGCACTTTTCGACATTATGTCGGACATATGCCGCCATAGTCGGGCACCGGATGACTTGATTCTGAGAGGCGTCACCCCAGCTTTCCGACTACGGATCCAGACAGATGTCTCTCCCGGGTTCCGGGACAGATTTGAGGACGCAGCATGACACAGTTCCCTGACAGAACGCCCAAGACCACCAGGAACACGCGCTCACGGGGCGCCGCGCTTGGACTTATGGCTCTGTTGTCGGCCCCTGTGATGCTCTCTTCGGTCGCTCTGACCACGCCCGCTTACGCTCAATCGGCGGCGATCACACCGATCAACGAGCTTTATGCCGCTCTCGGTCAGATTCAGGCTTCATCGAGCGGTTCTGCTGAGGCCCGCGCGCAGATCGTCGGTCCAGTCATCGACCGCAGCTTCGATCTCTCGACAGTGCTCCATAACTCCATCGGCATGCGGTACACGACGCTGTCTTCCGACGAGCAATCACGACTTCTGGCAGCCTTCCGCCAGTTCACGATCGCGCGCTACGTTTCGAGCTTCAAGAAGGGCAGTGGCGCCAAATTCACCGTCAATCCGTCGACGCGTCCGGCCCCGACCGGGGGAAGCACCATTGTCAGCACGACGATTGGCGATGGATCCGATCCGGCCACGGCCATCAATTATGTCATGATGCCGTCTGGCGGTGGCTATCGCATCGTCGATATCCTGCTTAACGGCCATATCAGTCAGGTTGCCGCTCAGCGTGCCGATTTCAGCTCCACACTCGCCCGTGGCGGTGTGGATGCACTGGTCACATTGCTGAACCGCAAAACCGCCAACTTCATGAACAAGTAACATGTGTCCCCGGTCCCTCCAGATTAAGCGCCCCAAAGAGGGCAAAGGGGCTGCGTGGCTCTCGCACTGAACTGGCTTGGCTATGCCTCAGCCTGCCTCGCCCTCGCCGGATGCGCGCAATCGGCAATCGGTGCCGGGCTGATCGCCACGTTTCGCAAGCGTGAAAAGCGACGCATCGTCTCCCTGCCCGCTGCGCGCCCTCCCTCCGTCACGGTGCTCAAACCGCTCCACGGGGATGAGCCCTTGCTCGAAGAGGCGCTACGCAGTTTCTGCGAGCAGGACTACCCCGAGTTCCAGATCGTCTTTGGCGTGCAACGCGAGCATGATTCCGCAATCGCTGTCGTCAGGCGGATCATTCAGGATTATCCTGATCGCGACATCGCTCTTGTGATCGATGGCACGCCCCACGGGACAAACCGCAAGGTTGCCAACCTGATCAATATGTATCCGGTGGCGAAGCACGACGTCCTCGTCATTTCGGATTCCGATATTCACGTGCAGCCCAGCTACCTGCACGATGTGGTGTCGACCCTCGCCCGTCCGGGAATCGGTCTCGTCACCACGCTCTACGCCGGTCTGCCCGCTTCAGCGTCGCTCATCCGCGAATTTGCGTCGTCGCAGATCAACCATAACTTCATGCCCGGCGTGATGATGTCGCGCCTTCTCGGCCGGCAGGACTGCCTCGGGGCAACCATGGCCCTGACCCGCACCATGCTCGAGCAGATCGGCGGCCTGGCGGCCCTTGCCGACCATGTCGCCGATGATGCCGTTCTGGGTCAGCTTGTGCGCGCACATGGCCAGGGAATTGCGCTGGCGCCGTGCATGACATGGACAACCGTTGCCGAGCCGACCCCCCGCGCGATGATCGATCACGAACTTCGCTGGGGACGCACGGTCAAGAACGTCGAGCCTGTCGGCTATGGGCTGTCGGCTATGCAGCTGCCCCTTTTCTGGTCCAGCGTTGTGCTCGTCTGCTGCTGGCCCGCGCAGTGGGCTCTCTGGTTTTTTGCAGGCGTCTGGGCAGTGCGCAGCCTCTCGGCGATCACGATCGATCTCAGCGTGGGGCGCCTTACCCCCTCGGTCTATGCACTGTTTCCCCTGCGCGAATGGTTGTCCGCCGCAATCATGGTAGGCAGCGCCAAAGGCAAGCGCGTGGAGTGGAGAGGCCAGACTCTTCATATCAATCGCGTTGCCCCGATCACCTCACCGATACACCCTGTTGAACCCGGTGATTAGACTTTTGAGCATTTACGTCCCATATGCTCAGACATTCGTCAGAAATGTCTGATCTCTTCACCTTTGCGGATTTTGCCATCCGCCGGATCTTCCGAGGATTTTCACCATCATGATGCGCACGCTGTTCCTTCAGCCCCCTTCCTTCGACGGTTTCGATGGCGGAGCCGGGTCGCGTTACCAGGCCAAGCGCGAGATCCGCTCTTTCTGGTTCCCCACCTGGCTGGCGCAGCCCGCCGCCATGGTCGAGGGCTCGCGCCTGATCGATGCACCTCCGGCCCGCATGGGCATGGAGCCGATCCTCAAAGACGTGATGAACCGCGATCTGGTGGTGATGCACACCTCCACCCCGTCTTTTGCCTCTGACGTTCGTGTGGCGCAGATGCTGAAGGACGCCAATCCGAAGCTCATGATCGGCATGGTCGGCGCCAAGGTGGCCGTGCAGCCTGACGAGTCGATGGCGCAGGGTAGCCCGATCGACTTCGTGGCACGCAACGAGTTCGATTTCACCATCAAGGAAATCGCGGAAGGCCGCGACCTCAAGGACGTGGACGGCATTACCTGGCGCAACAAGGATGGCGAAATCATCGCCAATCGCGACCGCGCCATGATCGAAGACATGGACAGCCTTCCCTTCGTGACCGAGGTCTACAAGCGCGACCTGAAAATCGAAGACTATTTCATCGGCTATCTGATGCACCCTTACATCTCGATCTATACGGGTCGTGGCTGTAAGTCGCGCTGCACATTCTGCCTGTGGCCGCAGACCGTTGGCGGCCACCGCTATCGCACGCGCAGCCCCGAGCACGTGGCTGAAGAAATCCGTCTGGCCAAACAGTATTTCCCGCAGGTGAAGGAGTTCATGTTCGATGACGACACCTTCACGGACGATCTGCCCCGCGCCGAGGCCATCGCACGTGAAATGGGCAAGCTGGGCGTGACCTGGTCGTGCAATGCCAAGGCGAACGTCCCCTACGAGACGCTCAAGATCATGAAGGAAAACGGGCTCCGCCTGCTTCTGGTCGGCTATGAAAGCGGCAATCAGCAGATCCTTCACAACATCAAGAAGGGTATGCGCGTCGAAGTCGCACGCGAGTTCACGAAGAACTGCCACAAGCTGGGCATCAAGATCCATGGCACCTTCATCGTCGGCCTGCCCGGCGAGACGAAGGAGACCATTCAGGAAACCATCAAGTTTGCCCGTGAGATTAACCCGCACACCCTGCAGGTCTCTCTGGCAGCCCCTTATCCCGGCACGGCACTGCACAAGCAGGCTACCGAGAATGGCTGGTTCAACGAAGCCGAGGCAGAGCTGATCGACGAGCACGGCGTGCAGATCGCCCCTCTGCATTACCCGCATCTCTCGCACACCGAGATCTTTGCATCGGTCGAAGAATTCTACCGTAAATTCTACTTCCGGGCCCCGAAGATTGCCTCGATCGTCAATGAGATGGTGCGCAGCCCGCAGATGATGAAGCGCCGTCTGCGCGAGGGCGTGGAGTTCTTCCAGTTCCTCAAAGACCGCAACGCCGCCTGATCTTTCATGCGTCGCTTGATAGTCTCGGCCGATGATTTCGGCCTGAGCGTAGAGGTCAATGAGGCGATCGAGATTGCCCATCGTGATGGGCTTCTCTCGACGGCCAGCCTCATGGTCTCTGGCCCTGCCAGCATGGACGCCGTGCGTCGGGCCAGGAGACTTCCCACGCTTCGGGTGGGTCTCCATCTGGTGGTGATCGAGGGAGACACCGCTCTCCCCGGCGCCACCATCCCGGCGATTGCGACCCCGGATGACCGGTTCGGCACCAGCCAGCTTGGCCTCGGGGTTTCGTATTTCTTCCGACCCGCAGCTCGTCGCGCCCTGTCGCGGGAGATTGAAGCCCAGTTCCGCGCCTTTCTTGCGTCCGGTCTGAACCTCGATCACGCAAATGCTCACAAGCATATGCATCTTCATCCGACGATCGGACGGATGCTGATCGAGACCGGACAGCATTACGGACTGCGCCATGTGCGGACGCCCTGTGAGCCACCTGAGCCACTCGCTTCAGCAGAAACCCATTTCGACAGTCTTGGAGCAGCCGCTCTGCGTCGATGGTGTGGAGTCCTGCGTCATCAGATCGCACGCGCAGGCATGACGACGAATGACCATTGTTTTGGACTGGCATGGAGCGGCCAAATGCGCGCCGGACGTGTTGCAGGATTGATTCCGCATCTGCCGGAGGGTCTGTCAGAGCTGTATTTTCATCCGGCACTGGAACAGAATGCATTACTGCAAAACCTGATGCCGGATTACGATCAACGCGGCGAATTCGATGCTCTGGTGAGCCCGGAACTGCGTCGAGCCGTGCGCTCAGCCTCTATTCGGCTCAGCGACTGGGCAGGAAACGACCTGCCCCAACCTAAAGGTTTCCCATTCGGAGAAACCCTCGGGCTCGCGAGATTTAGAGAGCCGAGTCGACCCAGGCCTTGAGAGCGCTCTTGGGAAGGGCACCGGTCTTCTGGGCCACGACTTCACCGTTCTTGAACACCATGAGCGTCGGAATGCTGCGAACACCGAAGCGTGTCGGCACTTCAGGGTTTTCGTCGATATTGATCTTGGCGACCGTCAGACGACCCTTGTACTCGCCACCGATCTCGTCGAGCGCAGGGGCGATCATCTTGCAGGGGCCGCACCACTCTGCCCAGAAATCGACCAGAACCGGGCCTTCGGCCTGCAGCACGTCCTTTTCGAAAGCGCTATCGCTGACAGATACAGTGTTCTCGCTCATTTTTCTCTCCATTCGGAATGCTGACCTTAGAGGTCCGTCTTGAGAAGACATATCAGCAGTTCCGGCCAAGCGTTCAAGAGCTAGTGAAGGAGGAATCGCCCCGGCATGAGAAACAGAGCCCGGCCAGAGGCGTTCGTTGAGAAACGCCTGTCAGGTTCTGGAGGACTTCTTTTGTCGATGCGTCCTGTTTCGCACGGACTCTTTCTCGCCGCCCTTTGTGCCGCAAGTCAGATCTATTCTGCTCCCCTCGCCTCTGCGCAGGCAGCACCGCACATGAAAGCCGTGTCGCGGTCGTTCGACCCGCTGACCGCCCCGGCGACGCATCGTCTCCTGCCGGGCAAGATCGTCTTTTCCATGCTGGTCACGCCCGATCTGCCCAGAGCTGAAACCTTTTACAGCCAGCTTTTCGGCTGGGGTTTCCGTCCGGTAGGCAACGGCAAAACGCAACGGATCGAGATCATGCTCGGCTCGCAGCCAATCGGTACTGTCGTCGCACACAGGCTCGACGATCCTCGCCATGATGTCCCGTTCTGGACGCCTTTCCTCTCTACGTCCGATACAGCCACAGTCGCACGCGTGACCCGCAAGCAGGGCGGCAAGGTGCTCTTTGGCCCGAAGCAGATGGAGGGTCTGGGCGAAGCACTCATTGTCGCCGACCCCCAGCACGGCGTTTATGGCGCTCTGAGCGCTCAGGCAGGGGACCCTGTGGACCCTCAATCGAGCGAAGTGGCGGCAATACCTGCCCTGAATAACTGGGCCTGGGCCACCTTGCTGTCGCCTGAACCCAAAGCGGCGGCTGGATTTTACCAGCTCCTGTTCAATTACAAGATCGTCGCCTCGCCTGAGGAAGAGAGAACCGGGCACTACATGCTGATGTCGCAGGATCGGGAGCGTGCGAGCGTCAACAAACTCCCCGACGGGATCGATCAGAAAGACACCGCACGCTGGATCCAGTTCATTCAGGTTCAGAGCAGCGCAGATACGGCCCGAAAGGCCGAAACGCTGGGGGGAAAAATCATCGTTCCCGTTCATCTCGACCGTGACGGTGCCAAGATCGCGATCCTGGCCGATCCGGGGGGCGCCGTTTTCGGCCTCATCGAACCTCAGAAAGACGATCTTAGTGAAGGAGTCGCGCCATGAAAAAAGCGCCTGCCCTTCTCGCGCTCCTTCTGCCGCTCCTGCTCTCCAGCTGTGCGAATTATGACGGCTATTCCGGCGGCGGCTATTACGGCTATCCCGGCGGCGGGTGGGCCCGTCATGGCTGGCATGGCGGCTATAATGTCGGGCCTCATT
>NZ_BAJT01000028.1 GCF_000613845.1 Asaia astilbis JCM 15831
CGCCGCCGCCAAGAGCCGCACGCGACGGCAAGGTGACCGAAAGCGCATGCCAACAGCTGCGGCGGCATCGGCCGCATTGCCGCCATGGACAAGAACGTCACGCCCGACAAGTGCGGCGCGGGGCTCGTCGGCGACTACGGTGCCGATATATCCTGTGACGATCGGCGTCGTTTTGCCGAACAGGCTGTGGCCGATATGGCTGACATCGCTGCATCCGACGAGAAGCGTTGCCGCAGTCAGGGCACAGGCCGAGCGCAGACCCGTCTTGCGCGCAGACCGCTCTGCGGGGCGACAGGGGGCATTTGTCTGACGATGCGCCACGTGCAGTGTCTCCATGACCCGGCAAGCCTTCTCTTCTGTCCCTGAACAGGCCGATCTCCGACGCCGAAGATGCAACCGTCGGGAAATTGGGTTCGTTACCGCATCTAACCGTGTTCAGGGCGATGGGCAACCTGCCAGAAGCGTCCTGATTTTGCGAAATGCCTCCCTCTGCCCTATTGCAGAGGCTTCTCTCCTCCCGCCTTGCAGGATGGCTTTCATGACCCGCCCGACCCGCACCCGGCTTGCCGCGCCTTTCTTGCCCTTGGTCTGACCGCATCGGCCAGCGTCTCCGCTCTTGCTGCACCAGCGACCAGCTTCACGCCAGAGCAACGCTCAGAGATCGTGTCGATCCTCCGTCAGGCGCTGAAGGACGACCCCAGCATTCTCAGCGATGCCATCGTTGCCCTGCGTCAGGGCGCGCAGCAGAAAGCCTCTGACGATGCGCTTTCTCATGTCAAATCGGACCGCGAGCGCCTGCAGAAAGGCCCGGATTACACCGTTCGCGGCAATCCGAACGGCGATCTGACGATCGTCGAGTTTCTCGACCCGCGATGTGGCTATTGCCGCAGCATGGCGCCCGTCGTCGACGCGCTTCTGAAGTCGGACCCCAAATTGCGGCTGGTCGAGAAGCTCGTGCCGGTTCTGAGCGAAAAGAGCGTTCTGGACACTCAGGCCATTTTCGCCGCTGCATTGCAGGGCGGCTATGACAAGCTGAAGCGCGCTCTGATGCAGGACACGGCACCGCCGACGCTCGATCGTATCCGTCAGCTCGCTACGGCCAACGGTCTCAATGCAGACAAGCTCGTCGCCGACATGCATGCCTCCAGCGTTGCCGCACAGATCAACGAGAACCTGGCCGAAGCGCGTCTGGTCGGCCTCGACGGCACGCCTACTTTCATTTTCGGCACCAACGCGATCATTCCCGGCGCCGTCTCGGCCGAGGAAATGCGGGCTCAGGTCAAGAACGCGCGCACCGCACACTAAGCACGACAAATTGGCGCTTAAGAAAAACAGGCAGGACTTTATTAAGCCCTGCCTGTTTTCTTTTGAGCGATTTTACGCCCGAAATATGCTCCTTCGGACGGGAGGCGAGTTTCGCCTCGCCTTCCGCATCCCTCAGGGATGGCTTGCCTTGATGGCCGCTTCCAGCCTTTCGAGATTCTTGAGAATGTCAGGCGACGGCGGTGGTGGCTCCGGGCTCAGACTTTCGAGCTGAGCGATCAAAGCCTCCATTACGACAAGGCGGGAGAACCATTTCTTGTTCGAAGGCACGACCAGCCAAGGGGCCGTTTTGCAGGAAGTTGCCCGGATCGCTTCCTGATAGGCCGCCTGATAAGCAGGCCAGAACTTGCGTTCGGCAAGATCGCTCTCATCGAACTTCCAGCGTTTGTCCGGGCGACGCAGGCGGCGCAGCAGGCGCTTTTGCTGACAATCCGGCGACATGTGCAGCATCACCTTGAGGATGTGAACACCTTGCCGCGCAAGATAGGCTTCAAACGCCTCGATATCCTGAAGACGATGATCCCAGAATTCCGGCTTTGCAGGGTCGCCTGTCATCCCCTGTGTGTCGAGCGTATCGGCATGGACACGGGCAACCAGAACATCTTCATAATGGCTTCGGTTGAAAACCCCGACCTGTCCCCGGCCCGGCACGGCCAGATGGACGCGCCACAGGAAATCATGAGCCAGCTCGAGATCGCTGGGCCTTTTGAAGGAGACGACCTTCGTTCCCTGCGGGTTCATCCCGGTCATGACATTGCGGATCAGACTGTCCTTGCCCGCGCCATCCATTCCCTGAAGCACCAGGAGCACCGAATGACGATGCTCCGCTGCAAGACGTTCCTGTAATTCACCTAAGCGCTTGCGACGCTTCTCGAGCCAGGCCTCGACATCTCCCTTGCGCAGATCCGCATGATCATCCGGATCGACCGAACTCAGCTGGAAGTCGCGTCCATCTCGGACGAGATAGCGCTCGGGAAGGGTGCGGGCGATGCCCGCAATCAGGTCACTCACGGGTTCTAACCACGGCAAGACCGCCAGCCGCCTGACAGACAGGCATCATTTCAATGGCATTGACGTTTACATGAGGGGGCAGGCTCAAAAGCCATGACACGGTCTCTGCGATATCGTCAGGCATCAGCGGCTCGGTGCCCTTATAGACATCTGCCGCTTTCTGATTGTCGCGAAGACGCACATTGCTGAACTCACTGCCGCCGCAAAGACCCGGCTCGATGGTGCTGGCGCGGATGCGCGTTCCCAGAAGATCGGTGCGCAGGTTGCGCATGAACTGGGCAACGAACGCCTTGGTGGCGCCGTAGACATTGCCGCCCTGATAGGGATAGGTGCCTGCGATGCTCCCCAACGTCATGATGTATCCCTGATTGCGCTCGATCATCTGGGGCAGAAAGGCACGGGTGACCTCCACAACGCCGGACACATTCGTGTCGATCATCGTTTTCCAATCCTTGAGATCGGAGTCCTGAGCCTTACCCACCCCAAGAGCGAGGCCGGCATTGTTGATCAGGACATCGACCTGTCGCCAGTCGGCAGGCAACTCTGTCGGCAAGGCGGCGATCCGCGCCGTGTCAGTGACATCGAGAACCTGCGGCAGAAACGCGTCGCCCAGCTCCTGATGCAGCGCCTCCAGACGCTCGGCGCGGCGTCCCGTGCCGATCACACGGTGTCCGTCCTTCACAAGGCGGACGGCAATCGCTCGACCGAACCCGGCCGTTGCACCAGTAACGAGAATGACTGCCATCGTATTTTCCTTTTCAGGTAGGGAATTCGTGCAAAGAGATCGCTCCCGTTCAGACGGGCGGCGCGGGAGATGGTTGCCGTGATCGCGCGCACTTGCAAAACCACACCCGATGCCCGACATTTTCGCGCATGGCTTCTGATTTCACAACGACCGCCGACAATCTGACCGGCCGCCTGCTCATTTCGAGCCCAATGCTTGGGGATTCGGAATTTGCACGCAGCGTGGTCTATCTTTGCGCGCATTCAGCCCAGGATGGCGCAATGGGGCTCATCATCAACAAGCGGGCCCCTCACCCGACACTCGAAGACCTTTTCGAGCAGCTTGAAATCGCTCCGACCCCTCCGCGTCGGCGCATCAATCTGTGCAGTGGCGGCCCGATGGAACCGACGCGCGGCTTTGTGCTGCACTCTGCAGAATGGCAGCGTGACGACAGTCTGGTCATCAATAACGAGAACTGCCTGACAGCAAGCCTCGATATCCTGCATGAAATTGCCAAGGGCGAAGGACCGCGCAATGCCTTGCTGGCGCTCGGACATGCCTCGTGGGAAGCCGGGCAGCTCGAAGAAGAAATCATCCAGCACAATGCGTGGCTCAGCGCGCCCGCAACTGACGATCTGATTTACGGTACCGATCAGATGTCGAAATGGCGCAAAGCGCTGGCCACGATCAATATCGACCCGCTTCTACTTTCCAACCTCGTCGGTCACGCCTGAGCATTTCTCAGGCAAGGGCGGTTTGGCATTCAGAATACGGACAGCATCGTCCTGGTCGATCGGATGGCGGTAAAAATCGCGATAAAAATCTCGGATTTTCTTGATCATCTGGGGGCGATCGACCGAACCCGTTCGCACCAGGTCGCGCGCCCAAATGCGCTGCAAGAGCAGCTCCGGACTATATCGATCCCAGTTGAAAACGCCCGCCGGGTTGCGAAAGACCCGGCCATGCTGAACTGCCGCGAGGCGGGACCAGAGCCCACTGCCTTGTGCCGGGTCAGGCTCACCCGCATCCGCGCCCAGAATGATAAGATCGGGCGCCCAGCTCAAGATCTGCTCCAGCGAGACGGGCCGCTTGTTGCCGTGAAGACCCGTTGCAGCGTTGAGCCCTCCGGCATCGCGGATCCACTCATCGATGATCGTTCCTTCCCCATCGACGGTCAGCGGGGCAAAGGACGCGATGTGCAGAATGCGAGGCGGGTGTGCCGCAACCGGCTGGCGCTCATCGAGGGCAGAGAAGGCTTTTCCATAATGCTCGGCCTGGGTTTTCGCCAGATCCGTGCCAAGCAAAGCCGCCGTTTGATCGATCGTCCCGATCAGACCTTTGAAGTCGCTGAACTCGACGGTCTCTACGTTCAGGCCAAGCCTGCCAAGCATTTCGGCGCTGTTCGACTGTTTCGTGACGAAGACCAGATCGGGATGCAGGGCGAGAACGGCCTCGGCATTCAGCGTCATGCTCGGGAAAAAGCCCGCCTGTTTCAGGTCGGTGCGACACAGGCCATCCAGGGAAAGCGCTTGGGTGAGATCACGGTCCCAATAATATTCCCGCCAGCCCCGAGCATGATCAGCGTGGCATTATGCGCGTACCAGCCATCGACGATCCGCTCTGGACTGGCTTGCGCGGTGCTCGCGCCGAGGCAGAGCGCCAACACAACGGACCTCAGAAATCGTCTCATGATAACGGCTCTCCCGACACGAAAAAGCGCTCGTCGCCATAATCGTGATGGCGAAGCGCAACACCATAAAACGCGCTCAATCGCGCGCCGTCCAGCACGTCACCCGGGGCGCCTTCAGCCAGAACCCGCCCCTGTTCGAGGAGCACGACATGAGAGGTATGACGATAGACCAGATCAGGCTGATGCGCGGTCATGATGACAAGCCGCCCTTCTTTGGCAAGCAACGCAAGCAGCCCCATAAAGCGGATCTGATGACCATAATCGAGACCTGAAAGCGGCTCGTCCAGAACAAGAATTCCGGTCTGCTGCACCAGAGCACGTGCCAGAAGAACCCGCTGATATTCTCCCCCCGACAGAGCCAAGCAGGGGCGATCCCGAAGGAATGGAGATCGAGGTGAGACAGAACGGTATCGATCTCCTGACGCTCTTCCTCGCTGAGGCTACGGGTCAGGCTGCCATGGGGCAGACGCCCCAGTTCGACCACCTGCGCCACGGTATAGGCAGGCAGCGCCTCACGGCGTTGCGGGACATACGCCATGGCACGGGCGATCTGTCGCCTCGAAAGGCTGGTGAGCGCTTTACCCTGGTAGAGGACCCTTCCGGTCTCGGGACGCAAAAGACCCAGCATCAGACGCAGCAAGGTGGTCTTTCCGGCCCCATTTGCGCCCATGATACTGATCAACGCACCCGCTTCGAAGTGAAGCGAAAGATCGCGCAGCACGGTTCGGCCTGCAAATGAATAAGACAGATTCTCAGTGGTCAGGACTGCCATCAGAGACGCCCTTCCCGCCTCAATTGTCTGAGCACGAGAATAAAACCGAGCGCACCGAAAAGCTCCGTCATCATTCCAAGAGGAATTTCGGAAGAAGCAAGACTACGCGAGGCCGTATCGGCCAGAATCAGACAGGAGGCGCCGAGAAGGGCAGCGAAGGGGAGCACCAAGCGATGCGCAGGACCGATAAGCAGGCGCGCCATATGGGGGACTATCAGACCGACCCAGCCGATAATCCCGGCAAGAGAGACGGTCAACGCGCCCAGCCCTGTCGCGATGACAAGCACGAACAGCCGCAACCTGCCGATCGGCAGGCCGAGGCTATGCGCTTCGTCATCACTCAGCGCGAAGGTATCGAGGACACGCCCACTCCTCCACAGCACCAGCATTCCGAGCGCAAGCAACGGAACAAGCACGCCAAGCTGCCCCCATTGCGTCTGGGCGAGACTGCCCAGAAGCCAATAAATAATGGCCGGGAGCTGGTCGAACGGATCCGCGAGATATTTCAGCAACGACAATAATGCGGTGAAGAGGGCACTGCTGATCAGCCCCCCGAGCAGTAAGGGCAGGACACCCTCCCTGCCGACGAGGCGCGCAATAGCGAACCCCAGGGCTACAGCGCAGCACCCACCGAAGAAGGCCGCCAATCCGACAAAAGTGCCCCCGCCATGCACAAGAATGGCAAAAGCCGCCCCAAAAGCGGAGCCGCTGAGAACGCCAAGCAGGTCGGGAGAAACAAGAGGATTACGAAAAACCGCCTGAAACGTCGTGCCAGAAACGGCAAGCGCGGCACCGACAAAAAGGGCTGCAACGAGACGCGGTAGCCGTGCCTGAAAAAGAACAGCCTGAATTGCGGGGACACCGCGACCCTGGAGAACATGGAGGAGATCGAGAGCATTGATCGAATAGCGTCCGATCAGGAGAGACGCGCAAAACACGACGGTCAGGGTTCCGAAGGCCAGCACAAGAAACAGACGCTCACGCATGACGATCCTGCTCCGCGAACACGCCGTTTCTCGTGCTCATCATGATGTCTTCATGGCTCGCAACTCGAACGTCGCGCTTCAGATAATATCGACGTTTTCGCCGCAATGCTTCGCCCCGTTCAGGACCGCACCACTGGAGAGATCGTATCATTTTTGGAGAAAAGCGGAAATCTCGAGAGAGAAGTCAAAAGACAGGGCACTCTCGAATTTTCCGGGAACACCCTTGAAGGGTGAGATATCTGGTCGGAGTGAGAGGATTCGAACCTCCGGCCCCTGCGTCCCGAACACAGTGCTCTACCAGGCTGAGCTACACTCCGAACCGATGGATGGGGCTATACTGCCAGTTTCTTCACTCTGCAAGGGGGCGCAGCTCAAAGACGGTCTGTTTGCGCTATTTCATCGCGCTTTTTTTCAGACTCCAGGAATTCCAATGCTTCCTCAACACCGGGAACAACCTCGTAAAGATGACGCGCAGACGGGTCGGCAAGCCCTTGCTCGACAGCAGCTTCAAGAGCAGCGATCACGTGCTTCGCCCAGTCGGCCACATTCACGATGACGATAGGCTTGTCATGCAGGGCCAGCTGGCGCCAGGTCATGATTTCCATCAATTCGTCAAACGTGCCCAACCCGCCGGGAAGGATCAGAAACGCATCGGCTTGGGCGAACATCAGCCGTTTGCGCTCATGCATTGAGTCGGTGACGATCAGGTCCGTCACTCGGTCATTCATGACTTCACGATCATGCAGAAAACTCGGGATGATGCCGCTGACCTTGCCCCCGGCCTCTAGCGCGGCCTCCGCCACGACACCCATCAATCCCACTGCGCCGCCGCCATAAACGAGATGTATCTGTCTCTGGGCGAGGCCCGCCCCCATCGCTCGGGCAGCCTCACCGAAAACGGGCAGAGCACCATGGCGCGAGCCGCAGAAAACAGCGGCGGCAGCAATCGTCATTTTAAACCTATCCTTGCGACAAAACCTCAGGGTCGGGCTACGCGGCGGAGCCGCATGACCTGCACAATCCCCAGAAATGTAATACACGCCGTAAAAATGAACAGAGCCATATACCCTGACGCGTGGATAACAAGGCCGAGAACGGGTCCCGAAATGCCAATGGCCAGGTCAAGGAATACCGAGAAAGCCCCAAGCGCTGCGCCGCGGTTTTCTGCCCCGGCACGATCCACAGCGAGCACGCCCAACGCCGGGAAGACGAGGGAGAACCCTGCCCCGGTCACGGCAGCGCCGAGTGTTGCTGCGGCGGGTGAAGGCAAAAACGCCAGGATCAGCAAACCGAGCGTTTCAACGCCGAGGGAGATCAGGGCGACATTCGCACCACCGATACGCCCGATCTGACGCGCAAAAACGAATCGCACGATCACGAAGACCATTCCGAACACTGCCAGAGCCTGAGCAGCGTCGGGCCAGTTTTCAGCAGCGAAATAAAGCGCAAGACAGGACGAGATCGCGCCGAACCCGACCGAGCCTGCGGCCAGAGCACAGCCATGGGGCAGGACGAGCCTGAACACCTTCATGAACGGCATGGCAGGAGCGTCGTGCTGGAGAGGTGCCACAGCGGATAGGAGCTCGCCATGATCGTTCCGATGACCGGAAGAATCGTTGAGACGATCCCCAATGTCACCAGACCACCCCACCCACCGGCGAGATGAGAGAGCTGCTCACCCAAGGTAGCGCCCAGGGCGATGCCACCATAAGACGTGATGCCGTTCCAGGAGATGACCTGTGCCGTATTGGCAGCGCCGGCGCGACGGATATTCCACACGATTGCGGCTGTCGATGCCCAGCTTTCCGCCCATCCCAGAGCGAGGCGGCTCGCAAAAAGGCAGACAAGCGACAGGGGAATCATCGTCGCACTCATACCCGCAACGAGCAGAAGAGCCCCGGAACCGACGCAGAGAATAAGGCCGGAGACAGCGACAGGCTTCGGGCCTTGGGTGTCGATGCGACGGCCAGCCGAAGCGCGTGAAGCGAAGGTTGCGAAATACTGGAGCGAGACCGCAAATCCGGCGATAACCGTGTTGCAGTGCAGCACTTTGTGCACAAAAAGCGGGATGACAGCCATCGGCAAGCCGATGACGATATACACGATCAGATTCAGTGATACGACCGGCAGGATGCGCCCGATCGGAGATCGCAGCGCTTCAGCCTGTCCCGCAGCCATAACAATTCCCTCGCTTCTTTTTCAGTTTTGACATCCGGTATCTGCCAGCCATCGCAGGGGATGTCACCCTGCGTGTTGAAGTTCGGCTCTCTTTATCGCGCTTATGCAGCACCGAGCGCACAGATCAGGACCGTCATCATCGCGCCAAGCCAGATGGGAGAAATGGGGCCAGTCGTGAGCATTCGGTTCGGTCCTGTGGCTGGGGTATCGGTCTTCCTCTGAACGCACCAGTTCGCAGAAAGTCAGCAAGCAGACTCACCAAAAAGTGTGAGCTGCGCGTTTTTTTCCTCGAGCTCCGTCACCAGTCCCGTCATAGACACGCCGATCAGTCTGATTGCACGCTCGAGAGGGAAAAAGCCTTCGAGAAGGGCGTCTGCCTGTGCGCGAAGCGCTGCCTCGTTTTCGAAAGCGCTCGTGTTTGAGCGTGTCCGGGTTGTGATCTGAAAATCGGCATATTTCAGTTTCAACACCAACGTCCGGCCGTTCAACGCCTGCGCCTCGCATTGTCGCCAGAGCTTCGCACACAGGGCATGCAGGACCGCTTGCGCTTCCTCCAGTCTGGTCAGATCGGCCTCGAATGTCTTCTCGGTGCCAATCGATTTGCGCAGTCGGTCGGGCACGACAGGCCGATCGTCTATTCCCCGGGCAATGGACGCATAAAAAGGAGCCGCTTTACCAAAATGGCGCACCAGAACAGGGAGAGGAATGTCACGCAGATCAGCACCTGTGAAAATGCCAAGACGGTTCATTTTTGCACGGGTAGCCGGACCGATGCCGTGGAACTGTTCAACACGCAAAGATGCGGCGAAATCAGGCCCCATCGAGGGCGGTATGACGAACTGGCCGTTCGGTTTGCGATAATCGGAGGCAAGTTTGGCCAGAAACCGATTATAGGAAATTCCGGCAGAAGCAGTCAGACCCGTTTCCTCATGAATTGCTGTTCTGATTTTTCGCGCAATATCCGTCGCTGAACCGTGGTTCCGATAACACTGAGTGACGTCCAGATAAGCCTCATCGAGCGATAACGGCTGAATGAGCGCGGTATAGCGCGCAAATATGGCGTGGATCTGCTGAGAAACGGCCCGATAAACCTCAAATCGGGGTGGAACGAAAAGGAGCTCCGGACAATGACGCAAGGCCGTGCGTGAGGGCATCGCCGAACGAACCCCGAAGCGTCTGGCTTCATAGCTCGCAGCCGCAACGACGCCCCGCCCTTCACCACGCCCGACCGCCACAGGGCGTCCGCGCAAATGCGGCGCATCACGCTGCTCGACCGAGGCGTAGAAGGCATCCATATCGATATGGATGATGCGACGTACGGCTCCTGTCTCGGCGGTCTCGACCATGAGACCTTATGCCACCAGAAATAAGAACAAAACAAGATCGAATTCGCTAGCCGAGCCTGCTATTCCGAACGATACGCCTCAGCGGAAGCCCTGAAGTACACACGATAGACCGCCCGCGAGAATCAAGAAGATTCTCGCAAAAATCAGATGAAGCCATTCAACGCAGCCTGAAAACCTCTCGATCTTAGGTATCAAGATCCCGAGTTTCTAGGACGCTCGGACAGATAAGAGGATCGTCGCCTGAGAGATGCTGCGATAATCACGCCAAGCTTAAATCGCCGTCTGCAGACCAGCCTGACGGCCATGATCAGGCAGATTTTTGAAGCACTCTCTTTTGTAGATATCCGGCTTAGAATTCGAGCAAAATCTCTTACCTTTGAGGGAGGCTCTCGCGAATTAACGCCTCCAACATGTCGACCGCTTCATCGCTGTCATTAAGACACGGTACAAGCGTCAACTCTTCACCGCCCGCCTCGATGAATTCCTCACGGAGCTCGTTCCCGATTTCGTCGAGGGTTTCGATGCAATCGCTGATAAAGCCCGGCATGATAACGGCGATGCGTGTGATACCCTGCTTCGGCAACGCCTCGACGAAGGGGGCGGTATAGGGCTGCACCCATTCCATCGGCCCGAAGCGCGACTGGAATGTGATGGGCATCTGTTCGTCGCTCAAGCCAAGCGCCGCTCGCAATGCGGTGAGCGTCCGCTCGCAGTCGTCTGGGTAGTAGTCGCCCTTGTCGACACAAAGCTTGGGCAATCCGTGGAACGAGGCCACGAGGCGCTGAGGCTTCCAGGAAAGCGTCGCCAGATGATCGCGAACGCTTTTCTCGAGAGCCGCAATATATTTCGGATGGTCCGGGAATGCGGGCAAGGTTTGAACGGCTGGCTGTCGGCGCAGCGTCATCAATGTTCTGAAAAGCTGGTCGTTCGCCGTGGCCGTGGTCGTGGCGCTGTATTGCGGATAGAGCGGAAGAAAGATGAGGCGATCGCAGCCTTGATCCATCAGCTCTTCGACAGCGTCGGCAATCGACGGCTTACCATATCGCATCCCCCAAGCAACCGGGTGCTCTCCCTCAAACCGTTGGGTCAGCTTTTCGGCCTGCGAGCGCGTATAAACTCGCAGAGGACTCGCGTCCTCTTTTCTGTCCCAGATCCGCGCATAGGCCTCGCCGCTTTTGGACGGACGGGTTGTAAGGATGATGCCCTGAAGAATAGGCTGCCAGAGTGCGGGCGGAGCCTCGATCACACGCCTGTCGGAGAGAAACTCACCGAGATAGCGACGGACCGAGAAGTAGTCTGTTCCGTCCGGTGTGCCGAGATTGGCTATAAGAATGCCTGTCTTGCCACCAGGTGGAACAGGTTTTGCTGGTATGTTGCTGATAAAAGCCATGTCTCTCGCTCAACTCGAGGTCTTCCGAAAGACTACAAACCGTTCAGCGCGCAGAGGGTTTCCGTTTGACGCGCACCGGGATCAGCTTGGGAGCCGGCGCGTGGCGGAGAACACCAATCGCGAGAAGGGTGAAGAGGCCAGCGACGAGCGTGTCGATAACAGGCATTGTCATCTCCGTTCAGGCCATTGCAGCACAACCCTGCATCCACCCTTTTGAAGAATTTGGCATTGCGAGACGTGCACGCAATGCCAAAGTCATATTAATGACAAAGATGTAATGTTCAGGCTTTTTGCTTGATGAGATCGAGCGCAATCAGCGCTTCTGCGATCTGCACGGTATTCAGCGCCGCACCCTTGCGAAGGTTATCGGAAACGCACCAGAGCGCGAGGCCGTTTTCGACCGTGTCGTCAATGCGCAGACGTGACACATAGGTCGCATCTTCACCGACGCACTCGATCGGTGTGACATAACCACCGTCATCACGCTCATCACGCAGGATGATTCCATCCGTCTCCCGCAACGCCTCGCGCGCGCGCGCAAGATCGACAGGCTCTTCGCATTCGATCGTGATCGCCTCGGAATGTCCGATGAACACCGGAACACGCACACAGGTCGCGATCACCTTGATGTCTGGATCGAGAATCTTGCGCGTCTCGACGGCCATCTTCCATTCTTCCTTGGTCGATCCGTCGGGCAGAAAGCTGTCGATATGCGGGATGACGTTGAACGCGATCTGCTTTGTGAACTGGGCAATCGTCGGGGGATCACCGACAAAGCTGCCCTTGGACTGGACGAACAGCTCGTCCATCCCGTCCTTGCCTGCGCCCGAAACAGCCTGATAGGTCGAGACGACGACACGCTTGATCGTAAACAGGTCATGCAGCGGCTTCAGCGCCAGAACCATCTGCGCCGTCGAGCAGTTCGGATTGGCGATGATGTTGCGCTTCATCTTCTTGAGCGCGTTCGCATTGACCTCAGGCACGACCAGGGGGACGTCCGGCTCCATGCGGAAATGGGACGTGTTATCGATCACGATGCATCCCGCTGCTGCAGCACGCGGCGCGTAGACTGCCGAGACCGACGCCCCGGGTGAGAACAAGGCGATGTCCCATCCTGTGAAGTCGAACGTCTCGAGATTCTGGATTTTCAGGACTTTCTTGTTACCGAAAGACACCTCCTGCCCCGTGGAGCGGGCCGAAGCCAAAGCCGCCACTTCAGAAACAGGAAAATCTCTTTCGGCAAGAATGCGAAGGAGCTCACGACCAACAGCACCGGTCGCACCTACGACCGCAACGCGGTATCCCATTATTCCATTACCCTTGTCAGATTGAAAGTGTCATCGCGCAAAAGACAAACGCTTGAACAACGCCGAGAAACGATGACGCCGCAGTTCATAACGTGCCTTGTTGTTTGTCGCCATGTAATTCAACTGGATTGTGTAGCGGCGGCCCACATATTGCCGGTGGCCATGCCACGTCGTGGGGCCGTTGGGAAAGATCAGCAGCGTGCCGTGCGCGGGCTTCACCTCCACATCATAATCCTCGAGATTGTCCGGGCCATTCAGGAGGCGCAGACATCCTTCCTGAGCCGACCAAGCCGCGCTCTCAGGGTTCAGATAGAGCAGAATCGTCACAAGCTTGGCTTCGGAATCGCGATGGATGCGACCGTCTTTTTCTCGCGTGCGACCGCGCAGCGTCAGCATGCTGGGAGCTGCCTCGATGTCGAGGCCGAACTTCTGCGCAACAAGCTTTTTAAGACGTGGTCCCTGAAGCTCTTTGGTCAGAGCTTTGACCGTCGGATGCAATCTGAGCCCTTCCGGCGGGAACGATCCGCCAGAGCGCATCTCCGGCATCAGATTGATCAGGGTTTGGAGGTCCTCTTCGCGCACGAAGTTAGGGACGACCACATGTCTGAAAGGGGCCTCGCTGATCGGGGTCCGTTCAAGGGCTTCGTATTGAAGAGCGATCTGTGACATGACCGAGGAGCCTATTCCTGCTCTCCCTGACAAACAAGACGCTTCTTACCCCCTCATACGATGATGGGGATGACGCACGGCGCTATTACGCACGAACTGGTATATCCTGCACCGATACGGTCTGTTTCAGAGACACATGTCCGGCGAGGGGCGTTCCGACCAGTCTCTCTTTCGGCGGGCTTGAACGCTGTCCGCACAAGATGCGGTGCCATGGTACAGCGCAAGGCTGCACGACTATCGAAGTCCAGGCGTCGCCCGTCTTGTTCGACAGGGCGTTCGGGAGTCGCATGAGCAGCGGGAAGAGCTTGCGCCAGTAGCGACATCGTGAATGCCATAAGTGCAAGCATGCGACGCATGACAGACCTCTCCAAACTGCAATATCGAAATGCGCGATGAGCCGATAAATCCTCAACGTGCTCGGGTGTGGAGTCTATAGACGGGATCTATGAGTGAAAGTTTCGATGCTTTTCGGCCCCGACTGGCGAACGTGCGATTGTGAACTGAAATCATTCGGAAAAGTTTTTATGCTTGTTGACTACCAGCAAGAGTTCCATGGTTTTTTTTGCCATGAGCGTGCCATTCTGAGACGCTATCAAGATCTGGGAAGAACAGCCGGGGAGGGCTGCAAGCATGGGTGAGATCGGTTCGTTACCAAGCGCGTTGAACGGGGCTAACACGGTCTATCTCGCGGATCTCCACGCCAAGTGGAGCACAGACCCGCGCAGCGTGGACGCCTCTTTCGCCGATCTGTTCAAGGCCCTCGACGCCGAGCGCGCTGCGACCGAGAACGGCGCCGTCGCGCCAGCCCCCGTGCAGTCCAG
>NZ_BAJT01000027.1 GCF_000613845.1 Asaia astilbis JCM 15831
GTGGCTGAGCCACCGGGGGGGTGGGAGGCGTGGGTTGTGGGGCAACCGGTTGGGCGACGGCCATCGGCGGTGCGGCAGGCGGTGTTGGCCCAACCTGTACGGAGCCGCTGCGTGTCAGTGCACCGCTGACCGTCGGGATCGACACGAGGCCTGTCCCGTTTGCCGAGACGGTAGCCGTATTGACGGAGCCGCCCAGACGGACGCTCGCGGCATTTTCGACCATCAGGGTCAGAACGTCGAAGCGCCCGTCTGTCACCGCGAGATGGCTGGTTTCTGAGAGCTGCGCCGAAAACGCATCGAGATCGGCCTGATCGACCACCAGCCCCGAGGCGCCTGTTTCGACAACCTGAGCGGCCCGGTTGAGATGCGCGATATGCACCTGTTCGGTTCCACGCAGGCTGAGATCGAGCGACTGGATCGTATCCGCGTCGAGCTGCCCGGCCTCAAGGCTTGCCTCGAGCGAGGCCAGCGTTCCGTGGATGACGATATGCGTGTCATGGCTGTCATGGATCAGCACGCCGACAGTCGGTGCGACGAGAATGGAGACCTTTGCGGACGGCGCGCAGCTCTTGCTGCTGATCAGCACCTTCGATGACCCCTGTGTCTTGCCCGTGCGCATGGTGAGATGCGCGCCGCCAGTGGGGGAGCTATCGATCGATACGCCATCGCTCATGGCTGGATCGACGGTAATCTCGAACCGACCGAGACAGGGAACACTGAGATCGAGATCTTCAGCATCCACGACCTGTGGTGCGGCGTGCAAGGGAGCCGATATGGCAAGGCTGGAGACGAGGAGCGTCGCCAGAGCGATCCGGCGCCTGGGGTGTTTCAGAAGGCTGATAGACATCATGAGAAGCTCCGTGTTCTCCATCCTGGCACATCTTCATCCAGAATGCGCTCGAGCTGGTCCACGCGTTCTTCCAGACGGCGCGCCTGAACATGGGCCATATTCAGCGCCGCCAGATCCGATTCCTGCAATTTGCTGGCGGTCGCTCGCGAGCGGGCGCGGATCGTGACAATATACATCACCATCACAAAAGGCATGACTACGGCTGCAAGCCCGACCAGATCGCCGATGCTGCTCCCAGACTCATGGCTCATGATCGGCACTCCCTGCTTTCAACGCGTCTCATTTCTGAAATCATCCTAGCGGTTTCTGATTTTCGCGCGCAGCGCTTCCAGCTCGTTCTCGACGGCCATATCTGTCTCGAGGCCTGCCAGCTCTTCCTGCAAGCTCGGTTTGCGTGTGCCACCCGGGCCCCGCCCGAGATCATAGGCTTCGGCTTTCCCCTCCAGTGCGTCAAGCGCACGCTCGACCTGCTCGAAACGATTAAAGGCATTTTCGACACGCGTGTCATACAGACGCTCACGCGTCTTGATCCGGTTGGTGGCGGCCTTGTGACGCAGGGCGAGTGATTTCTCACGCGTTTTCGCATCGGCCAGCTTGGCTTGAAGCTTGCCGATGTCATCATGCTGCTGATCGAGGCTCTCATTCACCTGTGCGATCTGCTGTTCAAGCGTCTTGCGCGTTTGCTCGATGGTGGCTTTTGCTGCCAGAGCCCCTTTGGCAAGATCCTCGCGGTCGCGGGTCAGGGCGAGCTCGGCTTTGCGCAGCCATTCATCCTCTTCCTGCACCATGGCGCGGGCGCGACGTTCCAGCCCCTTACGTTCGGCGATCATGCTGACCGCCTGGCTGCGCACTTCGACCAGCGTGTCTTCCATCTCCTGGATGATGAGCCGGATCATTTTCTCCGGATCTTCGGCGCTGGCCAGGATCGCGTTGAGGTTGGAATTCACAATATCCGCAAGGCGGGAAAAGATACCCATGTGATGCTCTTTCTTGGCTGAGACGTTTTTAACAGGAAATGATCGCAGGAGAACACCAGCTTCTCTTGTCAGCCCTGCGTTCCGGGGTGAAACATATCTTCCCCGAGGCTTGAGATGCGAGACTGGCCATAAAATGGCACGATTCCCCAGAAACGATGAAACCCCGACACCAATCGGTCAGTCTCCGGCTTTTCTGGGAATGCTCGACCATATTTCGCGCCTCGCTCCGCTCGATCGTCCAGCCCTGATTATCGGCGAACGTGGGACGGGCAAGGAGCTGGTGGCAGCGCGTCTGGCACTGCTCTCTCCCCGCTGGGACAAGCCGCTTATCAAACTGAACTGTGCCGCTCTTTCGGACAGTCTTCTGGACAGCGAACTCTTCGGTCATGAGGCGGGGGCTTTTACCGGCGCGCAACGGCGCAGGCTCTCGCGTTTCGAGCAGGCCCATGGCGGCACGCTTTTTCTCGACGAGATTGCTTCTGCGACGACGGCCGTTCAGGAGAAGCTTCTGCGCGTGATCGAATATGGCAGTTTCGAGCGGGTGGGCGGCAACGAGACCATCCATGTCGATGTTCGTCTTATCGGTGCGACCAATGCCGATCTGCCTGCGCTGGCGCGAAAAGGGGAGTTTCGCGCGACCTGCTCGACCGTCTTGCTTTCGATGTGGTCATGCTGCCACCGCTCCGCGCGCGTCAGGAGGATATTCTGATCCTCGCCGAGCATTTCGCAACGCGCATGACGGCGGGTCTGGGTCGCAAACTCTTTGCCGGATTTAGCGATCAGGCCCGTGAACGCCTCATGCGGCATGACTGGCCGGGCAATGTGCGTGAATTGCGTAACGTGGTCGAACGGAGCGTCTATCGCATGGACAGGCCGGAAAAGACGCTCGACGACATCGTGTTCGACCCGTTTCGCAATGGTCCCGACTGGCTGCGCCCCCTCGCGGTCGCCGAATCTCAAGACCTCACGTCCCCGACGCGCGAAACGCCCATGGATCACACCGCGCCAGCCAGTTTGCCGGAGGGGACGACTTTTACCGAGGCCACGCGCGCCTACGAGCATGCGCTGCTTGAAAGCGCCCTGCGCGACGCCCGTTTCAACCAGAAACAGGCCGCCTCGGCTCTTGGCCTGACCTATTATCAGCTTCGGCATTTGCTGCGTCAGCACGGCCTCGCCGATCGCAATACGCGAAAGGTGACTGGGGCGATGGAGTGAGGAGAGGGCTAAGTGGCTCATAACCACTCTCGTGCAAGAACCGTGCCAAGTAAGGCGACGTGGCACGGCTTCTACCAGAATTGATTCACTAGAGGCCTATTTGGCCATTTAGTGCGAGATTATGCCTTCGCGCCATAGCAGCTACAACCGCTCGTTAAAGTCAGGTCGGTGACAAGAGGGTCGGAGACGTATTGCAAGTCCAGCACGTCGCGACCTTGTTTTCGTGACTTCAGGGGCGGCCGATGGAGCGATACGTGAAACCGGCGGCTCGTAAAGCGGTAGGGTCCCAGATATTGCGGAAATCGGCAATCACCGTGCCGCGCATGGCCGCTTTCAGCTTGGACGGGGCGATGGCGCGGAATTCGTTCCATTCGGTGAGAACGACCAGGGCGTCAGCGTCGGTCGCGGCGTCCTGTGCGGACGTGGCGTAGATCACGGTTTCTGGTAGGAGCGGGCGGGCGGCTTTCATTCCCTCCGGGTCGAAGGCCTTGATGGTCGCGCCCTCCTCAATCAGTCGCTGAATCAGGGGGAGTGACGAGGCTTCGCGCATGTCGTCGGTGTCGGGCTTGAAAGTCAGGCCCAGAATGGCGACGGTCTTGCCGCGCACTGTTCCGCCGCACAGAGCGATGACGCGCTCTGCCATGGCTGATTTGCGGGCTTCGTTGATGGCCACCGTGGCTTCGACCAGAAGTGACGGGCTGCCCGCGTCACGGGCGATGGCTGTCAGGGCGCGTGTGTCCTTGGGGAAGCAGGAGCCGCCATAGCCCGGCCCGGCATGGAGGAATTTGCGGCCGATCCGTTGATCGAGCCCCATTCCGCGCGCGACATCATGAACATTGCCGCCGACTTTTTCACAGAGATCGGCCATCTCGTTGATGAAAGTCACCTTCATCGCGAGGAACGCGTTGGCCGCATATTTGGTGAGCTCAGCTGTCTCCAGCCTGTCATGACGATGGGTGTTTCGATCAGATAGAGCGGGCGGTAGAGCTGGCGCATGAGGGCGTTGGCGATTTCACCCTTGTCAGGGCCTGTTTCGTCAATGCCGATAATGACGCGGTCGGGACGCATGAAATCGCCGATCGCATTGCCTTCACGCAGAAATTCCGGGTTGGACGCGACGCTGAAGGAGAGGTCGGGGCGCTCTTCACGCAGAATGCGCGCAACCTCGCGGCCAGTACCAACGGGAACGGTCGATTTCGTAACAACCAGCAGACCTTTGCGGGCATGACGGGCAATCTGCCGCGTTGCCTCGTACACATAGGTCAGATCGGCATGACCGTCGCCACGGCGTGTCGGCGTGCCAACGGCGATGAAGACCGCATCTACGGCATCGATGGCGCTGGCGAGCTCATCGGTAAAGCTCAGGCGCCCGGCTGCGACATTGTCCGAGACGATCTTGTCGAGCCCGGGTTCATAGATCGGGATCGCTCCAGCCTTGAGCGCGGCAAGCTTGCCTGATCCGCCTCGACGATAACGACTTCGGTTCCGAATTCCGCAAAACAGGCGCCGGATACAAGTCCGACATAACCGCCGCCAATCATCGCTATGCGCATGATCTCTTTCCCTCACTCAACGCAGACCAAGCACGGCGTAGCCCAAAGCGGGCCGGGGATAAAGCGTCCGGGACAAAGGGCAGGGGCAAACTCGCCTGCCGCGGCGTCGTTGGGACACAGGCGTCGGTGGATTGACGCCCCTTACCAAGCACAAAGGCGTGACAGTCGGTCGTCAGACCGATGAACGTCAAAAACGACGGTTGCCTTTGCCGCGACGTAAGACAACAAGTGGGTTTTGGGCCTGCGAAAAGGGAAAGACCTTTTCGGGGTGTCGCAGCGCGCCTCTTTCTCTCCGGTCGGTCACGGGTCAGAACCTGCGCGAGGCTGCGGTGTTTTCTAAACTTGATGGCAAAATTTGATTGGATCCGGTTTTCCCGTGCTGACCTCTTCACCTCAACCAGCTATCCGATTTTCAACCGGGCAGATCATCCTGCTCGGCCTCGTGAGCACGATTGGCCCGATTTCAACCGATATGTACCTCCCGGCATTCCCGCAGCTGGAGCATGATCTGGGGCAGGGGCCCGGTTCGGCGCAGTTGACGCTGGCAGCGTGGTTCATCGGTCTTTCTTTGGGGCAGTTCTGTCTGGGGCCGCTTTCTGATCGGTTCGGGCGGCACAAGCCGATGGTTGTCGGTCTTGTCATCTACGTTATGGCGACTGTCCTTCTGGCGTCGACGAGCTCCTACTGGTCTTTCTGTCTGCTGCGTCTCGTTGCGGCACTCGGCGGCGCCATTACGAGCGTCGTTCCCCGGGCGATCGTGCGTGATGTGGCGACCGGGCATGAGGCCGTCCGGCTCATGTCGCAGCTGACACTGGTTTTCGGTGTCGGTCCCATTCTGGCACCGACCCTAGGCAGTGCCTTTCTCGCTTTCGGGAGCTGGCGTCTGATTTTCTGGGCGGGCGCTGTGGCGGCTGCGGCCCTGGCCGCTCTATGGCTTCTCGTCATGCCTGAAACGCTCCCGGAGGAAAGGCGCTATGCCTTGCCTCCGGTTGAGATTCTACGCCGTTATCTCATTCTCGCGCGCGAACCGGTCTTCATGTCTTCGGCGACACTGTCGAGTTTCAGCACCTTCGTGATGTTCGCTTATCTTTCAAACGCGCCACTGCTCTTCGAGCATCTTCTGGCTTTACGCCGCGTGCCTTTGCTATTTTCTTCGGAATCAATGCGGGCGGGTTTATTCTGGCCACGCAAATCAACGGCAAGCTGTCGCACCGTTTCAAATTTACCTCGGTCATGCAGGCGGCCATCGCGGCTTGCCTCGTATCGGGGCTGATCCTGCTCACTGTCAGTGCCAGCCATGTCGTGGGTCAGAACGACCCGTGGCCTCTTTGCGCCCTGATCATTACGACGACGTTTACCCTGGGCTTTATCGGCCCCAACGCCAATGTGCTGGCGTTGAGTCATCACGGCCATCAGGCCGGCGCCGCTTCGGCGCTGCTCGGAACGATGGCGTTCGCAATTGGTGGGTCAAGCGGCATTCTCATGGCCATGCTGCCCCCTACACGGCTGAGTTCAACGGCTTTTGGCATGCTGGCCGGGATCATCGGAATGGTCGTATGCAATTTCTGGCGTCGAGCGGCAGAAAAGCGTCAGCCTTCCTGAGGGGATCTGGACGTAGACGCTCCTCAACGAGATCGAAGAGTCCGTTCCATGGCACCATCCTGCCATGGCGATATCGTGATCGTGGCAAGATGGACGATGAAGGCACCGGCCGTTTATCAGGCAGACGGGTTTTCAGGGTTTTGTCTTATGATCGCTGGTGCGCCAAAGCACAGCTGAGTGCGGTTCGGTCGCCCTCGCTGCCCTGCGATTATGTTTCAGAAACGGCGAAGCTCAACACCTCGGACAAGTGAGAAGAGCACGCAATGAGCGCACGTCTTGATTACACGAAGATCGCCCCGGCTGGCGTAAAGGCTCTGGGTGCCGTTTACGGATATGTTGCTCAAAGCAGCCTGTCACCCGTCCTTGTGGAGTTGGTCTATCTTCGGGTTTCTCAGATCAATAATTGTGCGTTCTGCCTCGACCTTCATACCCGCGACCTGATTGGCAAAAATCAGCCGGTTGAAAAGCTGGCACTTGTTCAGGCTTGGGCAGAGGCTGGAGCAGTTTTTGACGAACGCGAGCGCGCCGCCCTTGCTTGGGCAGAGACGGTCACCCGCGTCGCCGAGACGAACGTGCCTGACAGCGCTTATGAGGCAGCGCGCAAGGTATTCAGCGATGAGGAAATCGTCGATCTGACCATCGCGATCGGCCTGATGAATGCATATAACCGCATGGCGATCAGCTTTCGCAATGTTCCAAGAGCAGCGCTGGAGAAATAGGCGAGACGCCATTGGCAGGGTCATATTGCCCTCGTCGAGCCCCCCTGTGACGCTGCGGCGGGATCGCCGCGAAGAACGTCAAGGATGTCGTTTTGACGCAACGTCTCCCCTGCGATGTCGCTAATTAGCGAGCTTCAGTAGTAGTGGCAGGGTTTGTCGCGCTCTGGTGGGTTGGCGGATTGAATGACGAGGAGTGTGACCTCCTCATTTCCCACATTGCCAGCGTCATGGCCCATTTTGCCCTTATAGGGCCCGCTGAGCATCGGGCTGACATTCTGGTCTTCGCCAAAGAGAAGATCCCCCGGACCCATTTCAATGCGCGTGCCATCCATGGCGCGCACCCACCAGCGCCCCTTGAGCGGAACGATCCATTGCGGCTTGGGATCGGCATGCCAGTCTCCCTTCCAATGCCTGGGCTGCACCGTCATCATCACCGTTGCAGTCTGCGGAGGCATCGGGTCCTGCCATTGCGGCCCGGCGGGAGGCTCCATGCTTTTGAAGAAAAAATTCGAAACCGGGCATCGGGCGATGTGGCTGACACCGTGGGCATCCGTCCATAGGTGCTGGTAGCTGCGGAGGGGCTTTGCCGGTTTGGCTCCGGCTGCCTGTGCGATCGTGCTGAGGCTGACTGCGATCAGAAGAAGGAGAAGGGGCCATAAATGTTTCATTGATCCAGCTCTCGACAATCCGGTTGCGGAAGGGACACCATCTCTGCGACTACGCTCCCCTTATAAAAACGTTCCGAGAGACCACGCCGTGTTCAGATTTGCCGCGATTCTAATCGGAGGCGTCATCGCCCTCTACGTCCTCGCCGCGAGCTATCTGTATGTGAAGCAGGACAGTCTCGTTTTCCCCGCCGAGCGTACGCCCGTCACTGATCCTGCGGGTCTTATATCCGGCGCGCGTATGGTGGTGCTTCACACCACGGACGGGCTCGATCTGAAGGCCTATTATCGTGCGCCCACACCCGGTGCGCCAGTTCTGCTTTATCTGCACGGCAATGCGGGTTCCATCACGAGCCGCATCCATCGTTTCGCATTGATGACGCAGGACGGCACCGGATTGCTCGCGGTAGAATACCGGGGCTATGGGGGCAATCCCGGAACGCCGAGCGAAGACGGTTTTGCGCGAGACGGGCAAGCGGGGATGAAATTCCTGCTCGGTCAGGGGATCCCTCCTCGCGAGATCGTCGCCTATGGTGAGTCGCTGGGCACCAATGTTGCGGTTCGTACGGCGCTCGAATTCCCCGTTGCGGGTCTCGTACTCGATGCGCCTTATACGAGCATCGCGGATGTTGCGGCGTCGCGCTATCCTTACATGCCAATCCATATGTTGCTGAGAAATCAGTTTGACACATTAGGCCGCATAAGCGCGCTCAAGGTTCCTCTGCTCGTCATGCGGACACTTCGTGATGGGACTGTGCCGCCTGCCGAGAGCCTGACTGTCTTCAATGCGGCACCAGAGCCGAAACAGCTCTGGACGACGCAACAGGGAACGCACTCCACGTTGATCGAAACGGGCGGCCTCTCCGTATTGCGTGGGTTCCTTCAGAAGGTCTGCCCGCAAGAGCCGAAGTAAAGGCTTGTCTCTTCCGTTTGGGGGGAAGTCAGCTCCCCCCAATTGAAAATGCCTATCGGAGAGATTTCAGGGCTGGATAGAGCGCGCGATATCGTGCGTAAGCCTGACGATAGGGGCCTGTCAGGCGCTCATCCGGCGCGATGGAAGCGACGCGTGCAGGGGGCAGGCATATTGCACTGACACCTTCGCCTGTCACCGCGATCCGGGCCAGACGGGCGGCGCCGAACGCGCCGCCCTGCTCGCCATTGGCCAGACGATGCAGCGTAATGCCAAGCACGCTGGCAATGATCGATGTCCAGAGCGGGCTGCGCGACCCTCCACCGATCACATCGGCCTGGGTGATGATTGTACCCGACTCCGCCAGACCTTCTACAGCGTCGCGGAACGAGAAGGCGACGCCTTCGAGGACGGCCTGGGTCATCTGGGCCCGCGTCGTATCCTGTGTCAGGCCCACGAAGCCACCGCGTACGGTGGCATCGTTATGCGGCGTTCGCTCGCCCGAGAGATAGGGCGCGAAAAGAACAGGTGAGGGGGCTTCGGGAGTTTCCGGCAGCTCGGCGAGAAGCGTCTTTTCGTCCAGCCCCGTCACGCGGGACCACCAGGCCAGAGAAGCCGCGGCTGAGAGGGTCACACCCATCTGGTGCCATTGATTGGGCACGGCATGACAAAACGAATGAATGGCGTGATTGCCGCCGGGATGAAAGCTATCGGTCGTTACCCAGACGACGCCTGACGTGCCGAGAGACAGGAAGGCATCGCCTGTGTGAATGGCGCCCAGTCCAACGGCTCCTGCCGCATTATCGCCCGCGCCACCCGCAAAGATCGGTGCCGATTTCATGCCCCATCGCGCAGCGAGGTCGGCATTGAGCGTGCCTGCCGGTTCTGTTCCTTCACGCAGTTCCGGCATCGAGGCGAGGCGGAGATTGGAGGCCTCAAGGGCCGCGTCGGACCACAGGCGGCGTTCCGTATCGAGCCAGAGTGAGCCTGAAGCGTCCGACATGTCGTCAATCAGGGCGCCGGTCATGCGAAAGCGCAGCCATGCCTTGGGCAGAACGACATGCGTGACCTTGGCAAAAACTTCGGGCTCATGACGGGCTACCCACATCACCTTGGGCGCAGTGAAGCCGGGCATGGCAATATTGCCGGTAATCTGACGGCAAAGGGGAAAGCGGTGTTCGAACAGCGAGCATTCGGATTCTGCTCTTGTATCGTTCCACAGAAGGCAGGGGCGCAGCACCGCGCCTTCTTCGTCAAGGAGCACCGCACCGTGCTGCTGTCCGGAGAGCCCGATGCCTTTCACGTCGGCCAGCTCATTGGGGTGGCTGATGCGCAGGGCATCGAGCGCCCGTAGGGTCGCCTCGAACCAGTCCTGCGGATCCTGCTCGCTCCATCCCGGATGGGGGCGGCTTACGGTGAGTTTTTCCGTATGGGCGGCGATGACATTCTGGTGCTGATCGACCAGAACTGCCTTGATTCCCGAAGTGCCGAGATCGATGCCGAGATACATAAGTGTCGGGTCTTCCATGTTCGCCAGGAGCAGGGTCCGGCAGGAAAGGATGTCGTCGGGCTGCGCGTTGCCCGCACGGCATAGTGCTGAGCTGTTGCGCTGTTGTGAAGGGCGGAATGCTTATGCCCTCCGAATGAGTGATGGCGGCGCAGACTCACGTCCCTTTCACGAGGGGCTGGCGTCACAATCGGGTGAAATTTCAGACCTTTTTCAAAGCTGTTATGGGCAAACCCTGACAAATCCCGCTTGTAATCCCCATCCTCTAACCTTCACGCGAAGGCAGACGGAGTAGGCACGCGGTCTGTTCCTGTTTATGGTTCGAGGATCAGGTGCGCGACAGCAGTCCTAACGGGCAAAGGGAGAGATGATGTCGGTCGAGATAAAGGTCCCGGTTCTTGGTGAGAGTGTCACCTCGGCGACAGTAACCCGCTGGCTCAAACAACCCGGACAGGCTGTTGCCGCAGATGAACCGGTTGTTGAACTGGAAACCGACAAGATCAGCGTGGAAGTACCCGCCCCGCAGGCCGGTGTGCTCGGCAATGACCTGACGGCAGCCGGAGCAGAGGTGGCAGTTGGTAGCGTGCTCGGTACGCTCGACCCCAAGGGAACGCCCAGCGCCTCTCCTCAAGTGTCGGCTGCCAAGACGCCGGAAAAGACGCGTGTGTCGCCTGCCCCGGAGGCAGCTGAGTCTCACGCTCCCATGCCTGCCGCAGCGCGCCTGATGGCAGAAGAGAAGATCGCCCCGGAGACGATTCCCCATGGTTCGGGGCTGGATGGACGCGTCACCAAGGGGGATGTGATCGCCCGGATGGCGCAGCCGGAAAAAACAGCAGCGCCCGCCTCAACTCGGTCACCCGAGGCAGCGCCCTCCTTCGCTCAGAGTGCTGAGCCCTCGCAGGCCGTCGCGAGCGCACTGGCGTCCCTACTGGGGAAGAACGAGCAGGATAGCCGCGAGCAGCGCGTGCCCATGACGCGCCTGCGCCAGACCATTGCGCGCCGTCTCAAGGATGCACAGAATACTGCCGCAATCCTGACCACCTTCAACGAGGTGGATATGAGTGCGGCTAAGGCCTTGCGCGCGGAATATCGCGAGGTTTTCGAGAAGAAACACGGCGTGAAACTCGGTTTCATGTCGATCTTCGGCCGAGCTTGTATCAAGGCTCTGCAGGAATTTCCGGCGCTCAACGCGACGATCGATGGCGATGACATTCTCTATCGTCGTTTCGTCAATCTCGGCATCGCGGTTGGCAGCGAGCGTGGTCTCGTCGTGCCGGTTCTGCATGATGCCGATCAGATGAGCTTTGCCGAGCTTGAGCGCCATATCAATGATTACGGCACAAGGGCCCGCGCCGGCACGCTCAAGCTCGATGAGCTGTCACGGGGCACATTCTCGATTACCAATGGCGGTATTTTCGGGTCGCTCCTGTCCACCCCGATCCTGAACCCGCCTCAATCGGCAATTCTGGGAATGCATGCCATTCAGGATCGCCCGGTTGCGGTCGATGGTCAGGTCGTCATTCGTCCGATGATGTATGTTGCGCTCTCCTATGATCATCGTATGGTCGATGGCCGTGAGGCAGTGAGCTTCCTTGTGCGTGTGAAGCAGTATGTGGAAGACCCGCGTCGCCTGCTTCTTGATGTCTGATACGAAAGAGACCGCCATGTCGGAGACCCATGAATTCGATCTGGCCGTCATCGGCGCAGGCCCTGGCGGTTATGTCTGCGCGCTCAAGGCGGCGCAGCGTGGCCTGAAGGTGTTGTGCGTTGATCGCCGCGAGACGCCGGGCGGCACATGCCTGAATGTCGGGTGCATTCCCTCAAAGGCATTGCTGCATAGCTCGGAACGCCTGCACGAAGCCGAGACTGAGTTCGTAGCACTCGGTATCGAGGGTGTGACGCCCAAACTCAATCTGGGCCAGATGATGGCCCGCAAAGAGCGGGTTGTCGGAGATACGATCAAAGGGATCGGATATCTCTTTCGCAAGAATAACGTCACCTTCCGTGTCGGTGAGGCGAAGCTGACCGGCCCGCATAGCCTGTCGATCAACGGCGAAAGCGTGACAGCCCGGTCCATCGTTGTGGCGACCGGGAGTGCGCCTGCGGCACTGCCGGGTCTCGATTTCGACGAGAAACGCGTCGTCTCTTCACTGGTGCGCTGTCTCTGGAGGCCGTCCCCAAGCGTCTTGCCGTCATCGGTGCCGGGGTCATCGGGCTTGAGCTTGGTAGCGTATGGAAGCGTCTCGGGAGCGAGGTGACGATCGTTGAATATGGGGATCACATCGCCCCCGGCTTCGATCGTGGGCTGGGACGTCAGTTTCAGCGCTCGCTCGAAAAGCTGGGTCTCAAATTCCGTCTCTCAACACGCGTTACCAAGGTCGCGACAGAAGGCGCTGCGCTTGATCTCACGTTGCAGAAAGTGGGGCGGGAAGAAACCGAGGCGCTCGAGGCCGATGTCGTGCTCGTTTCCATCGGTCGCAAACCTTATACGCAGGGGCTCGATCTTGGCACTGTCGGTATCGATACCGACGAAGCAGGTCGTATCTCGGTCGACTCCCATTTTCGCACCTCCTGTCCGAGCATTTACGCCATTGGCGATGTGATTGCCGGGCCGATGCTGGCGCATAAGGCCGAAGAAGAGGGCATTGCCCTCGCAGAGCAGCTGGCAGGTCGGGTCGGCCATGTGCCTTATGATGCCATTCCGTCGGTCGTCTACACCCAGCCGGAATTTGCGATGGTGGGCAAGACAGAAGAGCAGCTCAAGCAGGACGGCGTGGCCTACAAGACGGGCAGCTTCCCCTTCATGGCCAGTGCGCGCGCACGCGCTATTGCCGCGACGGAGGGAGGGGTGAAGGTTTTGACCGACGCCAAGACCGACCGCATTCTCGGGGTGCACATCCTTGGAGCATCGGCGGGGGAGCTTATCGCGGAAGCGACGCTCGCCATGACTTTCAAGGCGAGTGCGGAAGATGTGGCTTTGGCCTGCCATGCTCATCCGACGCTATCGGAGGCGCTGAAGGAGGCATCTTTGGGTGCTTACGATCGCGCGTTGCACCTCTGATAGAGGCGCAACGCCTGTACAGGACAGATGAGCTGACGAAACGGCATGTGCCGCTTCGTCAGTCGGTTCAATAACAAGGCTATTTGGCGAGAAGCGCCTTGATGAGCTTGTAAGTCGCCTCCACGCGCGCTTCGTTCGGCGTGTTCTTGTTGGCGAGCATGACGACACCGATCTTTTCGCTGGGCACCATGCGATATAGCCGCCAAAACCATTCGTCGAACCTGTCTTGTTGAAGATGACAGGGCCATTTTCGATCCGACCGGCTGCGATGGGTGTCATCGGATGTGGCTTCATGATGAAGTCATATCCATTGCCGAGCAGCATTGGCTTCAGGGGTGTTGGCCAGGGATAGGTCTCCCAGATCATGTCCTGAGTGAAAAAAGCGGTTCGGTATCGACCATCTGGGTCAGCTCAACGGCTTGTCTCAATTCTTCGGATGGGTGTCCCACTCCGAGTTCGACATCCAGCATCTTTAGCATGTCGCGCGGCGTCGATTTCACGCCATAAGCTTCGTCGGCGAGAACTCCGGGATGCACGCGGATGGGCGCATTCGTCTCTCGATCATAACCATAGGCGTACGCGCCCATGTCGCGTTCTGGAACGTTGATCCAGCTATGCGTGAGACCGAAAGCAGGAAAGAGAATTGTCTCGACCGCCTGAGCGTAGGGGAGACCGAGAGATTTGGCCGAGATGAACCCGAGGAGGCCGATACTGATATTGGAGTAGCTGCGCGCGCTGGCATTGGCGGATGCCAGGACTGCAGCCAGCGGGTTAGATCGCCGATATTGGAGATGTTTTCGGGGACCTGAAGTGGCAACCCTCCGGAATGATGGGTCGCCAGGTCGAGTAAGGTGAGATCAGAGCCGATCACACAGTGATCGTCGCATAGATGATGGGCGACAGTATCGTTCAGGGTGATCTTTCCCCGTTCGACCGCGAGGGCGGCAAGCGTGACTGTGAAGATCTTGCTCATGGAACCGAGTTCGAAAAGCGTATCAGGTGTTGCTGGTCGCTTATCGGCGCGTGATGCCAAGCCTGTAGAGTAGAAATGATGGACGCCGTTTCGCGTGACACCGATGACGAGCCCCGGGATCTGATATTGCGCCACCATGGGAGCGAATGACGCCTCAATCTTTGAGTCCAGATCGTCCGCGTGAGCGGAGGGCGCTGTCATGATCGCGAGGCAGGCGCTTGCCCACAGGGAAGCGGCAAGCGTAGGGAATTTCATGCGCGTGATGGCCTTTGAAGAGCTGTGTGACAGGGATGGGTTGAGGCTCAGAAGTCCAGACGACCGTCGTGAGACTTTTCAAAAGCCATAGCCACGATGTCACCCAGACCGCGAGCAACCGCAATCTGACGTTTGAAAACAGACTCTTTTATGGCGGTGTCGGAAGCGGTCTACGAAGAGGGACAAGCGCCCTCTTCGTAAAGGCGGGCTTATCCTAAAGCGTCTTTGACGAGAGCGGCCTGTTCCGCCACGTGCTCGCTGGCAAGACCGGTTGCCGGCGACGCGGAGGCCTTGCGTCCGATAAAGATCGGGCGCGGGTTGGCATGATTGCACCGCTCTGCCGAGTTCTCGATCCGTCGATCAACAAATGTCCAGGCCCCTGCGTTTTGCGATTCTTCCTGACACCAGATGATCTGTGCGTTCGGATAGCGGGCAAGTTGCTGCGACAGGACGTCGCGCGGGAATGGATAAAGCTGCTCTAGACGCAGGATTGCGACATCCTGGCGCCCGTTTTCGCGTCGTGATGCCCGCAGATCGTAATAGACTTTCCCCGAGCAGAGAACGACACGCTTGATCTCGTTATCGGGGAGGAGAGCATCGGTCTCGGGCAGTACGGTCTGGAAACGCGTTTCGGGGCCGAAATCACCGAGTTCCGAAACCGCCTCCTTGTGACGGAGAAGCGATTTCGGCGTCATGATGATCAGGGGCTTGCGGCATTCACGGGCGATCTGACGGCGCAGGGCGTGGAAGTAGTTTGCCGGGGTCGTGATGTTGCACACGCGCAGATTGTTCTCGGCGCAGAGCTGCAGATAACGCTCCAATCGTGCGGAGGAATGCTCTGGGCCCTGACCCTCGTACCCATGTGGCAGCAGCATGACGAGGCCAGATGTCCGAAGCCATTTGGTTTCGCCAGAGGCGATGAACTGATCGATGATGACCTGTGCACCATTGGCAAAATCGCCGAATTGCGCTTCCCACAGAACGAGAGAATTGGGTGCGGCGAGCGTGTAGCCGTATTCGAAACCGAGCACGCCGAACTCGGAGAGAAGAGAATTGTAGACCTCGATTTTAGCCTGACCATCGGCGATGTTGTTCAGCGGCACGTAGTCGCTCTGGTTGAGCTGATCGACCAGAACGGCATGGCGCTGGCTGAACGTGCCGCGCTGACAGTCTTCGCCGGAGAGGCGCACCGGATGATGCTGGAGCAGCAAGGATCCGAAAGCGAGCGCCTCACCAAGAGCCCAGTCGATGCCCGCAGCGGAGTCAATGGCCTGACTACGGGCCTGAATGACGCGACGCAGGCGAGGATGAAGGGCAAAATCATCCGGGATACGCGTGAGCGCGGCGCCGACACGATGCAGGCCTGAAATGCTGATCCCGGTTATGGGTTGTTCACGCAGGGGCTCGTCGGAGAGGCGGGAAGGGTCCTGATTGCATTCCAGCCAGTCTTCACGGCTGGGCTCATAAGACTTTGCCGCCTCGAACTGCCCCTGAAGATGGTCCTGGAATGACTGGAACTGATCGTCAGCCGTCTCGGCATCGATGATCTTCTCGCGGGCCAGACGCTTGGCATAGAGCGCGCGCGTCGTCGGGCGTGCGGAGATCGCCTTGTACATGGTTGGCTGGGTGAAAGCCGGTTCGTCGGCTTCGTTATGGCCATGACGGCGATAGCAGACGAGATCGAGCACGATATCGGCCGCGAACTCGCGTCGGTAATCGGCGGCGAGGCGCGCGCAATAGGCGGCGGCTTCGGGCTCGTCACCATTCACATGCAGGATGGGGGCGTGAACGGCCTTCGCGATATCGGTGCAGTAGAACCCGGAATGCGCGTGGGCGGAAATCGTGGTGAAACCGATCTGGTTATTGGTCACAACATGGATCGTGCCGCCTGTGCGGTAGCCGATGAGCTGTGACATCGCCATGGTTTCGTAAACGATGCCCTGACCGGCAAAAGCCGCATCGCCATGAATCAGAAGCCCGAGGTGACGGTAGCGGTTTTCAAGCCCGACACAGCCGTCGGAATCCTGAATGGCGCGCACGCGCCCGACCACGACAGGATCGACGGCCTCAAGATGCGACGGGTTCGGCAGAAGGGTGACGCGCACTTTCTCGTTCGAGACATGCAGCGTTGCGGCCGTCCCGAGATGGTATTTGACGTCGCCCGAGCCTTGCACCTCGGTGGGTTTGAAGGAGGCCCCTGCAAACTCCGAGAAGATGGCGGCAAAAGGCTTTTGCACCACATTGGCCATGACATTCAGGCGGCCACGATGGGCCATGCCGACGGAGACGCTTCTCGTCCCGTGACGCACGGATTGTTCGATGATGGCGTGAAGGGCAGGGATTGTGACCTCACTGCCCTCCAGACCGAAGCGTTTGGTGCCGGTGAACCGTTTCTGGCAGAAGCTTTCGAAGCCTTCTGCCTCGGTCAGCTGATTGAGAATGATCTTCTTTTCAGCGGCGGAGAACGTGCGACGCCAGTCATCGCCTTCGAGGCGGTGCTGTAGCCAGAGACGCTGGGCAGCGTCCTGGATGTGCATGTATTCCACACCGATCGGGCCGCAATAGGTCTGGCGCAGAGCCTCAAGCAGCTCATTGATGGTGGCGCTGGCTCGCTCGGGCAGGAGCGAACTGACCATCTGTCCCAGATAGATCGGGCGGTCGCGATCATGGGGTCCGAACCCGTAAGTTGCCGGGTCGAGCTCGGTAAAGGATTTCGGAACCTGAAGGCCGAGCGGATCGAGACGGGATTCCAGATGGCCGCGCACGCGGTAGGCGCGTACGAGCTGAATGGCGCGGACGCTGTCATCGACGCTGGAAAGCAGGTCTGTCGCCGAGAATTCAATACCCGATCGGGGGGAGGCGGCGTTCAGACCTCGGGTGTCGAGCAGGGAGCATTGATCCCCCCACGCGGCGCGGTCGGCGCTGGACTGCACGGGGGCTGGCGCG
>NZ_BAJT01000026.1 GCF_000613845.1 Asaia astilbis JCM 15831
CCTGACGTATACCCGATAGTATAGTTTGAAAGCCCGGATCCCTGGGCATTGGACGCCGTGATGCCATAGGAGCCAACAGCACTGCGGGATGTCGCATCTGTGGCAAGTGTCACGGCTGACACGGTATCACCATTGACAAGGCCGCTTGTGGTAAAGGCCGCGTCATCCAGCGCAGGGGTCTGACCATACGTGCCGTTCTGGTTGCTGGCCGTGATGCTCAGCGTGGCAGGATTGATCGTATTCGACGAATTATATAATATTTGATAACCAGGCGCCAATATACCTGTACCGTATATTAATCCGGTAGATCCTGCATTGCTCGAAGATGACAAAACAGGACTATGCCAAGAAACAGATCCGGAAACTTTACTTGATGCATCATTCCCAGATTGATCTATGTATCTGATATTCGATACTGCAATGTCACTCGATCCATATGTTTGGGACAAGGTCGCCATTACCCGAATATATGGCAAATTAGCAAGAACCGGGTAAAGAGAACCATTCACCCAAGCGGATGAATCAGAAAAACTATTTCCACTTCCTGATACAAGAGGACCATTGGTAAGCCACTCTTTTGTTGTTAGTCCAACTGCGCCGCTATTGTTACCACTGCCAATTCCAGAAGCAACATTGTCAGTGTTCCAGTACCCATTGCTTACTGAAGCACTATTTGTACCTATAAGTCCACCCAAATAATTGGACCCCGTTGTGCTTGTTACCTCTCCGGCCGCATAAACATTTGTAACTCTCGAGTTCTGGAATGATTGTCCGATTAATCCACCGATGTATCCTGAAGCTCCTGTAACATTGCCGCTTGAATATGAATTATTCACAGTGCCACTGTAATTGAATCCAACCAATCCCCCAACAGTCCCTGACGAGTTTGAGTTACTAACATTACTATTAGAGTAACTACTTTCGATTCCAACGTAGTTTATTCCAACCAAACCTCCGCTTCTGCTTGATGTAGAGCTTCCATTCACTGTAACGGTTCCAGAAGAAAAAGAATTGTTTATGCTTCCATTAGCATATCCGACCAGACCGCCGATATTACCTCTCGTCCCGGATCCAGTATCAGTAACATTTCCTATAAAGTAGCTATTGCTTATAGATGCAGTATTGCTATTGATTACTCCGACAATACCTCCAACAGATCTTGAGTCAGCGCTACCCGTCCCTGTAACATTTCCATTTATAACGCCAATATTTTTTATTGTTCCTCTATAAATAGAGGAGAATAATCCAACCTGCGTAGAATTAGAAGAAATTGTTAAATTTGATATTGTATTGCCGAGACCATCAAAAATAAGCGACGTAACGCTTGAGCTTACACTAATTGGAGTAAAGTTTGAGATTCCTGAAGCGTTTAGCGATTGCACAAGAGCATAAAGACCTGAATTTGTAAGGCTCTGAAGTTCGGTTAGATTTGATATTAGGGTATATGATTTTCCATTTATATTAAGAGGGCTACTAGCAGATGAAGACTCCATTGATACGTTATCGAATCTTATAGCACTTCCATTATTATAGTTTATTGTAGTAGAGCTTCCAGTATTGTTTGCATTGTTCGTAGTTATTGTTAGTTTTCCAGTGCCGGAAACAGTAATTCCTGAATTCAGAGTGATATTTCTATATGCACTGAGTGATAAGGTACTGCCCGAGCTCCACGATATTGGTGCATTGAGGATAATATCACCGTTACCCGCGGCACTCGTACCTGCTCCAGTGGCCGTAGTCGCTGTTGTCTCTTGGGTAACGTCAGTGCCACTATTCAGCGTGCTGCTGATCGTATCGGCCGCGTTGGCATCGATGGTCAGGTCATCAGGATCGAGGAGCCACTGCCCGCCCACACCTGCATCGATCGTGGCGTTACCCAGATCCATCGTATGCGCTGAGGTCTCGATCTCGCCGCCCGCACCATTATCCTTGCCGCGCGCCTTCAGCGCTGCTCCACTGGCAATGGTCGTGCGCCTGGCAAGATTGACCCCGCCCATCGCATCCGTCCCGACCAGGACCTGACCACCTTTCCTGCCCGATTGCGTGGCAGACGCATCGAGCACCGCACGGCTGCCCAGAGACACCTCACGCCCGTTCGCCCGGATCGTTCCGCCTGCACCGTCCTGCGTGCGCGCCGTGACCGTCGTGTCCTCAACCGTCACAATGCCATGCGGCGCCGTCAGCCAGACCTGCCCGTTGACGCTACTCGTACCCGTCGCCTGGATCAGCCCGTCACGATTGCCCGCCAGCGCATAGACATTGCCCCCCGCAGCCGCAAGACGCGCTGCCGCCGCCTGGATATGACCCGTATTGGTCACATCGCCTTTGGCAGTCGCATCGGTCTCGACATAGATCCCGTCAGGGCCTTCCGCCTCGCTCAGGATCACCCTGTTGCCCGCAGCCAGCGCCACCGTGCCATTGGCCGCACTCACCGTGCCGCTATTGCTCACCGATTGACCGACCAGAACGACGTTGCCATTCGTGCTGGTGATCCTGCCCTCGTTCTTCACCGTGCCCGAGGATGTGCCCGACAGGGTAAGGCTTTTCCCCTGCATGAAGGCGCTATCGCTCGCATCACGCGTTGAAGCCACAAAGCTGCCGCCTGTCGCAACAGACCCCTTGGGGCCGATCACCACGCCATTGGGGTTGATGAGATAAAGCGAGCCCGTTGCCCCGAGATGCCCCTGAAGCTCGGACATCTGTGCGCCCGTCACCTGGTTCAGCGTGGCACCGCTCCCGTTCTCGAACTGCACCGAATGACCCGAGGCAATCGAAAAGCTCTGCCAATTGACGACGCCGCGCGTGGTATTCTGGGTAACGGTCATGGCCGTGCCGGCTTTACTGATGGCGCCGCTACCCGCAACAAAACTCCCTGCGCTTGGCAGCGATTGCGCCGACGTTAAACTTGGCGTGAGCGCAGTAAACCCGAATAGGAAGAACTGTAACGAAAAATTACGATTCATCAAATCTAGCACCAATCAACAATGTTCTGGAATTTTTACATTTTCGGAAGGAAACGACATTGGCGGCACAAGTTTCTCAAAACTAGATTTTTTTAGTACCTGTATTATCTCAGACACACTTGAAGGCTTAGAATAGTTCGATCTTGTTGAAGAGCATCAATGATGTCACGTTAACTGATGTGAGGTAGGCGACGCCCGGGGGATGGGTATTCAAGCGCTGAGAGCGGTTGCGTTATTCCATTGGACGAGAGCCCGGACACGATGGATGTGCCGGAGAAGAGCGGTGGCAATGGAGGCGGGTGGGACAAAGAGATTCCGGATGGCTGAAAAAACGGAGACGAAGCGCTGTCACCCGCCGGGCGACCGGAACTTGTGCATGACCCGCTCCCGTAGGGGAAGGTAGCTGTTCTCTGCCTGGTTGTTCATGCCCTTGGGCCCAGCTCTACTTGACTGCGTAGATCTTGGGCTGCACGGGAGAGCGCGACGGGTAAAGCGTCAGCCCTGTATCACTTGCATGGACTTTCGCGCCAGGATAAACCGCGCACGCGACCTCTAGGTTGTCGAGAAAGTTTTTTTTAAAGTGGCTCAGTTTCCCGACCGAGTTTCCGAATTGAACCTTCAAGGCGTTCCAGGATATCGGCGTAGGTTTCTTTAAGACATGTAGCCGGTATGAAAGCCAGCAGTAAATGTCCAGAGCCTGCGAATGGCCACTCAACAGTTTGATGGCGGCTTCGTCGATCGGGAAGGGGTGCCTTACAAGCTGCGCGTAGAAGGTTTCGGATAGGATTACGCGGTCAAGGAATTTCGCTCGATTACTTTCGGTGGTAAAGATGCCTGAGTCGATGACGTTCTGGTTAATGAGGCCACTGGTGTCGCCGCCGTGAAACTCGAAAGATATGCGGCAGCGTGCAATACGATCGGCCTGATTACGCACGTCGATCAGGGTCTTACCGCCAATGGACATTCCCATCTTTTCGAGCCAGGAGCAAAGGCTTGATCCGAGATGTACCTCACGGTCTTTTCGACGTAGCGCCTCGGTTTGCAGGAACAGCATAATCATGCGTGCCTTGGAGCCATAGGGAACGCCTACATGGACTGCGGGTTTGTCAGGAGCCATCCTCACACCAGGCTGGATGACCATCGATGCTCGTTCTGTATTGATTTGCCAGACTGCGTCATCCGCGATTCGTCGATGAGGCAGAGTGACGTAAGCGAATCCGGTATAAAGGAAGCTGTTCTCGGCTTCTTCCTGAGCCAAGTACGACGATGCCAAGTCCACGATACGTCGATCGTTGCCAAGGTCTAGCGCCATTTGTCGGCCATCGCGGGTGATGATGTCGTGTAGCGATTCCATAATTCAACCATGACACAGCCGTAGAGGACTTGTCCCACTGGACTTTTGCGGCATGGCATTTTTGCGACATGTCGCTACACTCAATTTACGACAAGCTATTAGTAAAATTATTAGTAATTTTGTCTATTAGTATAGCCGCAAAAGTCCAGTGGATAACCTTGTTTTTGACGAGTCGTGGCCGCGAGAGTCCAGACGTTAAGCCGCTAAAATCCAGATTGAAGCCGCAAGAGTCCAGTGGATAACCTAGCTGATTTGTGGACAAGATCGTGTGGGGGGAGGCCGCTAATGTCCAGCATGATGATATTTCAAGCATCGAAGCGCGGGAGTGTCGCTCGATTCCTTTGCTAACGAGCCGCTAAAGTCCAGTTTATTCGCGGCTCATCTCCCAGCCGGTGTTCTCATTGGACTTTAGCGGCCCTAGCCCCGGTGCTGTCATATTAACTGACACTTTTATGCCCTGAGAGCAGTCGCGCTATTCCATTGGGCGAGAGCTCTGAGACGATGGATGTGCCGGGAAAGGGCACTGTTGCAAAGTCTGGCACGGGTTGAGTTTGGTCAGATTCCGGGTTTTTCAGAAAGAGTAGACCCCGAACTGCCTTTCCATCAGCCGCACTTCTCCCATAATATCCTCCTGGAACTGGCAGAGCTGAGCCTGCCCCTTTTTCAGGACGCGCATGACCTCGAAACCTTTGATCGTGGCATAGGCGGTTTTCAGCGTTTTGAAGCCGCGCACTGGCCGGATCAACTGCTTCAGCTTACCGTGATCGGCCTCGATCACGTTGTTCAGATGTCGGTGCGTCACTGTATCCGGGACCTTGCCGTCCTTTTTGAGTTCCGCGATCGCTATCCCATAGGTCGGAGCCTTGTCCGTATTGATCGTCTCGGGCTTCTCCCAATCCTTCAGTCCGCTCACTGCCTTGCCCAGGAAACGTTTGGCGACCTTGGCGTTCCTGGTTGGTGACAGGTAGAAATCAATCGTATCGCCGTCCTTATCGATTGCCCGATAGAGATACTTCCATTACCCTTTGACCTTGATATAGGTCTCATCAACCCGCGAGCTGCGAGAAAAGCCTGGACGTTTCCAATACCAGCGCAGGCGCTTTTCTATCTCGGGCGCGTAGCGCTGAACCCCCGGTAAATCGTGGAGTGATCAACACTCACGCCACGCTCAGCCAGCATGGTTTCAAGATCCCGGTAGCTGATCCCGTAACGACAATACCAACGAACCGCCCACAGGATCACCTCACCTCGGAAATGTCGTCTCTTGAAATCGCTCATACGCAATGCCTCACACCCAAACTGAAAGCGGTTTCAAACAAGGGCACCAACTTTACAACAGTGCCCCGGAGGATGCGGTGATCGGAGAGGATCCGGGATCGAGATTTTCTTTTCTCTCTCCCTTCTCCATCTCCGGCACCGGGACGCGGCGACAGGGTTAAGCTCGGTGCACTCGCGCGCCGGCACCGCAGCCACGCGCAGCGACCGCCGGTCGTGAGTATGGCGAGGAGCCACGGCTTAGCCATGACGGCGGGTTCTGCTCCGCCTCTCTCCTCTCTCCCCGTTATTTGCTTTTCAACGACGTCGTCTTGAGAAAATGGAAACCACTGCGCACCTTGAAAACCCACACCGCAGCGCAACGAGGCATGACGCGTCGTTTTGTATTGCGTCGTCTAAAAGGGTGCCTAGTGCAGAAATCGAGGCGCTTCGTGCCGGAGGAAACTGCATGCAGAGACGCACAACGGCTCTGCGTGACACTTTATCGCAGGCGTATCCGATTGGAAGATCCACGTTCTGAATTCAGAACACCCTTCAGCAGCGAGGATCGGTCAACCTTTTCTGAAACAGGTTGACTTATCAGGTTGGCCTTTATAGCCTCCATGCAGATATAAACGGGGATCTTTCACATGCAAGGCGACGAGTTCAGAACAGCTCGCGAAGAGATGCGTCTCTCTCAAGTGGAAATGAAGGAGATACTCAATACGCGTCTAAGCCGGTCATACGATAAGTCACGCGTGAGTCGCTGGGAAAATGATCGCGAACCAATTCCCGGCGAGGTATCCCGCCTCATCATCGATCTTCTCGATCAAAGACGTGCCAAAGCTCGCATTATTGCGTTCGCCAATCAGAAAGGTGGGGTGGGCAAGACGACCAGCGCACTTAACATCGCCTCCGCTCTGAAAAGGGCCGGACAACGAGTACTGCTTGTGGATCTCGACCCGCAGGCCTCAGCTTCCGACTGGCTACTGGGCCACGGGTCCCTCCAGTGCTACAGGGCGGGCCGCTCGATCTATCATGTCCTCCTCAAAGATGCGGACATCAAAAACGCTATCATTGGTGTAGATGAGCCGATCGTCGAGAACCCCAGATCCTTCGATCTCCTCACCAGCCATATCGATCTCGCAGAAGCGGATTCACGCAGAGAACCAGGCTTTGAGCGAGCACTCGCGGAGAGTCTCGAGCTCGTGACCGATGATTACGATTTCATCATCATCGATGCACCACCCAATTTGGGTCTCATGACCTACATGGCCTTGGTTGCTGCAGACTTTGTAGTAGTTCCAGTGCAAACAGAGCCGCCCGATGCAATGGGTGTGGCACTGCTGCTCGATACCATCACGAAAGTTCAGAGGCGACTCAACCCTCTGCTGAGAGTCACCGGCATCCTCCCCACGCGCTACAATGCGAAGCAAGCTGTCGATCAAGAAGTCCTTCGCCACCTGATTAAGTATACCGCAGGTCGCGCGGCGGTCTTGGAGCCCGTCAGCGAGAGCGCTGTTTTCGGAAATGCTGCCTGGTCAGGCGGGATCGCCGTTGACACGTCTCCAAGGTCGAAAGCTATCTCACCTTATCTCCGCTTAGCTTCCGCAATGGCAGCAAGGGAAACACCGCATCTTGCAGTCTTGGATCACAATGAAGACGATCACGATGAGGATATGCCGTGACCAGTATCATGAAGCGCAAAGGTCCTTCCCGAATGATGGAGACTATGGGGGCACGCGTCCAAGATCTCGGCCACGGCTTCGTTCAAGCAGGCGGAATCAAAAACCATAGCTTTGAAGTCGATACGAATGATGTATGTCCTGATCCGGATCAACCTCGGAAAGTTTTCAGGGAAGAAGAGCTTAAGGAGTTGTCCGAAAGCCTCAAAACCCATGGACAGCTTTCTCCAATCATAGTTCGTCGAGATGAAACCAAACGAGGTAAATGGATCATTATTGCAGGGGAGAGGCGGTGGCGGGCTGCAACTAGGGCTGGCCTGACGACACTTTTGGCAATCGAAAATAGTGGACCCGAACAAGTGCTCTCACTGATCGAAAATTTACAGCGAGAGGATCTGCATCCCGTCGAAGAAGCAATCGGTGTAGCGAAAGTCGTTGCAAGCAACAGCTGGTCTCAAAGGGAGGCTAGTAGGCAACTCGGGAAAAGTGCTTCCGAGGTAAATGGAATGATTGCCGTTGCTAAGCTTCCCGAAACTTTCCTGCAGAGTGTTCTGAATTCAGAACATCGTATAACCCGAAACCTGCTTGTCGAATTGGCACGTCTACCAGCAACTGCTGACCGAGAAGCCCTGATGGCCAAATGCTTGATGGGTGAGCTTACAATACCGACGCTGCGCACAGCGGTGGCAAGTGGTGGATTGCAAGATCAGGACGCAGAGCGCTCTAGTGGAGAGGAATCTAGATCGCCCAAAGGAAACATAATAAGGCCGAAGTCTTACTTCGCTAGGGTCCACAAGAATCTCACCAAAATAGCTGCTTTGTCACTAGATCACGAAGACAGGAGAGCTGCCGAGACCCTGTATTTGGCGCTGGGGAAGATTTTGGGACAGTAGAATAGTGTAGCGCTAAAGACCGATCAACATGACGACGTCTCATTGAAGCTTCTTTGAGAGTGTTCTGAAATCAGAACACTCTCAAAGACTAGAACTTGCTTGCCAGTCTTGATATACATACCCGAACAGCCTGATCCATTCATCTCAATGGACCAGGGCTTGAGCGGATGGTTCCCCTAGCCGACAAGCACGATAAGAACATTGTGAGGTTCTGGCCTCTCGACCAAGGACGCCTCATTGAGATAATTGCAGTATCCATAGGACGTCATTAAGTCCCTCGTTTATAGACCCGCCCCAACTCAAGGCTAGAGAGATAAACGAACGGTGGGACAACATGCGTATAGCAATCGGAGAAGATTGAGCGTAGTTGGATTGATAGGAAAGTCAAAACCGGCTTCGACCCGGATTAAGAGCCTTTACACTGGCCTCGTCGATATAGGTCTCGAGGTGCTGTCACATTAACTGAAGCGTGGTAGCCACCCTGAATGAGGCAAGCGTCAGTGAGCTACAAACGACACCGTTTCCCGCGCGAGCTGATCGCGCACGCGGTCTGGCTGTATTTCCGGTTTCCTCTGAGCTTCCGGCTGGTCGAGGAAATGCTGCTTGAGCGCGGGATCATCGTTTCGTATGAGACGATCCGTCGATAAGGCCTGAAGTTCGGTACGGCCTTTGCCCGTTCCCTGCGGCGCAAGCCGGCCAGGCGCGGGGATGTCTGGCATCTGGATGAGGTGCGGATCGTCATCAATGGCAAACCCCACTGGCTGTGGCGCGCGGTCGATCAGGACGGCTATGTCCTCGACGAAATCCTGCAGTCCCGCCGAAACACGAAGGCGGCGCGGCGCTTGCTGATCCGACTGCTGCGCCAGCAGGGTGTCCGTCCGAAGCGCCTGGTCACCGACAGGCTCGGCTCCTACGGCGCCGCGCAGCGCGAGCTGCGCTCGTCGGTGAAGCACATTTCCCACAAGGGCATGAACAACCAGGCAGAGAACAGCCACCTTCCCCTACGGGAGCGGGTCATGCACAAGTTCCGTTCGCCCGGCGGGTGTCAGCGCTTCGTGTCCGTCTTCTCCGCAATCCGCAATCTCTTCGTCCCACCCGTTTCGAGCGACACTGCACTCGCCCGGCACATCCATCGTGTCCGGGCTCTCGCCCAATGGAATAACGCGACCGCTCTTAGCGGCTGAATATCTCTTTCACGGGCGTCGCCTACCTCACATCAGTTAACGTGACATCACCCATTGACGCTTGCCTCATTCAAGGTGGCTACCACGCTTCAGTTAATGTGACAGCACCGATGGAAATGTCGTCCCTTGAAGTCACTCATACACCATGTCCCACGCCAAAACCGTGGCCGGTCTCAAACAGGAAGGCCGACTTTGCAACAGAGCCACATTTAGTCATGTCGACCGAGGCGGCATCAGCATCCAGTCTTTATTTGGGCTCAACACTGAAGATCCGAAAAGTCGGTTTTCTCATCCAGATAGTAATTCCAAGCAAGATAACGGTTAGGGTCCCACCGAATATGACTAGAGCGTGGAGCAAGCCGGAAAGGGCTACCAAAGCGCCCAACGCTACGGTTCCAACTGAGTCACTGACAACGTCTTGCATGCTCCATACGGCGCTGACTCTGCCACGCATATGGTCCGGTGTTTGACGCTGAACCGTTGTGAATTGCAGTAAGGCCGTAATAGAGCTCGCTACGCCGACAACGAGCAACGCAGGCAGCAAAAGTGCTGTGTGGGGCAGCATGCCCAGAGAAGAAACGACTAGACAGCACAGTGCTGCTGCGGTGATCAGTACTCGGATCGGTGTCGCACCATTGGCGAAAGAGGAGCCACAAAGAGCCCCCAACATCGCGCCTGCCGGAACAGCCGCGTACATTGCCCCTATCGCCGTAGGGCCTGCTTTTAGCCCCTCCGCTAAACCGGGGAAGACAACGCGGATTGCGCTGCACATGGTCTGAACCGTGCCGATCAGGATGACGCCTGCGATGACAGGATGCGTCACCAGAAACTTCATTCCATCTCCCAGTGCTTTGATCGGATGGGCGGACGCCATGTCACTCATGGCAGGATCAGGACGCAAAACAGGCAGGCTGAATAAAGGGATGACCGCTGAAATTGTGCCGATCCCGGCAAGCAGATAGTTTGCGGCAACGCCCTGCGTTGCGATCAGTAGCCCCCCAACAAGCGGGGCAAGAATGGCTCCGATGCGTGTCGTCAACATAGAGAGGGCGCCCGCGACGGCCAGATCCTTCTCTTCGACGAGTGACGGAAAGGCAGCCATGAGGGCCGTCATGCTAATACCGCCGAAGAAACCATCCCAGAATGCGACGGCATAGATCAGGAGCAGAACCGGGTGAGCCAGAAAGGCATTGAGAGTCAGAACCAGAAAGCCGATACCACACAAAAAACGTGCCGACAGGATGAGGCGTCTGCGATCGTAACGATCAGCAGTGACGCCACCCGTCAAAAGGCCGAGAAATGTCCCAAGGCCATCAAGCGCCAGCGCGAGGGAGACAGGGAAGCTTGCCCCTGTAAGGGTGTGGATTTGCACCGGGACGGCGACATTGAGGACGCCGAGAGAAAAGACTGACATCATCCGAGCCAGGAAGAGGCGACGGAAAAAGACATTTCTTCGCAGAAGGCCGAAATCGAGGGAAAATAAGCGGGCCAAATGGGGCGTCCTTCAAAGAGCATGTCGACGGCAGGCTTTGGCCTGCGTCGAGGGAGGGATCGAGGGCATGGGGAACTTCAAACGACGATCTTTGTGATGAGCTTTTCGAGTGTCTGTCGTAGGATCGGGCCTGAAACGGCGAGGCTTTGTGGTGAGAGGCTGTCTTCATGCGCGCAGCGGACATCATGGCAGCACAGCGTTTTGACTTGGTCCGCCCATGCCGTCACAGGTCCCACCCTTCGGGCATGCCGATCCGTGCCGCGAAGAGAAGCACCGTGCCATCGAAACGCGTGGTACGAGCCTGCGAAAGCAGCGTCACGGCGTCAGCATAATTGGCGACGATATCCGCAAACATCGCGTCTCGCGACGCGACGACCTCTGTGTCTTCTTCAGCGTCGGGTTCGAGAAAGTGAAGACGTTCGCGCTCAACCTCAGCTTCAGCCTCGTCTTGCGTCGGTCCGGTCCAGTCCTGTCCTTCGGGGGGGTAGGTGTCGAACAGCGCAAGAAGCTCCACGCTTTCCCCTTCAGCCCGTAGAGTTGCGGCAATCGCATGGGCCATGGTCCCACCGAGCGAATAGCCGATGAGACGATAAGGGCCGCGCGGCTGCAGGCGCCTGATGGTCGCAAGGTGACGATCGCACGCAGATTCCAGCGTATCGCAGCTCGCGATCACGCCATTGGGGCGCGGGGACTGGAGCCCGATCAGTCCCATTCCGGCCGGCAGGTAGGACAGAATACCGGTATATTGCCATGCATATCCTGACGCCGGATGGATGCAGAAGACGACGCCCTCAGTCCCGACAGCACGAAGCGTCAGGATTTCACCCATCCCTGACGCATCGGGATCGGGGAGACTGTCTGACGCCAAACTTTGTGCCAGACGCCCAACAGTTGATGCCGCAATGATTTGACCGACAGAGACAGGCTTCTCCAGTTTCTGTCGCAGAAGGGATGCGAGACGCATGGCCAGCAAAGAGTGTCCTCCAAGCAGGAAGAAATCATCGTCAACGCTACGGACCTCCTGTCCAAGGAGAGATTCGTAGCTTTCGGCGACGATCATTTCGATGGTCGTTTGCGGTGCCCGTGCCTCGCTGGAGTCCAAAAGGCTGGGCATCGGCAAGGCTGAACGATCGAGTTTACCGCTCGGCCCCGTAGGCCAATGAGAGATGACGACAATTGCAGCAGGAACCATGTGGGAGGGAAGTGTCTCGGAGAGACGATTTTTCAATACCGCAGGATCTAGGGCTCCGGCATCCACGTCAGGCAGGACATGGGCGACGAGCTGCCTTGAGTCGAGATCGGTTCGAGACGTCGCCCCCAGAGCCAGTGCAGAAACCGATGCCTGTGCGATCCCAGGAAGTTCGCGAAGCGCGTGCTCGATTTCGGCAAGTTCGATGCGTTGACCCCGGAGTTTGATCTGATTGTCGGTTCGTCCCAGGTACATGACTGTCCCGTCTTCGGACCAGCAAGCCAGATCTCCGGTTCGATACATCCGCGCGCCGTTTCCTTCCGGGTTCGCCACAAACCGCGTGGCGGTGAGGTCCGGACGGTCGAAATAGCCTTCTGCGAGCTGGATACCAGCGAGATAGAGTTCGCCTGGTACACCGATCGGCGTCGGGCGGAGATAGCTATCGAGGATATGAAGCTGCGTGTTCCAGACAGGGCGGCCAATCGGTACGCTTCTTTCATTGGCGACGCGGGCTGCGGGGAAATAGGTTACGTCCACTGCTGCTTCGGTCGGACCGTAGAGGTTGTGCAGTGAGGCTTTGAGCCATGTCTGGCAACGTCGTGCCAAAAGTGTATCCAGAGCCTCTCCGGAGCAGAAAATGTGACGCAGGCTCGGACACTGATACGGCTGGGGCGTAAACCCTGCCGTCTGGAGCGTCGGGTCAACAGACGTCTTGCCGCTTTGGTATTCCGCCGGGTTTACAGGATTTCGTCGAGAACATGACCATTCTGATCGACCGCCCGCCAAAGCCAGTGAAGCTTGTCACGGATCACGATCCGCACCTCGTCCAGATACCAGAGATCACCAGGCCGAGCCTTCTTGCGTCGCAGAAAGCGGACATAGGCTGTCCCGAACTTCAGGCTCCATCGACGGATCGTCTCATATGAGACGACAATTCTCCGCTCGAGCAGCATTTCTTCGACAAGGCGAAAGCTCAGCGGGAAGCGGAAGTAGAGCCAAACCGCATGAGCGATCAGCTCACGAGGAAATCGGTGCCGTCTGTAGTTCACGCATGACACTTTCATCACCCGCGTCTAACACGCCACAATTTACGCGACATCACCGGTTTTGTTCTTAATACCAGACAGACCGTTTTCTACCCTAATCTGCCGTCCAATCTTCAGAACGCAAACCATCTACTCGCGTAAATTCTCGTAGGTTTCCGGTCACGACGACCAGTCCCCTGCTTCGAGCGTGTCCGGCAATCATCAAATCGTATGGGCCGATGACGCAACCCCGCGCTTCCAGGTCCGCCCGAATTTCAGCCGTATGGGCGGCGGCGTCATTATCAAACGGCAAAACAGACAGACGCGCTGCAAAATGCTCAACCTCAAGTCGAATTTTTTCCGGAGAGTGAGATTTTTCGGCTCCGTAAAGAAGTTCGTAGAGTACGACGTCCGAGATACAGAGTGTCTCGGCGTTAACATTGAAGCGTTCGCGCAGACCCTTCGGACGATCGCGCAGGACGCGGATGCAAAAGTTTGTATCCAGAAGATAACGAAGCATCAAAAGCTTTCGCGCTCCTGCATCACGGGCTGATCGCGTTCAGGCAATGGAGTGCCCGGAGCGGCAAAAAAATCGTCCCATGCAGCATTGGCCGGAGCGATGATGCGACGCTTACCGTCCGGGATGATCACGACGTCTTTTAGGCTGACGTCAAACGCAACCGCTTTAGGAAGGCGCACGGCCTGGGAGCGATTGGACAAAAAGAGCGTCGTCCGGGTAAGCATCATAACCTCCACAGGGATATGCAAATAGTATATCCAATCTCTTTCTGAGTAGCAATGAGTTTTGTGGGGTGATGTCACGTTAACTGAGGCTGCACCTCATTGTATCTCAGCTCTGTTCAGAGTTGGGCACCCTTAGTCCTTTACGTTCGAGCTCTGCGAGGCGGTCTTCCATCGTGTCTGTTTCCAGCCCGGCCGAATACCAGGCACCACACAGTTTTTGCTCCTCCCACGTCTGTGTACGTGCATTCGGGCCTGTTTGCCGTTGGTGATAGAGATATCGCCAGCATCTCAGCCAGTCCCTCTCTTCTTCAAATGTCATTTTGAGCGGAACATGTTCGAGGCCCGGTTCACCAATCCGGTCAGGTCCGAGCCGCCAGTCGCGATGGGACTTCTCGGTTGCGTCGCACCATGCCTGTGTGATGATTTTGACGTCTCCCCAGAGCTCGCGAGGAAGTTGTCCGGGCCAGCCTGCGTCTGATCGCTCTAGGTCCTCGGGCGACGGATCGTCCATCAGCTCGACAAGCGGTTGCTCCTTCCTACGGTAGTGGACATCCGGACGCATCGGGTGGGCATATTCGTGTGGAGTTCCTGCAGGGCGTGGTGGCTCGGCCCTTGCCGTCTCGAAATCGGCTAAGGTGAGCTTCTGCGCTGGCTGGGGTCTCTGCTGGTAGGCGGCTGGTGCTCTCGATCGTGGCGCGGTGGGTGCCTTGCTCGGGAACGCGCTTTCCTCCGCCCGCGCCTGGGCTATCGCAGTAGCTTTTGCCGCCCGTTTCCTGGCCCTCGACACAGCTTCGTCGAGCACCGCTCTCTCGCTCGCTTCGGCTCTCGCTTGCATCGCTTTTTTCACTCTGAACCATGTCTTTTTCACCGTGGCGGGCGTGGCAGGCGTTCCGTCTCTGCCTGTTATTCCCATCGTTGCTAGCTGCTCTGCGAAGGGTTCCCAGAAGATCCGGTGCGTCTTTTGTCCTTCGCTGAGCTCTGAGAAGTGCTTCTCAAGATACTGGTATACCGGTGAGGTAAGCTTCCCCGGTTGCGGGGCGTTTCGGCGGTCGCTTTCGGTCGTCTGATTCATGCCGCAATGGTAGGTTGGTGCGCTGCGCATCGTCAATTGGGAGGGACACATCGGGGACACATCGGGGTCACATGGTCAGGTCGATTTGATCTAACACACAAATGCAGACTTTCAGTCTGTCGATCATGCGTGATTTGGACCCTTTCAGGCTGAGGGCGTAAAGCAGGCAAAGAACCGAGGAGGGTGGCGCATGCTGAGACCCTTTTGAGGGGATCCCTCTATGCCCACGAAACACGAGATGTCCGGCACCAACACGGCCAATCATCTGCTCAACGCTCCCCCTTGCGAGCGGCCGTGCAGGATCACGTTCCTGGAGGGGTCACTATGGAGCGGGTTGATTTGGAGATGCCGGTCAATCGGTGGGGGAGGGGCGGCTTACGGTAATGGGTGCCCAGTCGAGATCCTGTTCCAGGGTCAGCGCGCCTTGCCTTGCCAGCTCCAGACTGGCACTGAAAACGCTTGTCAGGGCGGCGCGCGGTCGCAGCCACGAACAGGTCCCGACGCTTTCAGCCCCGGGCAGATCGGGCTTGAGATGCTCCAGAGGGATGTGGGACTGCGTGCCGTCTGCAAGCCAGGTCCGGATCCGTTCTTCAGCGGGTGCTGCTGTCCACCGAAAGCGTGTGACAGGGCGATGATAGGACTGGTAGTCCTCGATAAGGGGAGGGGCACCGAGCAGGCTCATGGCGGCCCACAGGAACTCGACCCTGTCAATTTGCCCACAGACCTCTGTGTGGGTCAGGATAGAGGCCTCTGACGCCCCTTTGGGAAACACGTCATATCCAAGACGCGGACGGTTCTGCAGCCAGTGGGCCAGCTGCTGCGCTGCCAGTAGCGCGTCCTCGCGGTGAGGCAGGCTGGCCCGGTTTGTGACCGATGTGGCTTCGGGGGGATGAAGAGGAGACAGGTGGGCCGAACGCAGCCAGATCAGCCACCCTGTCAGGACGATCCAGTCCCCTGCCTGACGCGGCGCGTGAGCCAGTTCGGCCTGTACGGCCCGGGTGAGCTGATCGATCATGTCAGACAAGGAGAGTGTCGTCAGATCGATGCGATGCGTACGTGCAAGGGCGACCAGCTGGGCGAGACTGCCTTCGAACCCTGTGACACTCAGACGGGGAGAGCGATCCTGGGGAAGGTCGTCCGGCTCTGCCGTCATCAGAACCCGATCCGGCTGGTCAGAACCAGAGTGAGATCCGGCCATTCTTTCCGGAGTGTGTCGATCGCGGGCTGTGGTGACGTTGTCTGCGTGTAAAAACCATAACAGCAGCGATCCTTTCCAGCTTTGGAAGACCGTCTGCGTGGTGATCCAGGTGGTGATCCTGCGGGCATCAGGGTCACCTGGCGCAGGGCATGGGTGATCCCCCAATGGGTCTTCAGCCATGTCTGTGCCCGGGGATCGTCGTGACCAAGGCACAGGATCTCCGGCGGGACGGGCAGCAGCGCATGCAGGTCAAGAGCACAACGCTGGTCCGTTCCGATCAGGGACAGGGTGTGCTGATGCCGCGCCTCGGCACGATCGCGGAACTGGCGTGCAAGCACCCGGCAGCCTGGCAAGGTCAGGCTGCGCGTGTGATCGGCAAGCAGCATGAGGAGGATGTCTTCTTCAAGACGATCCGCATCAAAGGCCCAGGGCGCGACACCAGGACCTCGGGCGGCTTGCTGAAAAGCTGTCAGGGTCGTTTCCGGGCCTGTTATCTGCAAGGTATTGGCCAGCCATGGATCCGAGCGATCCGTGCTGGCCAGAGCCGCATGATGATCAAGCCTGCGACGTCCTGGCACGGGATCCGGCTGGGTACGGGAATGTGTCGGGGCGGGACGGGCAAGGGGGTCCCAGGGGAAGCGGAGATCCATCCTATAACCCTAGCAGGCCGGCCGGGCTTTCGGAGATCAGGCCGGCGCGGCGCACATAGCCCCGCATCGTGCGCAGATCCCTGTGTCGCGTATGGGCCATGATGTCTTCGTCCCTGATCCCGCGCTCATAGGCTTCGGTTATGAAGCCGACGCGCAGCGCATGGGGGCTGAGCTGATCGAGCGGAATGCCGGCGGCCTCGGCGCGTCGGGTCAGGATCCGCTGGACGGCGTAGGGACGAAGAGCGGTCTCGGCGACACGGCCTGCCACGCTGATCCGACGAAACAGGGGACCGGCCTTGCGGAGGGCGACAGCCTGCCAGCTTTCAAAGGCCGTGACCGGGCAGGTCTGAGGCGTGCGGCCACGGGGCAGGCCCAGGGTCGCGCCCTTGCCGGTCGCATCGGTTTTACTGCGGGAAATCGTCAGCATGATCCCGGTCTGGGTGACGAGAAGATCGGTCACCTGAAGATCGACAATTTCAGAACGACGCAGGGCACCGCTGAACCCCAGCAGGAGCAGCAGCCGATCCCGGCGTCCGCGGGCACTCAGGTCACAGGTCTGCAGGAGCGCACGCAGATGGTCCAGGCTCAGCGCGCGCGCCTGGCGGGGGGCTTGTGCATGGGCGCGCAGGATCCCGCGAAGCGGCCTTTGGATGGCCTGATCGGCAGGATCCCAGGGCAGGGTGTTATAGCGATGCATCTTGCCGATTGCGGCAAGGCGTCGACGTAGCGTGGCCGGGCTGAGCGTGGTCGCCATATCCGCGAGATAAGCCCCAACGGTCTCGGGCGCTGCGGGGGCGCAGACAAAGCCGTGAGCCTCACACCAGCTGGCGTAATGGATCCAGTCCGAGCGATAGGCTCTGAGCGTATTGGCCGCATCGGCTGTGCGCGCATAGGTTTCGGCTCTGGCCAGGGCGGCTTCGGCACGGGCGGCGATCGCATCTGGTGCCACAAGCGCTGTTATAGCGGGCTTTTTTGTCAGTGCCGAGGACGGCGGATGATCTTCTTTCATGAGCAGCCCTTCCGGCACGGCACAGCGACAGAGGCGCAAAAGCCTGTTGGAATCCTAGCGAAGACCAGGAGACAGGACAAGTTTCTCTATTAGGAGCGATAAGGGGCATTATCACCCCTAACTGAATCGAATACCGGTGAAGGGTGATGTCACATTAAGTGCGGCGTGTTAGATGCTGGTGATGAGGGCGTCATCTGTGAGCTACAAACGGCACCGTTTTCCTCGCGAGCTGATCGCTCATGCTGTGTGGCTGTATTTCCGCTTCCCTTTGAGCTTTCGTCTTGTCGAAGAAATGCTGCTCGAGCGGGGCATTGTTGTCTCGTATGAGACGATCCGTCGATGGAGCCTGAAGTTTGGAGCGGCCTATGCCCGCTCCCTGCGTCGCAAGGCGGCGAGACCGGATGATATCTGGCACCTGGACGAAGTGCGGATCGTGATCCGTGGCAAGCCTCACTGGCTGTGGCGGGCGGTCGATCAGGATGGTTATGTTCTCGACGAGATCCTACAAACCCGTCGGAACGCCAAAGCAGCCAGGCGTCTTCTGACCCGGCTGCTCAAACGGCAAGGCTTGCGCCCCGGTCGTATGATCACTGACAAGCTGAAATCCTACGGGGCAGCAAGGCGCAAACTTGTTCTCTCGATCCGGCATCTCTCGCATAAGGGTCTGAACAACCGGGAAGAGAACAGCCATCTGCCGCTGCGAAAACGTGAGCGGGTCATGCAGAAATTCCGCTCACCGGGCGGGTGTCAGCGCTTCGTCTCCGTCTTCTCCGCTATCCGTAATCTCTTCGTTCCACCCGCCTCCATCAACTCAGCTCTATCCCGACACATCCATCGTGTCAGGGCCTTCGCTCAGTGGAACAACGCAACCGCTCTCAGCGTCTGAATATCCCTTTCGCGGGCGTCGCCTGACTCTCTTCAGTTAACGTGACATCACCCATCGCCCCGTCGTGTTTTGGCTATGATTCCTGAACCTAAAGCAGCCTAATCTTTTCTTCCTTATCTCAATACCCGACGGTGAGAGAGAGGTTACCGAAGGCGCCCTTGTTACCGAAGAGGTTCTGCGTGATGGGGCCGGAGATGCCACGCAGACGCCAGCCGACATTGAAGGTGAGATTGGCGTAGCGACCGATCACGCTGTGCAGGTCCAGACCCACGCTCGACAGATCCGTCGCACTGCGGACACTGGGAATGGACTTGACCTGCGTGACGTGCCCGTAATCGAAGAAGACGCCGATCTGCTCGCTGTCACGCAGTCCAGAGCGCAGGCTCAGCGGGTCCAGCAGCTGAAGGCCGGAGCACGCAAGCCGTTGGTGACACTCACCCCCTCACTGCCCAGCGCCGTATCCGTGTTGTAGCCGCGCGCCGTATACAGACCGCCCAGCGCCAGCTGGTTGCTGTACATCAGATTGGTGCTCGAAACCTGCCCCGTCGCCTGCAGGATCCACGAGAACTTCGCCGGCAGCCAGGTCGTGCGTGTCAGGCTCAGCGAGTCATAGACATAGCGATCATTGGCACCGGTAACGAGCACCTCGAAATTCCGCCGGCGATTGGCTCCGGTCAGACCACCGGGGCTGAAGATCAGCTGGTTCTGAAAGCTCGTCTGACCCCAGGGATCGTTCATCGCCGCGTTATAGATAATGGGGAATTGCGCCACTTCGGCCTGGCTGCCAAAGACGTTGATCCCACCGAATTCAAGCGTGTTGTTCGTCGTCTTGAAGTCGAACCCTGCCTGAATGTCGTGGATCAGACGCATCCTTTTCCCAAAAGAGATCGTCGGCAGGTCGTGAATATAGCGAAAGCTCGCCTGCCCGCTGCGACCGGACTGCCCAAGATCGGGGTTATCGGGGCCGAGATCGGGCTTCTGCCAGGCATAGGACCCAAAGACCTGTATATGATCCTGCCACGGCAGCGGCGCCGTCCAGGTCAGGGCATGGCCGCTATACCGGTCGCTGACAGAATGCGTGAACTGATAGGACAGGGTCTGCCCCAGACCCGCAACATTGCCCCAGGTGCCGCCCACAGCCCATTCCGACTGACCCAGAACCGGAACGCCTGCATTGTCGTAAGACGCATAGACATGCAGCGGCAGGCGATCCTGCGTCTGCAGGATGACGTCTGTCGTGCCCTGCGTCTGACCCGCCGTGAAAATGGCATCGGTGTTGCGGAACGGATTGGTGTTCAGGCGATCGAGATCTTCCTGCACCGCATTCAGGGTCAGGATCTGGTTCGGCTTCAGACCGCTCTGCTGCACAATCAGCCTGTTCGAGAACCAGCGATTGCCCTTCGTCCTGACTTCACCCAGACGGTACTCCGTCACAAGGATCTGGATCACGCCATTGCTCACATTCTGCGGCGGGATCGTGAACGTCACAAAAGGATGTCCCTTGCTCCGGTAGAACGCATCCACCTGACGGGCAATCGCATTCAGATCCGCAAACGTCACCGGCTTGCCGAGATGCGCCGACAGCGCCGTCTGGATCGATCGATCCCCCAGAAGCGGCAGGGATGCATGCGAGATGCCGCTCGGACCAGGCTGTACGCCTGTGGACTGCACATCCTGGCTGCGTGACACAAAGACCAGCCGCTTGAGGGACGATGTCACCAGAGACCCCGTCTGCGGCAGCGGGTTCTGACCCCCGGCAGGCGGGGCAATCACCGCAGGCTGCGCCGGTGACGCAAGCTGTTTTGGCGCAAGGCGGCTATATGCCTGAGCATGTGCCGCATGCGGCATCAGAACAGGGAAAAGAACGAGCGCAACGCCCGAAAGGAGAAACGAGCGCATCACTGGGCTTTCTGCAGCTGGTTGGAGACAGACGGAAGGAGAGAGAGCACTCTGTAGTTCGCAGATGTGTCTGACACATTCATCGGGTGAACCGTGATCAGCGGAGTCTTTTTAACGGTCAGGGTCGCTCTTTGATTGGCACCGAAGATAATCGAGGTCTGAGACGCGAATGGTGTGCTCGACGGCAAAAGCATTACCGTTTGGAGAAAGCTCACGTTGGAAGGTGTTGTGATTGGTGTTGGCCATAATATGGACGCACTAGCCGCAGCACCCGGAGCAATAGGTTCTGGTTCTGTCGGAAGCGATATTTTCAAAATGG
>NZ_BAJT01000025.1 GCF_000613845.1 Asaia astilbis JCM 15831
CAGAACCGCCCGTGTGCGTAGCGCCAAAGCGGGCGGAGGCTCGGAGCAGCTCTCATCTTGATAGAGCCAATAAGGCTCTGATGGCGGATGATACCGACACAATCAAAGTGTTGGCCTCTTCTGTGCATATCTCTCGTGAACATCAGACGCTCGTTTCGAGCGTGTCAGACTCAACCGCCCAAGATTTTCGATCTCCGGCGGGGATCAGTCTGTCAGACTTGCGCCATCAGGGCGGCGTTGCCGCCTGCGGCTGTCGTGTTGGTGCTGCAGGCGTATTCCAGTACGAGCCATTCAAGAGGGTACTGACCCACTAGGTCTGGCGTGTGCAGGGCGACGATCTGTCCGGGACGCTGTGCCAGTTCCTCACTGAGTTTCTTACGGAATGCAGCATCGCCATTGCCGAGGGCGACATCGATTGTCTTGAGCTTTTCAGCTTCGAGTACGGTGTCTCCCAGACCGGGCGGGCGTTCTGGCAGGGTAGCTAAAAGTGCGGCGGGCACGGCGCAGCGGTTGCCGGTCGCTGTGGCGGCGAGAAGCTGCGATGCGAGATCGGTCAGGGTCGGACCTGCGCAGAGGACCGTGCCTCGGGGGGCATGGGTGTAGAGATTCGTCTCGCCTACAGGCCCCTTCAGGAGGAGCGATGTGCCCAGGAGGGTTGTATCAGGCATGGTAGCCTGTGTCTCAGGAAGCGCTGTGGTGACCCAATCGGCAAAAAGTCGGGATAGCGGTGACAGCGGATGGGCAAGAGACGTGTCGAGAGGCGCGCGCTCACTGAGCAGGCGCCTTAGATAAAGGGGGCCACCAGCCTTGGGGCCCGTGCCGGAGAGGCCGTGACCGCCGAAGGGCTGGACGCCGACTACGGCACCGACAAGGTTACGATTGATGTAGACATTGCCTGCATGGCTCTGCGCCTTCAGCGTCTCGATTGTGTCGTCAATTCGTGAATGCAGGCCGAAAGTCAGCGCATAGCCCGTGGCGTTGATGGCCGTCATGACATCGGAGACCGCGTCGCGTTTGTACCGCAGGACATGCAGAACCGGGCCGAACACTTCCTTCTCAAGATCGGAAATCGAGCTGATTTCGATTAATGTTGGAGGAATGAAGGTTCCCTCGGCCGTTTCAGGCAGGAGATCGGTCTGAAAGACGCGGTGACCCTTCGCCTCCAGGTTCTTTATATGGTCAGCGATGAGGCGACGCGCTTCTTCGCTGATGACGGGACCTACATCCGTCTCTGGCTGTTCCGGCGTGCCGGTGCGGAGTTCTTTCATTGCCCCTTTGAGCATCGTGATCACGCGCTCTGCGCTGTCTTCCTGTACGCAGAGAAGACGGAGGGCGCTGCATCTTTGACCTGCGCTATCGAAGGCAGAGGCCAGAACGTCGGTCACGACCTGTTCGGTCAGGGCGGAGCTATCGACGATGAGCGCGTTTTGTCCGCCGGTCTCAGCGATGAACGGGATGGGTGTGCCGTCCGGGTTCAATCGACCGGAGAGCTGTTTCTGGATCAGGCGTGCGACGTCGGTCGACCCCGTGAACAGAACTGCGGTGGTTCGTGTATCCCCGACAAGCTGAGCGCCGGCCCTGCCGTCACCCGGGATCAGCTGAACGACGTCCTCTGGAATGCCTGCCTCATGGAGCAGACGGACTGCTTCACGCGCGATGAGGGGTGTTTCTTCCGCCGGTTTGGCGAGCACGGTGTTGCCTGTCGCCAAGGCAGCGGACACCTGACCGAGGAAGATCGCGAGAGGGAAGTTCCATGGGCTGATGCAGGTGATGGGCCCGAGTGCCTGCGCTGCAGGGCCTTCCTGACGGATGCGGACGGCGTAGTAGCGCAGGAAATCGACGGCTTCTCGAATTTCGGCCACGGCATTGGCGATTGTTTTGCCAGCTTCACGGATCACCAGTGCCATCAGCTGAGGCATCTGGTCTTCGAGGGCATCTGCTGTTTTTTCGAGCAGGCTGGCGCGATAATCGGGCGTGGTGTCACGCCAAGCCGGATAGGCTGACGCAGAGCGACGGATCGCGCTGTCGATCTCTGCTTCAGACAGGAAGGCGATGTGCCCGACGATATCGTTGCGGTTCGCCGGGTTGATGATGGCTTCACCGCTCTTTGTCGCGGCACCGGCCTGCGATGCGGTGAAGACCTCCGCCAGCGTCTTCAGGCAATTTTCGTCCGAGAGATCGATGCCGCTGGAGTTGCGTCTCTCAGGTTCATAGAGCGCGGCTGGTAGAGGAATGGCCAGACGGGCTGGCTCGCTTTGGGCGAGCGTGACCGGATCGGTGCTCAGCTCATCAACCGAGATCGATTCATCCTGAATGCGGTTGATGAAAGAGGAGTTGGCGCCATTTTCGAGCAGGCGTCGCACAAGATAAGCCAGCAGGGTCTCATGTGTGCCGACAGGCGCATAGATGCGGACGGGGCGATAGAGCTTCTGGGGACCGACGACCTCGTTGTAGAGCGCTTCTCCCATGCCGTGCAGGCATTGGAATTCGTAGCGTTCGACCGTGAAGTCCGGACCTGCATAGGCGTAGATGCTGGCCAGCGTCTGGGCATTATGCGTGGCAAATTGCGGGAAGATGGCGTCCGGTGCGTCGAGGAGCTTTTTTGCGCAGGCGATATAGGCGATGTCGGTATGGAGCTTGCGCGTATAGACTGGAAAATCGCTTTGTCCGTCCGTCTGGGCGCGCTTGATTTCGCTGTCCCAGTAAGCGCCCTTCACGAGGCGCAGCATGATGCGGTGCTCGCTGCGTCTGGCGAGATCGATGATCCAGTCCAGCACGAAGGGCGCGCGCTTCTGATAGGCCTGAACGACGAAGCCGATGCCTTTCCAGCCTTTGAGCGTCTCGTCGAAGCAGAGGGCTTCGAGCAGGTCCAAGGAGAGTTCGAGACGGTCGGCTTCTTCGGCGTCTATATTGAAGCCGATATCATAGGCGCAGGCCAGACGCGCGAGCTCGGTGACGCGTGGCAGTAATTCGGTCATGACGCGTTCGCGTTGCAGCCGCGTATAGCGCGGATGCAGGGCGGAGAGCTTGATGGAAATTCCGGGCCCTCGATAGACGCCCTGACTGTTGGCGGCCTTGCCAATGGCGTGAATCGCCTTCTCGTAATCCCGATAGTAGCGCGCGGCGTCATCGGCCGTCATCGCGGCTTCGCCAAGCATGTCGTAGGAGTAGCGGAAGCCTTTTTCTTCGAGCTTGCGACCGTTCTTGAGCGCTTCGTCGATGGTCTGGCCCGTGACGAATTGCTCGCCCATAAGGCGCATAGCCATATCGACGCCGCGCCGGATGACGGGCTCGCCACAACGCTTCATCAGGGTGTCGAGCACCTTTGGCAGACGCTTTGTCTCGGTGGTGGAGAGAAACCCGCCGGAGACGATGAGGCCCCATGTGGCCGCGTTGACGAAAAGCGGTGTTCCCTTGCTGATATGGCCATGCCAGTTGCCGCTCGCGATCTTGTCCCGGATCAGGGCATCGCGTGTGGCGGTGTCGGGGATGCGGAGCAGTGCCTCGGCGAGGCACATGAGGGCGACCCCTTCCTGTGAGGAAAGGTCGTATTCCTGAATCAGTCCCTGCACGAGACCGGGCGTGCCTTTGCGGCGCAGTGCCTCGACCAGTTGTCGGGCTGTTTCATGGGCCTGCCGGCTGATCGGGGGTAAGAACGGCCTGTTCTGAAAGCAGGGCGACGCGCTCTGTCTCTGCTGCACGAGTATTGTCCGTAATCGCCTGGCGCAGGGCGGAGCGTTCGGGGACGAGCGAGCGAAAGGCAGAGAAAGGAGCGTTCATGCAAGCCTATATCGTTATGGGTTATTTATGATCCCTTAAGGATCAGATAACCAAATGAGCTATGGAAGAATATCGCCTCAACCTTATATAATTTCGCCTATCAGCGTTTTGATGAACTATATTCGGGGTGGGTTATGGTGCTCGACGAGATCGACCGCAGGATTCTCAGGGTTTTGCAGAAAGACGGCCGTGTGACGAATGTCGAGTTGTCCCGGCAGGTCAATCTGAGCCCTGCGGCCACTCTGGAACGCGTCCGCAAGCTTGAGCAATCGGACGTCATCAAAAGCTATATGGCGCGTCTCGACCCTGAGACTCTCAATTTGGGTCTGCTTGTCTTTGTGCAGGTGACGCTTGACCGAACCAGTGCAGATATTTTCGAGCAATTTGCCAAAGCTGTGCAGGCGATCCCGCAGGTTAGCGAGTGCTATATGGTTGCTGGAGGCTTCGACTATCTGATCAAGGCGCGTGTACGGGATATGAACGCTTATCGCGCATTTTTAGGGAAAACCCTCACGCGATTGCCGGGGGTGCGACAGACGCACACTTATACCGTCATGGAAGAAGTGAAGGCAGATCTCGAATTACCGATCTAAAAGTGTGTCACACAAACATAACCATCCACAAGCGTTTTGTTTGTGAGGCACACTCAATTCAAAGTTGGTTGCGCTAAAATGTGATCATGTTCGATAGAAAAATCATGGCGCAGCGATTGCAGGCAGTTCGCCTGCGCAAATCCGCTGAACTGGGAACCAGATTAACCCAGGCGGATGTAGCTGCGGCAGCGGACGTCTCACGATCACACGTCGCTAATGCAGAGGGTGGCAAAACTGGGATCAGCGTCGAGGCAGCCTTCAAGCTCGCCGAATTCTACGGTGTTTCTCTCGACTATCTTACTGGCCTCTCGCTCTCCGAAGTCGATAGCACCCGTGATCTCGCTGGAGACACTGATGAAAGATCGCTTCTTTGCATGTGGCGGGCCATGAACGCAGGACAGAGAGTTGCCATGTTCACCATCGCCGAGGAACTGGCTGAAAAAACGAGCTCATCTAAGGCCGGCTGATTAAGTTGGTTCGAGGCAATTTCAGTTGCGGTATTTAGTGGCACTTTGGTGGGGTGCGCCTGCCTAAGCAGCGATAAAATCTTCAGTAGCAATTTAAGTTTGTATAACAAACATAGTGCTTGCGCTCAATATGTTTTCCTGACAAACATATATCCTGTATCAGACAGGAGCTGCAGCATGACTGACGGCGATATGAGTGCGCTTATCGCGCTCTTTTTTCTGGCTTTCTTCTTACTCTGCCTTCTGGTCGAAGGGGCGAGACATTATCTGCGTTGCCGCGACCTGCGCGCTCAGATCCGTATTCTCGACAGCATAAGGACGTCCGATGCGCCGTGCCGACCGATCGAGAGCGGTAAGAACGCTCATGAGGAATGAAGAATCTCGGAACGTCAGGAGCGGCACTTCGCGATGTAGTCTCCGGGCGTGACGACGCCTGGCGCACAGTCGATCAGGATGGTTATGTTCTCGACGAGATCCTACAAACCTGTCGGAACACCAAAGCGGCAAGGCGTTTGTTGACCCGGCTCCTCAAACGGCAGGGTTTGCGGCCTATGCGCATGATCACAGACAAGCTCAAATCCTACGGATCAGCTAGACGCAAACTTGGTCTCTCGATCCAACGTCTCTCGCATAGCGGGTTGAACAACCGGGCGGAGAACAGCCATCTGCCGTTGCCAAAACGCGAACGCATCATGCAAAGGTTTCATTCACCAGGCGGGTCTCAGCGCTTCGTCTCCGTCTTCTCAGCCATCCGCAATCTCTTTGTCCCATCCGCGTCCATCACCACTGCTCTTTCCCGGCACGTCCATCGTCTCGGGGCTCTCGCCCAACGGAGCAAGGTGGACCGCTCTCAGCGCCTGAATACCCATCCCCCGGGCGTCGACTACCTCACGTCAGTTAGCGTGGCATCACCATCGAACCAGCTCCCCGGAAAGTCTTTAAAAGACACGAAATACTTTATAATTTCTAAAGTAAAGAAATCATAAAAACTTCTAATAAAACGAAAGCAATTATCATTGCGAGTTTTTTATTGAAAGATTGCTCTCTGATTAGACGTTTGATCCTTGTATCATCCCCAGTTATGCTCCAGGCTATAGAAGCAATCCACCCAACCCATGTAAAACCCAATACAATATTTGTTGATAAAGATTCTTTAAGGTTCCTCCTTAGTAAAAATCCCAATATTGTTGGGGAGAAGAAAACAACAGTTAGAACTATAAATATAATCGGCTGGAACTTCTGTAATTCGCTCATGATAATTTTCCTATGCAAAAAACAACGCCAGCGTCAGTAATTGCGATTAATAAGTCGGAGACTAAGATACGAAAATCTCTCGCTCTCTAAGATTGCTGCCAACACAACAAACATAGAATACAATGGAAGTAAGTGCTGGATACTGTGCGTTGAAAATATATGAATTATTATTCATAGAGACAGGCCCTTTCATACTTGGGTCGATGTCGACATCATAACGATATAATAACGATCCGATAGGTGCAATCAGAGTCTGTGCTCACTAAGAGAAAGCCTCTGAATGAATTGCTCTGGTTTTAATGGAGACTTTTTTTCTGATTAAATCGGCTCATGCCTGTTGTTTTTGAGGCTCTGTTGCAAATTTGGTTCCTTTGTTTGAGATCGCTACCGGTTTTGGCGTGAGGCGTGTTGGATGAGCGACTTCGAGGAGCGGAATTTTCGGGGTGAGGTCATCCTGTGGGCGGTGCCGTTTGTAGCTCACATATGACGCTCTCATCACCCGCGTCTAACACGCAGCACTTAACGTGACATCATCCCTCACCGGACAGGGCCTCGAGGATCTCCCGCGCCACGTCGACCCGCGTCAAGTCGCCGCCGCTAGAGCATTTCCACTGAACTTTAACACGAAGGGTGACACTGAAGGCGCATTGTGATTCACCGTTTTCATTGATGAAGTCGGGCACCGCGGGCGACTTGATGCGTTTCTCTGATGGTCCGCCGGGCGCTTGCCATGCTCGGCCTACAGCCACACACTAGACTGACGATCAACGGCTTTCCGGGGAGTATAGGTATGGCGAGCGATCTACCCCACGACCCTGCACTCCCCGCGTCGACTGCTGGAGAGGCCCCGCAAAGCTGGTTTGACCTGCCGGGACAGTTGAGCGAGCTGAAACGTAACCCTCTGGACTGGTGGCGCCCGCGCACGGTGCGGATTGGTGTCACGGGCCTTGCTCGCGCGGGCAAGACGGTGCTGCTGACGGCATTGGCGGCGACCGTACTGACACCGGGTGCCCTCGGCGGCCGGATCAGGCGTGCGCGTTTGGCGGAAGCAGGGGCAAGCTCGCTGCCGCGTTTTCCGTTCGCTGCGAACATGGCGGCTCTTGCGGCGGACCCGCCACGTTGGCCCGATCGTACCGATGCGACCGCCTTGCTTGCGCTCGATCTGGAAGTCGGTCGGCCCGGTTTGCCCGCACGAAAAATCAGGCTGGAATTTCTCGATTATCCGGGGGAATGGCTGCTCGATCTGCCGATGTTGACCCAGAATTTCGACGTCTGGTCGCGGGCCATACTGGCACGTTTGCGCGCAGGTCCTGACACAGATGCGGTTCGCGCGTTTCTTCAGTTTGCCGACGCCCTGCCGGTTTCGGTCGAGGCATCCGACGCGCTGGCGCAAAGCGGTCATGATTTATTCGTTCGCGCGTTGACGAGCCTTCGGATCGAACACGGTCTTTCGTGGTTGCAACCGGGACGGTTTCTGATGCCCGGACCCGGCCCACAGCCGCCATGGATGGCATTTTTCCCGATGGATCGCCGCGCCGGGTTATGCAGCTTGCTCGAGCAGCGTTATGAGGCCTATCGTGCATCGGTGCGTACGGGGCTTGTGGCGCCGTTATTCGGTCAGATCGACCGTCTGGTGGTTCTGGCGGACCTCCTTGGGGCGCTGCATAAGGGGAGTGAGGCTTTTGAAGATGCCCGCGACGCCTTGTCTGCTGCCGCCTCGTCCTTGCGGTGGCAAGCTCCTGGCTTCAGACCATCGGTGCTCTGGCTCAAGGCCGTTTGCCGTCACGCACGATCCGGCGTGTGGCTTATGTCGCCAGCAAGGCCGATCATGTTTCCGAACGGCAGCGCGGAAATCTTCGACGCTTGATGGATGTGCTGACCCGCACCGGGACAGATCAGCCGACACTGGTGGGGAACGCCCAGCGGTCAGTTTTTGCGGTGGCCGCTGCACGGTGCACAGAGGATTTTGTCTGGTCACTGGACGGTCACCCTGTTTCGGCCGTGCGCGGACGGCGGTTGGGCGATGACAGCATGACGCGCTCCTATCCGGGGGAGGTGCCAGACACGCCGCCGGATCAGGCCTTCTGGACGCATCCTTTTCTCGCACTGCCGACTTTCGAACCGGCACGGATACGCTCCGACGGAAAGGGAGGAATCCCGAATATCGGTCTCGATGCCCTGCTGGGGTTTCTGCTGGAGGACCTGCTGTGACGGGCGATAAACTGCTGATACAGCCGCGTATCGAAAAAGAGGAGGATCATGCTCCTCGTCTCGATCTTGGGCCGCCACCGCAGGTCATGCCGGTCGGCCGGTCTCTCGGTTTGCGAACATCGACGTTGGTGTTGTCCGGCTTTGCTGTCCTGGCGCTGGGATTTGCCGGCGTTGCAACGGGGAATTTCGTTGCGGCCGAGTTTGCGCGTGCAGCCTGGCTTGGCTGGTTGACCCTGGGCATTGCGGTTCTTGGCTTCGGACTGGTTCTGACAGGTATCGGTCGCGAATTGCTTGGGCTAGCGCGATTGCGCGCCGTGGACGCGATACGCCGTGATCTTGTCTCGACCGATGCGGCCACCCGGTTCATGCTGCGCGACGCTGGCTGGCCGAAATCGATAATGGAGAGGCGCTTCGTCCAGCACTCGATGCGCTGAACGATCCTGATGCGGTGCTGCCCCTGTTGCGTACGGGGGTGGAAAGTCGGCTACGGGCTCAGGCTGATGCGTTCAGCCGACGGGCGGCGATACAGGTCGTGGCAGGCATGGCGGCAACACCGGCACCAGCGCTTGTCGTTCTTCTGATCACATGGCGTGCCGTACGCTTGATCCGGCAAATTGCAACACTTTACGGGGTGCGGCCGGGATTGCTGGCAACGCTGGGATTGCTGCGGCGCACCGCTCTGTCGGCTACGGCCACGGCGGTTACCGAGGCCGCGGTCAACACGGCGGCCCATGCGGTTCTGAGCAGTCCGCTTCTGACGCATGTTGCCGGTGACATGGCAGGAGGTGCCGTGGCCGCACGGCGTTTGATCGTGCTCGGGCGGGCCACCGGAGTTGCGTGTTCGCCGCTGCCGCCGGAGTAAGGGAGCGCTCACAGAAGTGAGCCGTTTCAAATCAGACAAATTACCGTCCTGATCGATTGCCCGCTACAGCCAGTGAGGCTTGCCCCGGATTACGATCTGCACCTCGTTAAGGTGCCAGATATCGCAGAGCATGGCTCGTTTGCGACGTAGGGAGCGGGCATAGGCAGCGCCGCACTTTAGGCTCCACGGACGGATTGTCTCCTACGAGACGATAATGCCCCGCTCGAGGAGCATTTCTTTTACAAGACGAAAGTTCGGCGGAAAATGGAAATACAGCCAAATCGCATGGGCGATAAGCTCACAAGGAAATTGGTGCTGTTTGTAGCTCACCCATGACGCTCTCATCGCTCGCGTCCAACACGTCACAGTCTACGTGACATCACCCAGCACAGACATCACCCGTGGACTCGCTCGCTCCACAGGTCCCGTACAGCTTCGTGCAAGAAGACCGGCCCGGGCTCAATTCCAAATCCTCTTTCGATTTCTTCGATGCGTTTTTCCAGAACAAAGAGGAAGATTCTGTATTGATGCGCCGCGTGCCCGTCATCTCCCTGATAGCCCGTCTCACCTTCGCAGAAGATACCGGTCTGGCACATGGAAATGTCTAGACTATAATATCCGCGACAAACCATCGGACGTTTTTCATAGATAGAACACGAACCGTCGAACAGAAACGGACAAAACGGCGTGCCTTCAACAAGTCTCTGATGAAGCTGTTCCAGGCGTTCTTGGGTAAAAATGTCCCGCGCATGTTCCAGCGCAAGGCGTGCGAAAATCGGATTGATCTGGATAAGACTTTTACAACATATGTCGCATCCGTTGTGACAAGCGACGGGCTTTACCGCGCAGATATGCGCAAGATGATCAGACACGTCATTGCAGAGATCCAACAGTTTGCCGGCAAGCTGCGTTAGATCGGAAGGCTGGGAAATATCAGCCAGACCTTCCTTGAACATCGTATCGGCTTCATCCATTTTGCTCCGCATATAGGTAAGCGGGGTCGTCTGGGATGCCGGCGATGATGACTGAGGCATGTGCTGTTTCCTAATGGATGCTGCAACATTGACTGGGATAAGCCGCCTGATTTTGGCATGAACAGAAGAGGCTCTGGCCCGCTTGCGTTGCAGGGAGCGAGCGTGGGCTGCGCCGAATTTCAGGCTCCACCGACGAGGGGCTTCATACGAGGGCCACGACCCAATCGACGTGACATCACCGATCTGCCGCGTGGTTACCTCTATTCCTGAGCCGTCCAGAAAGACACGCGCGCCGTCAATCAGGAACGCCTTGCGCGCGTTGCGGTGGCGTTTACCGAAGCGGAAAGCAAGACCGGAAAAGTGTAAAACACCTTTGCGAAAGGGCTGTCTTCCGGGCTTTTGAGGGAGGTGGTGAACCGGGTGGGACTCGATATTATAATGATTTCAATAACTTACACTGTCTAACCTATTGCGCGTTCTAGAGAAGAATCAATGACTTAGCGCCACTTTGTCAAACCGTTTTGAGCGGACTCAGAAGTAATCTCAGGTGTAAGTGGGAAAGTCTAGTCGAAGCCGTATCCTAGGTGGAACCTAGGGGAACTTATGCAGAACAAAATCGATAGCCTCATGGAGGCTCTGACCAATACCGCAATTGGATTTGTGGTATCTTTCGTAACTTGGGGCATCGTGGCCCCGGCTTTCGGCATTCCCATGCCGCTCAGGGAGAATTTGGAGATCACCGCGATCTTCACTGCCGTGAGTATCGCTCGCCAATATGTTCTTCGTCGAGCCTTCAACGGTCGCAGTGTATGGGCAGCAATCAAGGGAGCTAGATCATGATCGAAGGCGCGTTGAGGTTCAACGAAGGCAAGCTCCGCTTCGATTTGCTTCCCCCTGATCCTGTGGAGGAACTCGTCGCCGTTCTGACGATGGGCGCAAAAAAGTACTCAGAGCGGAACTGGGAAAAGGGCATGAGCTGGATGGCCTGCCAAGCATCGCTGATGCGGCACTTGTCAGCATGGATGAAGGGAGAGGATCGAGACCCAGAGTCGGGGCGTCTCCACATGGCTCATGTCATGTGGAATGCGATGGCAATCCTTACATATCAGTTGCGCGGGATCGGGACGGATGACCGCCCAAAAATTCCAACTTATGTAGCTACATAATAATTGACGCGCTCAAATTGTAGCTACAAAATACTCATGGAGATAGAGTTCGACCCCAAGAAGCGAGACGCGACCCTGAAAGAGCGTGGCCTCGATTTCAGAGATGCGGATAAGGTCTTCTCTGGTCGCACGGCCACACTCGCGGATACGCGCGTCAACTATGGGGAAGACCGCTTTATCACCGCAGGATTTCTGAATGAGCGTCTTGTCGTGGTTGTGTGGACCGAACGAGGCGCGTACCGCCGTATCATTTCAATGAGGTATGCACATGCCAAGGAAATCACCCACTGGGAAAGCCACATGGGTTGACCCAGATGACGCCCCCGAATTAACGGAGGCATTCTTCGAGAGCGCCACCATCATGGAGGGCGACAAAGTCATTCGTAGAGGTAGGCCGCCGACGCCAGGCGGGAAACGTCAAGTGACGCTCCGCTTGGACGCGGATATTGTAGACCGGTTTCGTGGCTCTGGTCCTGGTTGGCAGACGCGGATTAATGAAGCCCTCCGCGAATCCCTTTCAAGACACAGCGTCGGGTGAAATCGTCAAGCGTTCAACTTCGCCTAGCTTCCTGTGGTAGGTGATTGCGCAGGCTGATCGACCAGATAGCCAGCCGCCACGGGAAGCGTAAGCGTCTTTGGCCGCAAGCGTGCGATGCTGCTCTACAATCATAAGGCTGCTCTCCTTCACGTCGATGTGGTGAAGGTGCCCCATATGCGCGAATGAATGCTTCGTTCTGCCGAACACGTCGCGGAACTTAGCGACAAAGACCTTATCGATTTGCCCAGGCTTCACCTTGTGACCGTGGTGAAAGAAGAGCGAAACGTCACCGTGTTCGAAGCAGTAGAACGGGTCAGGTGATCGCTCCACAGTCACGCGAGGCTCATTTTCGTAGATGACTGCCAGCATCTCCCGAAGCCAGACGGATGACGCAGGTCATGATTTCCCTCGGCATTGAGTACATACACTGTCCCATGCTTTTCCAGCATCGCCGCTATAATGCGACGTAATGAGGAGATGGCCACGCGAACCACCTTTTGAAAACGTGTATCAGCGTCGAGAACATGCTTGCTTGCTGGGGTGACAGCTTCGAGACCATCCCAGTGGAGCAAGTCCCCTATCTGCGCAAGGATACCGACGCCTGATGCTGGTGATTTGCTGATAGCCGAGGCAAACCAGCGGGTCATGAGGTCAGATGCGATGCCGATATCCCAGTCCGCGCCTGTCTCCTCATGCCACGATAACATTCCAAGGTGAAAATCCGTAAGGACGTAGCATGTTGCCAGATCGTCCAAGGCTACCGCAGGGGCTGCACGCGGTTTCTCGCGAGGCAGCTTGCGGGCCATCTCCTCAAGTGCTGCCCTCGTGATCTGCTCCATGCGTTCGGGATCAATCTGCGACTTGACCCACTGAAGACGCTTGATGCCATTCTCGTCATAGAGCGTTGACGCACCCTTGAGGCGAAAGCCGTCCGGAACGGAATGGGTCAGATCGTGCTCAGGAGAGAAGCCGCGCTTGCGCCAAGTCTGCACGCGCTTGTCGATTGTGCGACGGTTCACGCCAAGCTTGGCAGCGGCTTTCGTATGACTGCCAGTTTCCTTGATCGCGTCATGAATAACGCTGTCGGGGATCATGTGTTCGTATGTCTTTCCGTTATGCCGCTAACCGTGATTTCCGGCGTCTATTTGACCATTTCATGAACGCCCACTTGTGTGGGTCTTTGTAGCCGCGCTCACGGCCCAGTCTGGTGAGATCGGCCAGGCTGTCGGCTTCAAATTCTTCTCTTTTCTGATCTGCTCTCTGAGCTTCGCGTTCTTGACGGGTCTTTTCGCGCAACTCGCCTTCCGCAATTTTCTGCTCGATTTCCCTGATTTGCTTCTCGAAGGAGTGTCCGCAGCGTTCGCCGTCCGGGTAAACAGTTTCACACGTTTTAGGGTACGGGAAACGCGCCTGGCCGAAGCATTCAGGCACGTGATCGGCGCGCGCTCGGCTGGCTTCGCGATCTTGCCGGTATCGTCGCCAAGGGACCATTCACGCACAGCGTCGATATCTCCATGGAGATACCAGTTCCCGGCATGGTCGAGGACAATTGCGGTTTTGTTTGGCGCGGGTCTGAGAGCGCGGCCAGCCCATTGCAGGTAGAGAGAAAGAGATTTGGTGCGCCGATAAAACATGACGCAATCAACTGTGACGGGACGGCCAGCAACCGCCGCTAAGTCAAACCCTTCGCCAAACAGGTCAACGTTAATCAGGACCAGTATATGACCATCGGCGAAAGCGCGAATGGTGTTGCGGCGCTCTTCCTTCGGGGTGTTGGCGTCGAGATGCGCCGCAGGGACGCCCGCCGCATTGAACTGCTCTACTATCCGGCGCGAATGAGCGGTGTCTTTTGCGAAACCCACAGATCGCAGTCCAACCGCGCGGCGCTGCCAATGAGCTACAGGATCGCCAACAAGAAATCTGTCAGGAGCATCGGGCATGAAGTGCCGGAAGCCTGAGAGATGCCCGGAAGTGATCAGGTCTGCCGTCTGCGGACCGAGAACGATACTATCAAAAAAAGCGCCAAGGCCGCGCCCGTCAAGACGCTTGGGTGTTGCGGTCAGGCCAATAAGGATGGACCCGGCGTCTACAAAGTGGCTGATTGCCTGCTCCCACCCCGCTGCACGGCAATGATGGGTCTCGTCTACGATTATCGCCCACGGCGTCGGAACGTCGCCCAGTCGTGTCTTCAGAGTATCGATGCTGCAAACCTGGATAAGAGCCTCTGGATTTGCAGCATAGCCGGCGGCAATGACGCCGTGCGAAATGCCGTATCGCTCAAGTGTCCCGCTAGTGCCAGCCACAAGCTCTATGCGGTGACAGAGGAAAAATATACGCCGCCCAGTTGCCTGCGCTCGTTCGATAAAATGCGAGGCCAGAACTGTTTTCCCTGCACCCGTGGACATCTGCACGAGCACACGGCGCACGCCTTCACGAAGGATCGCGCCTACTTCATGCGAAACTCTTTCCTGATAGGGTCTCAAGCAAATTGCCATCCTTCGAATATATTGAAAGGAATGACGATCAGGAAGTTATATATGTGTCGTTATTGAAGATATATTCTCATTTGTTAGTGGAGTTATAAAATACTATCGGCATGATAGCCTTACAAAAGGTGAGGTTACTTTGAACGACAGCGCGTTTTATAAAGACGGACTGCCGAATGCAGCTTATCATGCGCATGAGGCGATCTCGAAAAGCCAACTGGACCACATTGCACGTTCACCGGCTCTTCTTGAATGGTCAAAGAATGCTCCGCGTGACGAGGATGCCGTCAAGGCGTTCGACTTCGGAACGGCTCTTCACGCGCTTATTCTGGAACCTGAAGTGTTTGGAGAAACTTACGTCCGCGAGCCGGAATTCAATCGGCGGACGAATGCCGGTAAAGCCGAGGCCGCCGCATTCGCAGAAGAACACACTGGCAAGAACATCTTATCGGATGCGGACTACGCTGCGCTGATGCTCACTCGCGAAAGTGCTTTGGCGCACCCAATCGTTCGCAAGATCATCGAAGCAGAAGGGGTGGCCGAACGGTCTTACTTCTGGACTGATGCCGAAACGGGCGTGAAGTGCCGATGCCGCCCGGATCGGGAGTTGACGAAGATGCGCTGGTTCGTCGATCTGAAATCGACGGATAAACTGGCTCAGTTTCATTATTCCACTGTCGATTATCGCTACTACGTGCAGGACGCCTACTATTCCCAAGGGTATGCTGCCGTAACAGGCGAAGACCTGGAAGCATTCCTGTTCGTCGCAGTCGGCAAAACCCGTTCAGCGGGGCGCTATCCGGTCGAGGTCTACACGCTTCCGACTGAAGTCAAAGAGGAAGGCGCGCGCGAAGTGCGCAGGTGTCTGCGTCTCTATGCCGATTGTCTCGATAAGGGTGTTTTCCCCGGCGTGCAGACGCTCGAAATGCCCCCGTCTTTCATGAGCCGTATCGCGGCTAAGGTATAAAATGGCAAATATCCTCAACATTCGTCAGGCTAAGCGCAAAGGCGCGCGTCTTATTATAGCACTCGCCGGAACGAGCGGGAGCGGCAAGACGCGCACGGCTATCGAGTTCGGGTACGGACTGGCTGGATATCAGCCGTCGAAGCTTGGTTTCGTAGACACTGAAAACCGCCGAGGATCGCTGTACGCAGATGTGCTGCACCGCCACGCCACGCACCCGACTGATGAGCCGTTCCTCATTGGCGATCTGGACGCGCCCTTCACGCCCCAGCGTTATGCGCAGGCTGTGAAAGAGTTTCAAGCGGCTGGCGTAGAGGTTCTGGTCATCGATAGCTATTCCCACCTGTGGGAGGGTGACGGTGGGTGCCTGGAATTGGCAAAGCGTGGCCGTGGTGTTGGCGCATGGAAAGAGCCAAAGGAACACCACAAGGAATTCGTTAATTCCATGCTTGCCGCAGGGATGCACGTGATCCTATGCGTCCGCGCCCGCGAGAAAATCGACACTTCGGATAGCAAGAACCCGCGCTCCCTCGGTATCCTGCCGATCTGCGAGAAAAACCTCATGTTCGAAATGTCGGCATCAATGCTGATGGACGGGATGGGGAAGTTCCAGGATGTGATGAAGTGTCCCGAGGAGCTGGCACCGCATCTCGGACGTGGGAAGGGATACATCACCAGTGCAGACGGTTTCGCCGTCCGGCAGTGGGTCGATGGGGCCGAGGCCGAGGATAAAGCCACTGAGGCCGCATATCACGCCTTGCGTCATATCGTACGTGAGGGCGTGGCGGCTTATCGCAATGCATGGATGAAGACGCCGGAGCGTGAACGCAAGCTCCTTGAGGCAGATGGGCGGCATACGAAGCTGAAAGCCGAGGCCGAGGCATTCGACAAGAGGCGGGAAACTCAGGCGAGCGATGCCAAGACCCTGAATGACGCCGCCATCCAGTGACGCTTCAGGGGATTGATGTGAACACATCGCCAACAGCAATCCTCCGATACGAGACGATGCAGAACAAAACCAATCAGCTTTTGATAAACTCAAGGAACGACGCCTAATGGCTCATTCAGTTAACAAGGTAATTCTTGTTGGTAATCTGGGGAAAGATCCCGAGTCACGTAGAACACAGTCCGGATCATTGATCGTGAATCTGACCGTCGCCACAACCGAGAAGTGGAAAGACAAGCAGAGCGGCGAGCCGAAAGAGCGCGCCGAGTGGCACCGCGTCGTGATCTTCAACGAGCACCTGGCGAAGATTGCTGATCAGTTTCTGAAGAAGGGCAGCAAGGTCTTTCTCGAAGGCCAATTGCAGACTCGCAAGTGGACCGATCAAAGCGGCGTGGATCGATACACCACCGAAGTCGTCATGACCGCATACAAAGGCGACATCGTCATGCTGAGTTCCACAGGCGAGAGTGGTGGCCAGAGTAGCACGTCATCGCGCAACACGGGCAGCAATAATACCGGAGGCTGGGACGCTCCGGGTGGCGATCTGGACGACGAAATCCCGTTCTGAGGTGAGGAAGAGATGATGAACACATTCGATATCGGGCAGCGCGTTGTAGCTGCCACCATGCGCGGTGAGAAGAAATTTGAGGGAGAAATCCTAAAGATTGAGGATACGCTCCGAGGCGCATGGTATCACGTCAAGCGCGATCTGGACGGCTTGATTATCAAGGTACGCGCTGCAAAAATGCGACTGGTGTGACGCCGAGGCCGGGAGAAATCCCGGCTTCACTTGTTGCTAAGTATTTCCGGGTATGGCTTCTTGGAGGATGTCACACAATCAGGAGCTATGCATGACTCTAAATTTCTTGGTTGAGGTATATGATCCGCAGGGTAAAAAAATTGCCCGTGAAGGATATTCTGATGACCGTATCGAAGCGATGGGCCTTGATACTGCGTTATGGCGGGCCGTACGTGAAGTGCCAAAGGATGGGCACTTGATTTGGGGGCACTCGCACGAAAATGAGATAATCGATCCCAAAAAGATCGTCTGCGTGAAGCCTTATGACGATGATGAGAGTATTGACGGAATCTATATCCTCGTCGAAAGAGGGATGGGTAAGACTCATTTTTACAACAAGAAAGAATATGACCAAAGCATCGTTCGTTCCCTTCAGAACGCCGTGACGTTCCTTTATGAGCATGAATATATTGAGGTAAATAAAGCTGTTGAGGTCCAGGGTGGGGAAGACCACTTAAGTATCTTGCGGCTCGAAAGAGTTTCCTAATTCTACTTTCAATACCCATCCGTCACCCGATGAGCGCCAGGATTGGTGTTCACGGGAGGTACCAAGATCGTATCATTGACAGTGCCGTTTAGATAAGCCGAGACAGATGGATCAGAGTTCGGGCGTTCTGCCCGAGCGTGTGTCTTGTAACCGTCTTTACCCTGCTCATGCACAACATTGTTTACCAGCCACACCCCTGACACGTCGGGGCCGAATGTGCTGTCCAAATTGAGCGTTGCTTCAGCCGTAATCTCGGCATTACCTGGCATTTCGATTTCCAACCTGATCGCCCCCCGCGCTCGTCGTGACATCTCGGCCATGGCGGCGGCCTTTGCTTCTGCCTGCGTACGAAACCGGCGCTTAAGCAGGCGGACAGGGTTGCCGCTGCCCACGCTGACCGCGTGAGTCTTCGCGCTCTTGGGGATGTGATATTTGGTGACGACTGTTCCAGGTGCCTCCCTACGGTCTTCGTCCCAATTCCAGCGTGATACATCGCTCTCGGTAAGATTGATCACAGGCAGTGCTGCACCGCTCGCAGTCTGAGAAAGTCCACGTGCCAAAAACAGGAGCTTGCCGCCTGCGGGCTTCGCTATTGCGTCATATAGTCGCCCCAGACGAACCAGGAACGATATGTCGCTCTCTTCCACTTGGTCCATGTGCGGAAGCTGCACGCTGGCTAGAAAAGGCGATACGACGGCTTGCATTTGATGAGCCGCAGCAATTGTCTTGACCATCGCACCTATGGTGATGCCGTCAGACCAAGAACGCGTCAGTTGCGTCTGGAAGTCTGTAATACCACCTGGCGTGTTATCGTAGGGTGCGGCATGAGCACGAACTGTGAGGGTTCTCACGCCGCCTTTTTCTGCGCCACGGCTTGCACCCGAGACGACAAACGCCCCCTTGTCGGTAAGCTGATTGTCGTATCCAAGAGCTAACCTCAGAAGCGCGCCGGTGACAGGCCGCGCGATCCTCGCCGCAGGGTCATGGTCTGCTAGAACGATTTCCAGATCGTCGGACATGAAACCAGTTTCATCATTCAGACGAAGGGATACGAAGCGGGTCACAAGATCGTCGGTGATGCTTGTGTCGTTCGCTGTGATCCTGAAGCGTGGCTTTAGTCCCATAGGGAGATCACTCCCGTGTTCGGTGCTGTAGCCTGGATGGAAGCGGGTAGGATGATCGTCACGCCTACCGGAAAAATCGGACCAGAATTGGCAAGGTTCTGGTTCAGAGCATAAACTTGCGCCAAGGCGTCATCGTTGCAGTAGCCGAACACCTGATAAATGATGCCATCAAGCACGTCCCCGGCTTGCGTTTTATACGTCTGCATATTTCGTGAGGCTCACAGTGAACTCGATGCGCCGCGCCGAGCCCGTCGAATTAAAGTTGGTTTTAGACTCTCGGATGCCAATAATGACCCACGCGCCAACGATAGACCCGTCTCCAAGAATTAATCGTTCGGGTTGCCCCGCCATCATCATTGACCGGAGTTGATCTATAGATGCCGGGAAGCCAAATTTTTCAGAGTAGATCACCCCAGGAAGTTCAACAGTGTCAGGTCCCGGCCCCGTGAATTGCATCGCATCGTACTGCCCGAAGCGCGGAATGGTCCCCCATGATGCTGCGGTAGTGCGCGTCATCTCAGAAAACGGAGCGGTATTGAGGGAGAACTTGAAGTTTCCCAGCATCAGCATGACGGGCGCGTTCGCGGAATTACTTCCGCCGAGGAAAGCGTTTATTGCTTCCGCAATCGCGACACCACCTACGGGTAGGCGGCTCTCTCCCCACGCAAGGCCGCCTGATATGAGATTAATCGCCATTAGTCTGGTCCGTCATAAAGTGGAGTTCTCATCTGTTGTGACGCTAACTGTTTGCGATGAATGCGATTGGCAAGTTCATCTGACGACTCGCCTGGTTGCTGGTGAATTTGATAGTTGTGCTGGTGGGTGTGATGATGGGTCGATGTCTTCCGGTTGTCGTTCGATAGGGCGGGCAACTCCGGAAACTCGGCGTATTGAGGCTGTGGAGACGGTTTGAAGACGGGCGATTTGCTGGGATCATCGGTAGATTTGCCAGAGCCAATCAGGTGGCCGAAAATGCTCGACGCCTTCGAGGACACGTTCTTGAAAATAGAAGCGCCATGCTCGCCAATCCATGAGAAGTATCCCACGGCCTTTTCGAGCCACCCAACTACGCTCTTGATGGCGCTCCCGACGATCTTCCCGAAAGCCTCGCCGCTGGCTGTCGCCTTATCCACTCCATCCTTCGTTAGATGAACCGGCTGAAGCAAATTCGTGAACCAGCCCCAGACGGATTTAATGACGCCCACGATGGGCTGAAATGTCGCCGTGATGGACGGGCCAAGCGGCCCAAGACCTTCTTGGATGCCTTTCCAGACTCCCTGGAAGAACGTCGAGATCGGTTGCCAGTATTTGTAGACCATCAATGCCGCCGCGCCGAGGGCAACGCCCAAGACGCCTATAGGGGAAAATAATGCTCCGATTGCCACACCGAGCCCACGGAAGATGCCACCTATTGGAGCCCAAGCAGCTTTGAGCATCCCCCCGCCACGGACGCTCCTAGAGGTTGCTACTGTCCCCGCTTCGACCGCAGCCGCATTCTCAAGCATCGCAGTCGTCAGCTTGGCCTCTCTCCGTGCTGCGAGCAGGGCGAAGCCGCTATAAGCGTTTAATGCGCTTCCTGCCACAACCATAGCGGGTGCAGCCAGAAGCATCCCCACGGTGATCGCACCGATGCCCAAGGCCATGTTGCGGGCAAGACGTGGATGCCGCTCGGTGAAGATGTTGAATTTATCTAACGCGTTGTTGGCCATGTCGAGTGCGTGTTTGTAGGGGCCGAGTAATTTTTCACCGAGCGCAAGCCGCGCGTTATCAATCCCTGCTCGCAATCCGGCCTGCTTTCCGCCAGACGTTTGCTTTGCGGCGTCGTAGCTCTGATCGACCGTTTTCGCCTGAGACGCCATTTTTGTATCGCGGTCTATGTTCGATTGATTGGTGAACATCGTGGCCATGAGGCCGCCGCCGGTACCGCCCCCCAAGATACTGCCAATCGCTGCGAGTACTTCAGATCGGCCTGTAATCCCTTGCTTTGCTAGTGTCGGCAGAAGATACTTTTTCATCCACTGGTAAGGATCGAATACGCTGTTCTTCCCATATCCGAGCAACTGCGATCCAATGAGAGCGCCGGGATTGATGTGGCTTACCTGGCCGACCTTATCATGCTGTACCTTAGACACGTCACCGATCAGGTGATAACGTTCCATTGCACGTACTTCGCGAACCGTATTCGATCCCTGAACAACGTGACTATAGATATTCCGTAGCCCCGTGCCGACCTTTGCGCCGCTACCCATGTCGTTGATAAGCGGCATATTTTGATAGTAGAACGCGGCATCAGACATCGATTTGCCTGCAATGCTCGCGTGCGTTGATAGGTCCAGCCACTCTTTAGGCACTATGCGCCCACCGCTTACGCTGTAGACCTGTTGGATGAAGTCCGCCTGCCTTTTGAACGAGGCAGAATCATTGCCGCCGCCGCGATTATCAATAACCCGCGTCATGTCCACGAAGTTTTTGGTGGCCTCTTCCCCCTTCTCGTGACCATAGATTGATGAGTTCGCAAATCTCACGCGCTCTAGAATAGGCAGTGCGATCTTTGCTTCCGTCAAACTCCCGAACACGGAGAGTGCGTCGCGCATCATTTCGACCGCAGCCACTTGGGAGGTGCCGTACTGTTTGACAGTGCGAGCGAAACCGACCGCACTTCGCGTTACGTCTTCGCCCACCCCCAGCGCACCGATCTGCGCAGTCTGTTGCTCCATCTTCTGAGCTTCGCGCACACCCGAGATAGTCATGGGCGAGAAAAGCGCACCAGTTGCACCAACGCCTACAGCACGAGACCTAAGCCCAGAGCCGATCTCACCAATGCGAGCAGATCGGGCCTCAGACGAACGAAGACGCTTCTGTGCGTCCTCAGCTCGTGAGATTGCCTTCGCTAGAGTGTCATATTTAAGTTTCAGCTTCTCGACTGACCCACCTGAAGAGTCTAGCGCTTTGATTTCTTCATTGAGTCTGGAAGCATGTTTTCTGGCACCAGAGATGGCATCGCCAATCCGGCGAAAACCACTCTGTGTCCCGCTCATGGCGCTGCGCAGCGAGCCATCCATCAGGCCGCCGATGATGATGGATGCCTTGAGGCGCTTCTCGGCCATTACTCTTTTGCCTTCGGAATTTTACTAATGGCGTCCAGAAATTCGGACGTTGGTAGGCTCAGGCAGTCGGACAGCCCCCAATGAAAGAACCGCCCAAGCACCATGCAGCCGGAGAGAACGTACTCCCGGCTTAGTCGGTGAAAAAACTGAACGCTTCCAGGAGGCGCGTATAGTCGCGCGCGGGAAGAGCGTCGAGGTTGGTTGGCGTCAGGCCGTCCGAGAGATAGGCGATGAGGCGTGCTTCAGCGTCCCCAATAGCCTTCGCAGTCTGTGAGTTCGGCAGATAACGCTTCTGCTCGCCTGCCGTGGGTTCACGCAGGACAACGGTGTCGCGCTTCACGCCATCCAGTTCCACAGGGCGAGAGAGCTTGACGGTGATGGAGGTGCCGTCCTCGGAGAGGGTGAGATATTCGGGGATTTCGCGTTCGGTAGGCAAAATGAAACTCTTTCACTGATATGATAGTGGGAGGCGCACACCATGCGCGCCAGCCAATTACATGCCGATTGCGGCGCGGATGTCGGCCAGGCCGTCGATGCCGCCCTTGTTCCAGATCATGTTGATGACATCAATTTCGTCCACCAGACTGCCACCGAACGTGTCGGAGTAGTAAAGCAGGTTCATCGTGATCTTGAGGTTGGACTGTTGGCCAGCTTTGTGCGTGCCTTCATCCTTTTCCGTCACCTTGCCACGCATGATGATTTCACGGGCGGTGATAGTGCCGTCCCAGTCCTCATATGCCTGCCGGATGATGAAAGAAGCGTCCTGCCCTTCGCGGGCATAGACGGAGCCAAGCAAGACGGGATCGAATGAGATCACCGTAAAATCGGTGTCGAGCGTATTCATGCCCATAGTCAGCTTGATAGGAACATCGAGGCCACCAGCACGGAATTCTTCCGTATTGGCGGCGATCTTCGGGGGGTTCCACTCGGTCACGCTGCCTGCATAGGACTTGCCCGAGAAAAACAGGTTCTGATTTTTCAGAACAAGACGAGGACCGGCCATTAGCTTGACGTTCCCGAGTTGAAGATTGTGGTGATGTAACCGTTGTTGATCGAACTACGGAACGTCAGGCGTTCGGCGGGGTAGACCGGTCCAATATCGAAATCGAAGTAGACTTGCCCAGCCTGCACAGACGCCGCAGTGTTCAGGGCGGTATCTGCCCAACATTTTCCGCCCGTGATCGCCCCCAGCGCCGTAAGCTGGCGGAGGTAGGAGTTCACATACTGCACGACTTCGGTAACGAAGTTCGTGGTGATGCCAGCATCGACGTATTGCAGAATAGCAGACATCAAGGATGCGTTGATCACATCGACCGTGCGTGTCACGCAGAGGAACGATCCGTCGAGCGCACGATTTCCCCAGGTTGTATAACCCTTGGAAGTCCGGACGATTGTCGCGACATTCGCGGCGTTGAGGACGTTAGCCTGACAAGACTGAGAGCCGAGAACGAAATCAACCGGGCGCGTCAGACCGATGACACCATTCAGTGCCTTATTGGATACCGAGGTCCAGAAACCAACAGTCGAGTCAACGTAAGCCTGTTTAGCCGCAAACTTGGCGGAAGGCGGGAATGAGTCATTCACACCTGAAGCGTTTTCCTTGATGATCCACGGATCGATCAGCATGACACGTGCGCCACCCTCTTCGGCGGCTGTGATCGCGTCTACCGCGTTTGTGTCCGGTCCGTCAGCGTAAATCACCGCACCCAGCGTTTCCGCAATGCCCTTAAGCTCTGCAACTACGGCATTCTGTGTGGTCACAATCGTCGCCGTGAAGCTCGCGCCCGTACCAGCCCCCGCAGAGGATGGCATGGAAAAGGTCGTTCCGGTGTATCCGCTACCGTTCGCAGTTACCGCTACTGAAGCCACCACACCGGCAGAATTTACGGTAACGGTGGCCGTCGCGCCTGCTCCTTTCGCATCGGTAATCGTCAGAGGATAGGTGCCAGCCGTGTAACCACTACCGCCATTGCTGACTGCGATGCTGATGATGCCATTCGAGCTTGCCTGATGCGTCCATCCAGGGGCGCAGAGCAAGCGAGGTCGCTTTCCTACCGACGACTCCGCGGAAAGAAGGCAGTGAACGCCGGTGTATTTGCCTTCAGAGGACAACCCACCTACCACATTAGGTATCGTGGCTGGGTCGTAAGATAAGGCTGCTTCCCCGCCATTCGAGGCAACGGCTTCCACGCGAATGGCCACCACGACTGGCGAACATTCATCGAGAATATCCGAGAACGCGGGCACGAGAGTCCCCACGTCTCCCTGATTTGCAGGCGCATCTACTGCCAAGGCTGCAATCAGGGAGGTATCATCACCCATGACTAGCACGGGTGTGTTTAGCGGCCATCGAGCGGGGTCTGCGTAGGGCGCAGTTCCCACGATGCCGATGACAGACGTGTCAATCGTCGTAGCGCTTTGGTTCGCGCTGGTGACGTTGATAACCTCAGCGCCGTGCAAAAATCCACTTGCCATTTGAGTGTGCTTACTCCGGTTTGATGGATTAGATTTAGGCGGGTACTTTCCTTGCCTCCACTAACAAATGAGAATTTCGATCAAAGCCATCGTTTTATTATAAATTTTCATTCGCGCGCTGCATAAGCGGAAGCATTCCGTCTAAAATCATTCAAACCACAGGCTCGGGCGGTAAAGTCGTGCTCGTCTTGTCGGTGCCGTTTGCGATTGCCATAAGTGCCTTGAGATACGAGACCCAGGCATCAGGCGTTGGCTCGTTCAGAATGCCGTAATTGTTGTAAACGTAGCCTCGGGCTGACGATAACTCGTCGGATGCCTGCTTCGCGAGCGTAGGAGCGGGAATATAGTTGCTATCTTCTGTAACCGTAGATAGGTCGATCAGTGAACCATACCCACCATTAGACACAGCACTAGGCGAGCCATTGCTGTCCGGGATGATAGCTGCCCCATTTTCAGCGCCAGAAAAAGTAGAGAATGCTGCTCGTCGGTCACTGCGACAACGTCTGACGGCATGTCAGAATACGACTCTTCATCGTCGTAGAACAGGCGAGTAGACTTCGAGTAATGGTAAGGCATTTT
>NZ_BAJT01000024.1 GCF_000613845.1 Asaia astilbis JCM 15831
GCCCATGCGTATGTCTGTTGTTACTTTGAGATCTGAAGCTCCATCAGGCGCGATTGCATTGCAGTAGAGTACTTGACTCGCCATGCGGATGCCCGAACTGATCTTGATGTCAGCAGCCCCATTTGGAGCAGAAAGGTTATTGGCAGAAAGACCGTTCGTGAAAGCCGTATACGCCGAACTGGATTGCGCTGGACCGGACGTGGCCAGATACCCGCCAAAGAAGTTTGTCCACGCGGCTCCGCTTGCCCCCGGCGTCGTTGTGTTGTTGTCTTGCGTCGAACGCCAGTAAACGCCAGCCGTACTTGTGTCAGCGACAACCGCCCCTGCGGGGTATCCGCCGATCGAGCCGCAAAGGACGCCGAGAATGGGGGGATAACGCCTGACTCATAATTCTGCGCCGACGTCGAAAGCATCTTCAGAGACCCGTTCAGGTCCTGGCCATACATAAAGGTTCCGCCCGCTTCTGGCGCAGTGAAGTTCGCCGGAGGGAAACCCAAAGCCAGAGAGGCGCGGCCATTATCACTCGATGTCGAGGGTATGGGCGACTGCATATGACTTGTGTCGGCTTGAGCGCCCCACAATGTCGCGAACTGTGGGGAAAAGTCTGATTGTTTCATTGGTTCATTTCCCCTTATTCGTTGAAGGCGTAACTGACCGCTACGCCGGTGGGCTGAGGGAGCACCCCGGATCGATAAATGATGGAAAGCTCAACGGGCGTAGGGACGAATTCGAATTTGTAGGTCATCGTCATCTTGCCGGTATCGATCACATAGCAGCGGCCCGCGTAGCCAAAGAGCGACATGAGAATGCTGTTGATGGACGTGATGGAGCAGTCTGTTATATTTGCCGCGGCCTTGGCGAAGATGAGGCTTCGGTAAGCTTCGTCAGTGAGCGCGACATTCGAAGTTGTCGGCTGGCCGCTGTAGAAAACGCCCCGGTTGAACCCGCGTATGACCGTGGATGTCCCGCCTTCTTCAGCCTCTTCGAACCCGATAAACCCATCCGACGCCACTTGAAGAACCCGGCCAACGCCGACAATCCTTCCCCAAATGTCCAGACCTATCCCGACCGCCGTTCGTGGGTTCCAGATCTTTTCATACCACGCGTCGAAGAACACATCTGGATCGACCGCTTCGGCGAACGAATAGATAATCGTCTTCCACCCATTCGCATTCTGATACTGCGAAAGGATCGTTTCCGAGATATCCATGCTTCATACCAGTGTTAGGGTGATATTTGCCGCAGAGATCGTCGGCACCTGATCCATCGTCATCGTCACGAATGCGGATGATGGCGATGCAGATGTGCCGATATTGATCGAGACAAGACGAACCCAAGAACCAGCGCCATGACAGGGCAAGAAAACTGGCTGGCGTAAATCGTGCTTGCTATGGTCGGCCTGGCACCTGAAGTCCCCCCGGAAGCGAACTGTGAGATGATCGCCTGCTGGATCTGATCTAGCGCCGTAGACGGTACGTCCACACCTGATTTTAGAGAGACCGAAACATAGATCGGTGCCGCTACCGCAATGTCGTATTGCACGGTGTAGGAGGGGCCGTTTCCATTGTAGACTGATGCCGGGTCGTTGACCGTAACAGATGATCCCCCAGCGGTGTTGCAGCCGGGGGCTTTCTTCTGGATGATGGCAAGGCCGATGTCAGCCGCCGCGCCGCCTGCTACACTCACATACAGGCTGTTTGCTGGCACGCTTACGCCGTTATAGGTGACAGCCGAAGATGTCCCGTTGTCATAGGCATAAGCATCCGTGACGCCCTGAACCTGCAAAACGCGGCCCAGAACGGAAGCCGCCTGACTGTTTGAGTTTCCTGCGACAGTATTCGAGCGCCGCTCTTCAAACGCAATTCGCCCCTCTTCCGCAGCTCCGACAATGCCATCGACCAAGTTCGTTACTGTCGAAACACCTGCGACGTACTGATACAGAGACAAAGCGCCGACCGCGCAAGGGAATGCTCCGGCCTGCGTATTTTGCACCGTGACTGGCCCGGTCGAAAGCCCCCCTGACACGGCAGGAAGAGTCGCGTCTGAAACGACCTCGTATTGATAGGTTCCATCCGTTGCCAGAACCGTGCCCGCAGGTATATCCTGCTCGGAGGCGCCCGTTACTGTTGCCACAACCGTGGTAGCAATCGCCGGGTTGCGCTCCATGAAATAGATATTGCCGATTGCGTCCTGCATACGCCCGGAAGCAACGGCGGGATCGACGCTGTTCGCGACATAAAGCAAAGCGTCATAGCAATTTGCGATTGCTGCGGTCTCGGATGTGGCCAATTGCCCTTGGGGTGTTTCAAGAGCCGGATTGGCGCTACCGCCCATAGCCGCGTTCACATCGGATACGACGCCGTCGAGAATATCAAACTCACTGGGAGCGGAGATACCTGTAGCCGAAAAAGTTATGGCCGGGACTGATGTTGTTCCGTTAAAACTGGACATCGAGAATTTCGCCCGTAGTTAGAACAACCTGCATGACGCCGGATAAGCGCCGATCCGCGCCAACGTTGGAAACGATGCAAGAGGCGTCTTTGACGAGGGGAACTGTCTTCGCGACGGCTTCAGCCAGACGTTGAAAGATCGCGGCAGACTGCTGGATACCAAGAACCTGCGTCTTGTAAGGAATTCCCTTGGCCGTGTCGTAATAGCACTCACCAAGGAACACTCGGATCGCGCAAGAAACATCCTGCAGGACGGAATAGGGCTCTGTGCAGATCGCAAGATTCCCTTTCCGGTCAACGACCAGATCCCACGTTGTGCGGTCAAGCAGCAACGATTTCATATTCGATTTTCCTTGGGGATGACCGGACTATTGCCAGACTATCGTTTTATGACACGCGTCTTGGACAAAGTACAGGAAAAGTGATTATTGAGGTTTCCCGGTTGACCCGCTTCCAGTCTGCACGCCTGAATGTGTGTGGTTCTGAAGCGAAATGCTCCCCGCCACAACGTCGCCGCTTGCTGTGATCTTGCCTTGCACTGCAACGTCACAATTGACCTGCACGCTCTTGGCGTTGATCGTGACTGGATTTGGCGAAACAATCCGCATTCCGTCGCCGTTCATCATGACATATTGGGTCGGTGCATCATTCAGGAAGCCGCCGACATAGACGCAATCGCTCATAGAGTGCATGCGGAACGACGCGGGGGATGCAGGCTGCCGGGTCTGAACAACGTTCTGCATATCGCGACCCGCAATGACGATGTATCCGATGTCGCCCACGATCGGATCTATAATCAGGGCAGACGCGCCGCCCTGGACCCGAAGATAAGGCACGCCATAGATAACACCATGGGGCAGGGGCTTCCCTTGCCCGTCCTGCTGGTGCACCATCGGCTGAACATCAACCTTGCCGGTGATGGTCGCGCCGTTTCCGTGAACGGCTTGAACCTGAACAAGAACTGACGTTCCCAGCTCGGATATGGCCGATTTGACGAGGGAATGAACCGCGCCCGCATCGGTCTGCCTCGAGAAAATGTCCTGAAGTGTGACCTGTTCTGTCATGGCTACCTCAAAGACCCGGCAAAATCGTTTCTGATCGCGTCAACCCGGGTGAACCATTGGCCATTGGGAATCTCGCTATCGAGCGAATGCGTGACCATATTGGCTCTCCATGTGCCATTGACTGGCATGGGCGCGATCTGACCGGCCTGGTTGTTCACCCACGCAGCCGGAAGAAACTGGCTATCGATTGCGAACGGGCTCATGAAATTCAGGCGCGGGTCGAAGAGCGTCGTAATCGAAACCCCTGAGTTATTATACGTTGGGTATCCAATCATTCCCGTCGCCGAGCTCACCTTGGGAATTGCGCTTAGGGCGATATCACTGAGATTGTTCGACCAGATCGTGAGGTGTTGAGGCGAGGCCTTTGAGGACGCCGCACCCTTGTTCTCGAAGTCATAAATGAACCTATGCGCGCCACAGAGCTGCTTGATCTGATCGCCGACAGTCCCATAGACATATGTCGGGCCAATAGCTTCCCGTTCACCCCGAAGTTTGCGAACGAATACCCTGCATCAGAGGCGATCTGAGAGGCCATCGTGGCAATGTCAGTTCCTGCAGGGAAGGAATGCGGCGCGATCGGGCTTGTCGATGGAACGATAACGGTGTGAGAAGTAATGTTGAACGCCGGTTCAGGCACGGAAGAAAAGTCAGCAAAGGCGCTGAAGATCGTTCCATTGTAGATGGTCGTCATCCCACGTTCATCGTCGCCCGCCGAGATCTGGATATGGTTTAGGTTCGTTCTCTCCTGCGGGCTCATGATGGCAGCGACGGGAGACGGCATAAGCGACATGCGGTTCATCATGGGAAGCGACAGTCCGTAGATCCTGGCATTCGCGCTCGAGCCAACTGCAAGACCGGCATTCGTCACATCGACCTGACACCGGAAACCCTTGAGCGTCTCCTGATCGAGAATGGTTGGGTTGCCGCCCTTCGTCAGCGTCGTGAACGTGATCTCGATCTTCTTTGCCGTGAAGCTGCTCGGAAGGCGAGAGGCGGTTGCCGTTGTGGTTTCTGACATTATGCCCCCGAGTAGACGAGAAACCACCGAGATCCGAAGCCAGTATAATTCGGGTCATCGGAACCTTGCAGGTCGATAAATGCGAAATCGCCCGGCAACCCAAGGTAGTCAGCTCTGACGATGTAGGTGTTCGTGAGCGCGAGAGCCCCCGCGACCTTTTGAACGTCGTTGAGATAGATGTTGAGATAAACGCCAGTCCTGCGCTGCTGCACCTCAATGCGAACACTTTGGCCGCCGAGGTAGACTGTCAGAGACTGGTTTTTCGTTGCGACTAAAGGGACGACGCCTGCCATTATCCGGTTATCCCGTCCATGATGCCTGCAAGGTCGGGCGCGCCGTTGGGAAGCTGCTGTATCTGCACCTGCCCGGACTCAACCACAGGCGAAGCGCCGGGCGATTTGGACGCGGTGTCGCGATAGGAAAGGGTCGCGCTATTGCGGATTTCCTGGAGCTGCACCTCGACAACCGGCATCGTCAGGCCATCGACTTCAGAACGCCGGAACTGATATCCAACGATGTTTACATTCGTGTACGTGTATTCCGGCATATGGACATCATAGAGCTTCGTGTCTCCAGCCACCTGTTCAAGTGTCGTGAAGAACGACTTGCGGACCTGAAGAGGGCCAGCGCCGGTGATCGAGCCGAGCACCTTTTGGAAGCCCGATGTGATGCCACCGGAGAATCCTTCCAGCAAAGCAAGGCCGCTTTCGCTGCCGTCGCAGATCATGACAACGGTTGTCAGGCCGGGGGCTTTTACTTTGTTGTAAGAGACGAAGTTCCCTTTCTCAGCCGGGCCAGTCGGAACTTGGTATTGCGCCCCGTGCCCCAGCTCAACAACGCGGCCTGCCGTGAGGACGGGATCAGCTCCGTCGAAAATGCCCCAATGCTTGAAAGCCGCAGAGATCTGGATGTTCGCCACCGCTTGCCCGAGCAGGTCGGAAGCCGCCGCCGAAACGGCGTTTCCTACCGACTGCCCCAGAACGGCAGGGACGCCAGACACGACAGGCAGATCCCAGACATCAGGCAGGGGAACTGTTGGGAAAGCCATTATTGTACCCCTGTGATGCTTCTCGCGTTGACCTGGTTGCGCAGGCCGCCAAGTAGCTGCCGCGCCATGCCGTCGCCGTCTGAGTTGCGCCCATCTATATTGATGGGGCCATAAAGATTTACGGAGCTTGACGTGTTGTTTGTGGTCGAATTGTCGTTGCTCGTAGGTCCCGCCCCAGCCGACACAGAGGACGCCACTTGGGCGTGGTCGTTGCGGAGGATGCTTTGTGGATCCTGCTCTCGCATGGCCCGGATCGCGGCAATCGCCTCCGAGGTCTGGTCTTTCTGCCCTGGGATCGCGTAGTTCCGAGGATTGAGCCATTTGGACAGTATGCCTGCACCTGCCCAATGCTTCGAGTAATCATGTTTCACATTGAAAGTCTGAGCGGCCTGCGTAACGGCTGGCGCGAGATCCTTCGGAGCCTGGTTTTCATACCCGTCTTGAATGGCACTCGCCGCCCTGAGGGATAAGGCCAGTCTCGACGCGTCTTCTGTGCCGTCTGCGTCCTTGGGCCTCTCGTATAGCTTCCTGAACGCATGAGCTGACTGGCTGAGAGATATCGACGGGTCTTTTAGGGCGTCACCGGCCTTCTTTGCTAGGGCATCTCCGCCTTTGGTCAACTCCCAAACTAACGCGTCCGATTGATCCTTGAAGCTCGCAGATCTAACGTCGATCCCTGTCCCTTTGAGGATATCTTCCACCCGAGCCTTGTGCCATTGGCCAATACCGAAGGCCGTTGCACCGAACGACCCTACATCGCCACGAGCGAGGGGATTGAAGCCGCTTTCCTTGTCGATGCCCCCGACGACCCCTAACGCCGCATTGCGGCTAAACCCACTCTTCACTAACCGGCTGTAAAGATACTTGCGACGCTCGTCTGCGTGATTAGATGCTTCGGAACGAGACCGGTCAATCTCATCTTGGGAGGCTTTGTTCTCTTGGTACCCACGATAAGCGGCAAATGCCCCGGCTGCGGCTGGCAAAGCTGAAAAGCCCGCAAGAGACGCAGTCGCCTCGCCACCAAGCGCAAGAGCGCCGGTTAAAGCCCCCTTTTCGCCAAGCCCCGCCAGCCCCTCAGCGGTGCGTCCTAATAATCCCCCAGCCTTTGCCGTCCCTCCGCCCCCGAACATTCTTTTCACGATGCGCAGGGCGGACAAGCTGCCCAGGACACCAATCAGGCCGCCGAACGATTTCGTCAGCTCCTCAACGCCTCCAGCGACGACGGCCAGCGCTCCGGTTGTGTTCGGGTATTCTTTCTCAAGCCCAATCAGCTTTTGAAGGAAGCCATCAAGCGCGGGGTCAAGCTTAGACGTGAACATGCTCGCGAGTTGCTGGGACTGCTCGGAGAAGATCACCCACTCTTGATTAAGGTGACGCGCTGCCTCGGTCATTTCCTTTGTCGGGGCGGCCATCCCCTTAATCTGCTTTTGGAGGTCCGCGAATTTCTTTGGGTCCATCAGGGCTTCGTTGATCGCCCCATCACCAAAGCCGAGGTCCTTCAGCCAGCTTGTGGCAATCCGAGGATCGATCTTGTTGTCATGGATCGACTTGTTCAGACGCTCAACGATGTCTGATTTAATGTTACCGGCTTCATCTGTGAAATCAGGAACTTGGAGCCGGGAGAAGGTGAGGGCGATCTTGGCGGCTTCCTCAGGGTTGGTCATCCGCTGCTGGAGGTTGCTGAACGCCTGCGACATCTCGCCGAAAGACCCGCCTGCCGCCTTCGCCGCCGTTTCCATGCGGGTGAGAGTGGCCGGGTCCATGTTCAGGCGTTTGGACATATAGTCCAACTGAGCGTTGGCTTTTGTCGTGTCGCCAACGAACTGCTTCAGGCCCTTGCCAGCCGTGAAGACCGCGAACATGGCCAGCGCCTCGCGTCGAACGCTCGATAGCGCAGCCGCACCCTTGCCGCCACTCTTCTCAATGCCGTTGCCTGTGCTGTTGGCCTGCTTTTCAACGTCCTTGAGTTGCTGAACGGTCTTATTCGCTTCGGGTGAAAAGCCCTTCGCGTCCAGCTTCAGTTGAATGACCAGACTGTCGATGAGTGACATGGAGGGGCTCCGAAACGAATAAAGCCCCCAGGGCGAACCGTGGGGGCATCAGTCTGGCATCAGACCAGATCACATTAGGGTTTTTGGACAAGCGGTACAAGGATTACGCGAGAGCAGAGCGCTTTCTGAGTGCGTGCACTTTTGCGCGTTTCTTCGACCAGTGTAGCAACAGTTTCATGCGAGCCAGCAACTCCTTCTCTTCCTCAGTCTCGCTCATGACGCCTTCTCCTTCGGGCGGGAGAAAGGGCGCAAATGCTTCACGATCCGGTTGCACCATTTGAGCTGGGCTTGTGACCCTTTTCCCCCCTTTCTCGCTGCGTCAAACATGCGCCCGAACGGTGCGCCCTTTTCTGTCGCTTGATAGTCGGACCCCGAGGACGCTGCCTCAACCTTTACCTGATATCCCTCAGAGATGAGCAGCTTGTTCACTGCAACGGCGCTCAGTCCGATCTGTTGCCCGATCTCGGTCGCCGTCAGGTATGAGTCATTGTCCGGAGCGGCCAAGGCCGTCACGCCCATGATCTCAAGCGGGTTGACGCCCGTCATGTTGAACGTGCCGCGCGCTGCGTGAAGGCATTGCTGGTTCTCGTCAAAGCCGGGCAGGGTGCGGGCGATCTTGAGAAGGCGAGTGTAAGTGGTGTCGAAGGCTGGCTTGCGTGGGCGTTTGATTTTACGATCTTCTCGTAAAACTCCCTGCACCATCGCGTCGAACGCTCGGATAACCGTCAGGCTGAAGTCAGCGCTGATCCACATGGCGTAGGCATAGACAAGTTCTTTAGCGACGTAGGTCCCTTGGTTAGCGCCACCCTTGATTGAAGAAACGGGCGATACCGGATTCTCGGTATCGGTCAGCTTGGCAGCAATAGCCGTAGCTTGATCGGTCGCAAGCCAATACGAAGGTCCATCTTTCTTCATGCCACCCGACGCCTTGTGGCAGTCGTTCAGGCAGTAGCGTCCTTCAGCATCCTGACGGATGGCAGTGGCAAGGATGGTGAGAGATGACGCGTTTGTGGTATTCAGCTTCTTAGCTGCCGACATGGGGCTTTCTCCCTTGTTGCGGTTAGAGAGGCTCGCAGTGTTCCAGACTGCTTGCCTCTCGCATTTTAGCGCTATAAAATCTTCATGTCAAACGAAAGCGCTAAAAACCAAAGCGAGGCCGCCCCACTCAGGACAGCGAGGCTGTAAATGTTCGCATTGAGCGCAGTTTATTGGTCACGCTAGATGAATGGCGCAGACGTGAAGCTGATCTACCTACCCGCCCCGAGGCTGTCAGGCGCTTGATCATGAAGGCTTTAACCCGGCAAGATGATTAAGGAATTCGCTTCCGGGCATCTGCACCCCCCGAATGGTGGGTGCAGATCCTAGAACGGGATGATCGTTTGAGTAAAAGCGACGGGTCAAATTCCTCCAGGTGCTATACTATAGGGAGATTTATGCGTTTGCTGTCGGTATAAGATCCTACATCTAAGATGTTTCTTATCTCTCCGGTCGGGGCGCAAATGTTCGAATCAACTTGGTTTTGGGGCGCTATCGCTTTATTCTTTATCTTCTTGTCGTAATCGGTGCCTATCAATGCGCCATTCGCAAAGACAGAAGCGAAACGGCCTGGGGGATAGTCGTAGCGATTTTCCCAGCGGCTTTCCTCCTCATCGCCTTGCTACCAAAGTCGCGAGGGTCTTATTCAACTTCTGATGACTCTCCACGCTTGATCACATGCCCTGCATGCGGAAAGCCCACGTCGTCACACGCAAAATCGTGCCCATCTTGCGGCAATCCCATTTCTAAAAGTGGTTTCTTGCCACGCCTGCGCGAGACCCTGGGGTGGGTGTCCTTTGTTATTTTGGCCGCCGCGTTTGGTTATCAAAGCACACAATTCAGCAGCCAATCAGGCGGCACTGACTTCCCTCGTTGTGATTCCGACGCGGCCAAGCGGGAGGTAATCGCCGCCATTGCTAACGCCCCTCTAGGAAAGGTCGCAGGCATCAACATTATCGGCTGGGATGATATCCGTACACTTAAAGACGATTACGATCAAAGAATCTGTCATGCGATGGTTTCCCTGAACACAGGAAGCAAGACTGGGGCATCTTATAAGTTCACAGTCCATAATGGTGAGGTGTTCGTAGAATTCGAAATTGAGGATAAGTGAATGTCGTTTTCCATCCCTGCGGAGAAAAACATGACCGCCTATAGATCGATAGCTCGACGCCCGCACGCTGCAAAACACCTGATGGTGATCGGGCTCTTCGCCTTATCTTCCTGCGCGTTTTCCGACCCGAATGATCCGAGTTCTCTCTTTGCAGGCGGTTATTCACTCCATCCCGAATTGCAGCCGTGGCAAGATGCCCACATTCCATATTCGGATATCGCCAAGTGGCAGGGTATGGGATTCACGGCTGACGATGCGGTCATTGCCTACAAGGAAGGTCTGACCGGCCCGGACGAGGTCGCGCCTTGGTACCACCTCTATTCTCCGACTGGATCAACGGCCGGATCATTGCCAGGCCTTCTCATCACTTACGCGGCGGGTTCGAGGAATGCGTTTACTCCCCAAGACGTGAGCGTAGTGCTGGGGAACACCGGCGCAAGCTTCTTGAATTACGAAGAAGTGAGCGCATTGGCGCGGCTCGTCCACAATGGCACTCCGGGGAGCGATCTCACTGCCGCCCGTGCCAGCATGAAGCGGGAAGCAATCCGCAATAACGAAGCCGCTCAAAAGCGTCAAAGAGACGCCGAAGCCGCAGAAAAGGCACGTGAAAAGCAAGCGCTCGTTGACCGCTACGGCGCAGACAACCTCTCCGCGTGCAACGGCAAGGTCGTCACCGTGAACATGGTCGTGACGAACGAGAACCCTTACTCCACGAACGGGATTTGCATTGAGGCGGCCGTCAGATCGGTTATGGGCGGCATTCAGTGGCTCAATGAGCACACCGTTCTTATAACCGACGGGATGCAGCTATCCGGCCAGTCTCCGGCCAGCATCGTAATCGACCCGGATGGTCCGCTGAAGTTGAACTCAATAGCGTTGCTTAAAGGCGTGCGACCGACAACTTATACCTCTGTCATGGGCGCCCAGACCGTGGCCCCGACGTTCATGGTGCTGAAGTATCTGAACTAGCCCCCATTGTAATCCCTCACTCGCGCGATCTCGATCAGGTCGAGCAGGTCTTCTGTGTCATAGACCGTTTTCAGCTCATGTAGCGTGGCCAGTCCCGACCCGATCACATAGGCAATCGGGCGGGAGACGTTCACGCAGGAGAGGGGCTTTCGCTTTGGGCCGCCTGAGGGGTTAGCATTTCCAGCAGCGGGAATAGAAAGAACGCTGCGGCCTTGAAAAAACCCACATGCACACGGAACGCCTCTACATCAAGTTTCGATAGCGTTGCCGGATCTTCGATGTCAGTTGCGTTCATCGCGCGCGTCAGGAGCGGGTTGCTGGGGTCGAGCACCCTCTTGATCGTTCCTCGCAGAGACGCAATCGCTTGGTCAGCGGCATCGTCATCGAGTTGGCCAAACAGAGACTGAGCCGATCCGGCACTCAGACCGGTCATGCCGAGCTGAACGGCGTCTTCGGGGAGGGCCATACCCGCCCGCGTAAGGGCCTTGATCAGATGCCGCGCCCACTTGTCCGCAGAGAACGCGTCCATCCGCTTGATGAGGAACGTCTTATCGACGCCCCCATCGTTGAGAACGAGTGTTACTTCTTTTTCGCTCATCAGATCGCTACGGGATAGACCCGCTCCCACTGGAAGGTAAACGCCTGCTCTGCAAGCGTCTCTCCTCCGTTCGGCATGAACGAGGCTGTGGTCATCACGCCTTGCTCAAACGTGAAACGCTTCTGCACTCCGGGGAGGAATAGCGTTCCGCCCAGGCGATAAACGGTTGTTCCTGACGACTGCCCGAGCTGAAGGGACTGGAACACCGGGATCGATGCCGACCCAGGCTGGAACGTCAGCGTCGTCGTTGGCGCGCGCCACACGAAGCCTGCGTTGAGTTTGCCATCCATTGACATGCGCGTGATGACCTGCTCAAGAGATTCACCCTCCCAAGCGCCGTCCACTGACCAGTTTTCAAGCTGGAACGGCACCGGAGCGATGGTCTCGATAGTCATCGTCCAAATGGCATTCGCCGAGGTAATTGACTTCGACATTAGATGACCTCACGCGACAGAAGGTTGATCATTTGGACGGACTGGCCGTCTGCGTAGGCGAACTTGGACGCCGGGATTGTGCGGGCGGCTCGGTTCGCAGAAGAGGCCGTAGAGGCGCCTGGCTGGTCGTAATAGCCCTGGTTCATAATCGCATCCGCCGCGCCCGTGACGCCAAAGAAGCGGTTGATCTGGAGCTTCTGACTGTCGCTGATCGCAACACCGGTCTGGATCGCGCCATACGAAACGGCCTGCGAAATCACCGACTGACGACCCGCCGCGATGATTGCATCACCCTGCGTGTTGAACGGGATGTTGCCGAAGCTGCTCAACGTCGTGGCGTCGGCGAACTGGAGGATGGCGTTGATCCAGATCTGATTGATGTAGCTATCAGCCCAGAGGAAGGGGCCGGACACGGTGCCGTTATAGACCCAGTTCAGATCACCAGCCGGGGAAGAGAACGCGCCATACCAGTTGTATCCGTTGGAAATAAGCGCGTTCGCCTGTGACGCCGTATAAGCTACCGGAGTGACCTGACCATTCGAAACGAAGGTAAGGTTCTGCCGGCCATTCACCTGCGAGAAGTTGAGCGCCGCCATCCAGCCGAGCGCCATGCCTGAAGCTGCGGGATCAATGTAAAACACACTGGTCCCGGTAGGATCCTGCGTCTTGAGCCATGCACCGAACGAACCGGTGGCATCCTGAGTGATTGCCGTCGCATCGGTGTCCCAAGGAACATACCAGTAGCGGGCATTCTGTGCGCCGGTCCAGGTCGCGAACGCCTGCTTCTCCGTCAGCGCTGGCTCGAATGCGGTGGTGAAGCCGGTCCACTGGAGGGACGCTTCCGCCATCTTGTCCATGAACGTCGCTGGTACGTCCGTGCCCTCGGTATAGCCCGCAAAATAGAGCGTAGATGGGGTCTGAAAGGCGTTGTCATAGCCGACGAAATAGGGTGCGGCGATCTTGTACTCGTTCGAAGCGACCCCGAACGCAAGCCCAACGTCTGACAGCGTAGAGAACGCCTTGATCGTGCCCTCCGGTACCGCCGTCACGTTGCTCGTGAGCACAAGGCCATTGAGGAAATTGAGCGTGCCATTCGCGGGGATGACACCCGGAACAACGGACACGACAAGTGAAATAGGGGTTCCGGTCGCCACTGGCGATTACTCCTTGTTGTCAGGGAAGGACGCATCGACCTCTTGAAGATCGACGGTGATGGACTGTGCGAACTGCTGGGGGGCTGAGACGGTGAAATTGACCTGCAATCTCAGATCGATCGTCCAGTTGTTCTCGTATTGCTTGTCGCTGTTGATGAAGCCGGTCTGACGCGGCTCTGAGGCGGTGAGGGGCGATATCACGCCGCTCGTGTAGTTGCTCAGCCAGTCTGCTGCATACATGTCGCGCCACAGGGCTGAGATGCGTTGAACAGCTTCCCCCGACGTGTCGCCGAATGCTGAGATCTGGAAGGTAAGCTCCATCGGCTCGACCACATCTCGCGTCGTGCTGGTGTAGCTCGAGGCGTTCGTTGCGATACGGCGGCGAAAGAGCGGGGTAAAGATAATGAACGGGCCGGATGGAGCGGCGGTGCCGTTCTGCTGGCCCTGAATGACCCGATACCCATCAGGCACGACCGTCAGAAGCCAGGAGCGCAGAGACGTGTTGATCTCCACGTCTGATGGACTGGACGTTACGTGGGAGAACGGCCCCCCTGCTTCTGGCGCGTCACGATTACCTTGGACCATTCGCCATAACCCCATTCTTCGACGGGCTGCGTGATGCGCCAGTCGCTACCGTAAAAGCGCAGGATGTCGCCGCCGACACGAAGGGGGCGGGACAAGCCTTTGAGGCCGCCTTGGACGTAGACGGCTCTCATTTCTGATTGCTGGGTGAGGTTGGCGACGTGCTCGAGGTCGCCCGATGAGACAGCCTGAATGTCTGCCGACACTTCGAGAGTGAAACTCTGCTTGGAAGTGCTGCCGTCTGGGTTGTCGTAATCGCTATCGAAACAGACGACTGTGATTATCGTTGCTGGATTGACGATACCGACAACGCCGGACGCCATGCCGAACACGTCAATCATCGGACACCTCCGAACGAATGGAGTTGAGTAGCTGGCCGGACCAGACCAGAGGCTTGCCATCTGGCCCGCGCTCGCCTGACTTCAGATCGGAGACAGCTTTCAGGAACTCAGAGCTCCCGTAATCGCCCGTTGGATAGCGATCCTTGAGCAAGTTCGTGAGATCGGAGTTCGGAGCGAAAGACCCATTCGCAATGGTCTCTCTGATCTGTCCCGCTATATACTCGCCAACAATGCCGAGCGCCTTGCCTGCGTCATAATCAGTGGCGTGCAGAGCTTTGCCGAGGGCATTTCCCCACGATCCTTGCTTGTCGTTGATCGTCTGCCGCATGAATGGGCGAGGGGGCGTTGATTTGGTGCCGAACTCGTTCCATTGCGCGACCTGAGCAACAGAGGTGCCGTCAGGATAAGTCGCGTCCTCGAAGATGCCGACCTCAACCGACCCGCCGCGATTGACCTTTCTGGCAAGATCGTTGAGCGCCTTTTGCAGCTTGTCGCCGCCTTTGAACGCTGTCTTTGCCATTAGGGCAGATCCTTGCGCGGGCTGATCGACCGGGGATGATCCGCATTTGACGCAGATAGATCGTGGCTTGCCAGAACATGAGGCCGTACTGCGTCTGAGCGAACCAGGACTGACTACCCGACGTCGCACCCGCGTCGAGAGACACGGTGACGCTGCCACGAGTAGCCGCCGTCACGCGCCCGACACTGTCAGCTCCACGCCCGCCGCTCGATTGCGGCATGAGAAGAACGGCAATGTGAGCCGTGAGCAGATACAGAAGCCGAGCGCGCTTGGTAACGTCCGGCTCTGCACTGTATGCGGTATTGTCCAGATACGCGGTCGCCATGTCGAACCGGGCCTGAGCGGCATCCGGCCCGACTGTGGGGGCAAGTTCTGGGTAGGACGATGACCACGCCGCATAATCGAACGTGACAACGCCCGGCTGCGGCGTGTCGGTCATCGGGTTGTCGTCTCCGCTTCCATACCCTTGCGTTTCAGGTCTTCAGGATTGACGCCCTCGAACCCATCTTTTCGGTTGCGAACTCGCGTGCCTTTGCTTCGGCGGCGCGCTCGGTGACTTCCGCAAAGACGCAATGGTTCTTCACAAGGTCGCTGTCCTTGTGTTGGGCGAGCCATAAATCCCAAAAGCCCTTCTCAACCTGAGTGCGTCCGACGCGGCCGAGCAGGACGTTGTCCTTCGGGTGATAGTCGGGCGCGCGGTTGGCGCCGTTGACAGTCACGCTCTTGATGTAGCCGACCGGGCTCCGGTCGGGCTTGCCAGCAGCGCTGAGTTGGGCGCGGCGCTCCACATCGCCCTCGGGGGCAATGCGGAGTTCCAGACCATGGGGGAGGCGGCAGAGGACGGTTACGGTATCAGCCATGATCAAATCCCCACCATCTGCGCTACAGCCATGGGTCGCTTCCAGATCGTGCCCCAGCCGCCACGGCTCATCTTCTGACGCGCGTTGGTCGAATACTGCTCGATGCGGTGCATCGTCAGCTTTTCCGTGAAGGCGGTCGAAACCGTCTCAACCCCGTCGATCTCTGGCGCAAACATCTGCATGACATTGGCGCTGGTGTATCCGCCTGACATGGTGACGCCTGCTTCCGGAAGAAACACGATCTCCATATTCGGAAATGCCTTCTTCAGCATGTCCTCAAGGGTGATGCCGAAGCTATTGGTGTAGGCCATAACTGGCGACAGTTCGGACGGCGCAACAGTCTTAATGCGCGCCTGATTGTCGAGGTTGCCCATCAATGCCTTGTTGAGCGCAGCATAAAGGGTCACGAAGTCAGGAAAGACGGCGTTTGGATCGCTAGTGCTCAGCCATGACGTGGCCGTGCCACTCTTGACCGATGCGGTGATGGCGGCGGGAAGCGCCGGATCGTTCAGCGCTCCGTAGGTTTCAAGGCCCGAGACGCCGAACAGGTTGACGAGGTTCTGCTGCTTGGCGAGAACCGACACGCCAGCCGTGCGCTGCTCAGCCACCCACGGGATGCTAGCCGTGCCCATCATCTCCGACTCAAGATCGCCATACTTGGCCCAGGTCTGGAAATGGAAGGACTGACGCGACACCCAGTTGGCGTTTGCGCTGCTGTCGCCGCCCTGCTCGTAGTCACCATAGGCCACGGCGTAGCCCGATGACTCGATGACAGGGAACATGACGGTCTTGTTGGTCCGGTCGCCCTTCTTCTCCGAGCCGTAAATCTCTTCTGATTTAGTCGGCGTGATGAGCTGACGGATGAGCTGCGGATCGACGGTCGTGTTCAGGATCGCCGGGATACCGCTGTTCGGTGCGGTCACGGCACCGAAGACGGGAGCGGCATCAAACGCCCCGGCCTTCTCGTCGGTGTAGTGCGTAACGCCGCGAAGGTTGATGCCCCAATCCATCGCAAGGCGAGGGGCTTCAGCGCGAAACGATGCCATTATTCGTTGCTCCCGGAGATCGGCGCTACGGCGCCGGAAATGATGATGGTTGCGCCAGCAGCGCCGCCCTGCGTGACGACGAAGCCCGTGGCGACAGTGCCGCTCGGGGCCGTGCCAGCCGCGCCGGTCTGAAGGCTGCCGTCAGTGGTCGAGGCATAGACAGCCTGACCTGCGGTGGCCGCTGTCGAGGCAACGGCGAAGTAGTCGCCACCCGACATGAGCTGAACATTGAACCCGCTTGGCAGGAGCATTGTGCTTTCGGCCAGATAACCCGTGATGAGGCCCTGCTGGTCGCGCAGAACGAAGCCAGTGGGGGCTTCAGAGCCGACAGGTTTATTCAGAACGGTCACGCCGTCGGCCTGCACCCAGCCAAAGGCTCCAACGGTCACGCCTGACGATCCAGCGCGATAACCCAGCGGCCCAGGAATGGCCGAGCGACGCGGATTGGCCGATGCAATCCCACCAGGGAAGCCGACCGACCAGTTGTAGTTGATCTTGTTGGGGAAACCCATGGGTCAGGCTCCTTAAGCGCGGATGCGGGCGGACTTGCCCGCAAGGGGTGAATCAGAAGCAACGGCGCTATCGGCTGCCATCGGCTGGGGCGCTGAACGACGCTGCGTAGCAGCATTCCAGATCGCGGCCAGGCTCTTGGCATCGGACACGCCATCAAATGCGACGCCTTCCTGAGCCAGTGCGTAGCGGTAGACGCTGGCTGCGCTGTCGAGGCCATGGACTTCGCCAACGCGACCACGAACGGCGTCGAGAGCAACGCGGAGGGCTGCAGACTTGCGCTCCTGCTGGGCAACGGCGCGACGGGCCTCGTCCTGCGCCATGCGACGGGCTTCGGCGAGGGGGATCATGCGAGGGGCAGCATCTGCGGCCTTGCGGTCATCCTCTTCCTCGTCCTCAGCCTTCTTTTCGTCGTCCTCGTCTTCGGCCTTGTCGTTATCCTTGTCGGCGTCAGCGGCTTTCTTGTCGTCTTCGTCGCCGTCGTCGTCTTCAACGATCTCGTCGTCGTCCTCATCCATGCACTTCTTGATCTCCTCTTCCGAGGCATCCATGGCAACGCGACCGCTATTCAGCGCGGCTGCAAGCCGTGCCGCCGGTGACTTTGGCTTGTTTACAGCCATGCTCTTTCTCTCCAGTTTTGGGGGTGCGCTGTCGCCAATGATGGCGGTATCAACGCGGGGTTTCTCGACCAATGCGAGATGGTTGAAGCGGATATTCACCATCTTGAGCGTGTAGGCGCGCCCATCGATGGACCCGCTCTCAGGAACGATGTCGTAGGCGTATCCGGCGGAGACGCTGCGCTTCGTGCCGTCCTGAATCCGTGCGATTGCGTCGCCGTCCCAGATCGCCAGTTCGCCGACCAGATCGGGCGCGTCGAACGAGACGTTGCTGACTGCGCCCACCGTGATCTCTCGCGGGTGATCGTCTGCGCTGACCGGCTGGTGGATTTCGATGATCGGCTTGCCGTTCATGCTCGCTGCGGCATCCCGCAGGGCATCGGCATCGCGATAGACCTGATAAACCTGATCAGGCTTGAGCCCGAGGCGTTCAGCGTCCTTGATTTCCGCGCCGTAATAGGGCGAAACTACCGCAGCGCTGAGAATGCACCGCTCGATGTGTAGATGGCCGTCATCATCGACCCGTCGAACCGACGCATCGAGGGCAAGCATTGTTTCGGTCATAGGGGGAGCCATGAAAGTAGTGAAAGATTCAGAAATGGACCCGGCAAAGATCAATCGTGAGGAACAGATTTCGGGCTGGGACAATAACTACAAATACTATGGGAACGACGTGATCCCTTCTATGAAGGACCCCAATATAAAACCCGCGTCTCCATTTTCGAAATGCAGGTCTTTCCTTTACCCAATTACCCAAAAGTAATTGGTTTCCGTCCCGATGGCCCACCGCAGAAACTAGTCACACTGACCATTTAACCCACGGGATTGAGGGCAAGCATTGAGTCAGTCATCGTTTAGTCCTGGTATTATGAGCCTGAACGTGCATCTGCAATTCGGCCTTGATCCCGGCCAAATCCACTCTCCGTCGATGTACGCACCCTTGACCAGATCAAACACTAGGCGTTCTTTACCGGCCTTGACGTGACTCTCTCGCGGCTCTTTCCCGCCGCCTGAATGAATCCAAGTGCCCTTTGATCCGCCAAGTTCCACAGCACGAGCGCGGCTCATGGCCCCGCCAACTGCGGCGTTCTGGGACCGCGCAATGAAAGCAGCGCGCCGATGTGTGACGCCGTATCGGTCCTTCAGCTCTTCGGTGAGGGATCCTAGGTCTCCGCCCCTTAGAGCGGACCGCATCACAGCGCCCTCGACTTGCGAGAGATACTGTTCCGGGATCGACTTGATGAGCGTGACGTTCTCCGCAGCCGATAGAGCCGCAGCCTGTCGCATTCCCGCCGTTGGCCTGAACTTGATCGCAAAGCCGTTGCGCTGGAGATCGAAGTTCAGTTGACGGTCTGCGTGCCCCTGAGCCTGCTTGACGAAGCGCCGAGCCAGTTCGTCGGCGACCTCGTTGAACCGCGTTCGCCACCGAGCTGTGAGCTTGTTCATGATGCCCTGAAGCACCGAGGCGGGCGAGGCGTCCTGAGCCACTTGCGCTCTATCTTGCGATAGTTCGCCCGTACCCAATATTCGACGCTTGCTGCCATTTCCTCGACCAGATTGGTAAGGGCTTTACTGTAAGCGGCCTCGACCCCGGCGCTTGGGCGTTGCGGGGCGAGTGCTATGCCCCTCACGCTTTGGCACCGGAGTTTGGTCACTCGTCACCCTCCGCCTTACTCAAAAGCCCGGTCATGCTGCCGTCATCGAGATCGTCAGGGCGTTCCGGCGCGGGGCCAGAAAGGTTCACGTTGCGATAGATGCTCATGCCGTCTGTCGCTTCGCGCTCGCGGGCCTCGTCTGGCGATACCTTGCCGGAGACGATGTTCACCGCGTCTGTGTCGGCCTTAAGCTTCTCGACCTCGGCTGCCTGCTTCTCGTCCATCTGCCAGAGGTGGATGAACTCGTAATCAAGGTCGGGGTCGATCTTGCCCCACAGGTGGATCTGGATCAGGTGGAACATCCAACGGAGTGTGGGTTCGATCTGGTCCTGCTGCCATGCGGCAATCTCGTCGTAGAAAACTCGAATTTCCCCATCGGACGAATTATGCGTCAGTATACCATTTGCATAAAACTCAGGGAGATACCCTTCTTTTACCGATAGATCATAAACCCATTCGCTCGCCGCTATCTTCCTTATGCTTGCGACGACGCTCGTTTCTTCGCTTGTTTTGCTCTGGGGTTCTGGCCCATTTTTCCGGGTGAGCCAGATAATACGCTCGGCTATATTCCGAGCGGTCTTGGCTAGCAGTGCTACATTTTCTACCGCAATACTTTGCGTCACGACGAGCAGCGATAAACGATGCACCGCACTGAGCACACTCGCACTGAGGCATCGGCTTCGCTGCTGATGGGCGACTTTTTCGCCTGTCGGACAAAATACATGCCTGAGAACAGAATTTCTTCCGGCTCGGCAGTTTTTCGACTTCGAACGGTTTCTTGCATTCGGCGCAAATCCTGCCCTTGGGGTTCGCAGGAATGCGCTCTTTCCATCCGAGTTCAATGTTGTGATGAGCAGCATGATCGCTAGCAAGCATAGGCTCCAGATTGGAAATCTGATTATTGGCCTTGTTGCCGTCCTTGTGATGTAGGTGCTCGCCTTTTTGCAACGGCCTACAATGCGCCTCCCAAATCGCGCGATGAAGCAAAACAGGCCGCTTTGTTTCTCGCGACCATGCCGCGTAGTAGCCGTCCTTTCTGCGCCACCACCACTGCCCCCGCCATGCGATGGACGGTGCATTTTTGGGGCGTCTGGATTTTCTCCAATCAACAATAGGCGCTGGCCAACCTGCACATTCTCCGCAGGAACAAATTTTTCTAGTTCCGGCATCCAAATTGGGTGGTTCCCCGTGCATTTTATGGACTTTTCTGCTGTTGAAATCTCATATAACTCTACAGCATATTTTGTCGCGCCAGCAAACGTTAAGGGCGCAAATCCGTTGCGCGTTAGCACCAAATCCTTGACAGTCACTTCTTTAATTGGCACCGCGCCGCGATTGGTCTCGACTAGCGTATCTCCTACAAGACAAGCGTTGAGCCCGGTCGGCTGGATGCCGAAGAGCTTCACGAGCGGGATGCCGGGGATCGACGCCATCGCTTCCATGGCCTGAGCCAGAAGCTCGTTCAGGCCGCCGAGGGGCGTGGCGAGGATTTTGGCGTCTTCGCTCTCTTTGTCCGCAACGATTGTGCCTTGTCCGTCAGATACCGACTGGAGGAACGCCGCACGTCCCGTAACTTCATCCGCATCGATTGAACCAAACGCACCTGACTGCGAGCCCTGCATTCTGCCGGCCATTTTGGTGAGCAGGACCAACTTCGAGAAGTTGGCCGCGATGCTCGAGACGCTGTTGCGAAGGCGAAGGAAGTTATGGACGTAGGTCTTGAGCTGCTGCGTCAGGGACAGGCCGCCGAAATTGAAGGCGGGCATGAGCATTTGTGAGACGGGGAAGGGCACCATCTGCTTCATGCGTGAGGCATGAACGCGAGAGCCCTGCACCCACCACACTGACGGCTCGTAATAGTTCTCTCTCAGCGGCGTGTCGGAGTTGTAGTCCGCAGGCGTCGTCCAGATCGGCTCGATGTTCTTGAACCTGGCCAGAGAGCCTTTCTTCATGCCGTTCTCATTGGCGCGAAGAGGTGTGGCCTGACTGGTCGCTTCGAACCCCAATCCACCGACATCAGCCCAGACGTGGCCAATGCCATAGCCGAGACCGTGCCGGATCTGTTCGCCGATGATGTCACGGACGTTGAACGCCTTGAACGCGGTCTCGATCTCCGAGATGCGCCTGGCTGCGTCCTTGTCGTCTCCGTTGCCGCCCGTCTGCTTCTTGCTGCGGAACCGGATCCACTCGCGGGTGCATTCCTTGGCGATCACATCGACCGGCTTACGGAACTCGGCGCGCTGCATCATCTGAGCGAGATGCGGGTAGCTTGGAAGCTCAGGCCGTCCGCAATGTAGCCCTCAAGGATGCCGATATTCTCGCCAGCCCACGCACCGAAGCCTGCGGGGAGCGACATGGCGCTATCTGTGGCGATCACCTCGCCTCGGACCCCTGCGGGAGCGGCGTAAGGCTGAAACGCTCTGGCAGCTTCCTCCGCTCTCTGGAAATGGGCATTCTGCTCATCTGCGGCGAACCCGGCGAACGAAACACGCGGCTCTTTCTTCTCGGCAGGACGCGGCTCTACTCGCGCCGCTGGTTCTGCGGGCTTGCGAGAGAACCAACTTTTCATGAGTTTACCTGCGGTTTGGGCTAAATGATGCGAAGCTAGGCATCGTTCTGCGGTTCTGGATCAGTGGCGACAGGGCGTACCGCAGCGCGTCGATGCCGTGGTTCCACTTGTCTTCAAGCTTGGGAAGGATAAGGCGAGCGTCACGAGGATCGACCTTGTAGGAATACATACGGAACTCCTTGGCGATCCTCTCGCACCGTGGGTGCACCACGATCTTGCGGAACGCCTTGATGCGCTCTACTCCGTCTTCGACACTGCCTTTCCACTTGTCGGCTGGCATGATGCGGAAGCGATGCCGGTTTGCCATGTAGCTAATCGTCTCGGGCCTCGCACAGTCTGCGAGGATCGGCCAATCACGCGAGCCTGGCACGCGATCAAAGAGGCAGGTAGCTCATCCATCTCGACACCGAGGCCGAACGCCTCTTGATCGATATAGAGCACGTCATCATCGATGAACGCCCGGATAAGCGCTGTCGGATCTTGGGAAAAGCCCCAGTCAGCCCCGAAATAAAAGCGGGCGTTATCGGGGGTCTCGAATTCCTCGAACGAAACGCGGTGACGGAATACTACCGCCTCGCTGATCGTCCTGCACTCGCCTTCCCAGACGTGCTCGTAGGCTTCCGGGTCATGCCGAAGCAGAAGTTGCCGTTCAGCATTTAGTTCGGGCGGGAACCATGGATTGTCCTGCCACCCCACCTTGCGGACCAGCGCGCCGTCTTCCTCCTGTAGCATCAGCATAAGCCGGTGCATGGGGTCGTCGTCGTGCTCTGGATTGTAGGTGAACCAGAGTTCGGAACCTGCCTTTCTGATCGTCGGGATCAGAATATCGAGCGACGACTGACTAACAGTCTGGCCTTCTTCGACCCAGCAAATATCAACGCCTTCTGTGGACTTGATGCCCTGAATATTGCGGGCAAGGCCCTTGAACAGAAATTCCGCTCCTGCCTTGGACGAGATGCTTGTTTCCTGAACCTTGAACCAAGGCGTTAGACCGAGAGCTTCGATCTGATCGGCCAGAAGCCGTTTGACTGAATCGTTGATTGAGTTCTGGAACTCACGAACGCACAACACCCGGATCGGGCGCGTTGCAGCAAGAGCCACGAGAACGCGAGCGACTGTCCATGATTTGGACGACCCGCGCCCGCCATACCAGACCCGGTATCGATACCCGCGCCCGAAGTCGCCAAACGCAGGCGGTATCTCAATTCTCGTCTGGCTCATCTTTCGCTTGGAAGGGCGCAATTACCAGCGTCGGCATCTGCAACGGCGCTCCATCCACTCCCGTCATTTCTTGTGTCACCTTGTCACCGTACACCTTGGGCATCATTTTCGACAGGAACCACTTCCGGGCGTCCACTCGCAGTCGCGAGCGCTGCACCACGTCTGAATTAACAGCCTCCGACCCATCCTCTTTCTTGTAGGTGTCGTTGGTTCCATCGTCTGCTATCTCGATGGTTTCTTCCGCCATGGAGTGCAGGCCCATCTCTTTTGCGCGTGCGTATTGCGCGGAAAAGCCTTCCCGGTCATCGACAACCCAACCACGAACGGTGGACTCCGCCGGGAAGCGTTCTTCGGCGCATATGCGGCGGAGGGATTGTCCCTCAGCGAGTAAAAGACAGATATCGCGGGCGAGTTCGGCGCAATACCCGCTCGGCCTTCCTCGGGGGACGGGAGCCTCGGCTTCAGCTTCAGCTACCTTACCAGCTCGCTTCGCCATGCGTCTTCTCTCGCCTGTATCTGCATTTCTTTGGCCACGAACGAGGCCACTTTATCCGCCACAACGGGCGCCACTTTTCCGACGCGCTCTTGCTGATCTGCGGCCTTGATAATCTGGGGCGCGCACCGAACAACGCAGTCACCGCGAATGCCGAGCCTGAACGCTTGAGCCCAGTGCATCCGCATGTCCGACCGATGCCGGTTCTCAGGATCTGCAATGATGGCGCACCCTGCCGCCTCGTTTCCTTTGGCAGCGACCACAATAAAGCGGGCGTCATTTACGCGCAGCACGTCGCCTTTCTCCAATCGATGTGACTGAGGAAGCATAACGAACCGCGCATTTGTGGAATTCTGGCAAAGTGTATCGTGGAGTTTGGACAAAGTACAGAGTTATTTGCGCGCCTCTTCTGCGAGCCTTTTCTGTTCTTTGCACGCTGCACGGTAGAGGGCCGGGAGCGTTGCGAGCAGCATCACGGCGCGCTCTCTGATGGCCTTCCCGCCCTCCGTTCCGCGTGCGTCTGGCAGCATGTCACGAGCCATGGCGCTGAACGAGTGTTCCGAGATGAGCAGCCGAACCATGAACTGGTGCGTATCACCCCCTAGGTTGTCGCGCATGATTGAGATGCGATGAGCGCCATGAGCCCGCGTCAGGCCGAACGTGATTTGGTCGCCCTTGATGTAGTCATCGGGGAGCGGGCCTCGCATGAAATCGCCATATCCGAAATTCGCATATTGGTAATCGGCGATCCATTGTTCTGCGACCGTTTCACTTTCGGCACTAAGCTGATCGGCCTTGCGAAGCATCTCCAAGACACGGCATTTTTTTCGGGTGCCGTTTGCGTCGTAATAATCCGGCTTTGCCACTCGTTCCGGCGTGGCTGTCAGCGCCGTTTCGAGGCGCGGAACGATAGGGCGCCTGGCCGCTTTCGGCCTCGCCATTTGAGCAACAGTTTCGTGAATTTTCGGGGCTGTCGTCATGCCCGCATTGTCGCAAAAATTGGGGCTGCGGTACAGAAAAAAGCGCCAGTCTGACCAAGCGAAATTCTGCCACCGCTCATCCATTGCAGCGAATGAGCGGTGGAGAAGGTTCTCGAATAGACCCCGATTACTTGAATTTACCATTAACTCGGCGACGGTCAATGTGGTTAGCGCCTAAAACTCCACCGTCATTTCAGCAACGGCTTGCGGCGTCATTCCCTGCGTCCACAGCGCTACCCAATAGTCGGGCGCGCATCTCGTCACCTGGTCCCATGGGTCAACGCCCTCGAGCGTTTCCACGATGTCGCGCCATGTCTCGAAGGGGAGGATCAAGCCGCCAAATCCTCGCCCTCGTAGTCATAGCCCGGGTCATCGTCGTCGTTCCCGGGCTCTGGCCAGAACATTTCTGAACAGGCCCTGTCGTTCGCCTCTTGCCAGTCAGACCACATCAAACCCCCTCGCCGCCGGAAGCGCGGTAAACTTGGCCGTTCGCATGAACGTCAACCGTCCCGCAATTCCGCATGATCACGACCACCTCACGCGGAGGGCGGATGGAATAAGCCAGCGACCAGAGCCCGAAAGCGATTGCGAAAGCCACCGTGCCATCTAGCCATTCGCCGTCTTGTGTCATGCGCCATCCAGAGACCCAGAACACAGCAGCGGCGCTTCCCATCAGGCCGAACGCGCACCATTTGCCAAAATTCTTCATCGTTCAGCATCCCCATCAGAAGCCCGCCCCCGCGCCAATCTCCATGCGTCAAGGCTCGGCACGATCACGAACTCAGCGAGAAGGCAACCCGCCACGGCGCTCGGGACGAAGATCGTCAGACCCTCGACAATCCCGAACATGAAAATCCCCGGCATGGCCAGGACGGCGAAAGCGACCCAAAACCACCAAACCGACAGAGCCAATTTCCGCCCCGTACAGTGCCTTCCAATCTCCGACGCTGAGTTTGTCGTCTCACATCCCACACCTCCCTCAGCGCCAAACCTCGACGCTCTCAGGGCATGTTCCTCGACAGGCCGCGATGCGAGGTGCGTTCTGTCGATGCGCTTGGCCCAAGGAACGCTGAGGTCGATCGG
>NZ_BAJT01000023.1 GCF_000613845.1 Asaia astilbis JCM 15831
GGACGGCAATCGGTAGCAATGGCACATTGTCTCTCGGAAATGGCGGCACGAGCGGACGTGTGAGCGACAGCTCCGCGATCGCCAATAACGGGACTCTCAATGTCGACCGTAGTGACACGATCAGCCTGGGCTCCTCGATTTCGGGCTCTGGTGCGCTCAATCAGATTGGAACCGGCACGACGGTTCTGACGGGGACGAATAGTTATACGGGTGCGACCACAGTTTCGTCAGGCGTGCTTCAGGTCAATGGAAACCAGAGCGCGGCGACGGGCACCACGACGGTGCAATCTGGTGCGCAACTTGGCGGTTCTGGCACGATCGGTGGTGACGTCTTCGTTCTCGACAATGCGACGCTTTCCCCGGGGGCAGGCTCCGGTTCGGTTGGCACTTTGTCGATCAACGGCAATCTCAATCTCGCCGAAAACTCGATCCAGAACTGGGATCTGGGCCAGGCTTATGCTGCTGGTGGGCAGTATAATGACCTTGTCGAGGTCAAAGGTGACATCACGTTTGGTGGCACTCTGAATGTTTCGGCCCTTCCAGCTGCACCCAACGTCACACAAGCCGGTCCGACCCAGGGACTGGGGCGCGGTATTTACCGGATCTACACTTATGATGGTTCCCTGATTTCTCCAACCGCTCAACTGGGTACTGTCGAGACTGCTGACGGAACAACCCTGACGCTGCAGACATCCATCGAAAAAGAAATCAACCTTGTCGTGAGTGACGGGACATTGAACTACTGGGATGGTGGTGTTTCTGCCAACCATGTACTCAACAACGGCGTTATCAATGGCGGAGATGGTGTCTGGTCTGCACCCAACGGCGCAGGCGACAATAACTGGACGAACTCTTCCGGTACGGAAAATCAGCCATGGACGACTGGTCAGTTCGCCATTTTCCAGGGCGAAGCGGGCACGGTGACGGTCAGCAATATTGACGCGAATGGCAATCCGGCCAACGTCATCATCACGGGCATGCAGTTCGCTAACGATGACGGCGGCGTCTATAAGATCACAGGCGATGACCTCTACGCCAGAAACGGCACAGTCACGATCCGCGTCGGTGATGGGACGAATTCCGGATCCGACATAACTGCCGAGCTGAACACTGTTATCAAGCCAGCGGCAATTGATGCGTCGAACGCGCTTGAGAAGTCCGATGCCGGCACGTTGCTGATCACGAAAGATCAGGTTTACACGGGCGACACCACGATTAGTGGTGGCACGTTGCAGCTTGGCAACGGGGGTACGGAAGGTCGGATTGCGAGCAGCTCGGCCATTCATAACTATGGCCAGCTCGTAGTCGATCACAGTGACGCCGTCAGTCTGGACCAGGTTATTGATGGGACAGGCTCGCTGACTCAGGCGGGTACGGGCACCACCACGCTGACGAACGACAATACCTATACGGGTGCCACGTCGATCACGAATGGGACCCTCGCCCTGAGCGGTAACGGAGCCATCGCTTCTTCGTCGGGTGTGCATAATAACAGCGTCTTCGATGTCTCGAATACGAGTTCCTCGACCCCGTCGATTCAATCACTGGATGGTAACGGTCGCACGATACTGGGTAACCACAGCCTCGTTCTGACCAATGCCAATACAACATTCGGCAATAACTATTCAGGCGTGATGTCAGGGCTGGGTGGTCTGACGATCAATGGCGGGACACAGATCCTTTCGGGCGCCAATACGTTCACCGGCACCACGAATGTTGCCAGTGCGGGTGCACTGACCCTGACAGGGTCGATCGCCTCCGCTCTGGTTAATGCGGGCAAGACGGACGTCAAAGGCGGCAAGGTCAGCGGCAAGACAACGAATACCGGAACGCTGACCGCTGAAAACGGCACATTTGCCTCGATTGAAAACGATGCTGGTGAGGCTGTGCTAACGAACAGCACGGCCGGCGCGGTGTCGAACGCTCAGGGCGCGTCCTTTACGGCAACCGGAGGTACGCTGGCCTCAGCGGACAACGACGGTACGATGACTCTGGATACTGACAATACTGTCAGTGGCGATGTCATCAATAACGGGGATCTTGCCCTCAACGCCAACACCATTGCCGGCGCGCTTGACGCGCAATCCGGCAACTTCACGGTGACGACGAGCAATTCGCGAGCAGGCTCACTCCGCGGTCCTGGCAATGGCACGTTGAACGGCGGACTGACGCTGACCAATGCAAGCGACACCTATTCGGGTGTCCTGTCAGGTGCGGGCGGATTGACCGTCACTGGCGGAAGGCAAACCCTCTCGGGCGCCAACACGTTTACAGGCGATACAAACGTTGCGAGTGCCGGGGCACTGACCCTGACTGGATCAATTGACTCCGCGTTGATCAATGCAGGCACAGCAGACATCAATGGCGGCACGGTCGCAGGCACCACGACCAATACAGGCACTCTGACTGCTGAAAACGGAACCTTTGCTGCCTTCAATAACAATGCAGGTCAGGCAACGCTGACTGACAGCACTGCCGGTGTCGTGACGAACGCGCAGAATGCGACGTTTACCGCGACCGGCGGCACACTCGCATCGGCGACAAATGCCGGTACGATGACGCTCGGGTCGGGCAATACCGTCAGCGGTGATGTCACCAATAATGGTGACCTGATGCTGGACGGCAGTATCATCAATGGTACGCTCTCCGCCCAATCGGGTCATTTCACGGCCAATAATGCTCGAGCGGGGTCGTTGACTGGTGCAGGTGGCGGTACGTTGAGTAACGGCCTGACCTTGACCGCAGCCTCGGGCTCGTATTCGGGTGTGCTCGATGGTGATGGCGGTCTGACGATCACTGGCGGTGAACAGAAGCTCACAGGTGAAAACACGTATACGGGTCAGACGGCGATCGGGAGTGGCGCGACGCTTGCTCTGGGCGATGGTGGCACGACCGGGCGAGTGGATTTTACGTCGGGTATTGTCAATGACGGTACGCTCAACGTCGATCATCGTGATACAATCAGCATTGTGGCACCGATTTCCGGGTCTGGTGTGCTCAATCAAAACGGGGCAGGAACCACGATCCTTACCGGTAGCAATAGCTACACGGGCGCTACCACGGTTTCTTCAGGTGTGCTGCAGGTCGATGGCGATCAGAGCGCTGCGACCGGCACGACAACGGTACAATCCGGTGCACAGCTGGGCGGTTCAGGGACGATCGGTGGTGATGTTTCCATCGGAAGTGGCGCAATTCTGTCGCCCGGTGGTGGGTCCGGCTCTCCCGGTACTCTGTCGATCAACGGAAACCTCAGCTTCGCTGCGAACTCTTCCCAGAATTGGGATCTTGGTCAGGCGTTTACCGAAGGTGGTCAGTATAACGACTTTGTGCAGGTCAAGGGTGACATGAATTTCGATGGCACCCTTAACGTGACGGGCATTGCTGAGGGTTCGAGCACTGTGCCGATCAGTTCGGGCAATGGCCTTGGTCGCGGTGTTTACCGGATTTACACTTATGGTGGCTCACTGCTCTCGTCCACAGCGCAACTGGGTAATGTCGAGACAGCAGCCGGAACCACTCTCGAAATCCAGACTGCGGTTAACAACCAGATCAATCTTGTCGTCAGTGATGGTTCACTGAATTACTGGGATGGTGGAACCACGGCCAATCATGTTTCGAACGGTAATTCCGGCAACGCACGAGTAGATGGTGGCGACGGCGTATGGACTCCGTTCAATGGGACGGGTGTGAGCAACTGGACGAACTCGGATGGATCTCCCAATCTCCCGTGGTCGGCCGATCAGTTCGCTATTTTCCAAGGTCAGGCAGGCACTGTCACTGTTAGTAATCAGAATGCTGATGGATCGGCAGTCAACGTGACCTTCAGTGGTATGCAGTTCGCCAATAACGATGGAAAAGAATACAAGATAACAGGTGACGACCTCTATGCCTCAACGAGCACGACCACGATCCGTGTTGGTGATGGTACGGACGTAGGAGCTTCGATTACGGCTGAGCTGAACACCGTCATCAATGGTAGCAACGTTGCCGGTGGAACGGCTCTCGAGAAAACCGATGCCGGCACGTTGGTAATCACGAAGGACCAGACCTATACCGGCGACACCACGATTGGCGGCGGTACACTTCAGCTCGGCAACGGAGGCACGGAAGGTCGTATTGCGAACAGTGCAGCGATCCACAATGACGGCAGGCTGGTGGTTAACCACAGCGATGCCGTCAACCTCGCTCAGGTCATCGACGGTACGGGATCGTTGACCCAGGCCGGTACAGGCGTAACGACTCTGACAGCTGATAACAGCTACACCGGCGTTACGGCGATTGACGCAGGGACCCTCGCTCTGGACGGAGCAGGCTCGATTGCTTCGTCTGACGGTGTGCACAATAATGGGACCTTCGATGTTGCGAACACGACATCGTCGACACCGACAATCCGGGCACTCGATGGCAGTGGCAACACGATTTTGGGTAACAACACCCTGATCCTGACCAATGCCAATCAGACATTCGGAAATGACTACTCCGGTGTGATGTCGGGCCAGGGCGGTCTGACGATCAACGGCGGCACGCAAATCCTGTCGGGTGCCAACACTTATACGGGTGACACAAACGTCGCGAGCAATGCGGGCCTGACACTGACGGGCTCGATTGCATCAGCGCTGAACAATGCGGGCACGACGGACGTCAACGGCGGCTCTGTTGGCGGTAAGACGACCAACACCGATACATTGACCGCCGAGAATGCGACTCTTGGTGATATCGAGAACGACGCGGGTCAGGCGACATTGGCAGCCAGCACGGCCGGTGCGGTGACAAACGCACAAAACGCACTCTTCTCTGCAACCGGAGGAACGCTCGCATCGGCAAACAACGCCGGAACAATGACACTCGGCCGAGGCAATGTCGTCAGCGGTGATGTTATCAATAACGGTGACCTTACCCTGAGCGGGAACACGATCAACGGGACCCTGTTTGCTCAGTCAGGCACGTTCACGGTCACGCCGGTGGCGACACCGGTAGCAAGACTGGCGCGTTTTGCTGTCAGAGCCGCTGTTCCGGCGAGCTCGGCGAGTGGCTCACAGGCTGGCTCGCTGAGTGGCTCCAGCGACGGTACGCTCAATGCGGGGCTGACGCTGACCAATGCCAGTGACACCTACTCGGGCTCCCTGTCAGGTCCTGGAGGACTGACGATTAATGGAGGCACACAGACTCTTTCCGGAGCGAACAACTATTCGGGCGACACCAGCGTTGCGAGCGGCGCGGGGCTGATCCTTCCGGGTTCCATCCGATCTGCGCTGAACAATGCAGGCACGACGGATGTGAATGGCGGCGAAGTGGGGGGTACGACCACAAACTCCGGCACGCTGACGGCTAAAAACGGAGCTCTGTCGGATGTCGACAACAGCGCCGGTCAAACAACGCTGACCAACACGACCGCTGGTGCAGTGTCGAATGCGGAAGGTGCGACATTCTCTGCGACCGGAGGCACGCTCGCGTCTGCGACAAACGCCGGAACAATGACGCTCGGGATGGACAACACCGTGACCGGCGACCTCATCAATACGGGTGACCTCACATTGGACGGGAATACCGTCGACGGCACGTTCTACGCCAATGCCGGAAACTTCACGGTGACCGCCAATGATGCGACCGTCGGGGCTCTTGGTGGAAATCAAAGTGGCACAACTATCGGAAGGTTGAGGCTTGCCAACGCCGTAGGCACTTATAGCGGCGTTCTTTCAGGTGATGGCGGGCTTGCGGTGAATGGCGGTACGCAGACCCTGACAGGTGAAAACACCTATACGGGCCTGACCTCGATCGGCAATGGTGGGACCCTGTTCCTGGGTAATGGTGGCACAAGCGGCCGTGTGAGCAACACGTCAGCTTTTGTCAACGATGGTACGTTGAGTGTGAACCATAGCGACACGGTCGGTATCGGTCAGACGATCTCCGGCTCAGGCGTCTTCAATCAGATCGGCACCGGACGGACGATCCTGTCGGGTAATAACACCTACACAGGTGACACCACTGTCTCGTCGGGTGTGCTGCAGATTGATGGTGATCAAACCGGGGCCACGGGTGCGACAACGGTGCAATCTGGTGCGCAACTAAGTGGATCGGGCAGAATTGGCGGCGATGTTTTTATTGCTGACAATGCGATCCTTTCCCCCGGTGCAGGTTCTGGTTCGGCCGGGACCCTGGCTGTCAATGGCAACCTGACGGAAGCTCCTAACTCCATTCAGAATTGGGATCTTGGTCAAGCTTTTACCGAAGGCGGTCAGTACAACGATCTTGTTCGGGTCAAGGGAGACATGACATTTGCCGGCACGCTGAACGTCGCCGCCGTTGCCGATGGTACGGATACTTTCCCGATCTCGGCAGGTTATGGCGTCGGCCGTGGTGTCTATCGTATCTACACCTATGATGGCTCCTTGCTGTCCTCTACAGCGCAGCTGGGTGACGTCGAGACGGCAGCCGGCACAACTCTTGAGATCCAGACCGCAGTCAACAATCAGATCAACCTCATCGTCAGCGATGGCACGCTCAATTACTGGGATGGTGGAAACACGGCCAACCACGGAGCGGATGGGTCTTCAGGCGATAATCAGGTCAATGGCGGCGATGGTCTTTGGACCGCAGCCAACGGGTCGGGTCAAAGCAACTGGACCAACTCTGACGGGTCCCCGAATGTGCCCTGGACAGCAGGTCAGTTCGCTATCTTCGAAGGCAAGGCTGGCACGGTCACGGTCAGCAATCTGGACACGAATGGCAACGCGTCCAATGTCGTGATTTCCGGTATGCAGTTTGCGAATAATGACGGGGGAATCTACCGGATCACGGGTGATGATCTTTACGCAAACAATGGCACGGTCACGATCCGCGTCGGTGACGGTACCGATATCGGCGCCTCCATCACAGCCGATCTTGATACGGTGATCAGACCCGCGGCTATCGACGCGGTGAACGCACTCGACAAGGTTGATGCAGGAACTCTGATCATCACCAAGGACCAGGTGTACACGGGTGACACGACGATCAGTGGGGGTACGCTTCAGCTTGGTAACGGAGGAACAGAGGGTCGCATTGCAAGCAGTGCAGCCATCCATAACGAGGGCCAGCTGGTCGTAAACCACAGCGATGCTGTCAGTCTCGATCAGGTCATTGACGGCACCGGCTCACTGACCCAGGCGGGTACGGGCACCACAACGCTGACGAATGACAGCACCTATACCGGTGAGACAGTGATCGATAACGGAACACTCGCTCTTGCAGGGAACGGTGCGATCGCTTCTTCGGCAGGTGTGCATAACAACAGCATCTTCGATGTTTCGAACTCGGCATCGTTCACGCCTTCCATTCGGGCGCTGGATGGAAGTGGGAGCACAATACTGGGCAACAACACGCTGGTCCTGAGCAATGCCAATGCGGCTTTCGGTAATGTCTACTCAGGCATCATCTCTGGTGCTGGTGGGTTCGCCGTTGAGGGGGGCTCGCAGATTTTGACCGGTGAAAACACCTATACGGGCCTGACGACGATCGGCTCTGGGGGAGCTCTTTCCCTGGGTAATGGTGGGACAGGCGGGCGTTTGCTTGGTACGTTGCGCATCGCAAATAATGGGGTGCTCAACGTCAACCACAGCGACACGGTCAGCATCGCGCAGACCATCTCGGGTACAGGCTCTTTCAATCAGGTTGGTTCCGGCACGACGATCCTGTCTGGCAATAACAGCTATACGGGCCAGACCACTGTGTCCGAGGGCGTACTGCGTGTTGATGGTGACCAGAGCGCGGCAACAGGCCTCGTGACGGCACAATCAGGTGCACAGTTGAGTGGTTCGGGAACGATCGGTGGTGATGTGCTCATCGCTGATAATGCTGTCTTCTCTCCCGGAACGGGCTCGGGATCTGTCGGTACGCTTTCGATCAATGGCAACCTCAAGCTTGCTGATAACTCGATCCAGAATTGGGATCTCGGCCAAGCTTACGAAGAGGGCGGCCAATATAACGATCTCGTCCGGGTCAAGGGCGATCTGACCTTCAGTGGGACGTTGAACGTCTCGGGCATTGCCGAGGGGGGAAGCACTGTGCCGATCGATGCGGGCGCTGGCTTGGGTCGCGGTGTCTACCGGATTTATACTTATGATGGCGCGCTGCTGGGATCGTCTGCTAAACTGGGCAGCATCGACACAGCCCCGGGCACGACGCTTTCCCTTCAGACGGCCGTTGCCAATCAGGTCAACCTCGTGGTTGGCGATCGTTCGGTGCAGTTCTGGGATGGTGGGAATTCCGCAAATCACGGGGCTAACGGCGTCGCCGGTGACGGTGTCGTCAACGGTGGCGATGGCGTCTGGGCGAATGGAAATGCGGCAGGCGGCAATAACTGGACGGACGCGAATGGCTTCCCGAACGAGCCTGCCTCGGAAGGACAGTTTGCCATTTTCGAAGGACAGGCTGGCACCGTGACTGTCAGCAACAAGGATGCGGATGGTAACCCATCGAACGTCACGTTCAGTGGCATGCAGTTCGCAAACAATGACGGAGGAGTTTACAAGGTCACAGGTGACGATCTCTACGCAACGAACGGCGAGACCATCATCCGTGTTGGTGACGGTACGACGGATGGGGCGTCGATCACGGCGAACCTCGACACGATCATCAATGAGAGCAATGTCCCCGGCGGAACATCGCTCGACAAGACCGATGCAGGCACCCTGATCATCACCAAGGATCAGACCTATACCGGTGACACGACGATCAGCGGCGGAACCTTGCAGCTTGGCAATGGCGGGACCGAAGGGGCGATCTCCAACAGCTCCGCAATCCATAATAACGGCAAGCTGGTCGTTGATCACAGCGATAATGTGAGCCTCGATCAGGTTATTGACGGAAGAGGATCTTTGACCCAGTCCGGCACGGGCACGACGACCTTGTCGGGCAACAACACCTATACCGGTGGCACGACGATCAACAACGGCGGGCTGCAGGGGACGAGCACCAGCTTCGGCTCAGGCGGGATTGCTGTTGGCAGCGACGGCAACCTGATCATCGACGAAGAGAACACCAGCGTTTTCGGTAACGAGATTACCGGGAACGGCCAGGTGGCCAAGATCGGAAACGGGACGTCGAATATTGATCGCGACAACGAGGCGTTCGATGGTGTGGTGAATGTTCTCGATGGAACACTGGCCATCAACGGATCCATGTCTTCTGCGTCGTTCAATGCGCGTGACGGGGGCACAATTGCCGGAACCGGTATCATCGGAAGCACCACAATCGGGTCCGGCGGCGTTCTGTCTCCAGCAGGCAACGGTCCGATCGGTACTATGACGGTCAACGGGGATCTCGCCATGCAGCGAGGGTCTTTGCTGTCCATCGACGGGAGTGCGCTGTCGACCGGAACGAGCTTTACGGATAATGGCAAAAACTATGAGAAGCTTGTCAGTGACAGCGTCAAAGTACAGGGCGCAGTCAATCTCTCTGGCGGCACGGTTGCGTTCAATGTGCCGACTGGCTCCGTGCTGAGACCTTCTGAGGGATACGCGCTCATTCAGTCGACAGGGGGAATCAATGGCCGATTTGATGAGCTCTCAACGAATATCGGGAACAATTATCTCTTCCTGACGCCGTCACTCTCCTACGCCGGTAATGACGTGAACCTTCTCCTCAACCGCAATGCGACGAGTTTCTCGGCTGCCGGTGGTTCGCGCAACCAGTTCGCCTCAGGCCTGGCTATGGATAAGCTGTCGGTGAACGATCCCTTGTCGCAGGCTCTTGCGGGTCTCGACAGACAGGACGCGGGTCGGGCGCTCGATGCAGTTTCGGGCGAGATGCATGCATCGATCCGCTCTGCGATTATTGGGGATGCGTCTCAGGTTCGTGACGCGGTGAACGACAGACTGGATAGTGCAGACTGCGATAGCGGTAACACCAATGTGGGCATGCGCACTGCAGCAAGCGGCGGCGGCTCTCGCAAGGGGCAGTGCTACACGGATCGTCTGGTCTCCTGGACACAGGCTTACGGGAGCTTTGGCAAGAACTTCGGTAACGGCAACGCTGCGACCCTCGGTCACAGAAGCGCCGGGTTCTTGATGGGCGCGGATGCACCGGCCTTCGAGACAGCCCGTTTCGGTGCCGCGATCGGATACAGCAACTCGACCTATAATGTTGGTAGTGGGCGGGCGTCTTCCGGCCAGAGCAACAATGTGACGATTGGCACCTATGCGGGCAATCACTGGGGCAACGTTAATCTCCGCGTTGGCGCAAGCTATACCTGGAGCATGCTGAACACACGCCGCACGGTCGCTTTCAACGGTTATCAGGGATCGAAGCTGAGTGCTTCCTATCTCGCCGGAACGGCGCAGGCCTTTGGTGAAGTGGGATACAAGTTCAAAAACAGGAACTCGCAGATCGAGCCGTTTGCAGGTGTCTCCTACGTCAATCTGCAGACAGATGGCTTCCGCGAGCGCGGTGGTTCGGAAGCCCTGCGTGGCCAAGCCACGAACTCAGGTCTGACCTACTCGACATTCGGTATCCGGGCTTCAGCCAACTATCATGCGGGTCAATGCCTGATTACGCCGCGCCTCATGGTTGGATATCGTCATGCTTTTGGTGCGATCACCCCATCGGCCAAGATGAACTTTGCCAGCACGGGGGATTCCAATATGGATGTGGCAGGAGCGCCACTTGCCAGCGACGTTGCAGTCATCAATGCAGGTTTCAGCCTGAAGCTGACGAACCGGATCGATCTCGGCCTGTTCTACACGGGACAATATGGTGTCCAGGCAATCGACACGGGTGCGAAAGCGAATTTGAGCCTGAAATTCTGATGCTAGATCCTAACAAAGACAGAAAAGGGACCACGATGAGAAAAATGACCAAGGCGATGACCGTTCTCGCCATTGCTGGCGGGACTGTTCTGGGTGTCGCAGGGCATCAGCAGCTCAGCTTGGCAGCAGACGCCAAGCATGATCCTGCCGCCCTGAAGGCGGCAGCAGCGAAGCAGCTTCCGCAGAATTTTGCCTTGCAAAATGGTGTCTCATCTCTGGAAGAGACTTATCAGGACTGGAGAGCGGTCTGCCAGAAAGGCGGCGGCAATGGCGCACAATGTGCGATCGTCCAGCAGCAGGTTGATGAGAAATCTCATCAGAGAGTGCTGACGGTTCAGCTCACGCCAGAAAAAGACAAGACCTACGGCACCATCGTCATGCCCTTCGGTCTTGCGCTTGCCAAAGGCGTCGCGGTGATTGCCAACGGAAAAGAAGTCACCACGGCTCCGTTCAGCACCTGCGTTCCTGCGGGATGCCTTGTGCCAGTGTCTTTGACGCCTGTTCAGTTCAATGGTCTGACGGCTGCGACAAAGATCGAGATCAGAGCAACTGCACCAACCTCACAGACCATCAATTTTAACGTCTCCCCCAAGGGCCTGAAAGAGGCTTCTACCCGTATCATCGGTCTTAGAAAGACCTGATAAGCCTGTACTGTCGTTCCTGCCTGTCGCGAATAAGGCCGGTAGGAGCGAGGGGGGGGGGCTCTCTGTAAAAACAGGTTATCCAGCTCCTTTCGGCGAATGATTTCCGCAGAGCCGCTTTTTGGTGCGGCGAACAAAAAAATCTATCACCTTCGGACTAGCCGCGTGTGTGGTGAGATGCCGAAAGAACAATAATCATCGAGTTGTGCTTGACTAGGCTGCATATTCTGGTTGCGGCGGCAGCTTTGCGCGAGATTTCGCTCAGTCAAGGCAAATTCCAAGCCTCGTGATATGTGCATTTGATGCCTATGAGACGTTCAGAGCGTATGAACTGTCATGTCAAACCGGAATATTCATGCTCCCGCATCATTGATCCTGCGCATAAGCCAGTTGTGAACTCGTAATATTAGTATATATTTTTCGAGCGTAAATATAATGCCCAAACACCTAGGAAATTATCTTTCTTTTTGGAAACTATATAAATAATTTTTATATATTTGATTGTATGGTATTTGACAGCTTTAATTCCATAAAGAGGCTTTTGATAATTCCTCTGTGTTAGTTATTATTATCCAGTTGTGATTTTTTATGTGTATTATGCCCTCTCTTTCGAAGTCGCGAAACATTCTGCTCACAGTCTCCTGAGTGAGGCCCAGATTATTCGCTATATCAGTACGTGACATCGGTAACGTGATTTCGCGGGAGTCACGATCGTAATTTATCCCGGTCCACTTTCTTTCTAGCAAGAATAGAGCCAGTCGCTGTCTCGCTCGTGCTCTGGCGAGCAACGCGACGTGGTCATTCAAGCGTGCTATTCTCTGGCTCATTTTTTCCATGATGAAATTCCGCATAGGAATATAGTTTATCATAAGGCTTTTCATGAGCGGAGCGGGGACGATAAATAGATCTACGTCGGTAAGGCATCTGGCGGTAAACGTGTAGAAATCTAGCTCGACAAATCCGATAAAAGCGCCCGGACCGACGAAATCAAATATTACCTTATCGTCATGGCCCAGATGTCTTTCCAGAGATATGAAGCCAGAGACGATGGACAGTAATATTCTTCTATTCGACCCTTCGATCATGATTACGTCTCCGCAACGGTATTCGCATCGCGAAGAATTATCCATGAGGATTTCACAAACCTCATGGTGTATAAAATCATCTTCGACGGAGATAGGTATCTTATCGGGAAAATTTCCCATCTCAAACAATCTCCCTCGGCACTGTGGACAGAAATAACAGCTATATCATTGTCGCGATGTAATAGTGCCACTGCATTGGTGGCTCGCAAAGCACGTTCTACGTTTCATGTTTGTACGATGCCGAATATTCTAGAAATTATGAAAATTTCCTCGTCTAGAGGGCGATACTAAAGAGCTTCGCCGATAGTTGAGATTACATCAATCGAAAGGATAGCCGGTTCGATGCTAGCCTCCAATGCGATTGGAAGAAAAGCTTCTCCGTTAGTCCACCCTATCGTTGAGGGATGATTATGGTGCCAGCCAGGAAGATACTTATTTTCGAAATATTCTTGCATCGGCCGCATCATATTTTTTTCAAACAAAGTCATGCCTCCGACGAGGACCCCTAGCTTCCGGCGGTCATCGAGGAATGGTCCCACTAAGTCGCAAGGTCGTGCAGCAGCGGAGCAAAGCCAATATGCGCTGGAATTCGGAGGAAGCCTGAAAACATATCTCCCCTCCTGCGTCCGGATGGGATTTATACGCTGACCATGTTCGGAGCGCAAATGGATATCCGCGTCAAAGGAAGAGCTAAGGACAGCTCGTTTCGTGTCGAAGCCTAGGTCTCGAGAGCGAGTAGCCAATTCTTGGAAAAGAGGCTCGACGAATTCACGCGATGTATTGAGCGGTGCAGCAGCATGATCCGCCCAATTTTTCTGGAAGTTCGGCGCATCTGGCAGTTCCCGTGGGCTTTGATCGATAAGTGAGCGGTTGCCGGTATCGAGATGGCTTTCTGCGCAAGTGTTATTGACGATGAGGATCGAATGATCTTCCGTGGCGATGTGGTAGTAAGTGTACTCGTGTACCGTTCGATCATAGTCGATCGACCCACCATTCACGAGCATTCTAATGGGCGTCAGATGGCCATCGAACAGAAAGCAATGTTCCGGAGTGACGAGAAGATCGGCATCAGGGACAGATGTATCGAAGGCATTTGCGCGGATACGGATGGGATAACCCGAGTGATCATCCGGCAGTTCCGGGCGAACATGACACTGCTTCGAGCCGGCCCAGATCACAGGTTCAAAGACGCGTCCCGTCGGGCCATGAACCGCGACAATATCGCCAGGCACCACATCTTCGATAGGCTTCCGCCCATTTTGCATCGTCACTAGAGCGCCGGCAAGGAAGCAAATATTTGTATCGTCAGGCTTGATAAAGGGATTGAAATCAAATCCTGAAAGCGTTGTATGGAAATTGTAGCTTACATTATTGGCTTTATATATATCTTGAGTAACGTTAAATATGTTTTTTTGAACGCGGCTCACGGTTTTGTATTTATATGCAGATGCTTCTGTGCATATGAATATAACATTGTCGTTAGCGAGAAGGAGGAAAAATGAGTCCTTTACGGATGGGTTGGAAAAGAAACCTTTCACGGCTGTGTTGCCCCATGTGAGCATGCCGTTTTGCACGGTGAAGTGCACGTCATAGCCAGAGGCCGGTGGGTTCGTCGCCGTGTTTTTGACGTCGTAATCCCAGCGTCCAATTCTGGGAATGGCTGTATAGAGTCCTGATGCCCAGAGCCCTACGTAACAGTCTACAGGCACTCCTCTGATATAATTTGTCATATTTTCACCTGTCTTTGTAAGTTTATTAGAAACTTTTAGTATTTATGGCCTTCAACTAATTCAGAATAACTCTATTCATGACGTGTAATTTCCGACCTTGTTGTGAAAAGTATCTGACATTTCATAAAGGTTAATTCAATCGGCGAGTGTCCTGCCTGTTTCGGGGCAAGTCTGCGTTTAACGCCTGTAACGTGATATAGATCAATTTTACGAGAGTGTCCCGGGGTTTCGAAGTGCAGGAACGCAATGAACCGCCGCAACTCGTAAGGGTTGCGTAAGAGTTGTTTCCGAAAAACCCTCTTTCGACTTCCTGAAGTTTCGGTGCGCCTCATGGGCGCCTTGATCTATATCACGAGCGTAAAGTTAACCGATTTTTAAAATGAGGGCGCGGAACTGCCTGTCGTCTGCCTTTATGCTGGGGCAGACGCTCAGCGCTTGTGATGCAACACTATGACTGTGACGCCGATAACGGGTCCTGCAAAACAGAGGCGAGGTCGTCGAGTACGGTTTAGTCCTGATTGCTGGATAAAGTGGGGTCTAAGGTCAGAAACAAGAACTTGCGGATCGAGTTATTTGAAGGTGTCTCCTAAATCAATCCGCAGGCAGACGGTTTCCGTGAGCATGGTGGTGCGGAAGCATCGTGTGCCATTCTGGGAACACTGGTCTGTTCCATTCGATGTTCGGAATTAGGGTTTCTGACAACTACCAGGCGGGTCAGTGCCTGATGACGCTACGTCTCATGGTTGGGCATCGTCATGCTCTCGTTACGCTCATACCCACGCCAAGATGACATCTGCCCGCATAGATGATGCCAACATGGATGTGACGGAGGTGTGAAATGCCAGTGACGTTGCGATAAATGCCGACGGAGGGCAGACGACGACTGTTTGGTCAGCACGCGCGTCCGGAAAGGGGGAACGTTATCGGGGCAACTGCCCTAACTTCGGAGGCGGTCACTCCCACTGTCTCACTAAAAGGGCCTGGAAGAGGTTTTGCGCGTATTTCGAAGGACTGGACCAACTCATGTTCTTCGCTCTCACTAGCCAAACTCAGAAGGACGAGGAAGTGACAGAAGTACTGTTTGCAAAATGTGATGAGTATTATGCTAATGTTGTGGTGTTTTTTCGGGTCTTGCTGTGGGAGGGGCACATTCCGCTGCAAATATGATCCAATCGTCGCATGGAATCGTTTCATCGGAGATAAATGCGAGACAACCCTTAGATTATGTGGCTGGTTTGCATACTTCTGAGATCGAGGGCTGACGCGTAGTTCCACTAGGTATCGATCGCCTGTCGTGCTTTGTGAGCTGTCTTGTGAACGCGAGAAGCTGAGATTTTCACGCACTTTGGATGCGTGAAACCTCACGGTTTACTATCGACTTAGCTTTTCTCAAATTTCTTCCGATGCCGACTCAATTCATGAGATGCTCCGATAGAATTTTGGACCTTCGAAGAAACCCCATTCTCATATGTTGGGAACTTGACTGACATAAGGACAATAACACTCAAAGCGAGAGCGCTTAGCTCGCATTACTGCGGATGCTATCCGGTTTTGTGAAGATATAAAAAACTAAAATTTTCCAAGAATTATCGCATTGGTGAGAACGGAATATGTAACCTGCAAGAAGAGGTATGTATATCGTATTATAAACTTTCGAGATTTGCCATAAATATATCATCTTTGTGTGAATTTATTGGTATCGCCCATATTCGTGACACTGTAGAGCTTCTTGAAAAAATCGAAATTTTTCTCAGGAGATTGCTCTTTGGCGCGCGTAGCCCTGACACCTGATTTCTATAAAGGTTCAGATATTGCTTTAGGAATGGTCCTCGATGCTTGATCATTCCTAAAGAGATCGATCGCGACATCAATTGCTCGATGCTCTTCATGGCGGCTGATATCCCGGTAGAGAAGCTTAGGTCCGCCGGTAGGGAGTTTGAAGATGAAGTAAGCCATATTTTCTTCGCTGACGGAAGAGACGTTGTGTTCGACGAGGGGTAGAGAGAGGTCTTCTTGAAGTATAGTCTCGTGGATCTTAACTACAAATGTCCGCTCAAAGGACTGTTTTCGAGCACCGACAGTGATATTTTGGAGCAGGGGTTTTTGAGAACCCATATGTTGGTTCTTGGCGTACGAGAAACAACTGGATGTTCGATGATTTCATTCGGGGATCCGGAGGTGGATCTAGAGACAGTGCTCTGGGCTCTATTGGTGGTGGCAATCATTTCGTCGAAATCTAGGAGGTGTCTGAGGTCATGGATACGCGAACCGCGTATGCGTGGGGTATAAAGCCGGGCACGATCGGCATTATGATCCACTATGGCTCATTATTCGCTGGTGGAATGGCTGGTGATCATTACGTTGATCTCGCACGCAAACTCTACCCGACTAACCTGGAGCGCCCAAAGCACGATTTTTATCCGTTACCACTCAACGGCCAGCATGCTCATCATGCGCGTGCCTACATGAATGCACTGGGGCTGGCGAGCAACTTCGGTGTCATCAATCGTATGTGCATGCAGTATATGGCGCTTGGCGTGCTGAAAGACATTTTGGGCCAGGATTTCAACAGTCACCTGGTTTATGATCTTTCCCATAATATGCTTTTCGAAAATGAAGGTGACTACCTTCACAGAAAAGGCTCGTCTCCTGCGGGAAATACCGATTTCTTCCCCGATGGTCATCCTGTCATCGTTCCCGGGAGTATGGGGAGTAGTTCCTTTATTATGAAGGGGGGCAGTTTGTCAGAGGCGCTTAATTCCGCACCTCATGGAGCTGGGCGTCTTTTGTCTCGGGGAAAAGCAAGGGTGAGAGCGCAAGCAGAGACGCTAAGAGTGGTATCCAGAGTCGCCCCAGTCGGATTGCGTGCCGACATCAAGCGGGAGTTGGACAAAGAGCTTATGGAGGAGTCACCTGATTCTTACAAACCGGTTTTGCCAGCGTTTAATACGGTGCAGAACTCGGGAATGGCATCAGGGGTCGCGGAGATGAAGCCGATTCTGACGGTCAAAGGTTAGAATATGGCCAATACCAAAACCGGGACACGGGATGGGGTTCAGTCAGGCATGACCAAGACATCTATGGCCCGGCAATATCTCCTTATCTGGGCGTCATCGGCTTTTTCAGCTCTCCAAGTGATCGAAAAGACGAGAAACGTTCCTTCGTCAGGGGAATGCACAGCATGCCTTCATGGCTGTATGGAGTTACTCTACAGATTGTCCGGTTCTCGTGTTGAGCCCAATGGATCGCCTCAGGCCCTGCACGCTAGGAAACAGACGTGCAGGGCCGGTGATACGATTTTGCAGATAACAGGGGAATGCACGACGAGAAGCTCCTCGTGATCACTGGGGTTTTTTCAATATACTTCAATAACCGGCAGTGATTCTGAAATGTGAACGGCCGTTTTATGCGGTTGAGCGTGTGTGAAAGCTGACCGAAAATCTCTCTCTGTTTTTATGTATACGAAAATCCAGATGAGCACCGCGTAATGATTTCGCATTGAGTGAGTAGTCTTTTGTTCTTTGGGCCGTATCCATAACGCGTCAGTAGATGGGTGTCATATGTTATAGCACGTGCGTCTGTCGCCTCTTCCCTGAAGGTGACGTTTGCCAGAGATCAAGATCTTTACTCCCGTCTCTCGTGCACAATTGGTGTTTCGACGGATTTGCTTCGTTATAAAGTATATAATTATATTAGTATATGTTAAAATCATCAATTTCAGGTATAGTTTGTTAAAAACGAAACGTCAGTCTGGATTAGATGGCGTTTAAGCGTAATGACAAGCGCAACAAGAATGTTGCGGATGTATTTTTCATGAAAATGAGTGTTTTCCAAGCGTCTTTTTCTGCTCTGCTGGCTGCATTTTCGATGGTAGGGTCCCCAGTTAAGGCAGCTCCATCCCCCAAGTCGCCAGCGGTCACGCCAGCGACCGTGTCCGGATCCGTCGGTGATTGGACTTACCGGTGCATCTACCCGGCCGGATCTCTGCAGGCATCTCCCACTATCTGCACTGTAGAACAACGGCTGTATAAAGAAGACGCCGACAAGAAAGATGTTGCAATCGGCGGGGTCATCTTTGCGCGGGCGACGCCGGATCCTGTCAAGCAGCCGCTCTTCAGCCGTCCGTGGCGCCTCACACTCATGACGCCGCTTGGCTTGTCGCTGGTCAAGCCTGCGCGGCTGGTCTCGGATGCGAACGCACCGCTCTCATTGGCGTGGCAAAGCTGTGTCGCGACCGGTTGTCTCTCCGTTTTGGAATTAAATGAGCAGCAAGCTCGTGTCCTGCGTCATGGCAAACAGGGACACATGCAGATCAACAAGCTTCTCGATGGCGTCCTGACGATCAACTTCGCGCTCGACGGGCTCGATGGGGCTCTGACGACTGTCGAGCAGTTGATGACGCGCCCTTCATCCCACTGATTTCTCGCCAGTCGTTCCAGTTTCTGACCCAGGCCTGTCTCCATGTTCGCGTTGCGTGTCATCCGTCTTCCTCTGGCGGGTGTGTTCTGTCTATTGTCCTGTTCTGTCGCCGTTGCCCAGACGCCTATGGCAGCTGCTCCGCCAGCCGTAATGCCTGCTGGGCCGGGATCATCTCAGGATCAGTTCCAACGTTACCGCCAACGCCAGCAACAGCTGGATATGCTGCCGCCACCCGATAGCAATACCCAGTTTCACAACCCGTCTCCGCTGAAAGGCGGAGGAAATTGTGTCCAGGTCTGGACGCTTTCGATTGAAAACGCCCCTCATCTCGGCGACGCAGCAAAAAGGGGGGTGATGCAGCGCTATTCCGGGCGCTGCCTCGGCGTGGATGATTTCAATCATGCTCTCGACGACATCAAGCGCGCCTATGTGCAGCAGGGAAATGTCACGTCCCGCGCTTATCTTCCGGAGCAATCCTTACAATCCGGTCGTCTGCGTCTTGTCGTCGTCGAGGGAACGCTCTCCTCAATTCGCTTTACGGGCATGGCTGCGAGACATCATGAATTGATGGGGTTCCCAGGCCTCCGCGATCACCTGCTCAATCTGCGTGATCTGGAGCAGGGGCTCGACCAGATGAACCGGATGCCGAACTGGTCTGCCACGATGCAGATCGTGCCGGGTGAAAAATCGGGAAGCTCGTCTGTTGTCGTGCAACAAATGAATCCCGGTGTCCTCCATGGGCAGATCTGGGCCGATAATAACGGCCAGTACCAGACTGGGCATGAGACGGGTCATGCCATGCTGACCGCTCAGGATGCTCTGGGTCTGCTCGATATGTGGTCTGTCGAATACGACCATTCGCTGGTGGGGCAAGCCGGTCACCGTGGGACCCAGTTTTTCTCAGCCGATGGGTCTATTCCTTACGGAAAATGGTCGATCTTCGGCGGGTTCTGGATGTCTGACGATGTCTATCATCTGCAGAGTCTGGGTGAGGATTATCGCCTTGGTGGACGTCGTCGCGATTTTCGTGTCGGTGTGTCGCGGGTCGTGGCCCGGAATAGTCTTGGCGTGACGACGCTTCAGGCGCTTTACGAGCTGAAATCTTTCAACTCGACGACCAATCACGTTCGTCTTTTTACGCAGAGCGCCCGCCAGGCTTCTGTTGCCACCCAGGCAAGTGAGTCACTCAAGGCTCTGGGGGGGCTTTGGTATGTCACGCTCGGTGTTCGTTTCGGAACGGACGGCGTTGGCACGAGGAGTGCCTTTGCGCATCCGATCGCGAGTGAGCCCCATACGCGCTTCGTTAAACCGTCGCTCGATATTGACGGTTATGAGCCCCTGCCGTTCGGCCTCTCCTGGCATGTTTCGCTTCACGGCGAGTTGAGCTCCCGCAACCAGTTTGCGACCGAGCAGCTGCAGCTTGGCGGTCCTTATACCGTGCGCGGGTTTCTCAGTCAGATGCTGGTGGGAAATAAGGGGCTCTATGTACGCGATGATGTCTCGTATCGCCTCGCACCGCTCAATCTGCATGAGAAATGCGGTGCTTACAGCGGTTTTTGCAGGGCTTTTGTCGATGGAACCGAATTTTACGGAATTATCGATGGAGGGTTCGTCAAGCTCGGATATCGCGCTGACAACCTTCCCCCCGCGCTACGGGGCGGTTCGATCGCCGGTGCTGGTTTTGGGCTGCGCAAGGTAAGCGGCACCCTCTTCTGGGGCGCCTCAGCCACGCACGCTATCGCTCATGGTCCGTTGCCTGATGAGGGCTGGATTGCTGCATTCCAGGCAGGAGTGCGTTTCTGATGAATGACGCCCCAATGAAAAAGAAGCTCTATAAAGTTCTTGCGGTTTTCCTCTCTGCAGATCTGGGCCTGTTCCCGGCAGTCGCGAGCGCGCAGCAAGCTGCGCCGTCGATCGTTATCGATAATCACACAGCGCCGAATGCCCCAGCCCCAAATCTGGATCGAACAGGAAATGGCGTTCAGCAGCTTAATATCGCGACCCCCAATGGAGCCGGATTATCGCATAACCGGTTTACCGAATACGGGGTCGAACAAAAGGGACTGATCCTCAATAACGCGACAAGCGCGACCCAGACCCAGCTGGGCGGTTACGTCTATGCGAATGGAAACCTGAATGGGACAAGCGCGAAGGTCATTCTCAATGAGGTGACCGGGCCTAACGCGACGCACATGCTTGGCACGACGGAGACAGCCGGACAGGCTGCGAATGTGGTTGTGGCAAACCCGAACGGTATCACATGCAATGGCTGCGGCTTCGTCAACACCACACGTGCGACCCTCGCAACAGGCCATCCTGAAATCGATGCTGCGGGTAAGCTCTCCTCGTTGAAAATACAGGATGGCTATGTGGCGTTTGAGGGGCAGGGGGGCAATTTCTCAGCGGTACCCGTGCTCGATATTCTCAGTCGCCGTGTCACGTTTAACGCACAGGTTAATGCGCAGAATGCACGCCTCGTCGTCGGACAGAACCGGGTCGATTACGAGACCGGGCAGGCGAGGGCGCTCGATAAGGATGGGAGTACCGCCCCGGCTTTTGCGATAGACAGTTCGGCGTTGGGCGGTCTGTATGCCGGTCAGATATCCATGCTGGTCACAGAGGCTGGAGCGGGCGTACGTGTCAACGGGACGATGGCGGCCAATGCCGGTGACATGACGCTGACGGCAGATGGTCAACTGGTCCTGAATGGCTCTGTCAGCGCGTCCCAGCGCGTGGACGTCGCGGGTGCAGATGTCCAGCAGACAGGTTCAATTCAATCAGGCACGTCGACCAGGATTGCGAGCTCTGGCACGATAACCCAATCGGGTCAGGTGCAGGCCGAACAGGCCGTCAGTCTCTCTGGAACCACTATTCAAAACACCGGCTCGGTGAGAGCGGCGGGTTCCTCCGGCGTTAAGATTGCGGCTCGCAATGAAGCACGAAACAGCGGGACGATCGCTGCGAGCACCGATGGCGTCTCGATATCGGCACAACAGATCAGCAATGAAGCCGGTGGTATTTTAGCTGCGCAGAGCCAACTCGATCTAAAGAGTGCGTCAGACATCATTAATAACGGTCAGATCGCCTCCCAAGGCGGAGCCGTCTCCCTTGTCGCCGTGAACGCGATTGCTCAGGGGGGTGGGGAAATTGCCGCGCAGGGCGGAGCCTTGTCGTTCGAAGCCGCCGCGATCAGCAATGATGCATCGAGCCGAATGACGTCTCGCGACAGCATGCGGATTGCTACGGGGGAGTTCAGCAATGATGGCGTGATTGTCGCCGGGCAGGACCTTGTTTTTGCAAACGGCCCCTCGATCAGAAACACGGGGAATATTCAGGCCGCGGGTCTTTCTGCTGAAGATCTGGCCTCCGCTGTGAACTCAGGCACCCTTCAAACGACCACGAGGGCGCTGACACTTTCCAGCCGTGCGGGCCTTCGCAATAGCGGGACGCTGTATGGAGCGACGGGCACGAACGTCACGGCGGGTAATGCGCTCGACAATACGGACGGTCAGATCGGCGCCGATGCGGGTGCGGTGAGCGTCACGGCGGGTTCGGTCGTCAATACGAGAGGCAAAATGATTGCCTCGTCAGGACCGCTCGGTCTTTCTGCGGGAGGCGACATTGAGAATACCGATGGAACACTCTCGGCGAAGGCTGCCGGACTGACACTCTCGGGTCAGACGCTGACCAATAACGGATCGGGAGTGATTTACGCCGCAGGTCCGTTGAAGACGATCCTTGCGGGGTACAAAGCGGCGCAGCAGGCATCTCTGGCGACTGACGCCACACTGGAAATGACGGCGTCCGATCTAGTGCAGAATGACGGTCAGATCCTGTCGGGTCAGGCCATGACCCTGGCGGCGCAATCTGGGCTGACGAATGATGTTCACGGACAGATCGTGGCGACGACGGGAGGTCTGTCGGTTACGGCACAGGGAGCAGGACTTACTAATAACGGCCAGCTCGGGACATTGACTAGTGGTGCGCTCTCGCTGGTGGGGCAGGGCTATGAAGGGTCTGGCCTTGTGCAGTCTGCCGACACGCTGACGCTGCGTATGGACAAGGCGGTGTCGGTTGGAGGCTCGCTACTGGCGGGCAAGGGCGATCTTTCGGTGACGGCAGGTTCGCTCTCTTCCAGCGGTCAGATCGGCGCACAGACCGGCTCGCTGAGCGTCGCCAGCCGTGCGGGTCTTCGCAATAGCGGGACGCTGTATGGAGCGACGGGCACGAATGTCACGGCAGGCGGTGCGCTTGATAATACGGACGGGCAGATCGGCGCCGATGCGGGTGCGGTGAGTGCTACTGCGGGTTCGGTCGTGAACACGAGAGGCAAGATGATTGCCTCGTCAGGACCGCTCGGTCTCTCTACCGGAGGCGATATCGAGAATACCGATGGGACGCTCTCGGCGAAGGCTGCCGGACTGACACTCTCGGGTCAGACGCTGACCAATAACGGATCGGGAGTGATTTACGCCGCAGGTCCGTTGAAGGCGACCCTTGCGGGGTACACAGCGGCGCAGCAGGCGTCTCTGGCGACTGACGCCACACTGGAAATGACGGCGTCCGATCTTGTGCAGAATGACGGTCAGATCCTGTCGGGTCAGGCAATGACCCTGGCGGCGCAATCTGGCCTGACGAATGATATTCACGGACAGATCGTGGCGACGACGGGAGGTCTGTCGGTCACGGCACAGGGAGCAGGACTTACTAATAACGGCCAGCTCGGGACATTGACCAGCGGTGCGCTCTCGCTGGTGGGTCAGGGCTATGAAGGGTCTGGCCTTGTGCAGTCTGCCGAGGCGCTGACGCTGCGCATGGACAGGGCTGTGTCGGTTGCAGGCTCGCTACTGGCGGGCAAGGGCGATCTCTCGGTGACGGCGGGTTCGCTCTCTTCCAGCGGTCAGATCGGCGCACAGACCGGCTCGCTGAGCGTCGCCAGCCGTGCGGGTCTTCGCAATAGCGGGACGCTGTATGGAGCGACGGGCACGAATGTCACGGCAGGCGGTGCGCTTGATAATACGGACGGGCAGATCGGCGCCGATGCGGGTGCGGTGAGCGTCACTGCGGGTTCGGTCGTGAATACGAGAGGCAAGATGATTGCCTCGTCAGGACTGCTCGGTCTTTCCGCGGGAGGCGACATCGAAAACACCGATGGGACGCTCTCGGCGAAGGCTGCCGGACTGACGCTCTCGGGTCAGACGCTGACCAATAACGGATCGGGAGTGATTTACGCCGCAGGTCCGTTGAAGGCGACCCTTGCGGGGTACACAGCGGCGCAGCAGGCGTCTCTGGCGACTGACGCCACACTGGAAATGACGGCGTCCGATCTTGTGCAGAATGACGGTCAGATCCTGTCGGGTCAGGCGATGACCCTGGCGGCGCAATCTGGCCTGACGAATGATATTCACGGACAGATCGTGGCGACGACGGGAGGTCTGTCGGTCACGGCACAGGGAGCAGGACTTACTAATAACGGCCAGCTCGGGACATTGACCAGCGGTGCGCTCTCGCTGGTGGGTCAGGGCTATGAAGGGTCTGGCCTTGTGCAGTCTGCCGACACGCTGACGCTGCGTATGGACAAGGCGGTGTCGGTTGCAGGCTCGCTACTGGCGGGCAAGGGCGATCTTTCGGTGACGGCAGGTTCGCTCTCTTCCAGCGGTCAGATCGGCGCACAGACCGGCTCGCTGAGCGTCGCCAGCCGTGCGGGTCTTCGCAATAGCGGGACGCTGTATGGAGCGACGGGCACGAATGTCACGGCAGGCGGTGCGCTTGATAATACGGACGGGCAGATCGGCAATGGCAAAGGGTCGATCACGATCGATGCGGCTACTCTGATCAATCGTCAGGGCAAGATCATCTCTCCAGAAGGTGACGTGACCGTGACTTCTGGCGATGTGGATAATCAGGCGGGCACGATACAGGGGCAGAAAAAAGTCTCGGCGACTATTAGAGCTCTGGATAATCGACAGGGCGGCACGGTTCTTTCCCTGAATTCTGATCTGCTCCTTCGTCATGGTGACGAGGCCCTTACTGCCGTTCTCAATCAGGGAGGCACAATCGGAGCGACAGGCAAGCTTACTCTCGCGACGCTTCGCTATAATTCTGACCAGAACAGCTCTCTGTTGGGTAATTCGGGACTGGATATGACTGTCTCGGGTGAGCTTCTCAATGAGGGGCTCATTACCAGCGGTGCCGATCTCATTCTTGCTGCGGATCGCCTGACGAATGGCGCTCACGGCCTTATCGCCGCAAAAAATGGAGATATCGCGCTGACTGTTTCCGGTCAGGCTCCGGATGCGCTGGTTAATAAGGGAATTATTCAGGGTTCAGCTGCAGGAAAAACGCTGACGCTCACCACTTCGGGTCTTGTCAATTCGGGAAGCATTCTCGGTAACGGGGCTGTCGCGGTCACGGCCGCTGACGCAATCGAAAATGCTGGAAAGCTGAGCGCTTGAAGGGAGACCTGCGCCTCAATGGGGCCGCGCTGCACAATAGCGGTGCTATGGCTGCGTCCCGACTGCTCCTGCTCCAAATTGGTGGGGCACTGGGTAATGACGGAACGCTGTATGGCGAACAGGGTGTCACGCTCAGTGCAGGGTCCTTGCAAAATAGCGGCGCTGGTCAGATCGGGGCCGATGACGGCACCGTCTCGATTACCTCCGGCAGTCTGACTAATACCCGCGGCACGATCCTTTCAACCCGCAAGGATCTTCGTATTCAGACGGAGACCCTCGTCAATAATGGCGGTATCCTGCAAGGCCAGAACGATCAGCAGATCCGTGCTGCGCGCGTCACCAATAATGCGGGAGGGCAGATTTTAACGCGTGAGGGAGCGTTGAGTATTGCCGGTCAAAACCCGGAAGACAGCGCGACGGTTGTCAATGATGCGTCGACAATGCAGGCGCTTTCCCGACTCTCTTTAAGGGCAAGCTCTCTTCGCAATACCAATGGCACTCTCCTGACGACGCAAGGCGGGATGGATTTACGTCTGACAGGAGACGGGGCGCTGGATAATACGGGAGGTATTATTCAAAGCGCAGACGCCCTCCGTCTGGAGGGAGGGTCTTACCTCGGCTCGACGTCTTCGATGTTGGCTTCCGGGTCTATTATGGGACTCACGCTTGGTGGCGCGCTGACGAATGCGGGTCATGTGGATGCGGGAGGTGATCTCACGCTCAACGCAGCCGAAATCGTTAATCAGGCGGGGGCAAGCGCGGAAGCCCCGGCGGTCATATCCGGGAAGGGTCAGTCGGTTGCCCTGACTGCGGGTTCGATCTCCAATGCCGGCGCTATCCAGGCCACGGGTTCTGACGGCGTGCTTCAGCTTGGGGCGTCAGCGCTCGACAATGGCGGGACGATCGCGGCGCAACGAGATATCAGTGCGACAATTACTGGAGCCCTGACTAATAGGGGCACGCTTGTATCCCGCTTGGGAGCGTTAACTCTCACAACGCGTGACCTCTCCAATGCAGGCTTTCTCGGTAGCGTGGGCCAGACCCTTCTGATTGCGCAAAACAGCCTCGCGAATAGCGGGACGGTTTTTGCCGATGCCGGGATACAGGCTCGTATGGCGGGACAACTGTCCAATGCTGGCGGTCAGCTCGGTACGTCACGCGGAGATATCGCGCTCACTGCAGGCAATTTCGATAATCGATCCGGACGTATCATTGCGCAGGGAGGTGCGTTCACGGCGTCGGGCGGCACTCTGGGCAATCGGAATGGCGTGGTGCAGGCCGATCGTGATGTCTCGCTCGACATAGCGGAGCTCGATAATACGCAAGGGTTGGTCCTGTCGCGTGCGGGTGGTGTGTCTGTCGGGAAGGCGAACGCGGTAGGTCGTGTCACCAATACGCAGGGCATTATTCAAGGTAACGGATCCATACGGATCGGTTTTACAGACCTTGCCAATGATAACGGTCAGATATTGGCGCAATCGGGCGATCTTGGCCTGAACGGCGTGCCGGGCGGAAGCATCACGAATACCAATGGTGCCATGCAGGCAACGGGTGCGGTCAGCCTTTCTTCTGGTACCTATCAGGCTGGTGAGAACAGCGAGATCACCGCCGGTCAGACGATGGGCCTGACATTAGGCGGGGCTTTCTCCAGTAACGGCAAAATTGCCTCAGTTGGTGATTTGACGCTTCAGGCAGGGAGCATCGCCAATGACAGTGCAGGTATTCTTGCCAGCACGCAGGGAAATCTCGCGCTTAAGAGCGAAGGCGCGCTTTCCAATCACGGCGTCATTCAGACTCAGGCATCCCAGAAAGTCTTGTCTATCAAGGCGTCCTCCTTGGCCAACGCGGCTCAGGCCGGAATTGTCTCCAATGGAAGCGCGACGCTGACGGTAGACAACGATCTGGACAACCAGGGTGAGGTGACAGCGCATGGCGCTCAGCTGACACTCGACGCGGCACGTCTGTCGAATAGCAATCTGATGCTTTCAGGTGGCGCGTTGAATTTGGGGCTACAAGGCGATCTGACCAATAGCGGTCTGATCTATGGCCTCACCGACGTGTCCCTGAATGCGGCAACCATCGATAACCGGGGTGGGCAGCTCGGTGCCGGGCAAGGTCTTCTGGCGTTGACCGCAGCGTCTTTGCAAAATGACAGCGGTGGTCGTGTGATCGGAACGGATGGCTCGGTTCGGGTCTCCGCAGGATCGATTGCCAACGATAATGGTCTGCTGCAGGCGGGGCAGAATGTGACTCTCCTGACGCAGCGACTGTCGAATGTGTCGGGACAGGTGCTGGCCGTGAACGGTGATCTGTCGATCACGCGTTCCAGCCCGACCCGCTTCGTGCGCTCTCTGGTGAGAGCAAGTGCGAACGATGCACTTGATGATGTCATCAATAGCTGGGGTCGTTTGCAGGCCGGGTCCTCTCTCTCCGTCGCGGCGCAGCAGATCGAAAGCAATGAGGGTACGATCCTTTCCCGCAACGGTGATGTCTCGCTGACAGCCGGACAAGGGCAGCGTATGCAGCTGCTCGATGTGACCGGAGGTACGCTTCAGTCCGGTCGTGACTTGACGCTTTATACGGGCTCTTTGCAGGGGAGCCGCACCGTTCAGGCAACGCGCAATCTGGATTTTTCGAGCGCGCAGGATGTCGGTGGATTTTTATTCTCGGCTGGAAATGACGTCCGCCTCACTCTGGATCAAGGGTGGCATATCGGCGCGGGTGCCGGGGTCATAGCCGGGGGCGGCCTGACGGCAACAGCGCCGGAGATTGACAATAACGGCGCACTTATCGCCGGCGGGGCCTTGTCACTTGAGACACCGGGCAGTCTCACCAATACCGGGCTGATTAGCGGAACACAGGGAACGCGCATCGCACTCGATGGCAATCTGACCAACCGTCAGGGTGCCATCCTGTCTGATGTGGGGAACCTGACGATCGCGGGGCACTCCGGTGAGTATGCTGGCGATGTGACCAACAGTTCCGGCCAGATCCTGACAGGGAGCGCGCAGGGTGACGTCACGATCACGGCGCGTTCGCTGACCAACAACATCATTGGCGGAGTAAGTTACGAGCAGGGGAAAATTGTCTACAGCCAGACATACGATCAGGCTTTGGCCAACCCACCGACGCCGTCCAATATCGGCGACACCAGTAAATATTATTGGGGTCAAAAAATTGTCGCGGTTCAGACGCCTGCAGGATTGCAGACCGCAGATGGCAGGCCCGGATCGGGCTACATCCTGGCCGCTTTATACGGCGGTAATGACGCATCGAAAATTGTCGTAACTGGCGTCGGGTCGCTTGCGTCGGCCTCGAACGCGCCTTCGGTCATCTCGGCAGGTCACGATCTGATCGTAACGACCCAGGGCGCGGTGACCAACGATGCCAGCCACCTTGCTGCAGGCAACAACATGTCTCTCAAGGGTGGGTCACTGGATAATGTGGGCTACGACACTGCGGTTACCTACACCCTGACCTGCTATAATGGTAATTCCTGTCGCTGGTACCTGCCTCCTGAAGACGCAGCAGATCCCGGGTTTCCGGGTGGTTGGGATATTGGCTCTCAGGGGGGCTGGCCATGGCCGAGCCATGTCTGGGGAAGCAGTCGTTCGAACGGACTTTCCGGGACGATCGTCGCAGCCAACAGCCTGACGGGCGACTTCGCCGGTCAAATCAACAACAGCACGATCATTCAGCATGCGACATCAGAGCAGCTTGCGGCAGCATCGCAATATCAGGGGAGTACGCCGGGTGGGTTGACCACTCCCGGCATGAACGGTCAGGCGGTCGGTGGAGGCGCCCTGAACCTGCCCGGAGCCGGACGTCCCGTCGGTAATGTCGATGTCACTCTGTCTGGCGGAGCGGGAGCACAGAGGGGCGTTTCCGGTAATGGCCTCAATGGCGGCTTCGTCTCCGGTTCAGGCTCGCAAGCCCATTCGGAAAATGGCCTGAACGGCCTGGGCGCGTTCGATCCAGGTTCTCTTGCCGCTGCGGGCGGTATGGATCCCACGCATCCCGCTGGCGGGATTGACGCGCCGAGTGGCGGCCTGAGCGGCAGCAACGGGCGCGCTACCGGGGGATCTCTGTCTGCACCGGGGCAAAATGGTGGACTTGCAGTCTCTCGTCCTGAAACGGGCGGAACACTGACGCCAGGCGAGGAACAACCCGGTCAGGGTGGAGGGCTTTCGGTTAGTGTTCCGTCTTCGGGGGGAAAAGCGCCGACGCTGGGCAGTGGCGGTGTCCTGCCTCAAGAGGGCGTGCAGACAGCGGCTCAGGCAGCACAGAATTTGCGTTTGCCGGGCTTTCTGAACACGGCAGACCCTTCGGTGATGCAGGTGATTTCCTCCATCCCGGCGGGAAGCGCGTTGTATATTCCCAACCCGTCACCACAGGCACAATATCTGGTGGAGACGAACCCGGCCTATACGAGCCTGACAGCCTTCCATGGATCGCAATATCTGGTGGATCGTCTGGGCAAGACGCCGTCGGATTATACCTTTCTGGGTGATTCCTATTTCGACCAGCATTATGTGCAGCAGCAGATTATTTCTGCGACGGGCCAGACCTTTCTGGGTGACAGCTTTGTCAATGCGACGACGCAAATGCAGGCGCTTGTTTCGAACGGTGCGGATCAGGCGCATCGCCTTGGGCTGAATTTCGGTCAGGCGCTGAGCGTCGAGCAAAAGGCGTCGCTGACTGAGAATATCGTCTGGTATGTGCCGGTTCAGGTTGACGGGCGGACAGTACTGGCGCCGAAGCTCTATCTGGCGCCGGGGAACGTGGCGCTGACGGGGGCCACGATTGCGGCCAAGGATGTGTCGCTTGCGGGGTCGAGCGTCACCAACAGCGGGACGATCTCGGGCAGCAACAGCCTGAGCATTCTGGCGCGCAACGGCGACATTACCAATACGGGCACGCTGGCAGGTGGGTCCGTCAAGCTGGTGGCGCAGAACGGATCGATCATCAACAGCGCGACGCTGAACGATTATCTGGTCAATGGTGGCAATCAGGGCCAGTTGGGCTCTGTCGGTACGATCACGGCGAGCGGCGCGGCGGCGCTGTCTGCAAGCAACGACATCACGTTTAATGGTGGCCGTCTGAGCTCGGGTGGCGATCTGTCGATGCTGGCAGGCAACAGCCTCACTCTGGGCGCTGCGACGGTGCGTCAGGCGACGGCAGTGAAGGGGGCGAATGTCAGCAGCGCCTTCAGCCAGACGCAGAATTACACGAGTTCGGTCAGCTCGGGCGGCAAGGCGGTTCTGGCAGCGCTCGGAGGGGATCTGAAATCGGCAGGAGCGACGATCGACAGCACGGGCGATATGGTGCTGTCAGCGGCGAAGTCTCTGGATCTGGGGTCTGTGACCGACAGCATCAGTCACGATATTTCGGGCAAGAAATCGGGCTTTCTGACGCATAGCCGCTTCAGCGATTCCGGCAGTCAATCGGTCGAGCACGGCTCGAACGTGACATCGGGCGGCACGCTGACGGGTCTTTCCGGCGGGGATATGAGCCTCAAAGGGCTGATCGGCGCCCAGGGCGACGTGACGCTCTCAGCGGGCGGGGGCTCAAGCTCGAGGCTACGAAGGCGGAAAGCGAGATGGGCTCGTCCCATCACGTGGCGGGGATCTCGCTGAGCAGCAAGGGCGCGCAGGCGACGATGGGCTACGGCTCACGTACAGATGATGCGTCGCGTTCCGACACGGTTTGGGCGCCTTCTGTGCTGGCATCGCTGGGTGGGAGTGTTGCGCTCAAGGCAGGCAAGGCGATCACGATCGATGGCTCTGCCCTGTCTGCAGCGAATGACCTGACGCTGTCCGGGTCGTCGGTCTCGTTACTGGCCAAGGAGAACAACCAGACCCAGAGCATGATGCATAAGGAGAAAAGTATCGGGTCAAGCATCGGTCTTTCGCCGGGTTCGCTGGTGGGCATGGCCGTCAACGGGGCACTTGGGGCGTCGAAGCAGGAGAACGGTGTTCTGGCTGCTCTGGGTGGGATGCAGACAGCGGTTGGTGAGGTCGGCGCCATTGCAGGCGGCGCGTTGAACAAGGACATCATTGGTGTTGAGGCGAAGGTTGGCTTTTCGACCAGCAAGAGTGAGTCGTGGCAGAGCAAGACGACGCTGCAGGGATCATCGGCCAATGCAGGTGGCACGCTTGCGATCGTAGCTCGTGGCGATCGACCTGATGATGCGCAGAACGGAGCGCTTACGGTTACGGCAGGGCAGCTCTCCGGCAAGGATGTGGTTCTGGCGGCAGATAAGGCCATCGCTCTGCAATCGGGTGTAGAGACGACCCAGACCAAGAGTTCGAGCAACTCGTTCGGGATCTCGGCAGGAGTTGTTGCGAGTGTCGGTGCAGGCGCCGATGGCGTTCATGCGGGAGCCAGTGTCACGGCATCTGTGGTGGTTCGACGCAGCATGCGAAGTCGGATAGCAAGACGCATGTGGTGACGACGGTTGATGGAGCGAACAGTGTTCGTCTGTTGACCCCTGGTGAAACGACTCTCGATGGTGCGTTGGTCTCCGGCGGACATATTGGCGTGCAGACCGGCAAGCTGGCGATCATCAGCCGCAGGACGAAGCCCATTACGA
>NZ_BAJT01000022.1 GCF_000613845.1 Asaia astilbis JCM 15831
GGCGATTGCGGCTTCGCCGAGCGCGTCGCCAGCCCCCGACACCGCTGCGGCCGCTCCTGATGTTCCCGTGCAGGACAAGGGCACCAATACCGGGCTTCCCTTGCCACGCTTTGCGGCGATGCGCGCGGACAAGGTGTTTCTGCGCAAGGGACCGGGACAGCGTTACCCCATCGAGTGGGTCTATCATCGTCGTGGCCTGCCCGTAGAGGTCGAACGCGAGTTCGATGTCTGGCGGTTGATCGAGGATGCAGACGGCATGAAAGGCTGGGTGCATCAGGCGACTCTTGTTGGCCAGCGCACGTTCGTCATCCCAGGGCAACCGCCTGAGGGGCATGCCGCAGCGGTCGGAGAGGCGTCGGCTAAAACTGGTGATGTGATCGGCAAGGCGGATGCGCGTGTGCTCGGTTACGTGCCCGGCGAAAGCGAGGCGCGTCAACGTCAGGGTGACACCCTGCTTTACAGTCAGGCGGACGAAGAGAGCGCTGTCGTGGCCGTTCTGCAACCCGGAACCGTGGGGACTCTGAAGCTGTGCCCTCAGGGATCCTCGTGGTGCAAAGTGGTGGTCAAGGGCTATACCGGATGGCTCCCGAGACGTGTGTTCTGGGGGCTGTTGCCAGGAGAGACGCTTCAGCCTAGCTGAGGCTATGATATGCAAAGTGCAGCAATTGGATCGGAGATCAGTATGACATCCTCACCTCAAGCAGCTTCGGCTCAGGGTACGGGACTGAAGAAAGAGGCCGAACAGCGCCGCACGAAGATTGTTGCGACCCTTGGCCCGGCTTCGTCTACGCATGAGATGATCCGCACTCTGGCCCTTGCTGGCGCTGACGTGTTTCGTCTGAACTTCTCGCATGGCTCGCATGAAGATCATGCAAAGCGTCATGCGACCATTCGTGATGTCGAAGCCGAGCTGGGCCGTCCTCTCGCCATTCTGGCCGATATGCAGGGCCCGAAGTTGCGCGTCGGCACGTTTGCCGATGGCAAGGTCGAGCTTCTTGAAGGCGCTCGTTTCCGCCTCGATCTCGATCGCACGCCGGGCGACGCCCGTCGCGCCTGCCTGCCACATCCGGAAATCATGCGCGCCGCCGAGCCCGGCAGCCGTCTGCTGCTCGACGATGGCAAGATGCGTCTTCGTGTGGTCTCCTGCGATGAGACCCATATGGAGACGGAAGTCGAAGTGGGCGGTTTTCTGTCCGAGCGTAAGGGCGTGAACGTTCCTGACGTTGTGCTGCCTATCCCGGCTCTGACCGAGAAGGACCACAAGGATTTCGCCTTCGCGCTCGATCTCGGTGTCGAGTATGTGGCGCTTTCCTTCGTGCAGCGTCCTGAAGACGTGCAGGAAGCGAAAGACATCGCCAAAGGCCGCGCCTGGATCATGACCAAGCTCGAAAAGCCGCAGGCAATGGAACGTCTGAGCGACATTATTGCGCTGTCTGATGCCGTGATGGTTGCCCGCGGCGATCTGGGCGTCGAGCTTCCGGCTGAAGAAGTGCCGATCGAACAAAAGCGCGCCATCCGCGAAGCCCGCTTCCAGGGCAAGCCCGTCATTGTCGCAACGCAGATGCTCGAGAGCATGATCACCGCGCCGACCCCGACGCGCGCTGAAGTCTCCGACGTATCCAACGCTGTTTTCGACGGCACCGACGCCGTGATGCTTTCGGCTGAGAGCGCTGCGGGCAAATATCCGCGGGAGGCCGTCGAAGTGATGGCGCGCGTAACGCGTCGTGTCGAGAACGACTTCGAGTGGCGCATGCAGGAAGAGGCCTTCCGCCCCGATAGCGATGGCACGACCGGTGGCGCGATTGCGGAAGCGGCGTGGCATGTGGCGCAGTCCGTCTCGGCAGCTGTGATCGTGGTCTACACCCAGAGCGGTCGTGGCGCGCTTCAGATTGCTCGTGAGCGTGCGGATTGCCCGGTTCTGGCGCTGACACCAGATGATGAGACGGCACGTCGCCTGAGCATGGTCTGGGGCGTGCGTGCCATGTCGGTCGGGCAGGAGACGCCGGTTTACGGTGTCGAAGGCGTGGTCGATCAGGCGGTCGGACTGGCTGTTTCAGAAGGCTATGCAGAGAAAGGCGACAAGCTGGTTCTGCTCGTTGGTCTGCCTTTCGGCCAGAAGGGCTCGACGAACACACTGCGCGTTGTCACCATCTGAACTTGATACTCACAGCGGGGAGCACCCCGCTATGATGTCTGTATCGAGTGCCTCCTGAGGACTGATGGCCTCAGGAGAGCGGCAAAAGCGCGTGCAAGTGGTCAGTTGCAGGAATAGACGCCCTGTATAGGCCGTTCATTTGCTTCGGGCGGACGGAACGAGCCTTCCTGGCTGCAGCAGGTCGGCGCCTTACGCCTTGCCGCGGTCGGCTAGTCCGCGGCGGATTCGGCGGCCACGCGATATTGTCTCAACGATGGTCTTTTCGTCACCTTCGCGGATTGCGGCAGCCATGTCGGCCATATCCTGACTGAAGCGGTCGAACACGCTCAGAAGAGCGTCTTTGTTATGCAGAAAAATATCGCGCCACATTGTCGGGTCAGATGCCGCGACGCGGGTGAAGTCCCGAAAGCCTGATGCGGCAAAATCCAGGACTTCTGTGCGCATCTCTTCAGCGAGAGTGTCTGCAGTACCGCAGATGGTGAACGCAATCATATGCGGCAGATGGCTGACCATGGCGCAGATCGTGTCATGCTGATCGATATCCATCACCCGAATGCGTGCGCCCATTGCGTCCCAGAACGCGGCGATGCGGTCTATGGCGTCCTGCGGCGCTTTGGAGTCTGGGGTGAGCAGGCACCAGCTACCTTCGAAAAGCGTCGCAAACCCTGCATCGGGTCCTGAGTGCTCAGTACCCGCCATGGGGTGGGCAGCAACATAGGCAATGTCGTCCCGCATGTGCGGGGAGACAGCGTCAGCGACGCTTCGACGGGTGGAGCCGACATCTGTCAGGATGGCGCCCGGCTTCATATGCGGCAGGATCGCGGTGGCGACAGGAGCCATTGCCCCGACCGGCACGCAAAGCATGACACAATCGGCGTCTTTGACGGCTTCCTGCGCATCAGCGGTCACGATGTCGCCCAGATCGAGCGCGTGGACGCGACTGAGCACGTCCGGGTCACGATCCGTGACGACAAGTGTGTCGACCAGACCGGGCGTCGCACGCAGGCGTCGCAAAACCGATGATCCCATCAGTCCGGGGCCGATGACGCAGAGCGTGCCGAAAAGTGGCGTGGTCACGAGGGTTCTCTCCGGGGGGCAGAGTCGGCGTAGTCCAGTGCGTCCTGTTCAGCAGAGCTGTTCTTTGCGGCACGGAGGCGACGCATTTCCGAGAACTGCCAAAGGGCCATGACCGGGATGCCGATTGCGATGTCGCGTCCGCGTCTCAGGAGGGACAGACCCAGAGAAATATCCGCTTCGATCCCGAAAAAATAACCAAGAGCGACATAGGCGGCTTCCTGCACGCCGAGCGCTGCCGGAACGAGGAAGGAGGCGGACATGATACCGCAAACGACGCCTTCAATCGCGATGGCCCCTCCATAACCGACATGGGCGCCAAGGAGCTCAAGCGAGAGCCATGTCACCGCAGCGCCACCCAGCCAGCAAAGCAGATGGATCAATGCTCCGCTCGCAATCCGGCCCGGACGCGCCCAGAGCAGATCGAGCTGTGCCTGAAAGCTGTCCATATTGTCGATAAGGGTCGTGCGCCAGCCCTCGGCAATATGACGTCCGAGAAAGCGGGCAACGTGATGAATGGCGACGCCACCTCGCTGCTGGGTCCAGATAAAACCTGCAATGCCGAGCGTCAGCAGTCCCATTCCCCCCAAGACGGGCCAGGTGAACTTATTAGTGCCGCTGTGATTGAACAGAAAGACGAGGGCGATAATGACGAAGACGATCTGACCGAGGACTTCGGTCGTGATGTCGACAATATTAGTCGCAATGGCAGCAGGCCATTGGAGCGGGCTGAGCCGACGACTGAGTCCGGGGATACTGCATGTGGCGCGAATGCCGATGACCATGCCCCCCAATTGGGAGAAGGGCAGGCAGTTTCCGGCGGCATCGCGTACAGCGCGTGAGGCTATGGCGCGGAAGAGCCCGAGCTCGGGACAGGCGAAAAACCACGAGATGCCCAGACCGATATCGACCAGAACCTGGCCGCCCACGATGGCGACGAACCCTCCGATCCCGATGCGTTGCATGGCAGTGAGAACATGGTCGATGCCGAGCCAGGCCATGATCCCTGTCAGGAGAGCGACGCCCAGAAGGGAGAGAATGAGGGTCAGGGTCTTCAAGGTCAGTCTTGTCCGAACGACGCAGGGGTTGCGATGGGGCATCATCCGACGGAGGGCGGATGGGCGATACATCTGCGGCATTTTGAGAGGATGTCGCGCTGTCAAGTGTTCGCGGGTGTCTACACCAGACAATCCGCTTTCGCTACTCCGGGGCTTAAAATGACGAAAAAGCCATCGCCCCCAAGGTTGCCTGTCGTTTTCCCGGCGGTATGGTGCGGGATCGATCTGCTAGCAATGTGAGCATCAAGAGATATCATGAGTGAATACACGCTGATTACCGGTGCGACCGGTTTCGTTGGCTCGGCGGTCGCGCGTATTCTCAAGCAGCGCGGGCACAAGATCAGGTTGCTCGTCCGCGCTGGAGCGGATCTCTCCAACCTTGAAGGGCTGGATGCCGATCTGGTGACTGGCGACCTGACCGCACCTGAAAGCTTCGTGCCAGCCTTGCCGGATGCCGCTATCTGTTTCACGTCGCTGCCGATTATCGCCTCTGGGTCCCCGACCCCGCCGTGATGATGCGCGCCAATGTCGAGGGAACGCGCCGTTTGATGATGGCCGCTCTCGATGCCGGGGTTGAACGTATCGTTTATTGCTCGTCGGTTGCTGCTTTGGGGTTGACCAAGGATGGGACGCCCGCTGACGAGCTGACGCCCGTCACCGAACACGATGTCATCGGCGTTTACAAGCTGTCGAAATATCGTGCCGAGCAGGAGGTGCTCAGGCTTGTGCGTGAGCAGGGGCTGCCAGCTGTGATCGTCAATCCGTCGACACCTGTCGGGCCTCGGGATATCAAGCCGACGCCCACAGGCCAGATGATTGTTGACGTCGGTTCAGGCAATATGCCGGCCTATGTCGAGAGCGGTCTGAATATCGTGCATGTCGATGACGTGGCAGAAGGTCACGTTCTGGCACTCGAGAAGGGTGTGATCGGTGAGAAATATATCCTCGGTGGTGAAAACTACATGCTGGGCGATTTCTTCGGACTGATCAGCGAAGTGGCCTGCGTGAAGCCCCCGCGTATCAAACTCAGACAATCCTGGTTGCAGCCTGTGGCAGTCGTGTCCGAATGGCTGGCGCGTGGCTTTGGTATTGAACCGCGCGTGACCCGTGAGACGCTCGCGATGTCGAAAAAGAAGATGTTCTTCACGTCGCTCAAGGCGCAGGAGCATCTTGGATATGCGCCACGCCCGGCCCGTGATGCGGTGGCCGACGCAATCACCTGGTTTCGTGAACATGGCCGGATCTCGATGAAATGATCAGAAATCTGATGGCAGTGTCTGCGTTGGCAGCCTGGGGAAAGCTGCTTTTTGCCCATGGTCGCTTCTGGCGAACTGGCGCGCAGTTGACCCCGGTGAGGGCAGCGCAGACCGATTCATGGCCCGATGTCGCGGTTGTTGTGCCCGCGCGCGATGAGGCTGAGTCGATTCAGCTGTCTCGCGACGCTGCTGCAGCAGGATTACAAAGGCAGGCTCAGCGTCGTTGTTGTCGATGATGGCAGCACTGACGGGACGGGCGATCTGGCCCGTGCGGTGGCAGACCCGCATGGCCGTCTGACGGTTCTTACCGGAGGCGTGCGTCCTGAAGGGTGGAGCGGCAAGCTCTGGGCCGTGCATCAGGGTGAAATGGCGGCCCGTCAGAAGATCGGCCCGGAAGGCTTCATCCTGCTTACCGACGCGATATTCTGCACTCGGCGCTGCATCTCGAAACGCTGGTTGAAAAGGCCCTGCGTGACCGTCTCGATATGGTTTCGGAAATGGTTGTGCTCAATTGCGAGAGCGCGGCTGAGCGGTTGCTGGTCCCTGCCTTCGTTTATTTCTTTGCGATGCTCTACCCGTTCGAGAAGGTCAACGACCCTTCCTCCGGGGTGGCTGGAGCAGCCGGGGGGACCATCCTCGTACGCCGTTCCATGCTCGAGCGTATCGGTGGGGTCGAGTCAGTAAGGGGCGCCCTGATCGATGATTGCTCTCTTGCCAGTGACATCAAGAGAGCAGGGGGCAGGCTTTATCTTGGACACAGCACTCTGGCCTGGTCGATTCGTCCCTATCGGGGCGCCGCTGACATCTGGCGCATGATCGCACGAACGGCATATGTGCAGCTGCGATACTCACCTGTGATCCTGCTTTGCACCATTCTGGGTATGGGGCTGGTCTGGCTGGCTCCTGTCTATTTTGCCCTTTTTGGCCGGGGGCGCGTGAAAATCATGGGCGGGGCATCGCTCTTTCTGGCGACGCTTTCGTTCCTGCCGACCCTGTCGCGTTTCAAGCTATCTCCATTGCGCGCGCTCGCCCTGCCGGTCGTGGCGGCTTTCTATATGGCAGCGACCATAGGCTCTGCTGTCGACCATCATCGGGGGCGCGGCGTGCAGTGGAAAAGCCGTTTTTATACTGAGGAGACGCACGCCTGATGAGCGCGATCAGCAAGAAGGTCGATCCTGTCTGGGGAGAGGCTGATGTCACGTCCCCCAAGGGAGCGAGTGACGAGAACTTTCCGGTTGGATCCTTGCTCTTTGCCAAAGCCAACCGCGCCCACGTCACGGCTTACTATAATTTTGCCCGGGTTATCGATGATATGGTCGATAATGCGACACTGTCCTCCGAGGCCAAGATCGCCCGATTGCGGGGGATGGAAGAGGTTATTCGCGGAACACGCGAGGCCCCTCAGCGTGCTGATGCCCAGACGGCTGTCATATTGCGACGCCATCTTCTTCAGACCGGTGTTCCGGCTGAGACCGCGACGGATCTGATTACGGCGTTCTGTCAGGATGCGGTCAAGAATCGCTATGAGAGCTGGGACGAGTTGCTGGGTTATTGCCGGTTTTCGGCGAACCCCGTTGGACGCTTCTTGCTGCTTTTGCATGGAGAGAGGCCCGAAACCCTGCCGCTTTCAGATGCGCTTTGCAGCGCTTTGCAGGTGATCAACCATTTGCAGGATGTCACGTCGGATCTCAAGACGCTCGACCGTTCCTACCTGCCTCAGGAGATGCTGAGTGCTGAAGGGGCAAAAATCGAGGATGTGCTTCTGGCGCGCAGCAAGCCGGGCTTGCGCCGTGTCTTCATGCACCTTCTCGATGAAGTCGATCACCTGAACCGTGAAGCCGCGCGGTTGCCTGCGCTGGTGCGTGATCGTCGGATGCGCGCTTATTGCGCCGTTGTGGTCGCACTTTCCCATCGCCTTGCAGCGCGACTGCGTCGTGAAGACCCTGTGGCGGGTCGGGTGAAGGTGACGCGTCGTGACGGGTTTTATGCTCTGGCCAAGGGGGCAAGAGCCTTTATCGGCTAAGCGCTCGTAAAAAAGGGCACCGTTGAGACGGTGCCCTTTTTCTTGAGGTGAGTGCGTGACCTCTTAAAAAAGAAGAGGGTTTTTACGCTAGGATCTGGTCCAGGGCGGCACAGAAGGCTTCCATTTCTGTCATCGAACCGACAGTGACGCGTGACATGGTCGGCCAGATGTCCCAGTTGCGACCGATTTCGATTTTTCTGGCGGCAAAAGCCGTCTTCATCTGGGCAGCGGGTTTCTTCCAGTCGACCAGAAACATGTTGGCCGCGCTACCGGGGACAACGCGGATTTTCCGTTTTGCCAGATGATCGAAGGTCATGCTGCGTGCGGCGATCATCTCGTCACGTCGTGCCTTGATGGCGTCGGTCTGGGCAAGGCTTACCGCTCCGGCAGCCAGGGCGACGATGTTGAGCATGGAGATCATGTTCGGGCCGTCATAGCGCATCATACGCTTGTGCAGATCGGGGCGTGCGAAAGAGAGGCCGAGGCGCAGGCCCGCCATGGCGAACATCTTCGAGAAGGTTCGCAGAACGATGACGTCCTTGCCCTGCTTGACCAGCGAGATGGCGCTCGGCGCGTTTGAGAAGTGGATATAGGCCTCATCGACAATGATGACCGAGCCTGCGGGCTTGTTGTCGGCGAGCCAGGCAATATCCTCGAGCGGCGTCAGTGTGCCGGTCGGGTTGTTCGGGCTGCAGATGTAATAGGCGCCCGCATTCGGATCGGCCTTGAGCATGGCGCGCACATCAGTCGCATAGCATTATGCGCCGAGAGGGGGACGCGGGTCAGCTTGATCTTCATCCAGTCAGCGGTGCGCCAGGCGGCTTCGTAGGTAGGGTTGGCGGTAACCAGCCCCCGTTCGGGGGAACAGAAGGTCACAACCGAGCGACAGAGCGGATCGCTGGAGCCAGGCCAGGGCAGGATATGGTCTTCCGAGATCCCCTCGACCGAAGAGGCCGTTCGCAGAAGCGTGGAACGCAGATGATCGGGTTCATAGCGGTTGCCATACGGTACCTGCGCCTGACCGGCCGTAACGGCAGCAGGGAAAGGGCCGGTCCAGCATTCATTGCTGCCGATACGGACCATGTCCGGATGGCCCACGAACGGATCATCGCCCGGAGCCTTGATGGCGGCGAAAGCCGAGGAGCCGAACTGCGTGAGCGCGGCGCTCATGCCGAGCAGGCCTGTCAGGCGACCAAAATGGCGACGTGAGTAGCCACGTCCCAAGAGTTCTTCTTTGGCTTCCTGGGTCAATTGCGCAGTCATGAGCTTGTCTCCGATGGAACAGATCGCTCAAGGAAATGGCCATTCGTTACGAATGTCAAATCATTTTCGAAACGAGATTGCGCGGTTCCGGTCAGTATTCGTCCTTCTCGCCTTTGAGGGGAATCGAGGTGGGGAGATGATCGCCCCCGGCATAGGTCAGAAGCAAAACAGTCGGTGTGTCGCCCGACATGCCGCGATGGGCATCGTTCATGCTTTCAGCAAAAGCTTCGCCCTGATGGTAGACATGACTGGCGCCGCTGGCCTTGTCCTGAATGGTCAGCTGCCCCTGAAGCACATAGCCGACATTGGGGATCGGATGGGTGTGCCAAGGCAGGGCTGTATGGGGCGCAATCGTCAGGCGGATCGTTGTCAACGTCGGTTGTCCGGCGGGATAGGCGCCGTAGGGATTGCCGTTCCAGGAATGATCTGCCTGAAGAAGTCGCTCGGCATGCGCTGAGGCCGTCTGTTGCGCCCGAGCCTGTTCTGTCGCCGAGGCCCAGAGCCCCATGACAAGGACGCAGGATGTGAGCGCTAGGACATGTTTCATGGGCGGCTTTCCTTTTGACTGGACAAGGGGGGACGGTTTTCGAACGCGTGTAACAGAGCCCGGATTTTGCTGTTTGATTTTTTGCGGGTAAAAGGTCCAACACGTTGACGAGACAGGGATGACGCAGTGAGCGGGTTTCAAAAGGGAGCGGTGCTGGGCTGTTCCGTGGCCGATCTAGAGCATGTCCATGCGATAGTGACCCGCGCCGGTACGTCTTTCGCCAAAGGAATGAAAATTCTGCCGTCCGAACGGCGCTACGGTATGTTTGCCGTTTACGCCTTTTGTCGTGAAGTCGACGACATCGCCGATGGCGATGTGCAGGTACCTGATCTCGCCGAGGCGTTGCAGGAATGGCATCGCCGCATCGAGCGTCTGTTTGCGGGCGAGGCTCGCGATGGCCTTGACCGGGTACTTCTCGCCTCGATTTCCCGTTTCGGTCTGCGTCAGGAAGATTTTGCAGCTGTCATCGATGGTATGGCGATGGATGCGGCCGGACCGATCGTTGCGCCCGATGAGGCAACGCTCGATCTTTATTGTGACCGTGTCGCCTCTGCCGTTGGACGTCTCTCCGTCCGTGTCTTTGGTGATTCTTCTCCTGAAGCGGACCGCGTGGCGCATCATCTCGGTCGTGCTCTCCAGCTGACCAACATCCTGCGTGATCTTCAGGAGGACGCCGATCGTGGGCGTCTTTATCTGCCCCGTGAGATGCTCGTGCGCCATGATGTGCCGCTCGATTCACAGGAAGCTCTATACGCGGTAGGACTGGATCCGCTGGCCCGGATCATGGCTGTGCGGGCTGCGGACCATTTTCGCGAGGCGCGCCGCGCCATGAAGCGTTGCGACACTGTTGCCATGCGTCCGGCGCGCATCATGGCAGCGTCCTATCGCCCGATCCTGACAGCTTTGTCGCGTCGGGGCTGGCGTCATCCGGACGTGCCGGTGAAACCCAGCAAGGCAGGACGTGTCCTGCGCTCCCTTGTTGCGTATTATCGATAATCCATGACCCATGTTCATATCATCGGCGGTGGACTGGCAGGTCTCTCCGCAGCCGTCGACGTCATCGGACGCGCCAGAGTCTCTGTCTATGAGGCCGGTCCTGCCTGTGGGGGGCGTGCTCGGTCCTATTTCGACAAGGCGCTGGCGCGCGGATCGACAATGGCAATCATCTGCTGCTCTCGGCGAACAAGTCGACGTTCCGTTATCTCGGTCTGATCGGGGCAGAAAAAACGCTGACTGGTCCCGGAGCACCCATCTTTCCGTGGTTCGATCTCAAGGCCAATCTGGCTGGACACTCAGCCTTTCAAAGGGACGGGTGCCCTTCTGGGCGTTTTCGAGGCGTCGTCGGGTCCCGGGTATGAAGCTCTCCGAACTGGCGATGCTGGGACGGATTCTCAGGGCGGGACCAGACCAAACTGTCAGTGAGTTCCTTGGAGACGGCATGCTGACGCGCCGGCTTCTGGAGCCTTTCGCGGTTTCCGCGCTGAATACGCCGCTTGAATCGGCCAGCGCCACCCTTCTGGCGGCGATCATCCGCGAGACACTGGTGCTCGGTGGCTCTGCCTGTCGCCCCTGGTATCCGTCTGAAGGCTTGTCCGAGAGCTTTGTTGACCCGGCAGTTGCTCATTTGCGGCGTCTGCAGGGGGAAGTGCATTGCGGCACACGTATCTCAGGCCTTGACGTGCAGGGCGGTCGCGTGACCGGTTTGAAAAATGGAAGTGACACGATTGCGGTCGGTCCGGAGGACAAGGTGGTGTTTGCAGCCCCCTCTCCGGTCGCACGTTCGTTGCTTGAGGCTCATCTGCCCGGTTTCAGCGCGCCTGATGCGTATGAGAGCATCATCAACGTGCATTACCGCCTGTCGGCCCCTGTGAAGGCACGCGGTATGTTGGCCAAGGTGGGATTTGTCGGTCTCGTCGGAGGCGTTGCGGAGTGGATCTACCTCAAGAACGACATTCTTTCCGTGACTGTGAGCGCCGCCAATCGCTATACGACGTGGGACAATGACGAACTGATCGCCACGATCTGGTCTGAAATCCGTCAGGCTGTAGGGCCCGTGCTGGTAGAAAGCCTGCCGCAAGCCGTACCGCCTGTGCGACTGGTCTGTGAAAAGCGCGCGACCTTTGCGGCCACTCCGGCGCAGGATCGTCTGCGTCCGCAGGCCCGCACGCGTCTCGAGAACCTGGCGCTTGCCGGGGACTGGACCCAGACAGGGTTTCCCTCAACCATTGAAGGGGCGATCCGTTCAGGCACCGAGGCCATCAAGGTCTTGGGCCTCTAACGGTATTATTGAGTTTTTAGAAAGGACATGGGCGGGCAATGTTGATCTATTCCGACGTTCTGGAGCGCCACGAGACCGGGATTCCGGCCGAAGCGGATATGGGCCAGGTGCGTCAGGCTATCGATTCCGCCCACGCTGCGCTCTCCAACAGGCAGAATGACGATGGCCATTGGGTGTTCGAGCTTGAGGCTGATGCGACCATCCCGGCTGAATATGTTCTGCTCGAGCATTATCTCGACCGGATCGATGACGAGAAGCAGGCGCGTATCGGCGTCTATCTCCGCCGTATTCAGGGGCAGCATGGCGGCTGGCCCCTCTATCATGATGGAGGGTTCGATCTCTCGGCGTCGGTGAAAGCCTATTTCGCGCTCAAGGCTATTGGTGACGATATCAATGCGCCTCACATGAAACGCGCCCGCGAGGCAATTCTCGACCACGGTGGAGCGGCACGTGCCAACGTGTTCGCCCGCATCCAGATGGCCCTGTTTGGTGAAGTGCCCTGGCGGGCAACGCCGGTCATGCCGGTTGAGCTCATGCTGATGCCCAAGGCAGCGCTATTCTCGATGTGGAACATGTCTTACTGGTCGCGTTGCGTAGTGGCGCCGCTTCTGGTTCTGCGCACACTGGAACCCCGCGCGATCAATCCGCGGAACATCCATATCCAGGAACTCTTTGTAACACCTCCCGAAGAGGTGAAGGACTGGATCCGGGGCCCTTACCGTTCCTTCTGGGGGCGGGTGTTCAAGCACGTCGATACCGTGCTGCGACCGATAGAACCGCGCTTTCCGGCATCGATGCGCAAGAAGGCCATCAAGGCAGCGATCGACTTCATTGAGCCGCGTCTTGGGGAAGGTGGTCTTGGCGCTATTTACCCGGCCATGGCCAATGTCGTGATGATGTATCGTGAGATGGGCGTGCCGGATAACGATCCACGGGTTGAGCTGGCGTGGAAAGGGATCCAGGAACTTCTCGTCGAGAAAGAAGATGAGACCTACTGTCAGCCTGTGTGTCACCCGTCTGGGATACGGGTCTGTCGAGCATGGCCATGGTCGAGGCTGCGTCAGGTCCGCAGGCAACGCGTCCAAAGGAGACGCGTGAGCGTATGCAGCGCAGCATGAAATGGCTTCGCGAGCGTCAGATTCTGAACGTCAAGGGCGACTGGGCTATCAATTGTCCCGACGTGCGCCCCGGTGGCTGGGCCTTCCAGTACGAAAATGACTACTATCCCGATGTGGACGATACGGCCGTTGTCGGGATGCTGCTCAATCGTGAAGATCCGGAAGGCAATCGCGAGGCGATTGCCCGCGCCCGTGAATGGATCGTCGGCATGCAGAGCACGAACGGAGGCTGGGGCGCTTTCGATATCGATAATGATCTCGAAGCATTGAATCACATTCCCTTCTCCGATCATGGTGCCTTGCTCGATCCACCGACGGCCGACGTCTCGGCGAGGTGTGTCTCATTCCTCTGTGATCTAGGCTTTCCCGAGGATCGTCCCGTTATCGAGCGTGGCCTGGCTTATCTTCGACGTGAACAGGAGGCCGAGGGCTGCTGGTTTGGAAGATGGGGCACGAACTACATTTACGGGACCTGGTCAGCGCTTTGCGCTTTCAACGCCGCAGGTGTGCCGCATGATGATCCGGCGGTTGAGCGTGCGGTTGCATGGCTTGAGAGCACCCAGCGCCCGGATGGCGGCTGGGGTGAGGATTGCGCTTCGTACGAGGGCGCTGCACCGGGCGAATACGATATGAGCCTGCCGACCCAGACAGCCTGGGCAGTGCTTGGTCTCATGGCGGTCGGTCGTCGGGAAAGCGACGTCGTGCAGCGCGGAATTTCCTATCTCGTCTCCCAGCAGGACGAGAAGGGCGAATGGCAGGAAAAGCCCTATAACGCGGTCGGCTTTCCGAAGGTCTTCTATCTTCGCTACCATGGCTACAAGCAGTTCTTCCCCCTGATGGCTCTCTCGCGCTTCCGTAATCTGGGGCTGAGCAATTCGGGCCGGGTAGAATACGGCTTCTGAGATGCTTGGAATACTCGTCGGTCTGAAAGCCGAGGCGCGGTTGATACGCAGCCGCTGCCCCGATGCTCCAATTGCTCTCAGTGGAGCGACGAGCCAAGGCGCGCAGGCCGGTGTCGAGCGGCTGCTCGCAGCGGGGGCAACCCGTCTCCTCTCGTTTGGATGTGCGGCAGGCCTTGAGCCCGGCCTCGAGCCGGGTGCGATCGTGATTCCGCAATGGGTGCTGGCAGGGGGCAGGCATTTAAAAACGGATTCTGCTCTGTCCCGTGATTTTGGAGTGGGTCGAGCCGGCGTCCTGCATGGCGGTATGCTGCACAGCGATGACCTTGTCGTGACAGCGGCTGAAAAAGCTGCCCTTCATGCGCGGACTTCCTGCCTTGCCGTCGATATGGAGAGCGGCTTCGTCGCGCGCGCGGGGCTCCCTTTTGCTGTTTTGCGGGTCGTCTGCGACGACTCCCGGCGTGATCTTCCTCCTGCCGCCTGCGATGTGCTGGCTGGCGGCCGCATCTCTCCGGTCAAGCTGTTGAGGAGCCTCGCCAGACAGCCTAGTCAGATTGGGGCTCTCATGGCGTTAGGGCGCGATGCCTCTGCGGCACGCGCTGCGATGGGGCGCTTCTTGACCGACCCTGCTTGAGCCCTGCGCGCGTCACCGTAGGAGAGGATGTCGTTGCCTGAGGTCTCTGGAGCTCCGGTTCTTCGCCGTAGAGCGGAAAGGGCCCATTCCACACAGGGGAGATAAAATGGCGCGGAAAAGCGTAATTCAGGTGTGATACCGGGGAAGTTTTGCATCACGCTCCCGGTATCACAGCGTTTATGGACGATATTACTATGTCCAAAAATAGGCAGATCCCCTTTTTCAAAAATAAAATTCGTTTTCAGAAAGTGCTTTTACTGCGGTTCTGTTCGATATCTCTCCGCCGAAAATACCGGAATTTCCTGTTCTGCTTTGGTCAGGGTGATGGAACAGCCAGGGGCCGTTCCATCACTCACCCGTTGAACAGAAAATTGTCCTCTTAGAAGCTGGCGTCGATCCGTCCGTAATAATAGCCGCCTGTCATCGGGACCTGTGCGGAGTTGGCATCATAAATGCGGGCGCCATAATTATTGTTGATCGGGTTTACGCGTCTCGGACGAATATTGAAGATGTTATTCGCGCCGATGGCGATATGCCAGCGTGGCAGGAAGGCATAGCCGACCTCAAGGTCTGTCAGCCAACGCGGTGTGTTTTTGAATTGCGCAAAGCAGGAGCTTGAATAGCGCAGAGCGCCACCGGCCTCACAGCGCGCGGAGGACGGCGTCCAGTCCTGATACCCAAGCATGGCCGTCGTTTCGCCGTAGCGGGTCTGACGGAGGTTCACATCCCATTTTCCCAACGTCCAGAAGACATTCAGGATGAGCTTCGAACGGGGATAGGCCGTCGTGATGAAACCAGCAGTTGCTGCATTGAGCAGGGGAACGGCACGACCTCTGACCATCGTGGTGGCGACGTGGGTCAGTCTTGTACGATTGAGATCGAGCGCCGCCGTCAGATTGACGCTGCCATAGCGGGCCAGATGCAGCAGATAGCTGGCTTTCAGATCGACACCCTGGGTTCGCGTGCTCGCACCATTGGCGAAGAAGTAGGTGCTGACAGCATTGGGATCGAGACCAGAGGGGATGACAAAGCCCAGCTGCTGCAAAGCGGCGATCGCGACCGGCCCGTTATTGGAGCCCCCAGCGATCACCCGATCGCGAATATTGATCTGATAGACATCAGCCTCGACCTGAAGGCCCTTGAAGGGTTCGACTACGATACCGCCGCTGGCGTTGGTTGAACGTTCAGGCTTGAGAGGGGCAGCTCCAAGGGTGCGAGCGGCCTGCGAGCCAACGGGCAGAAGTCCAGAGACGGTTGTAGCCCCGACATTGATCGCGCTGAAATGTTGCTCGGCCAGTGTCGGTGCGCGAAACCCGTTGCTGATCGTGCCCCTCACGGCCAGGCGTGGCGTAATGTCGTAGCGCGTCGAGATCTTGCCGTTCTCGGTATTGCCGACATCGGTATAGTGCTCGAACCTTCCAGCGAGATCGACATCCCAGTGAGGCAGGGGATGGAAATCGCCATCGACATAGCCTGCCCAGATATTACGGTTCCATTTGCCGGCATTTTGAGGGCTCAGACCTACATAGCCCGACATGCCACCGGCCTCGTAGGAGGGAGGTGTGCCAGCCACGATTTCATAAGTGTCGAGCCGGTGTTCCGCCCCGAAGGCAATCGTCGTGGGAACGGAAAAACCGGTATGGAGAGAGCGTTTGAAGTCGAGCGCATTCGTCCACTGCGCCATGCGATAGCTCTCGGCACGCGTCGTTTTGGGTGACCAGCCACATCTTTCCGTCGACAGGTAAGGGCTTGTGCTGTTGGGGAAGCTGCTTCGGGAGAGGCAGTTCTTGCTGAGCATGCCGAGATTGACGCTGTTCTTGTTACCGATCTTGTCCTCATCGGCGCCGTAGCTCGTGCTGAGATCCCACGAAAACCCAAAGAGAGCGCGGCCCTTGAGGCCGAGTGTTGCGGCGTAATCGTTCTCTTCGATCGTTTCGATCGGCGTAAAGCCTGAAGGGTAATAGCTAGGTGCGATGTTAGGGGGACGATAGTTCTGGTAAGATTCCGCATGCCGGTGGGCGTAGGTGATGAGCGAGTAGAAATCGATGTCGGGGGTAACTGGCTTACCAAGAGCAATACTCAGGTTTTCCCGGGTTTCTTCTGGCGTATTCATGACCTTGTTCGAGTTTTTGGGTACTTTGACCGGCCCTTGATAGAGCGCCGTGCCCGCTCCGGGAGGCGCATAACCCAAAAGGCGGTGATCTTCGGTGTAAGGAACCATATGGTCGGTGTGATAAACCTGTCCGCTCAGATGGAGATACCCGTCACGCAGAAATTTCAGGCCACCATCGAGACTGGTGCTGTACTGCCAGCCATCTCCATTATAGGCGTTCGCACCCGTCTGCCCACGAACATTCAGACCATGATCGGTCTTCTTCGTGATGATGTTCACGACACCGGCCAGAGCGTCCGAGCCATAAAGAGCGGCGGCACCATCTTCGAGGACTTCGATGTGATCGATCGAAGCTGCCGGGATCATGTTCAGATCGACGGGTGTGGCACCGAATGCGGGACCTGCGACAGCAGAAATATTGGCCGTGGTGTGACGACGCTTTCCGTCGACGAGGACGAGAACCTGATTGGGGTTGAGGCCTCGCATGCGGATCGCAGAGGTGAGGGCTCCGGCATCGTTGCCCATAGTCGGCACGTTGATGGATGCATAAGTGCGTGTCAGGGCATCGGCGAGATTGAGCTGGCCGGAGCGGCGTAGTTCAGGGGCTGAGATCACAGTTACAGGGGATGAGCTCTGGCGGGCCAGACGGTTCGTCGCGTGCGTACCCGTGACGATCACTGTTTCCGTGTCGGCGCGTTCCCGGATGACGGGGAGCTTGGCCTTTTTCGACGTCGGGACTGGCGTCGCCCGACCTTTTTGATGCCCGCTCAAAGGCGGCTTTGCGGGACGGATGCCTTCCGCCGCCGCAGCATCCAGTCCTGTTCCAGCAAGGAGAATGCCAGCTGTTGTCGCGAAAACCGTCTTTTTGAACATCAAGCCCACCTTTCCATGAAGTGGGCGATGTTTCGTCGATCACGGGCGCTTTAAGGGTGAATTCGCAATGAAGCTTTGGTGTTACGTTTGTTACGTTGCGTAATTAACTTGATAATAACCTTTCCGCTGCCGAGGGTGACCTGAAAATCCCGGATATGAGGTGGAAACTGTGAAACGCCGTGCATTATTGGGGGGCAGCGCGACGATGCTCACCCTGTTGGGGACGCAACAGGCACGCTCAGCCTTTGCTGCGCCTCCGACCTCTCCTTCCTCTAGCATGCCTTCCCGCCGCGCGCGTCTGGAAGTGACTGAAAACCCTTTCGGGCCAGCACCGGCTGCGCGTCGTGCCATTGAGCAGTCCGTGTCCTTCGCGCCTTATTATGTGGAGGACGAAACCGAACTCAGGCTTCGTATTGCGGGTCAGGAGACCCTCTCACGTGATCAGGTTGCGCTTTCGAATGGTTCTCTCGACGCCCTCAGTCTGCTCACTTGCGATATTGCTCGTGGCGGGACGGTTCTGGCACCGCATCCGACCTATGTAACGCATCTCAATTATGCGGCTCGGCGTGGGATCGAGACCGTTTATGTTCCCCTGCGTGAGCATCAGATCGATTTCGTGGAGATGCGCAGAGCGATCACTCCCGCCACGCGCATGGTCTATTTCTGCAATCCCAATAATCCCACGGCAGATGATCGATCATGAGGCGCTGATCGGGTTCTGTCGGGACGTCGCGCCGCGTTGTCCGGTGGTCATCGACGAAGCTTATTACGAGCTGCTGCCTGACTATCAGCGCATGACCCTGTCGCCGCTGGTTCGTGAAGGGCTGGATGTGATCGTTGCCCGGACTTTCTCGAAGGTTTACGGTATGGCGGGATTACGCATCGGCTATATTCTGGCGCGACCCGAACGCGTCAAACAGCTCTATAGTCTGACGACGACCTCCAGAAACCAGCCAGGCTACCGGGCCGCGCTCGTTTCGTTGGGAGACCTTGAGTATCTGCAAGCGGCACAAACCTATCTGACCCAGTGCCGGGAGAAGATCTACCGTGTCTGCGAGACTCATCAGCTGAAATATCTGAAGAGCGTTGGTACCTTTGTTTATGTCGATACAGAACGCCCCGCTCTGGCGATGCGGGATGCCCTTGCCCGTCATGCGGTCGATATCCGTGTGTTTGACGATGCGCGTTATCCGGGCTGGATCCGTATCGGCACCGCGACCCCCGCCGAGCTGGACATGCTGGCTGAGGCCCTTCCCAAGGCGTTGGCTGAGGTGCGGATGCTTTAGACCGTTTGAGAGGGCGAGGAGCTTATCCTTGCCCCAATCCGGTCTGGCTGATGAGGAAAAGATAAAAGAGGAACACGGCATCCAGACCCAGGACCATTGGCGTCAGCCGGACGAACTGGCGCGTGACCAGAAGCATCAGAGAATAAAACAGGAGGCCAAGCGCCAGACTGACCATGAAATTTCCTGTCAGTACAGCGATCAGAAGCATGAAGGCGGGCGTCAGAATGGCCTCCTGCGACCCGTTGGCGGCCTGACCGAGTGCGGAAAGCATCGAGAGCCCGACAAGGATGAGCACGGGCGCTGTGGCTTCAGGCGGGATCATCACGATCAAGGGCCAGAGGACAGAAGAAGCGGCAAAGAGCAGGGCGACGATCAGGGCTGTCAGACCCGTCCGTCCGCCTGCTTCGACCCCTACCAGGCTCTCGACATAAGCGGAAACGGTGCTGGTGCCCAAAGCAGAGCCGATGATGCTTGCAGAGCCATCGGCAGCAAAAGCCGCACGTCCCAGCAGTGTGGTTCCATCAGCCTTGGTCAGCCGGGCACGATTGGCGACGCTGTACATCGTGCCGGTCGCATCAAAGAAATCGCTGATGAGAAAATAGAGGGTGATCGGCAGAAGCAGCTCGAGATGAGAGAAAAAGTCGCCGAAATTGAAGGGGAAGAGCAGGTGCGTGGGATAGTGCGGCCACTCGACAAAATGCTGTGGCAGGCTCGTAACCGGGTGGCCCCCCTTATGAACGAAAAGGCTCGCAAGTGTGACGGCCAGAATGGCGATCAGCATTCCAGCCGGAATACGCAGGACGACAAGGGCGCCCGCCAGAAACAGCCCGAACAGGGTCAGAAGGGCAGAGGGGTCGCTCAGACTGCCGAAGTGAAAGCCATCGGGGGCGGCGACAGCGAGATTGCCTGTCACCATGCCGAGCCTTGCAATGAAAATGCCGATTGCAACCTGAATGCCCAGGACGATGGGTTCGGGAAAAGCCTGGATGATCTTGTGGCGTAGCCGGGTGACGGAAAGCGCTGTGAATGCAATCCCTCCCAGAAGCACGATCGTAAAGGCGGTTCGCACATCGACATGCATCTGGTTGACGACGACCTGCGCGAAGATCGCGTTGCTGCTCATGGCAGGGGCAAGTGCGATCGGCATGTTGGCGAAGATCGCCATCAGCAACGTGCCGCAGACGGCGGCGGCGATGGTCGTCATGATCAGGTCATGTGAGGCGAGCCCCGCTTTGGACAGGATCGCGGGATTGACCGCCATGATATAGGCCATGGCGCCGAACGTCGTAAGACCGGCCAGGATTTCACGCTGAACCGTCGACCCTCTCAGCCCGATTTTAAAGCGGCGATCCAGCCAGGAGGAGAGAGAAGAGGCAGTCACGATAGCGAGGCTCCGGGCAGGAAAGAGGCGTAGTGGCTTTTTATGAGAGAAGGGACGCTAGCGACAAGGGCGTCGACCGGCTGGCGACCCGTCTTCACTGAATGGCACGATAGGTGTCACGCAGGCCGCCCTGCAGAGGAACCAGAGAACCGTCGTTATTCTCCGGCAGCAGACCCAGAAGCATCATGAGCAATGGGTAGACATCGACGTTGTCGAAGGTCGGCAGGGTTTTGTGAGAGAGAAAGGCCGGTCCTGACGCGATAAAGGTCGCTGTCATGTCCGGGGCGGCCATGTCATAGCCATGCGTACCGGCGATGACGTGTTCATGAGGCTCCCGGGTCAGCGTCCAGCCGTTTTCGGCGAGGCAGAGCCAGGCCGGGACGCGCGGGTTTGTGCCGTAGTGCAATCTCTCGGGGATGCGGTCTTTCGACCAGCACGTAACGTGGTCGCGCTGGGCAGAGAGAGAGCGGGCCAGTTCGCGCTCGTGGCCGGGGACCGGGTTGATGCCAGCATAGGGACCGGAAGTGACGATTTCCATGCTGTGTGGCGTGGCCAGACTGCTCAGGGGAATGACGCGCTGAGGGCTCAGCTCGGTCATGCCGTGATCGGAGACGATCAGGATATTGGCTGCGACATGGCGCTCGGCGAGCCCAGCCATGAGACGCGCAATGGCAGTATCGACTTCGCGAGAAGCCGCGTGAGTCTCCGGAGCAAACGGACCATGCTTGTGGCCTGAATGATCGACACCATCGAAATAGAGGAGAGACAATGCCGGTCGCTTCTCGCTGGGGCGGTCGAACCATGAGAGCACCGTGTCGACCCGGAGTGTCGGGGTGCGCTTTGGATCAAAGTGATACCAGATCTGAGGGCGGGTATTCAGGATGGGGACGTCTGAACCGGGCCAGAACATGATGGCTGTCATGAGCGTGCATCTGCGCAGTAACCCATGCCGGGGTACCGTTATTCCACCAGCGAGGATCGTCGAGACCCGTCTTTTTGCTGACGCTGAAGACTTCTCCCGGGATGTCGGGGTCGATGATCGTATTGCCGATGATGCCATGATGATCGGGACGCAGTCCGGTGACCAGCGTGTAGTGGTTCGGAAAGGTCACCGATGGAAAAGAGGGACGCATCGGGGCGAAAACACCCTCATCGGCCAATCTGTCGAGGGTAGGGGTGTCGCCGTGATGAAGGTAATCGGGCCTGAAGCCGTCGATTGAAATCATGATCACAGGCGGAAGGCCCGTGGCCGTCTCCACCTTTGCCGGGATGGGAGCTGTCTCGCAGCCAGCAAGACAGAGCAGTACGGTCAGAAGAAGGGAGATGCGCGCCATCCTTACAAACTGGCAGGATGGCGCGTAGGGATCAATCTCCTAGATCGACCTTGACGTTTTTGAGCACGGTTAGTGCTGTTTGAGACGCTTCTGCCAGACGGAATGGACCTGCTTACGGTTCAGGGGCTTTTGTGGGCCCGCCTTGCCGCTGGAGCCAGGTTGGACGGTTGCCGCGCCGCTGCCCGTCGTCGATCCGGGTTTGACGCCAGCCGCAGGGGCGTTGTTGGCTTGTCCAAGGGCTGTTTCACAGGCGCTTCCTTCGCCGACACCAAACTGGATGGTTGGCAACAGGACTGCCGGAGGAAAGGCAACGGCGAGCGCTGCTGTGGCGGCGGCGCGACCGATGAGTTCAGCACCGGGCATGATCGTCGGGCTTTTGAGCGGGCCGGTGACATTGACCCGTCCGGGCAGAGACAGAACATTGAAGGAAGTCGAGCGGGTGACGACGTGATAATCGAGGGTTTCGTTTCTGAGATTGACCGTGCCGCCGCCCAATGTGCGGGTGTTATTGGTCATCAGCAGCAGGGAGTTCGTGCTCAGAATGCCCTGGCGCAACGGCATATCGGCGATGAAGCATTTCAGATCCGAACGTGTCGGGATGCCTACAGCTGACAGGATTGCACTGCCGATCTTCAGTCCCAGCAGATCGGGAAGAAGGGCAGAGACATCACCGCCATGATCGACCACGAGGGTCACGCCGCCATCGCCATGAGCCAGCAGGCTTGCGATGGAATTACCCTTTGCGGCAAGCGTGATGTGGCCGCCGAGCGTTCCCTGACCCTTGAAGGTATCGGTCGCTTTCATGAGGCGCTGAACTGAGAGACGGGAGACATCGACCTTGAAATGCGTGTCGAATTGTCCGTTCGATGCCGGGTTGAGCGCGCCCGAGAGACCGAGCGTTCCGTCGCCGACAGCAAAAGCCAGCTTGTTGATGGTGATGGCACCGTCATGGACGACGATATCAGCCACGATGTTATCGAGCGGCGTGCTCTTGTTCTCGATGCGATCGCCTTTATAGACGAGATGCGCATTAACCGAGTTGAGCTTGGGAACATTGATCGGCTGGGAAGGCAGGATGCGATCGCTTGTCGAGACCTGCTTGCTCTCGCCTTTTCCCGGCTTGGCGCCGATGAATCCGCCCAGATCCTGAAGGTCGACACGACGGGAGTGCAGGTCGGCATCGACCGTGATCGGCTTGGTCTGCGGGTCGACCGAGATCGTTCCCCCGATATCGGACGAACCCAGCTTACCAGAGAAATTACTGAAGCGGATATGAGCGGCGGTGTAAGCGAGATTTCCCGATACGCTGTAATTGGGCGTGTGGGGGATGGGAATACCTGTCAGACCATACAGAAGGGCCATGTCAGGACCTGCAAAATGCAGAACGAGCTTTGTCCCTTTGAAATGCAGGGGATCATCGACGGCACCGCGTAGCGTCACATAGGTTGGACCGTTTTCGAGACGCGCGTCGATCGGATAGGGGTGGTTTGAATTGGTGAGCGTCAGAAGAGAGCCACCGACAATATGGCCGGAGATGGGGGCCTGAGCGTATCGACCTTTCAGATCGAGCACGATGTTCCCGTCTTTTTCGCCCTGGGCGGGCGTGGTGTGCATCAGGATGTGCATGTCGGTCTTGAGCTTGGCCATGGCCACACGGATGTCACCATTGGTGATGATCAGATCGCCAATTTTGGGCAGCTCAAGGGGTTTGGAGTCGTCTTTTGGCGCGGGATCAGGCTTCGCGTTCGGGTCAGAGAAGCTGTAGTTGTTTTTGCCGTTGGCGAGCGCAACGATATCGCCCTTGGGCGTGTCGATCGAGATCAGAGGAATCTCGAGACCTTTGTGAGTCAGGTAGCGCCAGACATTGACGGAGACCGTCGATTTATTGGCGCTCGCGAAAAGCTCCTTTTCCGACTCAAAGCCGTCAGGTTGATGAACCTTCAGATCGTCTACGGAAACCGTCGTGGTCAGACCCAGTTTGACATGGAGATGGGCAATCGAAACCGGTCGATGCAGCGCGGCGCTGGCACGGCGGTTGATGAGTGGCACGAACCAGTCCCAGTTCCAGAGAAGGATCAGCAGGACGAGCAGGAGCGCCAGAGCCCCCGAGATGATGGCGAGAGCACGACGCACAGGGCGTCGACGCGGCGCTTTCGGTGAGGGTCCGTTTTCTGCCACGTTCGCTGCCTTTCTGCTGGGTTTTCCAGGGAGGACACGTGGCTGAGCGACAACGATCCGTATTTGATACGGTCGGAGAGCCTGCCGCCTCCTTGGCGGTTATTCTCCTTTGAATACGAGATTGTAAGGAAGGAGTTCCGTCAGGCTGCTGCAAGCCAGAGGGGAAGAAGCCCCTTATACCGTGTTTTCAGTGTCTCTCGTGCATCGGACGCAAGAAGAGTGATGGTACAGGCCAGAGCGTCAGCATGGGGCGCGCGGAGGAGATCGAGCCCCAGGATGAAATCACGCAGGCTGTTCCCTCTGCTGCGCAAGGCAAGATAGGGGCGTAATGAGTCGCTCATTCGGGAATCAGGGGTGATCGGCTTACGTGTCAGCAGCAACGGGGACTGAGCTCCGAACCCGATTTCCCCCGAAGCGAGAGCGCCCAGGCTTTCTGAGCCCGCGAGGGTGAGAAGCTGCAGCAAGGGCTGAGGTGCGTTGTCATCCGTGTCGTCGCGTGTCTGGACCGGAAGCCATCTTGTCAGGGTGCTGGTGATCTGGGACGGGCAGTTATCGCCTCCCGGCAGCATCAAGAAACTGGAAGAAGATGCAGCAGGTTCGGAGACATGACCATCTCTGCGTTCGGTTATGAGGAAGATAGCGTTGTCGGCCACTGAACCGTCGCCTGATGCCTTGAGATCGAAGCGTCGGGTCTCAGGATCATAGGCAAGAGTGGCGCCTGAAGGTGTCTCCAGGCGTGCGCATTCGAACTCGGGCGGTGTTGCGAAGCTTTGATGTGCTCTCACACTGAAAACGCTTTCAGGGAGGAAGCTAAGACTTTTTTCGTCGATATCCTTCCGGATACGCCAGTACAGCGTATCGAGACCGACGCGAGCTATCCTGGCTGCATGATCGCGTGTTGCGCGCAGAAATCGCTGTCCGACTTTGTCTTCTTCCTCATTGCGATCAAAATGAGTCCAGAGATCGGGCGCAGTGACATCGGCAGGCAAGCCGCCAAGACGGGTTTCATAATGCGCTTTGTTGCGTGCGATGTAGTGCAGCAGGCGCGCACCGTCCCAGCTCGCCGTTGCAGCCGGGTCGAACGCTGTGCCTGTTGCTGTTACCTGGCGATCTGAATCGAGCGCATAATGACAGCCGTCCAGCGTGTGATCCTGAACCATTTTTGGTCGGATAAAGCGTTTGCCCAGCGCATGATCGGGAAAATTCAGGGGCGCGCGGCGGGTATAGGCTGCGATTGGCGGCTCGTCCGTACGGGCGATATGGCCATTCGAGCCAAAAATGGACCAATGCAGCATGATGGCATCGGCGTCGGCAAAGCGGTCGAGATAGGCCCCGATCGTGTCATCGTGCTCGGGATAGACGTATTCATCGCTCTCTAGGCAGATCACCCAGTCGAAACGGGAGCGGCTTGCTTCGATGGCCTGACCGAACGCTTCGGAGCGGCGCTCGCTGAACTTTCTGCCATCCGGCACCGATCCTCGACGTGCTTCGATCGGATAAAGATCAGCGGCAGCTTGAATGACCTCCCAGGTGCCATCGGTCGAATGATCGTCGATGACGATGAGCGCATCGAATTTCAGAGCCAGATGATAGGAGATCCACCACCCGATGTCGTCGACGTCATTGCGGACGAAAAGTATCGCAGCGGCGGAGGCCATCTCGACGTTCCTTCTGTTTCTCGGCTGTCGCTCCGGCCTCGTTGCGGACCGTTTGGCGGCAAGTCAGTCCATTTTGAGGGCAGCGAGGAAGGCGCTCTGCGGGATTTCGACCTTGCCGAACTGACGCATGCGCTTTTTGCCTTCCTTCTGCTTGTCCAGAAGCTTGCGCTTACGGGAGATGTCACCACCATAGCACTTGGCCGTCACGTCTTTCGACATGGCGCCCAGCGTTTCACGTGCAATGATGCGTGAGCCGATCGAGGCCTGAATGGCAATCTTGAAGAGCTGGCGGGGGATCAGATCCTTGAGCTTGCCGCAGATGGCGCGGCCGCGGGTTTCTGCGACCGTCCGATGGGCGACGAAGGAGAGCGCGTCGACCGGTTCCTGATTGACCAGGATGGAGATGCGCACGAGATCGCTCTCTTCATACCCATCGATCTGGTAGTCGAAGCTCGCATAACCTCGTGTCAGTGACTTCAGGCGGTCATAGAAATCGAAGACCACCTCGTTAAGAGGCAGGCGATAAACGGCCATGGCGCGGTTACCGACATAGGTCAGATCCATCTGGATGCCGCGGCGTTCGCTACACAGCGTGAGAACGCTTCCGAGATATTCATCCTGAACCAGAATGGTCGCTTTGATCCAAGGCTCTTCGATCCGCTCGATCTTGCCCGGATCCGGCATGTCGGCGGGGTTATGCAGATCTTCCTGCGTGCCGTTTGTCAGGTGCATCTTGTAAACGACTGACGGGGCGGTTGCGATCAGATCGAGATTGAACTCGCGTGACAGGCGTTCCTGGATGATTTCAAGATGCAGCAGGCCCAGGAAGCCGCAACGGAATCCAAAGCCAAGAGCCGCTGACGTCTCGGCCTCGAAGTGGAACGAGGCGTCGTTGAGGCGCAGCTTGGCGAGTGAGTCGCGAAGCTTCTCGAAATCATCGGCATCGATCGGGAAGAGACCGCACCACACGACCGGGATCGACGGCTTGAACCCTGCCAAAGGCTTTTCAGCCGGGACACGATCGAGCGTAACAGTGTCGCCCACGGCGACATCGGCGACGGTCTTGATCGCGGCGTTGATATACCCCATTTCGCCCGGCCCGAGCGTGTCGACGGTCGTCATTTTCGGCAAGAAGACGCCAACCTGATCCACAAGATAGGTCGAGCCTGCCTGCATCATGCGGATCTTGTCGCCACGCTTGAGCGTGCCTTCCATGATACGGACGAGGATGATGACCCCGAGATAGGGATCGTACCAGCTATCGACCAGCAGAGCCTGAAGCGGCTTGCTCGCATCCCCCTTCGGGGGCGGCAGGCGTGTGACGAGGGCTTCGAGGACGCCCTCGATGTTCAGACCTGTCTTGGCAGAAACCTCGACGGCATCATCGGCAGGAATACCGACGACTTCTTCGATCTGCGCGCGAACGCGCTCGACATCGGCGGCAGGCAGATCGACCTTGTTCAGGACCGGGACAATCTCGTGATTGGACTCAATCGCCTGATAGACATTGGCAAGCGTCTGGGCCTCGACCCCCTGTGAGGCATCGACGACCAGAATCGACCCTTCACAGGCGGCAAGGCTGCGGCTCACCTCATAGGCGAAATCGACATGGCCCGGCGTGTCCATGAGGTTCAGGATATAAGTTTTGCCATCCTTGGCAGGATAGGTCAGGCGCACGGTCTGCGCTTGATGGTAATGCCGCGCTCCTGCTCCAGCTCCATGTTATCCAGGATCTGGTCTTTCATTTCTCGAGCGGTAAGCGCACCGCAGGCCTGGATCAACCGGTCAGCCAACGTGGACTTTCCATGGTCGATATGCGCGATGATCGAGAAATTACGGATCTGGGAGAGGGGCGTGCCGGTCATGGCGCGATACATAAGCGATTGCGCGGTTCTTGTCATTGGGGAGAAATCGGCACGACGCGATTTCTCCCCTGTCTTTTCTAGCGATCTGTCAGGCGAAATTCGATGCGTCGGTTATGGGCAAATGCCGCCGCCGTATTACCCTGATCGAGAGGCTGATAGTCGGAGAAGCCGGTTGCCGCCAGATGATGGGGGTCGACCCCCTCCTTGACGAGAACCTTGACGACCGTGATGGCACGCGCGCTCGAGAGCTCCCAATTGCTTGCGAAAGCCGTGTGGATGGGCTGCTTGTCGGCGTGACCGTCGATGCGCAGGATCCACGGGAGATCGGTCGGGATCTGGCTCGAGACCTGTTTGAACGTATGAGCGAGGGTCGCAATTTCTTTCTCACCCTCGGGCGTGAGATCTGCGCTGCCTTGCGGGAAAAGAATGGAGCTTTGGAAAACGAATCGGTCGCCGACGATTTCGACACCCTTCTGGTTTTTGAGGATGTCCTGCAAACGACCGAAAAACTCCGAGCGGTACCGCTTGAGCTGGTTCACCTTGTCAGCCAGAGCGATATTGAGCTTGCTGCCCAGATCGCTGATCTGCTGGTCACGCGCTGTCACGTCCTTCTTGGCAAGATCAAGCGCCTGACCAATTGCGAGAAGCTGTTGGTTGAGCTGTTCGAGTTGCGATTTCAGCTGTGCAATCGTGGCCTGATCGGATTGTGTCGCCTGACCGGCTGCGGCCAGAGCCTGCTCTTTCTCGGCAATCGTCCCGTTCAACGTGGCCAGCTGCTGGGTCAGGACGTCGGCCTGACGCTTGGCGCTGTCACGATCCGTGGTGAGACTAGCACCATGGCATCAAGTTGCCGGTTTTTGCTCTCGGTCATGGAGAGCGTCTGCTGCAGCGCCGCCAGTTGCTGACGGAGTTCGTCCAGCGAATGGGTGCGCCTGCTGAGGGCGACAGACAGGAACTGCTGGCCAAGCACAAAGACCAGAAGAACAAATGTCACGACCATCAGCAGGGTGGAGAGCGCATCCACATAGCCGGGCCAGGCATTGAGTTCCCCATGTTGGGAACTGCGTCGGGAGCGTCGTGCCATGAAACCCGCCCGCCTTACTGTGCTGCCGGGGGAACGGTCGTCGAACCACCGGGGTTGGTTGCAGCGATGGTGCGGGCCAGAACGCGCAGATCGTTACGGATCTCGCCCGACATCTGGGCACGACCGCTATGCAGTTCGTCGATCAGGCGCACGATGTGGGTTTCGATGCGTCCGAACTGTTCGCGGCTGTCTTTTGCATCATTGAAGGCGGCCGTACCGGGCGTTGCCGCCTCGCCGACATGTTTGAGGAAGGGGCCGAGCAGGGCCTGACCTTCCGCAACGCGGCTCATCATTTTCTGATTGGACTGCAGCAAATCCGTCATGCCTTTGAGGCGTTCTCCCAGACCGTCCATGATCTGAAGCTGCTGCATCCGGCTTTCTTCGCTACGCGAGACGACGTTTTGAAGCGTTTCGAGGTTTTCGGCAGTCTGTTCGAGAAGGGCCTGAACATAGGCGGGGATCGAGGTGTCGCTGCCCTCGATCAGGCTCGAGCCCTGTTTGGTGATCCCGACAAGCCATTCCTCAACTTCATTAAAGAAGCGATTCTGGGCCTGACCGGCATTGAGATCGAGAAAACCGAGGATCAGCGCGCCAGCAAGACCGAACATCGAGCCGGAAAATGCCGTCGACATGCCCTTGAGCGGCTCGGCGAGACCCGATTTCAACTGACCGAACATGGCGTCCAGATTACCGTCGCCGACGCTCATGCCACCGATGACTCCAGCGATGGAGCTGACCGTCAGAAGCAGGCCGTAAAACGTGCCGAGCAGACCGAGATAGATAAGAAGGCTGGTCATATAGCGTGAAATGTCACGCGATTCGTCCAGACGGCCCGACAGGCTGTCGAGCGTGGCTTGTGCTGAGTGATGCGACAGGGTGAGACGTCCGGTCGATGTGCGTGTGGCCAGATTTCGCGCTAGAGCGGCCAGAAGACGAGGCGGGGCGGGTTGGGCCAGACCGGTACGATTGACGCGGAGCTGATCGACCCATTTCACTTCCGGCATCAATCGCAGCACGGTGCGCAGATTCCAGAGAATGCCAATCACCAGCACGCCGAGGATCAGACCGTCGAGCGCGGGGTTGGCGAAGAAGGCGGCATAAAGCGTCTTGCCGAGCAGCGCGGCAACACCGGCGACAAGGATCAGAAAGACCCCCATGCGCAGAAGGTAGATCGTCGGACGGGTCATGGCGTGGTGGTCCTTGGGGCGGTTCCGAACTGTGCTTCAGAAAGCGGTGCAGCAATACTGCCCTCGGCAACGATATCGAGACGGTCGGGTGGGTTGGACCCGGCTGCGGCGAGGCCCGTTGCGTGGGGATAAATACGTGTCGTCGCGACACCTTCGCGTATCAGGAGCGCACGCACGACAAGGGCTCGCGTCAAAGCAATACGTCGTGGTGTCGACAGGTCTTCGGTCGACCCGCTGGCCGAGGCCCAAAGCGTCACGCGCACGGTGGGGCGAGCGGCAAGCTTTTTTGCTTCCTCTTTGACCGCGTCGATCATCGGCTGGCTCATGCCGCTGCTATTCGCATCGAACAGGACACGAAGCCCGTTGGGTCGGGCTTCGACTTTTCCCGTTGCCTTGGGGTCTGCTTTGACGTCCTCGGGCGGGACCGGCGGATGGGTTGGCACTTTCACCCCCGGGGGCGGGATCACGACCGGGCGGGGCGGATGAGCAGGAACGTCGGGAGGGGCGCCAACACGTTTTGCCGCAGGCATGCGAGATGAAGCGGCGGGATGGGGCGCCTCTGCGCTGACAGCCTTTTCGGCAGTCTCATGGTGCGCAGGCGTTTCTTGCGTCTTCTCGGAACGTTTTTTTTCGTGGGCGCTCCTGCCCTGAGCGACTTGCTTCGAAGCGGGTTTGGGCGCGGCTTGCGGCAAGGCCTCGTCGTTGGAGGTGACCTGCGCCGTAGCGGGCAGACAGGTCAGCAGGGCAGCCGGAAGACCGGCCGAGACGAGGAGGGAGAGGAGGATCGGCCGTTTCATGACCGGGCGATCCTAGTCGTGCTGCCCCCCTTGGGGCAATGGGGAATGAGGCGATCCTGATCGGGCTAGAGCAGGATCAGGATCATTTTGTTTCCCGGCGCTGCGGGCTTCAGGCCTTGCGGGTCAGGGCGTCGAGCACGATCTTGCGGATCGGCGCATGCAGGTTGCCATTGCCAGCAACGAGCGTAACGTCATTATCCAGATCGGTGATTTCCAGTCCTTCAGGATCTGTGACGTAGCCACCGGCCTCACGCACGAGAAGAAGTCCCGCAGCGCAGTCCCAGGCTTGAGCCCGATTTCCCAAAACGCTTCGTAGCGACCAGCGGCGACCCAGGCCAGGTCGAGTGCTGCGGCACCAAAGCGACGGAATCCGGCGACATGTGGCATCAGGCTGCCAGCGAACGCCCGAAAGGCAGGCGGTTTTCGACAGGCGTCTTTGCAAAAGGAATACCGGTCGCAATCAGGGATTCAGACAGATCGCGACGTGCGGAGACACGGATGCGACGCTCATTGAGAAACGCGCCAACGCCTTTCTCAGCCCAGAACATCTCGTTTGCAGCCGGGTTGTAGACCATGGCGGCGGCAATTTCGGTCGAGCCGTCCGGCAGGCGACGCTGAAGTGCGATGGAAATCGCCCATTGCGGAATACCGTGCAGAAAGTTGGATGTGCCATCGAGCGGATCGACGATCCAGCGCCAGGTCCAGTTTTCACCGCCGGAACTGCCGCTTTCTTCCATCAGAAAGGCGTAGCCGGGGCGCGCGCGGGCAAGTTCTTCACGGATTGTCTGTTCAGCGCGTAGATCGGCCTGCGAGACGAAATCGCCCGGGCCCTTGATGCTGACCTGAAGCTGCTCGACTTCTGCGAAATCGCGCAGGAGACGTTTGGCCGCCTTTTGCGCGGCATTTTGCATGACGGTCATGTGCGGCGAGAGGCGCATGGCGATAATCCTGATGAAAAACTGTGAAAGAGCAGGGTAGTCTTGTCGAAACAGAACCGGAGACGCCGGTTCCGTGAGGCAGAGCGGAGCCAGACCCCACTCTGCTCGGGGCCTATCAGCCTTTGGCGCGTTCGACGTAGGAAGCGTCGTCTGTGCGAACAACCACGCGCTCACCGGCTTCGATAAACGGCGGAACCATGGTCTTCACACCGTTGGACAGCATGGCCGGCTTGTAGGACGAGCTGGCGGTCTGGCCTTTGACCACGGGGTCGGCTTCGGTGATCTCGAGCGTGACATGCGGCGGCAGCGAAACGCCAACCGGGTCGCCTTCGACCAGTTTCACGTTCAGTTCCATGTTGTCCTGCAGGAAGGGCAGCTGGTCGCCGAAAATATCCTTGTGCAGCATGACCTGCTCGAAGGTTTCCGGGTCCATCAGGACGATGTTGTCGCCATCCGTGTAGGAATAGCTGTAGTCCTTGTCTTCCGTCATCAGGCGCTCGACGGTGTCGGCTGTGCGCCAGCGCTCGTTGGTCTTGTTGCCCGTATTGAGATCGCGCATTTCGACCTGGATGAAGGCGCCACCCTTGCCCGGTGTGATGATCTGCTGCTTGAGAACCGTCCAGCGACGGCCTTCATGCTCAATAACCTGTCCGGCGCGAATCAGGTTTGCCTGCTGCTTCATGGAAGAAAGATCCCGGGAATCGTGATGTGAAGACGACGGGTCTATGCCGCCGTGAAAGGCGGGTTTCTAACGAAGCAGGCGCTCAAGAGCAAGCGAGATGGAGTCGCGGAGGGTCGGCACGTTGCCGGGTCGGTTTCTTATCGACACCCCGCCACGCTGCATTGTGCTGCTTAGAGCCCGCTACATGCTGAGCCTGCGGGGGCATGGTTGTTTGTTCGCAGGGGGGAGGATAGGAGCGCGCAAATGACTTTGCGTGCACTCTTTATTCTCTGTCTGATTTTTGCTTGCCGGCCTGCTCAGGCGTCGGAATGTCCAGCGCTTTTTCTCGATGCGGTGCCGCCGCAGAGTATGACCCTTACCAGGCAGACCACATTCCTATGCAATGCGGATTATGCGGTTCTGGCTTCCGGAGAGACGCACGAGCCGGTCTGGGCGGCTGAACATCTGACACGGGAGTCCGTTCGGGCAGCGCAGCATGCGTTGCGGCAGGGCGTGTTTCATGAAGACCTTCGCCAACCCGCAGCAGACCGTGCCCTTCTCTCCGATTACCAGCACTCGGGGTTTGATCGCGGGCACATGGCGCCAAGTGGAGACGCGCCCAGTCGCGCCTCCCAGCAGGAAACGTTTGCCCTCTCCAATATGGTGCCTCAGGCACCTGATCTCAATCGCGGGCTCTGGGCAGGGGTCGAAAAGAAGGTTCGGGAGCTCGTTTTGACGGAGGGGGAAGCCTATGTCGTCACCGGACCTGCCTATCATCGCGATTTGCCGGTTTCGATTGGTGCCAATGCGCTTCCCGTACCGAGCTCAGTCTGGAAAGCGGTCTATCTCCCCCGGCGCAAGGCGCTCTCGGTTTATGTCTGCAAGAACACGATAACGCCAAGCTGCACTCAGGTGCCTGTTGCGGCACTGATGCGGGTGACGGGCGTCAACCCTTTCCCGAGCCTTCCGGCTTCCATGCGGGAGACAATTACATCCCTGCCTGAACCGCAGGCCGAGCCTTATCACGTGTCCCCCAAGCTTCGTCGCCTGACGATGCAGGTCATGAAACGGTTTTTGCGCGAGATGATGACGGGAGGCTCAGGCCTCTGAGGAAACGCTTTGGGCTTGAGGGTTGTCGAGCCTGTGGCTTCGCCCTGAGGGTCGCGGACCTCTCCCGGATGGGTGTCGGGGCGATAATAATCCGGCCCTAAGGGGACTTTTCCAGCGCCGCCTGGAATGTCGAGCACGTAGGTCGGCCAGGCGAGACCCGTGACTCTGCCGCGCAGCTTGGCCAGCAAGGCACGCCCTTCGTTGATCGGAACGTGGAAATGCGATGTGCCGGGAGCCGGGTCCAGCTGATGCAGATAATAAGGTTTGACGCGTGCGGTGACGAAGGCGCGGAGCAGGGCTTCGAGCGATTCTTCAGTATCGTTGACGCCGCGCAGAAGAACCGACTGGCTGAGCACAGGGACGGCGCGGCTCTGAATCTGTCTCAGGGCAGCGCGCGCGTTCAGAGTCAGCTCGCTGGCGTGATTGGCGTGCAGGACGATCCACAGAGCCCGGTCCGTTTCGAGCGCATTGAGCAAGGCGGGGTTAATGCGTTTGGGGTCGGCAACCGGGACGCGGCTATGGATGCGGATCGTCTCGATGTGCGGCATGGCCGAGAGGGCGCCGATGATGTGTTTCAGCCGTCTCGGGCTGAGCATCAGGGGATCGCCGCCTGTCAGGATGATCTCGCTAATGGCGGGGTGATCGGCAATCCAGCCGAGTGCTGTCGCCAGAGCCTCATCCGAGAGGAGACCGCCATCAGGGCCGACATGCTCGCGACGAAAACAAAAGCGGCAGTAAAGTGGACAGACCAGAAGCGGCTTGAGCAAGGCGCGATCCTGATAGCGATGCACAATGCCGGGAACGGGCGAGAGCGCATCATCCCCGATCGGATCCTGCAGCTCCCACGGTGCGGTCTGCAGCTCGGCAGGGCTCGGGATCACCTGACGTCCAATCGGGTCGTCGGGATGGGTGATCAGCGAGAGAAATTCGGCAGGGATTGCGGTTGCAAAGGATTTGGCCACGTCTTCGAGCGCGTGTGTCTGTTCCTGTGGCACGAGGCCGTGCGCCACAAGCTGCGCTACACTGCGCAAGGGAGGGGGATTGACCTTTTCTGCCATCAGGAGGCTGTACTTCAACCACGTGAGTTTTCGCAACCGGAGAGCGCCTATCATGGTCGATCGCACCGCTATCTCGGACAGGGTTCCCCTGCTGCAACGTCGCACGCTGTTGCAAAAAGGAGTGCGCGCCTTTTTCGATGGGCGTGGTTATCTCGAAGTCGAGACGCCCTATGCGGTACAGACGCCGGGCGAAGAAGTGCATTTGCGCTGTTTTCGCACCGAACTCGAGCGCAATGATGGGGCGCGCGAAACCCGTTTTCTCCATACGAGCCCGGAATTCGCCATGAAGCGCATTGTCGCGGCAACCGGTTTGTCGGTGTACCAGCTTGCCCGTGTCTGGCGTAATGGCGAGCAAAGTGCGTTGCATGCGCCTGAATTTACCATGCTGGAATGGTATCGCCCCGGTGCGGGTCTTGATGCCCTGATGGACGAAACCGAGGCCTTGCTGCGTGCCCTTCTGCCGCCGAGCCTGACCTACGGCGAAACGACGCTGGATTTCACGGTGCCTTTCGAGCGCCTGACGATGGCCGAAGCCTTTGCCCGTTATGTCGGGGTCGATCTGCTGGCGATTGGCGATGACGCGGAACGTCTGGCGCAGGACGCAGGCACGACTTTGCGTGCAGGCGAAACATGGGAAGATCTGTTTTTCCGGCTTCTTCTGGAGCGGATCGAACCTCGCATCGGACGGACCCGACCTACTTTTCTGACGCACTGGCCCGTCGCTCAGGCTGCCTTGTCTCGTCGCGATCCTGAGGATCCGCGTGTCGCCTTGCGTTTTGAGTTGTATGCGGCCGGGATTGAACTGGCCAATGCCTTCGAGGAGCTGACGGATCCTGAAGAACAGCGGGCTCGTTTCATGGCGGATCGTACGCGCCGTCTTGAGGTCGCCCCGGATCAGGATTGGCCGATGGACGAGGCATTTCTGTCTGAATTACAGTCACTTCCGCCCTGTAGCGGGATCGCGCTTGGCTTTGACCGGCTGGTAATGCTGGCCGTTGGAGCACCGCGGCTGTGTGACATTATGTGGTTTTCTTAAACCTTCGGATAGTCATGAACCTTTTCTGGGGGCAAAACCGTTCTTATTGCCTAGAGTGGCGCCAGCTTCGAACTGATCCGGCAGGCGGCTTCAGCTTCGGAAAGGGAATCAGGATGATGAAGAAAACCGTTTTTCTTTCATGTGCCGCTTTGCTGACATTGTCAGCTTGCGATGTACCGACTGTCCAGCAGCGTAAGGTGCTTGACTCCATGATCGGTAAGACAGATGTCGATGTTCTCAGGACTTTCGGCGTGCCGACCCGCACCTATCAGGCCAGTGGGCATGACTTCCTGGCCTATATCGATAACCAGACCAACTATACGCCTGGCACAGGCGGCGGTGGCTGGGGTTGGGGCTGGGGTGGCGGCCCGTGGGGCGGC
>NZ_BAJT01000021.1 GCF_000613845.1 Asaia astilbis JCM 15831
CGGCGGAGGGGCTGGGGCGGATGGGGCTCGGTGCGGATGGGGGCTCGGCGTCGCAACGGGAGCATCATCGGCGCTGCTGCGACACAGTCCTATTATGCCAGCCCGTATTATAGCGGCAGCTACGTGCCTCAGCCTTACGTTGCCGTCCCTTACACCGATCAATGCGGCGGCTATGCCAATTGTGTGCCGGCCGAGGGATACCCCCCGCCAAATGCCTACGCACAACCTTATCCCGGGACCTATCCAGGCACTTATCCCAACGATCCCGATCCAAACGGTTACTGACACTCCCCACGGAAAAGGGCGGGCCCTCATCGAGCCCGCCCTTTTGCGTGTACCTGGTGTTTCAGTTCCATCGGGCGCGGCAAGGGAACTTCCCAAAAGGCGCGCCAAAGCGCCTCAGCGTGAGCGGCCGCGTCCGAAAATGAAGCTCGCCACAAACAGGACCAGGAAAATAAAGAACAGGATCTTGCCGATCGAGGCGAAGTCAGCCGAGATTCCACCAAAGCCCAGAAGGCCAGCGAGCAGGGCAAGAATCAGAAAGACGATCGTCCAGCGAAGAAGGTCCATGGCGATAACTCCGTGAATGGAACATAACAAAATCGTCATGATCCTTTTCATGAGCGTGAACGGGTAAACCCTGCACAGGTTTTACCTGTTACGAAGCGCTCTTGTGTTTTAATCTGTAAAGACGTTTCTGAGCGTTAACCGGCCCGTTAGCCGGAGAGTATTTTGCTGGGCCAGTGCCGCAGGAGATGATCCCATGAGCGCATTTCGATCTCTCTATCGCCATGGGTTTGCCCGCGTTGCCGCCTGTACCGTCCCGGTACGTCTCGCCGATCCGCGCCACAATCTGCAGCAGATCATCGAGCTGGCGCGGGAATGTGATGCCTCCGGCGCAGCGCTAGCCGTTTTCCCCGAGCTTTGCCTCTCGGGCTATGCCATCGACGATCTTCGGCAGCAGGATGCCCTGCTCGAGGGTGTTACCGAGTGCCTCGTGCAGCTGAAGGCCGAGAGCGCTGCGTGGAAGACACTTGTCGTTATCGGCGCACCGCTCGTGCAACGAGACAGACTCTTTAACTGCGCAGCCGTGCTCCACCGCGGAGAAATTCTCGGAATTATCCCTAAATCCTATCTGCCCAATTATCGCGAGTTTTATGACTCGAGACATTTCGTCGCCGGGGTCGACATCACAGGACAAACGCTCAGGATTGCCGATCAGGAGATCCCGTTTGGCGTCGATCTTCTTTTCGAAGCGCTCGATCTTCCCGGCTTCACGCTCGGTATTGAGATCTGTGAGGATCTCTGGGTGCCCAATCCGCCCAGCACCTCCATGGCCATGCCGGCGCCACGATCATCGGCAATCCTTCAGCGAGCACGATCACGATAGGCAAGTCGGAAGATCGCCATCTGCTCTGCCGTGCCCAGTCCCAGCGCGCTCTGTGTGCCTATGTCTATGCCGCTGCCGGGGCCGGAGAATCCACCACGGACGTGGCATGGGATGGTCAGGTTTCGGTCTACGAAGCTGGAAAACTGCTGGGGGAATCCGCGCGCTTTCCCCGAACCGCTCAGATGACGCTTTCAGATATCGATCTGGACCTGCTCCGTCAGGAGCGTATGCGCATGGGCAGTTTCCACGACTGCGCTCGCGCCCACGACCTCACGATATGGCGCCGGATCGGTTTCACTCTCTCACCGACCGATGACGATATCGGCTTCAGACGCGCCGTTCCTCGTTTTCCTTTCGTACCCGCAGACCCAAGCCGTCTGGATCAGGACTGCTACGAGGCCTGGACGATCCAGGTTCGTGCGCTGATGCAAAGACTGGAGACAAGCGGCGTCGAGCGTGCCGTCATCGGCGTATCAGGCGGTCTGGACTCAACCCTTGCCCTGCTGGTGGCCGCCCGTGCCGCCGATGAGCTCGGATGGGGCCGGGATCGAGTCCTCGCCTACACAATGCCGGCGTTCGCGACGGGCGATGAAAGCCTAGGCATGGCTCATGAGCTGATGAAGGTCTTGGGTGTCTCTGCTCATGAACTCGATATCAGACCGACAGCCCTGCAGATGCTCGACACCATTGGACATCCTTTTGCTGCCGGCGAAGCCGTGCACGATGTCACTTTTGAAAATGTGCAGGCCGGGTTGCGCACCGATTTTCTCTTCAGGCTCGCCAATCAGCATAACGGTATCGTGATTGGCACCGGGGATCTCTCGGAGCTTGCGCTCGGCTGGTGCACCTATGGCGTGGGCGACCAGATGTCGCATTACAACGTCAATGCCGGCATGCCCAAAACCCTGATCCAGCACCTCATTCGCTGGCTGGCGCGCATAGGACAATTGGGGAGCGGAATTGCCCCTGTTCTGGAAAGAATTGTCTCCGCAGAAATCTCGCCGGAACTCGTCCCTGCCGGAACAACAGGCGTGCAGAAAACGGAAGACAAGATTGGCCCCTACGCCTTGCAGGACTTCACGCTTTATTATGTCCTTCGGTACGGTTTTCGACCGAGCAAGATTCTGTTCCTCGCCCTGAACGCCTGGGAAGATCAGGAGCGCGGCCTCTGGCCCGCTCACTACCCTGCAGATCGCAAACTCGCCTATGACGCCGAGACAATCCGGCTCTGGCTCACGGTTTTCCTGAAGCGCTTTTTTGGCTTCAGTCAGTTCAAACGCTCCGCCCTGCCGAACGGCCCCAAGCTCTCATCAGGTGGCAGCCTGTCACCCCGCGGAGAATGGCGGGCCCCTTCTGACGGCACCCCGGCGGCCTGGCTGGAAGAACTGGAAAAAGCCGACATTTGAAAGCGCAAGCGTCTCAAGGACCAAGCCGGCAATTCAAGAGCGGTTACTTGGGCAACCGCGGTCGCTTTCAACGAACGCGCTTCGTTTTTCAAGAGTGAGGCATCGTGAGCACTCTGTACGAAAATCAACGGCCTATTCCAAGGCAACACGTTAACTCCGATCGAACCTCGCCTCACTTCATTGTGAATCGACCCGGAGGCGTTACATGATTATGTGCACGCGTAACAGAAACGGGATAAAAATTGCTTTGGCGACACTCGGGCACGCCAACTCTAAAAAAGCTTTCCCCAAGTTTCAGTAGTAATTTTTAACCTTTTTTAAACTTCCTAGACCTTTCTTTATTACTCAAACAATCCTCGGAAAATAATCAAAAAATAGAGTAATAAGAATTAGTGCAAAGATTTATCAAATATCGGATAAGAAGATTCGATATGATAAACCTTCGGTTCATATAAGTTAGCGTTTTCGTGAGTAACGTGTCTGTTTCATATTTCAGACATAATTGCTCAGTAAACAAACAGAGCTTGAATGCGACTGTGTTGGTTCTTTCTAAACCTCTCTTACCTATAACTCACTAGAGGTAGGGTAGTTATCTAGAGGAACGGTATCGAAAGATTTCTATCGTCGTCGATTTATTGACTTCGGTAAAAAGTTAAGACATCTATAACAAAGTCGATTCCCCGATGCGGATCTTGGTGGGCGGCACGACCTTGGCAGGGGCGAGTTCTTGAACTCGGCCTATTGTAACGGTTGGTGTCTGAAACCTCTTGAAAATGACAAGGAGCAGGTCGCATGGCGATCGTCACGGTAGTTGGTTCGTCTGGTATGACCGTACAGGTCACCGTAGAAGGTGCCCGTATGCAGACGCTCGCCTCGAGCTATGCGACTCAGATTTACAATGCGTCGAATCTGATCAACCTTTCCACAACTGACCTCGCTGCTGGCACGAACACGGCTCCGAACACTACTGCCAGTGTCGTTCAAGGGGCAATCACCGCTGGCGGTGCCTATTCCCTCGAGGAAACTACACAAACATCGTTGTCGGCGCGTCAGCACCGGTGGTTACGGGCAACACCATTTCCCCCACTCCTGTCTCGCCCTTGTCTGACGCTGTTACCATCAACGGAAGCGGTATTACGGCCAGCAAAGTCTCCGTCGCTGCAGGTAACACTCAGGGCGTCACCTTTTATGCTGGAAACTTTGGCGGCTCGTTCCTGTCGACAATGGGTAACAACCTGTTCGACGGCTCTGGCACTAATGGTGCCTGGACAATCGCAACCGGCGACGGCAACGACACGATCAATGGCACGAACGGAACCAACAATATTCGTGCCGGAGATGGGAACAACGTCATCAATCTTGGCGCGGGCGCCAATTTCGTTTCCTCGGAAGGTCAGGACACGATTACCGGTGTCGAAAATGCCTCCGATACGGTCACGATCCTCGGCGGCAACTCGATCGTTTCTCTGAAGTCCAATTCACTTGTCGTCGACTCTGCTCTTTCAGGCAGTCAGATTTCCGTGGGCATCAACAGCACCGTCTTTGGTGGCACGGGCTCTACAGTCAACTTTACGAGCCAGACCGGTTCTATCGTCGGTGCTGTGGGCGATACCATCTCGGCTGCTGGCAACCTTCAGGTCACTCACGGAACGGATCAGTCGATCAGTGTTTCCGGCGCGTTGCAATTCATCTCTGGCACGGGGAATACCTCGATCAATGCTGGTCTGGGTACGATCTGGGGTGCCAATGATCTTCGCGCTACGGTCAACACCAAGGGACTTGCTCTCTTTACTGCCAATCAGCCCAGCACGACAGGCAGCCAGTATATCGATGCTTCCTCGTCGGCGGGTACGCTTGAGGCCTGGACAGGTGCTGGCAACAACACGATCATCGGCACTTCAGGCTCTGATCACTTCGTATTCGGAACCCAGTTTGAGAACTCAAACGGTAACAGCTACGCAACCGTGACCGGCGGCAGCGGTGCAGCCAATACCTTCGGTGTTCTGAATGGCCACAACGGCGGTGATATCACAATCACCGATTTTGGTAGCGCTGCTGGCAACATGTTCTTCATGTACAATTACAAGCCCGCCGATGCAGACAAGGCGATCGCGGATCTCCTTGCCACTGCGACGATCAGCGGCGGCAACACGACGTTGCAGCTCGACAACAACATGAAAGTGACCTTCCTGGGTGTCACGGATCTGAAGGCTTCGAACTTCACGATCAGCTGACACTCTCCATTGATGTGATCACTTTTTAGAGGCTCGGTCGAAAGACCGGGCCTTTATTTTTATCGCGGCTAAGTTTGTGCGTATAAGACCCGAAGTTAAACCTCTGTCAGTTCTGACATCATCATAGAATGAGTGGTTCTTGCCCGATTCAATCGACCAGTCCGTAAGTCCCGTTAACGCCCATGAAAAAGCTTCTGACGAGATAGTAAGAGCTTCCGCTTTTCTGGCGACACTTCGCGCTGACTCCCTGCAATCCGACCTTCGTATAGCCAATCAGCAGTTGAAGCTCATGCGCGGATCGCTCTCCTGGCGCATCACTGAGCCGCTGCGTTGGATGAGGGCCTTAACACTTGGACGCCTTCCTCACGGCGTCTCATTTGGTGAGGCTTGGGAACAGTGCCAGGATTCGTTACGCTATGAGGGTGTAAGCAATATCGTCTCTCGTATTCTTGCTGCGACCAGAGTTGAAAATCGACAAGCTCGTCGAAATGCGGTGGCAACTGACCCTCTCTTTGCTTCGACAAAAGCACAGCAACAGTTCTTTGCACGCCCTGCTCCGGGCTCATCGGGGCTACTGCGCCCGCACTACCTTCTGATCGCTGATCTCGGATTGCAGCAATGCACCAAATACCGCGTCACACAGAAGGCCGAACTGCTTCGCAGCCTAGGCTGGACGGTTCAGGTCGTCGATTGGAACGATAGTAGCGAAGCACTCTCCTGGCTCCAGCTCACCACGCATGTCCTCTTTTATCGCGTACCGGGCACCGCATCTGTCCTAGCGCTTATCAACGAGGCCAAGCGTCTTGGGCTGAAACCAAGGTGGGAGATCGATGATCTTCTATTCAACAAGACACTTTATCGCCTCAACAACAATCTCGCGACACTCTTCCCGTCCGAACGTCGTGGGCTTTACGGTCTCGCGAACTCCTATTTGAGAGCGCTCCGTGCTTGCGGGCGCGGCATGGCATCCACCAAAGCGCTGGCCGAAGAAATGCGCAAGATCGGCATTCAGGATGTCGTTGTCCTCGAAAATGCCCTTGATGAACAGACCCTGAATCTGGCTCAGACACTCCTGAACTCGCCCACCTCAAGGGATCCTGATAAAATCTGGATCTGTTACGGATCGGGAAGCCGTGCCCACGACAAGGATTTCAAAGTCTCAGAAGCAGGGCTCATCGCTGCGATGCAGGCAGACGCACGTCTTCACCTTCTCATCGTCGGACCGCTACAGATCTCGAAGAGCTTCAACCAATTCGGTAGCCGTGTTCAGAGACGCAACGAGCTCTCCTATGCGCATTACCTCGCCGAACTTGCCAAGGCAGACATCGCGATCGCACCACTCGAGAATACGCTGTTCAATGACTGCAAGAGCAACATTAAATTTCTCGAAGCCGCGATCCTCGAATTGCCGTCAATCTGCTCGCCGACCAATACCTATCGTCAAGTGATTCAGCCCGGTGAAAATGGCATGCTGGCGGCTTCAACCAGCGCTTGGCAGGACGCATTTCTCTCCCTCGCTCGCGATCCCGATTTAAGAAAACGCCTTGCGTCGAAAGCCAAGGAGACAGCTCTCGCACTCTACGCGCCCGAGAGAATTCTAGAGCAACAGGCTGCCCCCTTATTCGGCAAGCCCCCTGCGTTTGCGCTTAGGGCGCCGCGTGTTCTGCAGGTGAACCTGTTTTTCGCTCCACGCTCATTTGGAGGAGCCACAATCGTCGTCGAGGCAATCCTCGAGCCACTTGCGAAGGCGGGATTCGAAAACAGCGTTCTTACGACCCGCCCTGTCCTCGAAAATCTGCCGGATGGCGCACTGCGCTATCATACCCTCGACACCGACGCGTTTTCTGTCGTGGCAGGAAGAAAGGGAGCGGATGACAACCTCACCATCGCGCGCCAGCTCGAGCGATGGATCGATGCCTGGAACGTTGACCTCGTCCATTTTCATGCCATCCAGGAAATGGGCGTCGGAATGGCTCGCATTTGTAAACAGCGAGGCATTCCCTACGTCATAAGCCTCCATGATTGCTGGTGGCTTTCAGATAACCTTTTCATCACCCGTGACGATGGACAGTATCACCTCGATCACGAAGACTTCCCCCAGACAGCAGGCGACTTCACACGCACGCACTACCTCAAGGAGCGGCGCAAGCTCATGCGCCCTGCACTTTTGGACGCTACGGCTATCCTCAGTCCATCCGAAGCGCACAAGAGCCTTTATGTCCGAAATGGCGTTCCGGCCGACCGTATCCTGATCAATCGCAATGGCTTTACCTGGCCATCTCGACCAAGGACCAAACGACCCTCCGGAGCCAAAGTGCGGTTTGCTTTTGTTGGGGGCAACGGTTTCATCAAGGGTTACCGTCTGATCCGTCGAGCATTCGAGCAAATGAAACGTAGCGATTGGGAGCTTGTTCTTGTCGATAACACGCTTAATTTAGGATTCCCCTCGATTGATACATCCGAGTGGATGGTCAGAGGCTCAATCCGCACCGTCCCCGCCTACACCCAATCCGGACTGGACGATTTCTACGATCAAGTGGACGTGCTTTTATTCCCGTCTCAATGGCGCGAGAGTTATGGCCTGACTGTGCGTGAGGCGCTGTCCCGCGATGTATGGGTGATCTCGACTGCGCCCGGCGGACAGGCGGAGGAGATTGTGGACGGAGTGAACGGATCGCTCATTCCCATCATCGACGATCCTGCCCCGCTTCAGGCTGCAATCGAGGCCCTTCTGGATCAGAAAGAGCGTTTCGATACCTACGTGAACCCTCACAAAGACAGCCTGCCGACATATGACGAACAGGCACAGGAGCTCGCAGCGCTTTATCGCGACATTCTGGACCGTCGTTTCTGAGCCTGGCATTCCGCTCGCCCGGACAGCAAAAGAAAAACCCCTCATCCGAACCGGGAGAGGGTTTTTTCATAACCGCTCGAAGAGGCGGCCCGAGCAGTGTACTGCCAGCCACCTGATCGAAACCAACCTTCTTTCATACCCGTAAGGAGCATGAAAGAAGGAGCAGCTCTTACTTGGATGGCAGAGCGTAGGCCATCACATAGTCGCCCTTATTGGCGTTCGTACCCGTACGGGTCGCACCGCCAGCAACAACGAGCACGTATTGCTTGCCGTTTTCGACATAGCTCATCGGTGTTCCTTGTCCGCCGACGGGCAGACGCTGACGCCAGACTTCCTTACCTGTCGTGAGATCGAAGGCACGCAGATAGTTATCGAGCGATCCATGGAAGAACGCGAGGTTGCCACCGGTCACGAGCGGGCCGCCCATCGTGGGCATTCCGACCGGGACATAGAGGTTCGGCACGATCCCCTTGTCGCCGAAGATACCGTGGATGCGGGCATCCTGGATGCTGCCGACCGGCACCTGCCACAGCGTCTTCTGCGTTTTCAGGTCGATCGCCGTCAACGAACCAAAAGGCGGCTTAAAGCACGGTGCCCCCATCGGTGAGACGAACATCGAACGCTCGACGCCCCAGGGTGTCCCGAGCTGCTCGGAATATTCGCCTTCAGTCGACGGTACGAGACCCGCCTGAGCCGCTTCCTCACGCTTGATGAACTGACCCCACATCGCCATGCGAATGTCGTTTACGACCAGCACGCCTGTCTGCGGATCGAGTGCACCGCCGCCCCAGTTCGAGCCGCCATAATAGCCAGGCCAGATCAGGGTTCTCTTCTTGTCACTCAGCGGCGTCCATTCACCTTCCCAACGCATCTTCTTGAACGCGATGCGGCAGTAGAGCTGATCGAAGATCGTCGCGCCCCACATGTCGCTTTCCTTCAACGGTGCGACACCGATCGACAGATCGGAATAAGGCTGGGTCGGGCTGATGCTCTGGCCAGGCATTCCGTCAGTTGGAACGGGGCGATCGGTCACCTTCACGACGGGCTTGCCTGTGCGACGGTCGAGCACGAAGACCTGGCTACGCTTGGTCAGCGCGACAACGACGGGTGTCGTCTCACCCTTGGCACCGGGCATGTCGTAAAGGATCGGCTGAGAGGTCACGTCGTAATCGAACATGTCCTTGTTGGCGGTACGGAAATGCCAGTGCTCCTGCCCCGTGCGAATATCGAGCGCAAGGATCGCATCGGTATATTCGTCGGAATAAGCATGACGATTACCGGACCAGAAATCCGGGGTCTGGTTGCCCAAAGGGATGAAGCAAGGCCCAGCTTCGGATCGTAGGACGCGGTGCCCCAGAAATTGGGAGTTTCGGTCGCGTAGATCTGACCGGCGGGAAGCGGACGACTGTCCTTGTTGCCACGCGATGCATCCCAAGCCCAGACAAGACGGCCCGTGCGCACATCATAGCCACGAATGACACCGGAAGGCTCACCCACGGTCATGTTGTCGTTGATCTTGCCGCCAACCATGATCACGCCATCGGCCACCAGCGGTGCCGAGGTGAGATAATAGGAACCGGGTGCTGTCGGACCGAGACCTTCGAGTAGATTAACCATGCCGTGATCGCCGAAATCCTGACACAGCGCTCCGGTCTTGGCATCGACTTCAAAAAGCCGGGCATCATTCGTCGTGCTGACGATACGACGGGCGCAAGGGGTTTCTGCAACGATCGGTTCTGGCGCGACAGGAATCTTGTCGCCCTGGGAAGGGAGGTTTGCTGTATCGGCCGTCTGATCCGCCGCCGGAGCAGGGGCTGTCGTGTCTTCGGGGCCAAATGCCTTGGCATCGGGCGCAAGGAGAGACATTGTTGTCAGATCAGCATAGCTGACACCGCGGCAGCGCTTCCATTCCTTGTTTCCGCGCGTCACTTGCAGATGCGGATCGAAACGCCAGCGCTCGTGACCCGTCGTCGGATCGATCGCGATGACCTTGTTGAGCGGTGTGCAAAGATAAAGCGTGTCGGCAACCTTGAGCGGCGTGACCTGATATTCCGAGCCGTCGATCGCCAGATCACCCGTGTGATAGGTCCATGCCAGCTTCAGTTTCGAGACGTTGTCTGCATTGATCTGGACCGTTGGCGTAAAACGGTCACCGGTGAGATTACGTCCCCAGGCTGGCCAGTCATTGCCATTCTGCTGACCAAGTGCCGTATCGACCTTCGGCGTCTGGGCCGGATCGGCCGTCACCTCGGCATGAGGACGGAACATGTTGGCGATGAGACCGCAGAACACGATCGCATAAAGAGCTGCAATGCCCATTCCCCAGGATTTGCGAATGCCGTCCTTGCTGCCTTCCGGACCGAAGAAGGGGACCAGAACCCCAACCACGATCGGCAGGACAAGGAAGACCACAACGCGAGGCACGATCAGCCAGAACACGGCGCCGACTTCGCCAAAGGCCCAGGCCGCAGCAACAAGACTGAGAAGAATGGCCAGCGGCAGAGCGACCAGACGACGGGTCAGGACGCCTGCGCCCACACCGCTCATCATGAGACCGAGAAGAATATAGGCCCAGCTTCCGCCCAGCCAGGCCAGATAGACCCCGCCAAGGGTCAGCAAAATACCGAGGAGCGCGATCACAACGCCCACAACGGTACACAACAGATGGAGAAGGCTTCTCACACGAAATCCTCACTAAGGGATTCCGATCTGCACAGTCTCCAGATCGTGAAGACGGCATCTCAGAATTTGATAAAGTGTCGGACAATCCAGAGACAAATTGACACAATATCCGGATCGTGCCGGACAGTAAGAATCAAGTACGTCAGGGGATAGCGCCTAAAGAGGCCGAAATATGGTCCAAACCAACTTCGTTATCCGCATCACAAATTGCAGATATTCGAGAAATCACATGATTTTGTTGATACTTACTTATTATTTCGATCCCTCAGACCACCTCATCCATCCCCTCTCTTCAGGCCAGAGCTATGACAAGTTTAATGAGAGCCATCACCAGCAATGAGAAATGAAAAAACACCATCAAGGCGGTGCCAGGCCTTCATGCCATCCAGGTCGCCACGGAGAGAGGTTCCCCCCCCCTCCGTAGCAAGCGGACTTTTGACGAGAAATGTCAGCGTCGCTGGTGCGCCACGGCCTGACGGGCAGACTTCATCTGAACTTCGGTAAAGGTTTTAGCATGGGAGGCCAGATCACGGCTGTCTTCCCAGAGATTGCGCCAGATACCCAGAATACCTTCAAGCGGCTGCCCGACCACAGCTGAGGAGAAGGACTCAAAGGTGATGGGACCCTGATAATCGATAGCCTCGAGCGCTCGGAAAATGCTGGGAAAATCGACCGAGCCCGAACCCAGATAGCCACGATGGGAGTCGCCCGTGTGGAAATAGCCGAGAAGATCGCCCGCTTCCCGGATTGCAGCAGCTGAGTCAGCTTCTTCGATATTCATGTGATAGCAATCGAGGTGCAGCTTTACATTCGGCATGTCGACTTTTTTGACATAGGCGATCGCCTGACGGGCCGTGTTGAGCACGTTCGACTCATAACGATTGACCACTTCCATGCCGAGCGTAATGCCGCTCGCCTGGGCCTTTTCTGCGACCTTGCGCATCACATCGATAGAGCCGCGAATACCCTCCGAGGTCACGGGGGCGGCATATTTCTGGAAAGCCGAGTAAAGAATACCGCAGACATGCGTCGCACCGACGTCGCGCGCGAGCGATATCGCGTCGAGCAGGTGCGCTTCCCCTCGTTTCACGCGCTCCGGGTCCCCCGATGAGATATCCATGTCCGAGGTGAGACCGAAAGACATGGTGATGCCGAGTTTGTTGCGTTCGAGTTCACGCAGCGTCGAAGGCACATCGAAGCCCTTGAGGTCCATCGTCGAGGCTTCGATCAGATCGTAGCCGAGCTCTGCGGTCGACCGGATGGCCATCGCCGCGTCATCAGCTGTCCAGCCGGCAGTCCAGACAAAAGCATGCAATCCAAGCTTGTTCATGACAGTTTTCCTGTTCTGGGAGGTGCGGTCGAACCGCGCACCGCGAGCATGCAGGGCAATCTCACCTGCACGGGGGCGGTGCTATCGCCCGCAATACGATGCGTGAGGCGCCTCCAGGCCTGTTCTCCCAGCTCTTCCACCGGTTGGCGGATAGCTGTGATGGGCGGTAAGGTCGCGCGCATCCACGCATAATCGTCGTATCCGACAAGAGAGACATCGTCGGGGACGACATGGCCGCTCTGGTGCAGGCAACGCAGCGCGCCCAGAGTGATTGAGTTGGTCAGAGCAATAATCGCTGTCGGCGCATCGTTCTCTGCCAGCGCCGCCGCAAGAGTAGGCAATGCTTCCTCAGCGTGATGACCAACTTCGAGAACCTTTGGCTCCGGCAAGCCCGCACGCGCACAAAACGCGACAATACCGGCGTGGCGCTGGCGAATATTGGCGAGAGACAGCGTGGTGGCCACGACGAGCATTTTGCGATGTCCGAGCCCGGCCAGATAGTCGGCCGCATCGCTCGCAGCCTGCTCATTATCGACCGCCACCGTGTCGGCCGTGCAGGATTGCGGGAGCCGGTCGAGCACCACGTAAGGAACAGCTGACGCCGAGAGTAAAGCCGCATCGGCAAAGTGATCGTCATTGGGCAGCACGACCATGCCGGCCGGTCGCCATGACAAAAGCGCCCTGAGACGAGAGGAGGCCGACGCTGCATCCTCCCCCGCACTTGCAACAATGATGTCGTAGCCGTCGTTGCGAGCGCAGGTTTCAAGACAGGCGATGATGGCAGTAAAAAACGGGTTATCGAGGCTGGGCACCAGAACGCCCACGACCCGGTTGCTTCCCTCGCGCAGCTGGATCGCGGCCCGGTCGGGAAAATAACCCAGCGTCTCGATCGTCTCCTGAATGCGCTCACGAACAGCCTGTGAGACATTCTTGCGCCCCCGCACGACGTTCGAGACTGTCGCAACAGACACGCCTGCAGCCTCAGCCACATCACGGATCGACACTTTTCCTCTTGGGGACCGCATCAAGGAATTTCTTTTGTTAAACGTTTAACTAAGGCGCAATTATTAGGAGCTCTCCGCTGATCCGGTAAATGACTTTCGTGTCATCACTCTTGATGGGGAACCTCTGGGAGCATCCAGACGCTCTCTTTGCAAGCTTCCGCCTGCCAATTCCCCTCGCAATACGGATGGTTTGGCAGTGCTGTCGAGGAGCCCGTCACTTTATCGAGACGATCCGAATTTCATCCCAGGAGCAGAAAATGCCAGCCAGAGCCTGTGTCAGCGCCACCGTCACCGTTCCCTCCGACAAGCATGCCGTGGGCAAGACGCTTTTGCACGATGTTGCCCTCAAAGCCCGTCGGGACCCCGGCTGCCTCAGATTCGTCGTGTACGAAAACAAGGAGAAGGAAGGGCATTTCTCAATCAATGAAGAGTGGGAGAACGATACTTTCCTTCAGGACCATCTGAAGCTCGATCACGTCGTCACCGTCTTCAGCGAGATCGAGAAAATCGGCGGCAAGATCGATAATACATGGTGCCGCGCCATCGTCTGACGGGCAGCGCGATCCCCGATCACGCCATAATTACGTTGGGGAGTGACGCCGGACCGGCATCCGGTGCGGCGTCGGCTCCTTACTCGGCAGGCAGAGTTGCGGGCAGTTCGTTGACAGTCACGACACGCCATACGCCGTTGATCCGCTCGATAATCGACAGTGACAGATTCTGGATCGAAAAGCGCAGTCCTGTATCGGGATGAACATTCAGCGCGTGCGACAATGCTGCACGAATGGCCCCGCCATGGCTCACCACAACCGTATCCTGTCCGGGATGACGGTCCGCCATTTCATCGAGAGCGTGGCCGACACGGGCACAGACGTCGAGCATGCTCTCTCCCCCGGGCGGCTGCTCGGAAGCTGACAACGACCAGAAATTATGGGCTGTCTGACGCAGCTTCAGGGGCAGCTCTTCATGAGGGAGATTATGCCACTCCCCCATCGACTGTTCTGTAAAACGGGGCTCGATGGTGAGGTTGCGCTCTCCATGTCCCGCGGCAAAAATTGCCTGCGCGGTATCATGCGCGCGCTTGAGCGGTGAGACGACCCATCTGGCCTGTTCCGGCAGCCGACGACCGAGCGCCGCATAATAGGGAACCTGCAAAGCGAGATGCTCGGTGCACAGCTCCACATCCATCGAGCCATAGACCCGCATCCGTGCAGAGGCTTCGACAATAGCGTGACGGATCAGCCAGAAGCGCGTCACGCCCGAAGGAAGCTGCATGGAATCGAGGAAATGTCCGTGGGCTTGCGCATCGTGCGACGAAACCGGGGTCGGCTGGGTCATGATACCAGAGACTTTCGCGATGAATGGGAATGGGGAGCATAACGCGGCACAGGATCGGCGTCTTCCAGAAGCGCCCAGTGCTCGAGAATGAGCGAGATCTTGTCAAAGACGCGACGGATATCGGCAAACTCGCGTGCAAGGCGTGTCTGATCTGTCAGCCCGGCATGAGAAGGCTCGCCCGAGACCAGCCTGGCCCCGGCACAAAGACGTAAGGCACCGGCATTTTCACCGCCCAGAGCAGGGTCAGGAACCGGGACCGGCTGTCCCAGATGGCAGAGCAGCTCTGCCAGAGGCTCACCCGGAATCCAGGGTGAAAGATCGGCATTAAGCCAGCGATGCAGACAGCGCGCGCGCTCGAGTGCCAGCGGGCTTCCCCGCCTCTGGGGATCTCCGACCAGAAAAGAGAAGACGGTCGCGACCTTATCCCAGGTTTCTCCACCCTCGATTTCGGAACGGTCGAGGTCGGGGATCGAAAGAAGTGTCAGCGCGGGATGGGCGGCAATAACCTCCCGTGCCGTTGCTTCAAAGCGCCGCAAAATCTGCAGGATCCGCGCACGAGGCACGGCCGCAAAGGCCTCACTCTCGGCAAGCGAGGCCTGCCAGCGCAGGGCCAGACCGAGATTTCCATCTCGCTGCAACACCTCGGGGGGGAGCGTCGGAGGCCAGTCACCCCGGTTGAAATAGGAGGTGAGCCCCTTGGGCAGCGCATAAGACGCAAGCGCTTCGCTCTGCTCCTGCGGAAGCAGAACCGCCCCACAGAAAGGAGGCCCGGTCAGGAATTTGGAGCCTGTGGTCATCACAAGCATTCCGGCTCGCACCAGCGCACCCACGCGCTCAGGGGCAAGACGCGCCTGACACGCATCGATCACCATCGTGATTCGGTCCGGATAAAGACCTGCCAGCTCTTCCATCAGCGCTTGCCCCGGCCCGACCAGCCCGGTTTTCGACATGTCGAGCTGATGCAGGATGACATGATGTCCCTGATCCAGCTCCTGCATCACGCAGCACCGTACATCTTCGTCAAGCGCCTGAGGATCACGAGGCGAGCCATCAGGATTGCGGATGGCAAGACCGAGCAACCGCGTCTGTGCGGGGAAGCCCTCGAGCGGCGCCGCCTTGTTCGCCGCAGCGCCAAGCGCGGTTTCCTTCGCAAAATGCCGCCCTCGCGCCGCAAGGGGCACGCCACTCCCTGTTTCGTCGGGAGCGATGAGGATGTTCGCGATCAGGGCGCCTTGCGCTCTCATCATGCCAATTGCCAGAACGGCCAGCTCGCAATCCGTCCCGGACGCTGCAAGGATGACATTGTCTTTCGAGCCAAGCCCATAGAGAGCCGCGAGGCCCTTTTTGACCGCCTGACAAGAAGACTCGCGAGCATGCGCCACTGACGCGCCGCTCAGCGCCTCAAGGACAAACGACCTTCTGGCTCGCTCTGCGCCTAGAAACCTCGCTCGGAGAGAGATGACGCCGTCGAAGATGAAAACGTGACGGCCCAGGGGCGCGGGCGATGGGAGCATCCATAACGATTGAGCCCGGTCTCGGGATCGACAATCAGGCGCTCATCGCCTCCCTCAGCCATCAGCAACTCAGCCGGGGCGAGACTGGACCAGAGGGGACACAGCCGGGCCAGCAAGCGATCGACCCCGACCGGTGAAACAGGGGTGTCAGGACAGAACTGGGTCAGATAGGGCCACAAAGCCGTTACGCGCTCGGCAGAGGGAGGCGCCTTCTGAGCGAACTCTTGCAGCCAATCCAGCCCCACGGGAAGAGGAGCAACCTCGCAATCGAGCTGATGGAAAAGCGCTGCGACACGGGCTGCGACAATTGCGGCCACCGGGCGATCCTCAACAGAAAGCTCCTGCAGAAGAAACCTCCATTCGAGCGCATAGCGCAGCAATGTCGGAGCCAGATCAGGGCGGTCGAAAGCAAGGCGCCCGAGAATGATCGCTTCAGCCGAGACTTTGAACGGCAGGGCAAGACGTGAAGAAAGATCGAACGCAGTCTGGTCGGACAGATTTTGCAGATCGGGTCGATCCAAAGCAGCAAACAAACGATCCGTCAGATTTCCTGCAAGCACGCGGCGCCATCCCGTTTTGAGAAGCGGGCCTTATAGCGCACACCGCGACCAACCCCAAATGACCGTTCGATCCTGGAGCCACCTCCCCGCTATACCCCGTACGGCAAGATCTCTTCTAAAACGCAGCGCCCTGAGAGGGAAAGGTCATGCCCCGCTCCATTATCCCTGAGAAAACTCCCCGCACCTTCATAAAAAAAGGGGGCCGAAGCCCCCCTTTTCCCAATCCTCGTTCTGACTGGGTCAGAACTCAGTTCTTGGCCTTGTCGACCAGCTTACCCTTGGCAATCCAGGGCATCATGCCGCGCAGCTTCTCACCGGTCTTTTCGATCTGGTGCACATCGTTACGCGCGCGGATGGCCTTGAAGCCAACGCCGCCCGACTGGTTTTCCAGAATGAAGTTACGCACGAACGTGCCGTCCTGAATATCGGTCAGAACGCGCTTCATTTCGGCCTTGGTTTCTGCCGTAACGATGCGCGGACCCGTCACATACTCACCGTATTCGGCCGTGTTCGAGATCGAGTAGTTCATGTTTGCAATGCCGCCTTCGTAGATCAGGTCCACGATCAGCTTCATTTCGTGCAGGCACTCGAAATAGGCCATTTCCGGGGCGTAACCGCCCTCGACCAGCGTCTCGAAACCGGCGCGGATCAGCTCGACCAGACCACCGCAAAGCACAGCCTGCTCACCGAACAGATCGGTCTCGACTTCTTCCTTGAAGCTGGTCTCGATGATGCCTGCACGACCGCCGCCATTGGCCGACGCATAGGACAGAGCGATATCGAGCGCCTGACCGGTAGCGTTCTGCGCAACCGCAACCAGTGACGGCACGCCGCCCCCCTTCTGGTACTCGGAACGCACGGTGTGGCCGGGGCCCTTGGGAGCAACGAGCAGCACATCGAGATCGGGGCGCGCTTCGATGATGCGGAAATGGATCGACAGACCATGGGCGAAAACGAGAGCTGCACCCTGCTTCAGGTTCTTCTCGAGCGACTCCTTGTAGAGCGCGCCCTGACCTTCATCCGGCGTCAGGATCATGACGACATCGGCCCAGGCAGCAGCGTCGGCAGGGCTCATGACCTTGAAGCCAGCGCCTTCAGCCTTGGCAACAGCCGAGGACTCGGGACGCAGGCCGATGACCAGATCGGTCAGGCCGCTATCCTTCAGGTTGTTGGCATGGGCATGGCCCTGGCTGCCGTAACCGATGATGGCAACCTTCTTGCCCTTGATCAGGCCCAGATCACAGTCACGATCGTAATAGACGCGCATCAGAAAGACTCCTCGATGGATTGAAAGACTTCGGTACCGCGGCCGATGGCGGCGATTCCGGTCCGGGACACTTCCGCCAGACCCAGCGGTTGCATCAATTCGACGAAAGCATCGATTTTCTCGGCGCTTCCGGTCAGTTCGAAAACAAAAGACCCTGCCGTCGTATCGACGGGATGGGCACGAAACGCCTGGGCAATCCGCATTCCTTCGGTCCGCATCTCACCCTTACTGACCACCTTGACCAGCGCCAGCTCCCGCGCGACATGCGGACCGCATTCCGTCAGATCACGCACGCCATGCACCGGTATAAGCCGGGCAAGCTGCGCCTTGATCTGGGTAATCACCATTTCGGTGCCAGAGGTCACGATGGTGATGCGCGACAGGTGGCGCACGGCATCAATGGCAGAAACGGTCAGGCTCTCGATGTTGTAGCCACGCCCTGAAAACAGACCGACGACACGGGCCAGAGCTCCGCTCTCGTTTTCGATCAGAACCGCTATGACGGCTCGCTGAATATCCTGTGCCATCAGACCAGCATCATGCCTTCCTGGGTGATCTTCGCTGCATTGGCCTCCTGATCGGGGCCGAGCAGCATCTCGTTATGCGGAGCGCCGGACGGAATCATCGGGAAGCAGTTTTCATCCTGCGCCACACAGATATCCGCCACAACCGGTCCATTATGGCGCAGCATCTCATCGATCACGCCATCCAGCTCACCCACGCAGGTGGCTCGTAGTCCCTTGCCATGGAATGCCTCTGCCAGACGGATGAAATCGGGCAATGCCTCGCTGTAGGACTGCGAATACCGCGAGCCATGCAGCAATTCCTGCCACTGACGTACCATGCCCATATAGCGATTGTTCAGGATGAACAGCTTAACGGGCAGGCGATACTGCGCCATCGTGCCGAGCTCCTGAATGTTCATGAGCGTCGATGCTTCGCCGGCGATATCGATCACCAGCGCATCCGGATGCGCCACCTGCGCCCCGACAGCTGCGGGCAAACCATAGCCCATTGTGCCCAGCCCGCCCGAGGTCAGCCAGCGGTTGGGCTTGTCGAACTGAAAGTGCTGCGCGGCCCACATCTGATGCTGGCCCACTTCCGTGCTGACAAAGGTGTCGCGTCCGAGAGCCTGCGTCGCTTCGTACAAACGCCGAACGGCATATTGCGGACGAATGATGGCGCTCGGTGCCTGATCCTGCACGAAACCGAAGGAGTCCAACGCACGCCAGCCTTCGATCTGTGCCCACCAGGGCGACAGATCCTGCCCGTCACCGTCCCAGGCCGCCAGAAGCGCTCGATCGTCCGCCCGACATCGCCAACCAGAGGCACGTCGATGCGGATGATCTTGTTGATCTGCGACGGATCGATATCCGCGTGAATCTTGAACGAGTCAGGAGAGAATGCATCGACGCGGCCCGTCACGCGATCATCGAAGCGCGAGCCCAGAGCAATCAGGACATCGCAACCATGAGTCGCCAGATTGGCCTCGTAGCTGCCATGCATGCCGAGCATGCCGAGGAACTGACGATCGGTTGTCGGGAAAGCACCCAGACCCATCAAGGTCGACGTGACGGGGAAATTGGTGCGTCGCGCCAGCTCACGCAGCGCCGCGGCAGCCTTGGGCCCCGAATTGATGACACCGCCACCGGTATAGAAAAGCGGGCGCTTGGCGCGCTTCATGGCTGCAACGGCCTGACGGATCCCCTCGGCATCCGCATCCAGCGTGGGGCGATACGGGCGATGCAGACGCCCCTCACCCGGCGCAGGAAGGGGCGCGTTGCCAACCGAGATGTCCTTGGGCAGATCGATCAGCACGGGGCCGGGGCGACCGCCCGCAGCAACCTCAAAGGCCTCACGCACGATCGGCGCCAGATCCTGACCACGGCGGACCAGATAATTATGTTTGGTCGCGGGGCGCGTGATGCCCGTCGTATCGGCTTCCTGGAACGCATCATTGCCGATCAGCGCCGTCGGCACCTGACCACACAGGCAGATGAGCGGGATCGAATCCATCAAGGCGTCAACCAGACCGGTCACGGCATTGGTCGCACCGGGACCGCTGGTGACCAGAACCACACCGACCTTGCCAGTTGAGCGCGCATAAGCCTCAGCCGCGTGAACCGCAGCCTGCTCGTGGCGCACCAGGACGTGGCGGATATGCTCCTGCTTGAACAGCGCATCGTAGATAGGCAGCACCGCGCCACCGGGATAGCCGAAAATGACTTCGACACCCTGCTCCACAAGCACGCGCAGGAGGACCTCGGCACCGTTAAGCGGCGTTGTCGAAGTTTTTCCGGTCTGCTGTGTTGACGCGTTCATGTGAGCGCACCCCTTTCATTGAGCGGGCGGGTTTATGCCTTGTCTGCCGTTTCGTCAATGGCACTTTGTATGAAAGTTGCTATATTTTCGAATTCTCTTTTCGAAAGTTGCGCATCCCTGCCATATCTTTGCAAGGAAATCATGCAATCCTGCTCTGCGCCCAAGGCATGGTGGTTGAACCACGTGGCCTGACGCCTCGTATACTGCCCTGTCGCGATAACAGCGCGATGGATAGCCTCGTCCAGAGTAAGCGTTCCTGCAAGGGTCGCGCTCAATTCAGGCACGCCATGCGCACGCATGGCAGGCAAGGCCGGGGACAGCGCACGCGCGACAAGTCGCTCGACTTCCGCCAGCGCGCCCAAATCGATCATCTGCGCAAATCGCTCTGCGATCGCGGCCCGCAGGATGTCGCGCGGGGGATCGAGCCTCACGGAAACAAAGCGGCAGGGCGCGGGTGGCAAGCCCGGCTGGCTACGCCAGTAAACAAGCCCCTGCCCCGTCCCTCGCAGCACTTCGAGCGCACGCGCCACTCTCTGACCGTCACTGGGACGCAGGGTCTGCGCGGTCTGCGGGTCCTCACGCATCAGAAGGGCGTGAGCGGCCTCGCTTCCCTGCTCCGCGACGAGCGAACGTGCGGCCTCACGCGCTGCATCACCCGGCTCCGGCACCTCGACCAGCCCGTCCAGCAACGCTCTCAGATACATCCCTGTGCCACCACAGAGGATGGGCATGCGTCCCTGCGGCCAGGCTGACTGCATCTCGGTCAAGGCGGCCTCGCGCCACCAGGCGACACTGCCCGGCTGGGCCGCGTCAAGCACGCCGTAAAGGCGGTGGGGGACACGTGCCTCATCGGCCGCGTCGGGGCGGGCCGTCAGCACATGGAGATCGGCATAGACCTGCATGGAATCGGCATTGATTACCGTTCCGCCGAAATGTTCGGCGAGAGAGAGGGCCAAAGCCGACTTGCCCGAACAGGTCGGCCCCGCCACAATAAGGGCGATCGGGGCATCAGCCATTGCGTCTTACTGTCCCAGACGTTTTTCTTTGATGGGCCAAGATGACCTTACCTTACGCTCTCGTTCTCGTTACCGACCCTGCACAGGGCACCCTGTCCAAAGATGCCATCGACATCGCGCGGAACATGGTCAAGGGCAAGGACCCTGTCGTTCTTTCTGCGGGCGAAGCGTCGAAATACCCTGCCCGACGCCCGCCCCCGGTGCACCGACCATCACGACCATACGCGCAACCCTTGCCCGGCATAAGGTCGATGCGCTGCTCGTCAAAACACGCGGACGGCGCAAGGCCGTGCTCGTGGCCGACATGGACAGCACCATCCTCGATGGCGAGAGCCTCGACGAAGTTGCCGCCCTCCTCGGCGTTGGGGATGACGTGGCGCAGCTGACGCTCGACAGCATGAACGGCAAGCTCGATTTTGAAGAGAGCCTGCGCACACGCGTCGCCCTGCTCGCCGGCAAGTCGACACAGTGCCTCGAGGAAGTCTGGCAGAAATCGCAGCTCAATCCGGGCGCCCGCACGCTGGTGAGAACAATGAGCGCCCATAACGCCCGTACCGCGCTGGTTTCGGGCGGCTTTACCTTCTTCACCAGCCGCGTGGCCGAAGCCTGTGGCTTCGATGAGCATTACGGCAACGAGTTCGACATCGAGAACGGGCTGTTCACAGGAAAGCTGGCAGCCCCTGTGCTCGGCCCGGAGAGCAAGGAAGAACATCTGCAACGCCTGCTGGACGAACGCGGCGTGAAGGCGTCAGCTGCCCTGACCACTGGTGATGGCACCAACGATCTGCCCATGCTCGCCGTGGCCGGTCTGGGCATCGCCTATAAAGCCAAACCCAAAGTGCGTCAGATGATCGAGATGCAGGTCAATCATTCCACCTTGCGGGCGCATCTCTTCGCTCAGGGCTATCCCGCGAGTGCCTTTGTAGACTGAGGGCTCTAAGCCTCGGTCCCACAGCCCGGAGAAGGACGGATCCCTTTCCGGGTCATTGAGACTCTCAGGGAATAAAGATCGCCTCGATGGACAGATTGAAGGCTTTGGCTATGGCGAAAGCCAAAGGCAGACTTGGGTCGTAGCGCTCATTTTCGATGGCGTTGATTGTCTGACGCGATACGCCGAGGATCTCAGCAAGCGCGTTCTGGCTCAGCCCCTGCGACAGGCGCAATTCACGCATCCTGTTCTTCATCGATACTTCCAGCATGAGACAATCATACCGGCAACCCACAGGGCCGCCATGATCGGCCAGACGGCAAAGGCCCGAAGATGAGGCAAACCGGCGTCTTCGGCAAAGCCCCAGCCAAAGGTGATGAGAGCTGTCCCAAGAAACGAGAACGCAATCGCGTCGAACTGCACGCGGCGCTGCAATTCATCCATCCTGTTTAGTCCTCGCAGGATAGCCCAGGCCATCGCAATCGCGCCAATCATCGGCACCATGCTGAGGGCATAGAGTGCGTACCCGGCTGGGTGAAACCCGTCGGCAATCCAGTTCGCGGCGAGAAGTAACGCGCCATAAAGCACCGAAGCACTCAACAGCTCTAATCCAAAACGCTTGTGATCGAACATGACTCCCGCCTCTGTAAAGTGTCCTTTACACCCTATTGCAGCCAGAAGGGTGTAAAGCAAGCTTTACATGCAAGATGACGTCATATTCTCACACGAAATTTTCAAACTGAGTGACGGCCCTCTAGCGGTTCAGGGCAAAGCCCGGAACCGCTGAAACCTCACTGACAATCCGAGGAAATGGCATCACCCTGAAGGCTGCGATCAGCAAAGTTCTGGGCTTCGCTCTCCGCGGCGTTCAGAAGCGGGGAATGCTCGACGCGGTAATGGTGAACACTCACAACCGTTCCAGCTGCACAGAGATCCTGCTTCAGTTTTTCCTGCTGGGCAGGCGGTATCTGCGAATCATTGCTGGCAATGCCCAGCATGACGGGAGACGTCAGAGCGAGCGACGGATAACGTGCCCAGTTCAGCGCAGGGGCGAGCGCCTGCTCGGCGTCGGGCTGGAATGTGTTGTCAGGAGTCAGGCCAGCATGCTCGACAGCGCCAAAGAAGTCACCACGACACAGCTCGGTCGCCTTGCGATAATAGGGGAGCGCACGAGGCTTGAAGGCCCGTGATGCATCGAAGCCAGGATCGGCTGAACCGAGGGAGGCCCCGAGCAGGAGGCCATAAACCACACCCGGTGCAAAACGGCGGGCGCCACGCGGCTGATTCAGAATATGGCCGGAATTGCTGTCGAAATACGGAGCCCCCAAAGCGATCGTGCCTTTGATCTGGAGGCTCGGCGCATAGCTTTTCGCCAGCGCTGACGCCGCCAGCACCGCTTGTGCGCCCTGATCGTGACCCAGCAAAACGACATGACCGCTCAACGACGAAAAGCGGCGACGGGCAGCGCGCACGGAGTCGAGCACCGCCATGCCTTCGGATTTTGCGTGCAGATAAAGGGCGGCGCCGGGCTCTCCGAGACCCGGATAGTCTGTCGCGACGATCGCGTAACCTCGACGAAGCCAGCGGGAATAGAAGCTGGCTTGCGGCCCGCCAATCCCCATGACGGAAGGCGCACAGGTGAGGCCGATCCCGCTTGTTCCATGCGCCCATGCCAGAACGGGCCAGCCACCTGCGGGCGGGGCCCCACGGGGGATCATGACTTCAGAGGAGACGGCAACGAGATGCGTGGGATTATGCGCGTCGGTGCTGCGATAGGCCATTCGATAGGTCGAGCCTGCAACCGGCGCGTTCTTCTGTTCAAGCTTGATGGCTTGCCCGGCAGCAACGGGGGTAAAGCGCGATTCGGCATCTTCGTCAGCATTCATGGCGCAGGCGCTCAGAATACCGGCACTCACGGCAATAGCGGAAAAAGCCATCAGGGCAGTAAAAGAACGCATCGGACCCCAGTCGTCGAAGGCAAAAACAGGTGACCCTTAACGCAGTGAACCAGCCCGGGTTCGGCATCACCCAAAAAACCCTGACAGGAGGGCCATTATGCCCCAAAGGGTTTCCTCTCGAGACGCGAAGCGCAGGCGAGCGAGCACAGGAAGCATTAATCCGCAGCGGCGGAAGAAACAGCTTTCACCCGAACGTGAAGCTTATCATCCGCAAAGGGAATATTTTTTCCTTTAATAAAGTCAAAAGAGAATATTATTTTCTTTGATATCGGTTTCAGCTTGAGAGCGGTCTGCCGGTCGAAACGCCTGAAGCTGTAACAACGACCTCTCTGAAAACCGGGAGAGGGGCCGAGCCCGGTGCTATACCTGCCGCGTCGGCCGAAGGTCCATCGACCTTGGACCGGATGCACGAAAGAGGAACACGAGTATGAGCAGTCTGATCCAGCATCACATCAACGGATCTCTGACCGACGGTCATGGCCAGGAGCGAGGCAAGGTGTTCAACCCCGCCACAGGAAAAGTCACAGCGCAGCTCGCGCTCGGCAACACCCATGACGTCGATGAGGCTGTCGCTGCTGCGAAAGCTGCCTTCCCCGGCTGGGCGCAGACAACACCGCTCGCCCGTGCACGCGTGCTCTTTCGCTTTCGCGATCTGATCGAAAAGCATGCCCGCGATCTGGCCGCTGTCATCACCGCCGAGCACGGCAAGGTTCTGTCGGACGCGCTCGGGGAAGTGACGCGCGGGATGGAAGTGGTCGAGTTCGCAACCGGTGCGCCGGAGCTTCTGAAAGGCGAGTTTACCGAGCAGGTCGGGCGCGGGATCGATGCCTGGTCGATGCGCCAGCCGCTCGGTGTCGTTGCCGGTATCACGCCTTTCAACTTCCCGGTCATGGTGCCGCTTTGGATGGCCCCGATGGCACTGGCCTGCGGTAATTGCTTCATCCTCAAGCCTTCAGAGCGCGATCCCTCTGCCTCGCTCATTCTGGCCGATCTGCTCAAGCAGGCAGGCCTCCCCGACGGCGTGTTCCAGGTTGTGCATGGCGACAAGATTGTGGTCGACGCTCTGCTCAAACACCCGGATGTGCAGGCCATCAGCTTTGTCGGCTCGACCCCGATTGCCCGCTACATTCACGAGACCGGTGTGGCGCATGGCAAGCGAGTGCAGGCACTGGGCGGGGCCAAAAACCACGCTGTGATCATGCCTGATTGCGATCTCGACAAGACGGTCGATGCCCTTATGGGAGCCGCTTATGGCTCAGCCGGTGAACGCTGCATGGCGATCTCGGTGGCGGTTGCCGTCGGACCCGTTGCCGATACGCTGATTGAAAAGCTGATCCCCAAGGTCAAGGCGCTCAAGATCGGCAACGGCACGGAAGACGCCACCGAAATGGGGCCGCTGGTGACACAGATCCACCGTGAAAAGGTCGCGTCCTATGTCTCGATTGGCGCGGAAGAAGGCGCCACGCTTCTGGTCGATGGACGCGATTACAAATCGCCCCAGCATCCGGAAGGTTTTTTCATCGGCGGGTCGCTTTTCGACCATGTCACACCTGAAATGCGGATCTACCGCGAAGAGATTTTCGGGCCTGTTCTGGCCGTGGTGCGCGTGCCTGACTTCGAAGCCGCACTGAAGCTGGTCAACGAGCATGAATTCGGCAATGGCACCGCCATCTTCACCCGCGATGGCGATAGCGCCCGCAGTTTCACACACCGCGTGCAGGCCGGCATGGTCGGCGTTAATGTGCCCATCCCCGTGCCGATGTCTTTCCATTCCTTCGGTGGCTGGAAGGCGTCGCTCTTTGGTGACCATCACATGCACGGATCAGAGGGAGTTCGTTTCTTTACCAAATACAAGGCTGTCACCTCGCGCTGGCCGACCGGCATCCGTCAGGGTGCCGATTTCGTCATGCCGACCCTCGGTTAAAACACGAGAACGGCATGCTGCGCCGTAAAACAGCCCCAAACGGGCGCGAAGTTCCACCTTCGCGCCCGTTTTGCGTTCCGGCGCTTTGCGCAAGTCGGAACTCGGGCTATGTCCCATGACCAGAACTGGAACACCGCGCCAAACCGGAGGATATCCCATGAGCGACACCATGCCAGACCGTCTGAGCGCCACACCGGGTAGCCCGTTTCACAACGAAGCGCTGCTGGAAAAAGGCATCGGCATCCGTTTTAATGGCGAAGAGCGCACCAATGTGCAGGAATACTGCATCAGCGAAGGCTGGGTTCGTCTGGCTGTTGGCAAGACGCTTGACCGCAAGGGCAACCCGATGACGATCAAGGTTTCCGGCACGGTCGAGGCCTGGGTCAAGGGCCCCGAAGGAGAGACCGCCGGGGAAGCCGGCAAGGAGTAAACCCATGACGCCCACACGGATCATCATCGACACCGATCCCGGTCAGGACGACGCCGTTGCCATTCTTCTGGCTCTGGCCTCCCCCGAAGACATCACGGTTGAGGCGATCCTGACAGTGGGCGGCAATAGCGGCATTGCCAACACCACGCGCAATGCCGCTGCCATACTGGAACTGGCCGGACGCGCCGATATTCCGCTCCATAGCGGTTGCGACCTGCCTCTCTCGCGCCCCCCCGTGCGAGCCGAACACCTTCATGGCGAGAGCGGGCTGGATGGCGCCGATCTGCCACGTCCGGTCAAACAGGCAGACTCTCCCCATGCGGTGGAGTTTCTGATCGAGACCCTCCGTCACGAGCCGGAGGGAAGCCTGACAATCGTCACACTCGGCCCGATGACCAATCTGGCGACCGCACTTCAGAAGGCGCCCGATATCGCACCTCGCATCAATCGCGTGGTGTCCATGATCGGCGCGTGTTTCGAAGGCGGCAATATCAGTCCCAATGCCGAGTTCAATGCCTATGTCGATCCTGAAGCCGCTGCCATCGTGCTGGCTTCAGGAGTGCCGACCGTCATGCTACCGCTGGATGTGACGCATCAGGTGCTGACCACGCCGTCACGCCTTGGGCGGATACGCGCCATCGGCAACGCTGCCGGGCGCTGCGTAGGCGGAATGCTCGGGTTTTCGGAGCGATTCGATCTCGAAAAATACGGCTGGCCCGGTGCGCCTTTGCACGACCCCTGCACCATCATGTGGCTTCTGCGTCCCGATCTGTTTCAGGGCCGTCAGGTCAATGTCGAAATCGAAACGCAGAGCCCGTTATCGGCGGGTCAGACCGTCGTGGATTACTGGAGCGTGACAGGCCGCCCCGCCAATGCGCTCTATCTACGCGATGTCGATTCAGACGGATTCTATCAGGTTCTGACAGAACGCCTGTCGCGCCTGCCCTGAGAATGACGCTCCGGGCCGCAACCCGGAGCGCTTATCTTACCAGGCGAAGCCGATCGTGCCCTGGGCATTGCGACGTTCGCCGTAATAGCAGAATTCCTGCCCATAAGAGGCGTAAGCAAGGCAGTTGCTCACGTAGTTCTTGTTGAACAGGTTGCGCACGCTGGCGCCCACGGTCCATCCCTTGAGGGACTTGGACATATTGGCGAGATCGTAACGCAAAGACGCGTCGAACAAGGCGTATTGGGGCACTTTCACGCTGCCATAGCTAGCTTCACCCCCATAAGCCGAGGCCGAATAACGCATGCCGGCTCCGAGACCGAGAGATTTGAAGCGCCCCTGCGGGATTGTGTAAAACCCGAACAGGGAAGCATTGCCCCGCCCGGACTGGATAAGCGGTTTACCGGTTGAATCATCCTTGACGCGCTGCACGCTCACGGCCGCATCAACCGTCAGATTATGCCAGCTGTCGATATGAGCCTCGAATTCGAAGCCATCGGAATGCACAAGGCCGTTTTGCACATTGTAAATGGTGTTGGGCACGGCAACGAGCACGTTGGTCTGCTCGATATGAAAGCCTGCCGCTGTCAGCAGGATCGGCGTACCGGGCAACTGATATTTCAGCCCCCCTTCAAGCTGCTTGCCAATCGACGGGCTGGCCTGAGCCGTGGTCCTGCCGCCATCGGTCAAGACTGCCCCGGTCTGCGGCTGAAACGACGTCGCGTAACTGATATAGGGCGCGAGACCGAACTTGAAATGATAGAGCCCGGCTGCGCGCCAGGTGATCTGGCTTGGGCTCTGCTTGGTGTTCGACGGTGACAGATATTCGATCTGACGCGACCGGAACCAGTCATTACGCAGGCTCCCAGTCAGAACCAGCCCGCCCCAGTGAATCTCATCCTGACCGTAAAGGCCGATCTGATGTGAATTGACCTTGTAGCGCGCATAAGTCGTCAGCGGATCGATGCCCATGTCGTAATTCGGCGCGAAGACATTCAGATCGGGTGCATTGCTCGACCCTGCTGTCTCGTCGGCCCATTGTTGCTGATAGTCGAAACCCGCCATCACCTGATGGGTGAAAGGGCCGGTACGCAGCTTGCCGTGGAACCCGCTGTCGAAAGCGAGATTATGCGTGTGCTCGGTCGTCCCGAAACCATAGCGCGGCAACATGCCACCGGCGTTCCAGAAGCCGGCGTTATAGACGCTTCGATATTGGGTCTTGATGTCGTCATAACGACCACGGGTCGAAAAGCTCCAGTCGTTATTGAAACGATGGGTGTAAATATAGGTGAAGGCACCGTGCTTGCGGTTGAACTTCTCGAAACGCGCGTCCCCGTCATAGAAATTACGCGGCAGGTAACCACCGAATGGCGCAGGTTTCAGGGATCCTGCGAGCGGCACGCCACCATAAGTACCCGCTTCGGGATCGTACTGATAATTGCCGATCAAAGTGAGCGTGTCAGGCCCGTTCCCGCCAAAACTGACAGTCGGTGTTGCGGAGAAACGACGGCTTCCCGTACGGCTCAGCTGGGTATGCTGCCCGTTGATCGTTCCGTAGAGGCGATAGCGGATCGACCCGTCTTTGGTCGCGTAGCCCCCCATATCGGCGTCGACACGATACAGATCGAACATCCCGCCCGTTGCGTTGATCGAGCCGTAAGAGGCCTTGTCGATCGGGGTCTTGCTCGAAAGAGCAACAAGGCCACCGGGACTGGACTGACCATACAGCGCTGAAGACGGTCCCTTGAGAATTTCCAGACGTTCCAGACGTGACGTGTCGATCTGCGCGATGGCATAGCCGGTCGGGCTGTCCTGCAGACGCAACCCGTCGAGAAACTCGGGAATGGTAAAGCCACGCAGCTGGAAAAGGTCGTAGCGCGTGCCGACACCGCCGCGCAGATCCGGCGTGATCCCCGCCGCATAACGAATGGCCTGATTGAGCGTCAGAACACCCCTGATATCCATCTCGTTGCGCGTTACGACAGTGACCGATTGCGCTGTCTCGATTAACGGCGTGTTCGACTTGGTTGACGATGAGGCCAGGGTTGCGCCTTTCTGACCGTGAACGGTCAGCCGCTCGACGTTTTTCGCCCTGGCTGACGCTGCAGCCCGGGGAACAGCCTGGCTGGACGCGATGCGCTCGCCGGGCTGGGCCTTCTCACTCTGATGTTTTTCCTGCGCCCCTGCGCTCCCCGCCATCAAGGCGGTCAGAGAGACGCACATCGCCAGACCGAAACGGGTAAAATCCGCACGCATAGAATTGTCCTGCCGTTAAAAACCGGCAGACGATTAGCGTTACTGCGAGTCATTCGCAATTTAAGTTAATGACCTATTACGTTTATCGCACGTCGCTGTGGCGCAAATATCACCATACCGTTATGAACCGTTAGAGAAACGGCTATACCCCGAGGTCTCCCAGCATCGCGCGAACCTTCTCGGCAACAGCGCGTCCCAGAGCGGCATTATTTTCTAGGGTGAAATGGACACCATCGCATCCGTCCGTGGTGAGATGCCGCCCTGCATCGAGAAACCCGACATCTTTCGCCTTCGCCAGGGCCGCATAATGCTCTGGCAATGAGGCAATCTTCGATGCAGCCCCCTCACTGAACTGTGCAGCAAGCCAGCCACCCGGAATTGTGCCCAGCGGCGGTGGCGCGACAATCAACATGCGTGGCGCCGGATAGGCTGTGCCGACACCTCCGGCACTGCCCTTCACCTGTCCGACCAGCTTTGCCATCCCGAGTGCAATGTCGTGAGGCGTGCGTCGATAGGCTGCCTTGGCGTCATTCGTGCCCAGCATGACAATCACAAGATCGAGCGGCAAATGGCTGGCCAGCGCTGTCGGCAGATAAGCCGACCCATCAAGACGGGAGTCGTTGGGATCCGTGATCGACGTCGTGCGAGCACTCAGCCCTTCTTCGACCACGCGATACGAGCTGCCAAGAAGGCGTGCCATGACGCCAGTCCAGCGCTCGGTGACGTCGTAGCGCGTCGTCGGCGTCCCCTCCTCGACCGGTTTCCAGCCCCAGGTCAGGGAATCACCGAAACAAAGGATATGACGAGGGGTCATGTCACAGCTCCTGAAAGGGGATGAAGGCCAGCCCCGCATCGGGATGCTACGGCTTGTCGAGCTGTAACAGAACCCCTTTTGAAGATCTGTCCGGTGACGAGCAGAACGATCCAGCGAGCTCCGCGGTCATTGTATGAAATTATGTTACCTTCTTGATACTATTTTTATTCCAAAATAAACTGACGAAATTGAAACGAAATTGCCCGGAAGGGCCCTTTTGTAAGGACGGGTTATGAACCTGCTACGCTCCTTGTCGCGCCGTTGTCGCAAATCTGTTGCGACCGGCGCGCTGACCCTGATTGCCTCTGCGGCAGTGCATAACTCAGCGCACGCGCAGATTTCCGTGTTCAAGTCAGCGTCGAGCCCCTGGCTGCAGGACATCGTCCTTACCGGTCTGCTCGAGGGCGGTATCACGGCCAACCCGGCTCGCCCGGATAACGGCGTGGATTTCGGCAACTTCTTCGGTAACCGCGCCAATCAGCCGCAGTTGAACCAGGTCGATCTCACCCTGACCAAGGCGATCGATTCCACGAAGCAGGACTATCAGGTGGGCTTTGTGCTGCAGGGTCTCTATGGCTCCGATGCGCGCTACTACCATCTGCTCGGCGTTTCCGACACCTTGCTGCGTTCGCGGTATCAGATCATCCCTGCACAGGCTCATGTCGATGTTCATGCCCCCTGGTTCACCAAAGGGGGACTCGATATGCAGGCAGGCATTCTGCAGGCGCCTATGGGCGTCGAGGTTCTGGACCCTACTGTGCGGCCTTTTTATACGCTGGCCTACACGTCTCAGTATTCCGTGCCGTTCGAACATCTTGGGGCCATGTTCCACTGGCATATCTCACCGATGTTCGACTTCAATTTCGGTGTCGATACCGGAAACCAGACAACGTTCGGCAAGCGCGACAATAACAATGCTGCCGCGGGCTATTTCGGCTTCAACGTGAACGGCCTCGCCAACGGCAAGCTCAACATCGTCGAACTGTCTCGTGTCGGCCCTGAAAATGCCGTGGCTGTTCTCGGCCCGCGCGCCAATACGGCGCAACGCTGGTGGAACGATCTCTCTGCCTATTACACGGTCAACGACAAGCTTTCCCTGACCGGAGAATTCAATTTCCTCCATGATGACGGTCTGCGCGCCGAGACATGGAGCGTCGTCACCTTTGCTGCCTACAAGATTACCCCGAGCCTGACCTTCAATTATCGCGGAGAGCTTTATCGCGATAACACCGGGCTTTTCGTTGCAAGCTTCCTGACCAACCAGTCCTATATGGACGCCCTCGCCGGAAACTATGCCCCGTCCGAGACGGCTGCACCCACCACTTATGGTGCGCTTACACTCGGTGTGACCTACAAGCCCGATCTCGGTCACGGCATCCGGGTTTTTGCCTTGCGTCCCGAAATTCGCTTTGACCGGTCTCTGAATGGCACATCGCCCTTCAACAACAACCGTAACACCGGTGTCTTCACCTTCGGTGGCGATGCGATGATCGGTTTCTAAGGCCTCTCTGACCTCAAAACAAAAAAGCGCGGCTCTTCAAAAAGGAGCCGCGCTTTTTGATGTCTGCCTCGTTTCAGAGGGCCGACAGCAACCCGTCCACGTCACGCGCCTCGGTCGCCCAGCAGGTCACCAGCCGGATCAGCACCCCATCCAGGCCGGGCGGGTTGGTCCAGCGATAAAAGCCGTAGCCTTGCTCTTCCAGAGACGCCACGATCACTTCGGGCAGGACCACGAACACCTCATTGCCCTTCACCTCAAACGGCAGTGCCGCAGCAGGGTGTCGACGCAACCCGTGGGCCAGACGTTGCGCCATGGTGTTGGCATGAGCCGCATGACGCAGCCAGAGATCGTTTTCGAGAAGCGCATGTATCTGGGCGCTCAGATAACGCTGCTTGGACCAGAGATGACCACCGCGCTTGATCCGGCGTAGAAAATTCTTCGCCAGATCCTCACGAAAGATCACGACTGCCTCGCAGCCATGGCGCCGTTCTTTGTGCCGCCGAAGCTCAGCATGTCGAAGCCGGCCCGCCAGCTCACATCGGCAGGGCGGCACCCCAGAGCCGCAATCGCGTTGCCGAGACGGGCCCCATCCAGATGGGTGTTCAACCCGGCCTCACGGGCTCGCGCTGTCAGCCCCTGGAGATGATCGAGCGTGTAGACCGTGCCCCATTCCGTACTCTGCGTCAGGGACAGGGTTTGGATCGGGCTCGTATGCACGCCGTGACCTTCATTGGCGGTCAGCGCGCGATCCAGATCCGCAACATCCATGCGCCCGTCGGCGGAGGGGATCGGCACCAGCTTGGCCCCGTGCATGAAAAATTCCGGAGCGCCGCCCTCATCATTGGCGATATGGGCACTCTGATCGCACACGACAGCACCGAACGGGTCTGTTGCCGCCGAGAGCGCCAGACTATTGGCCGCCGTCCCGGTTGCGACAGGAAAGACCCAGGCATCGTGCTCGAAGACATCTTTCACGAGCGCTGTCAGCGCGGCAGTTGCAGGATCTTCGCCATAAGCGGCAGCCGAACCATGATTGACGCGCTCAAGCGCCGCCATGACTTCCGGACAGACTGGCGCGATGTTGTCACTCGCGAAGTTCTTGCGTATTGCCTCAGTCACTTACGTTCCTCACTTTGTTATCAGGCCGCGCCGCGAGTCTTCGCCCGAGTTGGCCCCCTGCAACAGGAATCCCCCCGCATGAAACACGATCCGGCGCTGTCAGGAAAGATCATCGACGGCAAGGCCATTGCCCGCAGCCTGACGGATCGTGTCAAAGCCGAAGCCGAGGCGCTGCGAGAGCGCACAGGTAAAATCCCGGGTCTCGCCGTCGTGCTTGTCGGCAACGATCCTGCAAGCGAGGTCTACGTCAAGAACAAGGCGATTCAGACGCACCGCGCCGGAATGCGCTCTTTCATGCATATGCTACCAGAGACGACAGATCAGGACGAATTGCTGGATCTGATTGCGCGTCTGAATGCCGACCCGCAGATTCACGGTATTCTGGTGCAGCTGCCTCTGCCATCCCAGATCGACCCGATCGTCGTGACCAATGCCATTGCCCCCCATAAGGATGTCGATGGTCTGGGCGAGGTCAATGCCGGACGTCTGAGCCTCGGCATTGACGGGCTCGTTCCTTGCACGCCGCTGGGCTGTCTCATGCTCATCAAGGAAACGCTCCCCACCCTGCGCGGCCTTCATGCCGTTATCATCGGCGCGTCCAACCTCGTCGGCAAGCCCATGGCTCAGCTCCTTCTGAAAGAAGGCTGCACTGTCTCGGTCGGCCATATCGACACGCGCGATACCCGTGCGCTGGCCCTCGAGGGCGATATTCTTGTGGTCGCGACAGGCAAGAACGGCCTGGTTCGAGGCGACTGGATCAAGCCCGGCGCCACCGTGATCGATGTTGGGATTACCCGCATCTCCCTGCCGGATGGCAAGACGCGTCTGGTTGGCGACGTTGCTTTCGATGAGGCTGCGCCAATTGCAGGCCACATCACGCCCGTTCCCGGTGGCGTCGGCCCCATGACCATCGCCTGCCTGCTGCACAATACCCTGCAGGCGGCCCGTCAGGTCCTGGAGCCTCACAGCGCATGACCCGCATCGCTATCGAGCTTATTCCGCGCGACGCAGACAATCTGAATGCCGATCTCACACAGGTTCGGCAGATTGCCCCCGACATCAGCACCATCAATCTGCCCGATCTGCTGCGCCTGCCTTGCGTGCATGGGAGGGGGCCGCCCTTGCCCGTGCTCAGGGATTTACCGCAATACCGCATATCCGGGCGATCGACATCGCGCCGGACGCGCCCCTGCCCTGCGCCGAGCAGGAAGGTATTGAGGAAATTCTGGTCGTTGCGGGCGACCCGCCCCCGGACGAGACGCACCGCGTCTGGCCCAACAGCTCAGCGCAGATCATTGCGCGCTATCAGCGGGAAGCGCCCCATCTGAAAGTCTATGCAGCTTTCGACCCTTATCGGCGCGCGCCCTGGCAGGAACTCGAAGACGTCAAGCAAAAGCGCGACGCGGGCGCTGCCGGTTTTTTCACGCAGCCTCTCTTCGATCGGCGCATGTTCGACCTCAGCGCCTCGTGGCTGGAGGATGATTGCGTCTTCTGGGGGATCTCTCCCGTGATCGGTCCGAAGTCACGGGCTTATTGGGAAAGGGTCAATCACGTGGTCTTTCCCCGTGACTTCGACCCCAGTCTGGACGCGAACGTGGCTTTTGCCAGAACGCTGCTGACCGATATCCGGGCACTGGGTGGCAACGCCTATCTGATGCCGCTGCGTGTCGCCCTTGACGCGTATCTGGCTCCCCTGAGCAATCTTCTGAAAAGCTGATCGCTTCAGAGGACGTCACCCGCCGATCAATGGCGGGGACATCTTCAGCCCCGCAAAATCTCACGGAACACGACTGCGCCCCAGTGAGTAACATCGTCTTGGTCACGGCCTCACGAGGAAAGGCCGTTCTCTGAGAGATGCAGGGAGAGAACCCTGCATCCTGAGCATTCAGCCTTCGCTGTCGTCGTCCTGCTCTTCAGGAGTCGTCATCAAAGCTTCCGCAACGACACCGGATTGTTCGCGGATACGACGCTCGATGTCCGCAGCCATCTCGGGGTGGTCGCGCAGAAACTGCTTGGCATTTTCCCGGCCCTGACCCACGCGGGTGCTGTCATATGAGAACCAGGCACCGGATTTCTCGACGATATTGGCTTTCACACCCAGATCGATGAGTTCGCCGACCTTGCTGATCCCCTCGCCATACATGATGTCGAATTCGACCTGACGGAAAGGCGGGGCCATCTTGTTCTTGACCACCTTCACCCGGGTCTGGTTGCCAACGACCTCGTCACGGTCCTTGATGGAACCGATACGACGGATATCCAGACGCACCGACGCATAGAACTTCAGCGCATTTCCGCCGGTTGTCGTCTCGGGATTGCCGAACATCACGCCGATCTTCATCCGGATCTGGTTCAGGAAGATGATCATGGTGTTCGAGCGCGAGACGGTGCCGGTCAGCTTGCGCAGTGCCTGGCTCATCAGTCGGGCATGAAGACCGACATGGCTGTCGCCCATATCGCCCTCAAGCTCGGCACGCGGCACGAGAGCTGCCACAGAGTCGACTACCAGCACATCGACAGCGCCTGAACGGACGAGGGTATCGGCAATTTCAAGCGCCTGCTCACCGGCATCGGGCTGGCTGAGCAGGAGATTGTCCACGTCCACGCCCAGCTTGCGGGCATAGCCGGGATCGAGCGCGTGTTCGGCATCGATGAAAGCGCAGGTACCGCCCTTTTTCTGGGCCTCGGCAATGGCGTGCAGGGCCAGTGTCGTCTTGCCCGAGCTTTCCGGGCCATAAATCTCGACGATGCGTCCACGCGGCAGGCCACCGATCCCAAGACCGATATCCAGACCGAGCGAGCCGGTCGAGATCACATCGGCCTGCTCCTTGGGGCGCTGCCCCATACGCATGATCGAGCCTTTGCCGAAAGCACGTTCGATCTGACTCAGTGCACCCTCGAGTGCTTTCGTCCTGTCTACGCTCATGTCCTGTCCTCCGCTCCCGCCAGTTTTGCCGAACTCCGTAGGTACGGCAATCGGGCACAAGGCGATTCGTGTTATTCGTTCACTTTTGTTCTGGGGAACATATCATGATCATCCCCCATTGCACAAGGGGGCTGAACGAAAAATGCCCCCTCCGAAGAGGGGGCATGAGACATACCTCAGATCAGTTATTCACGCTGCCGACCGAGAGGCCGCCGCCACGTGGATCGGTGTCACCGTGACACTGACCGCTTGAGCAGAGCGACGCGTTGACGCGGCCCTGCCCTTCATGGGGCACCTCTGCACCGGAGATCGCCGCATGTGTTGCGGCTGCCAGCGCATCGGCAGCGCCGTTCTGGCCAGAGCTGGCCAGAGCGCCGACGAGATAACCCCGCCTCTGCACAATGGCCGCAGAAAGCAGCGGTGCCGGATAACGGCCCGGGGCTGCCGCAAGCAGAACGCCCGTGCCATCCGCGATACGCCCGGTCCCGAACAGATTATTATCGGTCAGGGCGCAGGCGACAGCCCCGCCCTTATTGTCTGTCACGACGAAAGAGGTCGATGCTGGCAGAGCTGGCAGCGAGCCCGACCGGCTGGATCCCGAATTGATCAGGGTCTGTGCTGCGCTCAACAGGGCATCGCCACTCAGACCATGACGGTCTTCGCTCCGCCAGGTGGACACGGCAGCCTGAGCCGACCCGCCTGACTGGAAGGCCGAGGCCGCACCGAGACCGCCATCTGCTGGGGGCGGAAGGAAGGAGGCCGTATAACCGTTCTGTTCCACCTGAAGAGCCGCGAGCTGCATCGGCATTGCGGCGCGCATCGACGCCGTCGACAGGCCGCCACCGGCCTTGTTGGCGCCATCAACGAAAATACCGCCAAGAGCACCGTTATACAGGTCGCCAACGCCAAGATTGGTCATACGCTCAAGGAAGCTTGCCAGCTGGGGCTGAACCAGCGCGTCGCCATTCTGAAGTGGGGTTCCATCCGGACGGCTGAAAACGGTACGCGCGGCATCGTCTGCAAAGAGCGCTGTTTGAACGGCAGCGATATCCTGAGCCAGAACGCGACTGACGGTCGTTCCGCTGCGTGCAAGGCGGACGGACGGGCCGAGCAGATCGGCAAATTCGACGGTGCCATAGCGGAGCTGCATGGTGAACAGCCCGCGCGGGGTCATGGGAATCGCAGCCTGACGCGTGGACACCGTTGCAGGCCCCGCTGCCGGCAGGAAGACAAAACGCCTGAGGCGCCTCGCTGCCACGGCTGACCAGACAGGCCCCCGCCGCCGCCAAGAG
>NZ_BAJT01000020.1 GCF_000613845.1 Asaia astilbis JCM 15831
GGCCCGCGCTGGACGCCCGGCCGCCGGGATGGATACCGCTATCGTCGCTGAGCAGACTGCAAAGAGTGCCCGTCACACGAGCCTTTCAGAATAGCTATGTGAAATACAGCTATCCTAGGGCTCCAGAGGGACAAAGCTGATCGTCGGGCCTTCCGTCCAGACCAGCGCCATGACGAGCTCACGGCCCGGGTAGAGCTGTGTCAGGACAGCCCCATATGCCGCCATCTGACGCCGATAGGCTGCAGGAACGGCTTGACCCGGTCGTGGCGGGTTCTGGTTTGTCTTGAAATCGCACAGCATGACGCAGTCTTCCGTCACTCGGAGACGATCCACCTGCCCCAGGACGACCTGCCCGAAAGCCAGTCCTGTAATCGGCTGCTCGGCGAGGCTGCCGGGGGCAAAAAGCGGGGCCAGCGTCTCATGTGTGAGGATCGAGAGAATCTGACCGACCAGACGGGTGCTCTCTTCCGGCGATAACCCGTGTGCCGGTTGGGCGAGGAAGCGCTCTGCAAGAATGCCCCACTCCTCTCTGGGACGATCAGGCAGCCATTGTAAAAGGCGATGCACCAGCGTTCCGCGCTCAAGGGCGCGCCTGCGACCACTCTCCCGTCCGGCGGCGAGATGAAGCGGAGACAAGGCGGGCGGCGCCACACCATAGGAGGCATTATCCGGTCGACTCGGTGCCAGTGGTCGGGTCAGAGGCGCCTCCTGCGGCGCTGGAAGCGCATGCCAAGCGGGTGCCTGCCCGAATAAACCGGGCATGGGTTCAGGCGCATGGGGGGCAAGGGCTCTGGATGCGGGGGCACTCAGTTCGGGCTGTGCCTCACTCAGGAGACGCTCGCCTTCCCATCCTCCGTCGAAAACCGTGCTGACCGCATCGAGATGCTCGAAACCCGAGCGGCACAAGCTGTACCACGAGCTCTCGCTCTGCTTGCGTCGCGGCTCCCAACCGCAGACGACCAGCCAGTCACTGGCACGAGTCAGAGCGACGTAAAGCAGGCGGTTACGCTCAGCCTGCGCGGCTTCCTGCTCCTGCTGCTTGAGTCGATCGCCCAGATCGGACGGCAATTCCCTCCCCGGCATCCAGACCGGGAGATCGAGACCGTTTTTGCACGTCCAGAGCAGTTTCGTCTCGCCCTGCACCTCACCCGTCATGTCTGGCAGGATCACCAATCGCGCCTGCAGCCCTTTCGAGCCATGCACGGTCATGATCCGCACGGCGTCGATTTCTGATTCGGCCTCACGCTTGACCGTCAGATTGCTCGACTCGAGCCAGTGCAGGAAGCCCTGCATCGAAGGGGCGTGGAGCGCTTCAAAACGCAGGGCGGCCGAAAGCAGATCATCGAGCGGTTCCGCCGCTTCCGGTCCGAGGCGTGCCAGCGCACGGGCGCGTCCTTCATGGCGGCCCAAGGCATCGGCAAGGATCTGATAGGGTGTCGCAAAATCGATACGGGTCTGAAGAGCCGAGAGACGCTCCCAGGCGCTCTGCCATTCTGGCCTTTCCTGATGACGCTCCCGCAGAACAGTCCAGAGCGGACGCTCGCCGCGCTCCATGGCGAGATCCATGAGGGACGCATCACTGACCCCGCCAAACGGCGAGGTCAGAACCGCTGCCAGCGTCAGATTATCCTGAGGCAGCAGCAGAGCATGGCACAGCGCCGTCAAATCCTGCACCGCCAGAGAATCGGTCAACCCGACACCGACAAGCGTAGCAACTTCGACCCCCTGCCCCTTAAGCGCGCGGATGAGCGCGCGCAGAAAAGCAGATCGTCGGGGCACCAGAACCAGCACCTCACCCGCACGAAGCGGCGCCTGACCCGGCTGCGGCGGTTTGCCGATCTGACGGGCAATCCAGTGCGCCAGCGTGTCGGCCAGCTTCTGAGGTGCACGACTTTGCCCGGCATTGCCCGTTGGCGCCGCCCAGGGGTCGTCAATGGCGTCTTTTTCGTCCTTCGGCACCAGCGGCCAAAGCTCGACACGCCCGCCCTGACCGGGGCGGGCAGAGCGATGCGTGGCAGCTCATCGCGTCCCGGCTCAAGCAGCCCGTCTGCCGCAAGCGGATTTGAAAACACCGCATCGACAAGGTTGAGCACGGGTTCGACAGATCGGAACGACACACCGATTTCCGGTGTCCGCCATTCCTGTTCCGCACCAAGAACCATCTCGCGGAACCGGTCGCGGGCACGAAACAGCCCTTCAGGGTCGGCACCCTGAAAAGCATAGATCGATTGCTTGAAATCCCCCACGGCAAAAACCGTTCGCGGACGCCCGTCCATCTCACGCGCACTTTCGCCGACGAAGAACTCTTCGATCAGCGCCGTCGCGATCTCCCATTGCGCAGCAGACGTGTCCTGCACCTCGTCAAGCAGCAGATGATCGAGACCGCCATCGAGCTTGTAGAGCACCCAGGCAGCCCCCGGATCGCGCAAGAGATCGCGCGTGCTGGCAATCAGATCGTCGTAATCGACCAGACCACGCAGGGTCTTGTCCTGCGCATAACGATCGAGCGTCGGGGCTGCGAGGGCGAAAAGCGCCAGATTGAGCGCAATCAGACGTTGCACGGCAATTGCACGGTCGAGCGCAATCAGACGCTCCCCTTCAGCCGTGAAAGCCTCCATCAGGTGAGGACGGTCGCGCGCCATGGCCGCAGGAACGAAAGCCCGTGCCGCGCGCGGTGTCCCTGTGCCCGTCACAAAGAGATCAGACCAGATTACCGGGTCCCGCTCCGATACCGGGCGGGAAAGCGCGTCGAGCATCTTGCCGAGCGTCGCCTGCATCGTCGCTGTCCCCAGCGGCAGGGCTTCCTGGGCACAGCGACGCAGCCGATCTTCCTGCGGAGACGCGCTGCGCTGTGACTCCAGATCGGCCAGATCGGCTTCCTCTGCGCCAAAAGCCTGCCGATAGGCGCGCTCGATCGCGCCTGGCTCGATCTGCCAGCGGGCAAAGCTCTGCCTCAGACGTGACACGCGGCCCTGAAGCGCACGTATCCGGTCGAGATAATCCTCAAGCCCCACCTGACCGGCCAGCAGCGAGAGACGCGCTTCCATCACCGGATCGCCCATGGCGCGAGACAGGGTCTGCTCGATGGCGTTAGCCAGAGCGAGGCTGGAATCCGTCTCTTCCATAAGGGTGAAATGCGGGTTGATGGCAGCTTCAAGCGGGAAGCGCCTCAGAAGCGACTGACAAAACGCGTGGATCGTCCCGATCTTCATCCCACCCGGCAGATCGAGCACGCGCACGAACAGGGCCCGTGCCGCCTGACGCGTTTCAGGCGAGACAGGGACACTCAGCGCCTGCAATTCCCGGTCGAGCGAAGCCTCGGACAATGACACCCAGCGCCCCAGACGGGACTGAAGACGGTTGGCCATTTCTGCCGCCGCCGCACGCGTAAAGGTCAGGCACTGAATCCGTGCCGGGTCGCTGCCCGGCAGCAGGACCGGTGCCCCCGTCTCCGGGTCAGGCACCAGAACCGGCAGCATCAGACGCAAAAGCCGGTCGATCAGTAGTTTTGTCTTGCCGCTACCCGCCGAGGCAGAGACGAAGACGGATGCCAGAGGATCGGAAGCCTGCCTCTGAATATCATTGGCCGATTCAATAATCTGCGCATTGAGCTTTGCAGGATCGGTCATTCTCCGCCCTCCTCGCGCGCAGCGCTCCACTCAGACACACGAGCCAGATGGGCGTAATCGCTATAACGCGGCACATAATCCGGATGGGGATGAGAACGATAAGCCGTGTTCGGATCATCGAAGATCTCGACGCGCCGACGCAGCCGGTCGAGCGCGGAGTCCACCAGCCCGTCCAGATCTCCGGGCTTCTTCGGCACGCTGAGTTCCTCGCCACGATGGCGATCCCCCGTCAGTCGCCAGTAAAGCAAAGAGGCGGTCTCCGCAGCGGGCAGATCGGCGAAGCCGCCGAGGCGCAGCATGGCGGCTTCGAGCACGAGTTGCGAACTCCATCCGGCTTCGACATCACTCACCTTGGGCAAGGTGCCGGTCTTGTAATCGATAATGGTCGCCCGCCCATCCTGAGCGATCTCGATCCTGTCGGCGCGGGCGGTCAGGCGGAAGGGCGCGTAAGGCGGGGTCAGGGTCAACGTGCCTTTCTGCTCGGTCTTGAGCAAAACGGGTCTCTCGCGCTGCGCCTCACGCTCGCAGACCCAATCAGCAATCCGGAGCACACGAGGACGCCACCAGGCGGCGAGAGCCGGACGCAATTCACGGTCTTCAAGCATTTTGAGCAGGCAGCCATGCAAGGCTCTTCCGCCTTTCTGACCCTCCTTCAACCAGAGATCGAGCCCGTCATGCACCACCACACCAATATCCGAGCGGTCGGCGGCTTCTTCGAGCGCCGGCAAGGCCCTCAGCTTCAGCACGTGACGGGCATAAATTGCGTAAGGGTCGCGCAGCCAGGAATCGATCTCGGTCACCGAGAGACGGCGCGGACGCAGGGCGACAGGCGGCCGGGGCTCGGGTGGGGACACAGGCCGCGCCGGACCCGCAGGCTGATCCATCGCTGCCTGCCAGTGCAGGGCAGGATGCACAGGCAGGGTCTGGCCTCTCCCCTCCAGCAGGGCGTCAAGTCGCACCAGCCAGCGAGCCGGAACGGCAGGCGCCCCATCACTCTGGCTGCGCTCGACAACACGATCTCTTTGCCCGAGAGAAAAGCTGTCGTGAAATCATGGGCGGCGGTGCCGATCTGCCGTTCGGGAGACGGCAACCCTGCCCGCGTTCTCATGGGCCGACTCAGCCAAGGGCCGGGATCGGTCGCAGGAGGCCAGATGCCTTCATTCAACCCACCCAGAATCACCAGATCGGCAAATTGCAGTCGCGCTTCAAGCACACCCAGAATGGAAACACGAGGATGCAGGGCTTCACCATCACGCCCTTGAAGGACGCGCTGGCCGAACACCATTTTTCCAGCCATTGAGGCGAGAAGAAAAGCGGGCAGCCCTGCCAGACTCTGCGGCGGCAGAACCTCGCCATAGGTCATCAACCCGGCGAGATGACGCGACAGGGCATGACCCTCCGCGCCCATCCAGAGCCGTTCTTCACCTGGCTGCTCCTGCGTGCCGGTCAGTGCCTCGGCAGCCTGGATGAGCCGTGTCAGCAGATCGGGCAGAGGCAGGGCACCGCATCGCAGCAAAGGCGATACGGCCTCTGACAGACGGTCGAGAAACAGATCGAGCGGTTCGGCCTGATCGGGTCGATCGGCACTCTCGGCCTCAGTCTGATCCTGTCGTTCGAGCGCCTGTTGCAATCCTTTCATACCCGGTGGCGGCGCGGGGCCACGCAGTACGAGGCGCTCAAGACGGCGCGCTGTGGCACGGCAATTCCCCGGCGTGCTGCCGAGCGCGACAAGCGGATGTTTCAACAGCGCCAGAAGAGCCACGGGAGAGAGATCATCTGCAGCCGCTTCTGCCAGAAGGCGCAGCAGAATGGCCGCAGGACTCAGAGCCAGGGCCTCACCGGCACTGTCATCGGCTACGATGCCGTAACGCAGCAATTCGGTCGAGACGCGTCGGGCCAGTGCCCGGTCCGGCGTCACCAGAGACGCGGTCTTGCCGGGACGTTCCACAGCCTCACGCAGAATCATGGCAATGCTGATGGCTTCCTGCTGCTGATCGGCAGCATCGAGACGCGTGAGGCCTGTCAACGGAAGGGGGGCATTGCTTTCTGCCCATGCAGAAAGTCCCTCCATCGGGCGCATCATCAGACTGGCCAGCGCAATCCGGCTTTGCAGGGCCTCACGAGAAGCAACATCGCGATGCGCCGCAGCGTCATCCCAGACTGTGATGGTTTCACGGGAAACACCCAGATCGTTGAGAAGGCGTCGAAATCCCGATTGCGGGTGGCTTTCAGGCAGCGTCTCCCAAAGGCCCTCCGACAGATCGAGATCGACACCGGGCAGCACCACGCAGCCTTGAGGCGCATCGAGCACGGCCCGCAGGATCGCGCAGACGGCAAACATGCCATCGGTAAACCCGACTGCCCAAAGCCGCCCCTCAGGCGGGGCCTGCGTCCAGCGTTCGGCCTGCGCCTTGAGGACCGAGACCTGACGCGCCACCGGGTTCATCAGGCCCGTCTCCTCGAGCCAGGCGGGCCAGGCCTCGGTAACGATATGCAGAAACTGAAGCGTCTTGTGCCAGTGATCGGCGAAACGGGGTTCTGCCGCATCAGGAAGACGCTCGCGCAAATCGACCCCGACGCGCTCGGCATCGTCCATCAATTCAGCCAGAGCCGAGGCAAGAGGCCAGGCCTGTTCGAGCGTCAGCTCCGCACTGAACACGCCTTTTGCCTGCAGAACGAGCGCTGCCAGAACAGACAGACGCCTCAGCGGATCGACCGCCGGAGGAAAGGAAAACGCCTCGACGCCCGACAGCGCCAGATCGTCTTCACTCAGATCTCCGACCGGGAGAATACGCGGCAACAGAGCCGCCTTGCCATCGAGACACCGCAAGAAGGCTTCTGTCAGATTGCGTGCGGCGCGACGTCCCGGCACGAGAATGAGCGCATGAGCCTGATCCTGTTCGGCCGTCTCCCTGAGCCACCGCCGCGCCACATCATCGAGAAAGGAGCGGTCCGCCGGGATCGTCGCCAGAATCACAGCCGGTCACTCCATCCGTTGATGGTGGCAATTCGGGCCTCTTCCTCCACGCCCGGGCTCAGGGTGAGATGCAGGGCATGGTCGGGCAAGTCATCTTCGGCGCGCTCGGGCCACTCGACGAGCATGATCCCGTCCTGAAGCTCGTCCCAGCCCAGCTCGAACAATGAGTCAGGACCATCGAGACGCCACAGATCGAAATGAGCCACAGCGCCCTTGCTCGTGTCGTAAGTCTGGACCAGAGAAAAGGTCGGGCTCGGCACTTCAAGCGCTGGATCCTGCGCCAGAGCCCGCAGGAAAGCCCGGGCAAAAACGCTCTTGCCCATGCCCATCTCGCCGTGAAGCGCCAGCACGTCACCTGCCTGCGCAAGCTCTGCCAGACGAACAGCAAGAGCTTCGGTCGCGGACTGGTCGGGCAGATCGAATGTCGTCATCCAGCCAGTTTAAAGCCGGGTCGGGATGAAGGGTAGTGGAAAGCTGGGAGTGCCCCTTGCTTCCGGGAGGCTTCCTATCGACGGTAAGCCGGTAGATCGACCCTGTAGAGAATGGCATAGCTCGAAGACCAAAGCCGAGGGTGACCGCAACAAGCCCGGCGAGAATTGGCCACACACCGAGGGCATTGAGACCGACATAAAGACCCGCAGCCAGGGCAGCAGCGGTGACGTAAAGCTCGGGACGGATCACGATGGAGGGTAGGCCGGCCAACACATCGCGAATGATTCCGCCCATACAGGCCGTGACCACCCCCATGATGGCAGCAGGCAGCCAGGGAATGCCGTAGGCGACGGCCTTGGCCGCGCCGTAAACAGCGTAGGATGCCAGACCCAGCCCATCGAACCAGTCGATCGCGCGCTCATGCCAGACTCGGTGGGGGGTGAACCACACCAGCAGGGCAATACTCAGACAGACGGCAAGCGGCGCTGTGGCATGCATCCAGAAAACTGGTGCGCCGATCAGCAGATCACGCAGCGTGCCCCCGCCGACGCCTGTCATGGCGGCGAAAAACGCGAAGGTCACCATGTTCTGCTTCTCTTTGGCAGCCACCAGCGCCCCCGAGATCGCAAAGACGGCTGTGCCTGCCATGTCGAGATCCGAAAGGGCCGAGGCTGACAGGGCGTGAATGTCTGTGAGGGTGGCAGGGCTCACGCAGCCAGTGCCTCAATATCGGCGGCAAGCTGTGCGACACGGTCGGGCTCGGCATCCCAGGCGAACATGAAGCGGGCACCACCCCCAATGAACGTGTAAAAGCGCCAGCCTTTCTCGCGAAGCCCCTCGAGCACCTTGTCTGGCGCCTTGAGGAAGACAGCGTTGGCCTGCGCCGGGAACATCAGGGAAAGACCGGGCACCGCCTCGATCCGCGCGGCCAGCGCATGCGCACTGTCATTACCGTGCTGCCCGTTCCGGAGCCATGCGCCGGTTTCAAGCAATCCGACCCATGGGGCCGAGATGAAGCGCATTTTCGAGGCCAGCTGCCCCGCCTGCTTGCAACGGTAATCGAAGCCTTCAGCCAGAGCCGGATCGAAAAACAGAATGGCCTCTCCGACAGCCATACCGTTCTTGGTGCCCCCGAAACACAAGACATCCACCCCGGCCTGCCATGTCATTTCGGCAGGGGAACACCCCAGCGCAGCGCAGGCATTGGCAAAGCGCGCGCCATCCATATGCAGGCGCAATCCGAGGTCCCGGCAGGTGTCGGCGATGGCCCGGATCTCAGCCAGAGAATAGACTCACCGGTTTCGGTAGGCTGGGTAATCGTCACGACTTTTGGCTTGGGATAATGGATGTCGCTCCGGCAGGTCGCCAGCGCCCTGATATCTTCCGGGAAAAGCTTGGCACGGTCGGTACGGGCCACGAGAAGCTTCGACCCGTTGGAGAAGAACTCCGGCGCACCGCATTCATCGGTCTCGACATGGGCGAACGAAGAACAGATCACACTGTTATAGGACTGACAGAGCGAGGCGAGGGCGAGAGAGTTGGCCGCCGTACCGTTAAAGGCAAAGAACACCTCGCATGATGTGCCAAAAAGGGTGCGAAAGCTGTCAGCGGCGCGATTGGTCCACGCATCATCACCATAGGCAGGCACCGAGCCCGCATTGGCCTGCTGCATCACATCCCAGACTTCGGGACAGATACCGGCATAATTGTCACTGGCGAATTGCTGGGCCACGACGATGGTCCTTTCTGGACGAGGAGACGCTCCGCGCGAAAGGAGGGTGTGGCGTGTCCCGAGATTGCCGGAGCGGCCACATCTCTTCGACGAAAGCCGAAGATACCACCTTGCCCGGGAGCAGGTTGGCGCGACATAAGCTGTCGGCTCTTGATGCTGACGGCTTTCGTATCAAAGCCGGAAAAGACACGCAATGCGCTTCTTGCTCGCGCCGCCGGACAAAGAAACACCGATCGCCTCTGGCTCTGGGCGTCGCTGACGGTTTCTGTTAGCTGCTAAGGGACACAGGACATAACTGACAGGAATGAACGCGCTTATGGGCCAGACTCCTCTCGACATCGATGTTGCCATTATCGGTGCAGGGCCGACCGCCCTTTTTGCCGCGTTCGAATGCGGGATGCTTAAACTTTCCTGCGTGCTGATCGACGCGCTGGGAGAGATCGGCGGGCAATGCGCCGCGCTGTATCCCGAGAAGCCGATCTACGATATTCCGGGCCATCCTTCGATCGAGGGCGGCGCCCTGATCGCAGCGCTCGATGCGCAGATCGCCCCTTTCGACGTCCCGCGCCTGCTCGGTCAACGCGTCGAAAAACTCTCCGGCACGCGCGGCGCTTTCACGCTTGAGACCGATAAGGCAACGTCGTGACTGCCCGCGCCGTCATCATCGCCGCCGGTGCCGGCGCCTTCGGGCCGAACCGCCCCCCGCTGGAGGGGCTCGAAGCCTATGAAGCAAGCGGTGCTGTCCAATATTATGTCCGCAAGCGTGCCGATTTCGCCGGCAAGCGCATCGTCGTCGCAGGGGGCGGCGACTCCGCTCTCGACTGGGCCCTCTCCCTCTCGGACATCGCCGAAAAGATCTATCTCCTGCACCGTCGCGACCGGTTCCGCGGTGCCCCGGAAACACTTGCTCAGATCGAAGCGCGTGTGGCCGAAGGCCGCATCGAGAAAGTCGTGCCCTATCAGCTTCATGCGCTTGAAGGCGAGAATGGGGTGCTCTCAGCCGTCGATGTCATCGACCTTGAAGGACAGGTGCGACGCATCGACGCCGATACGCTTCTGCCCTTCTATGGATTGTCGACCGATCTCGGCCCGATTGCCACCTGGAACATCGACACGATCCGCAGCACCCTGCCCGTCACACCGTCGACGATGGAAACGAGTCTTCCCGGTGTGTTTGCCATCGGCGACGTCGCCACCTATCCCGGCAAGCTAAAGCTGATCCTGCAGGGTTTCAGCGAAGGGGCAATGGCTGCCCACGCCATTCACCCGATCGTTCATCCCGATCAGGCGCTGCATTTCGAATACTCGACCAGCAAGGGTGTCCCGGCAGGCTCTTGAGCTGGAACGGGGTGTCGGTTTAGAATGATACCGAAATGATTATGAGATCCGGACGCGAATGAGTGTGCAAGAGAGAGAGCGGGAAACAGGCGCAAGAGAGCGCTCTGGCGGATGGCTCCGGATCGATCTCGATGCCCTCAAGCAGAACTATACCTTCCTGACGCAGCAGGTCGCAGCACCGTGACCGTCGGCGCTGCCGTCAAGGCTGATGCTTATGGACTCGGTGTGGCGCGTATCGCCCCTGCCCTTTATCGCGCCGGATGCCGCCGCTTCTTTGTCGCGACCGTCGATGAAGGACTGACCTTACGTCCTCTTTTGCCGGATGACGCCACGATCTGCATTCTGAACGGCCCGCCTGCAGGCTCCGAGCCCCTGCTTGCGGCCCGAAATCTGACGCCCGTTCTGAACAGTCTCTCTCAGGCACGTCGGTGGGCGGCTTTCGGGCGGGAAACCGGAACAAAATTGCCCTGTCTGCTCCAGCTCGATAGCGGCATGTCGCGCTTCGGTCTGTCGGAGGACGACATTGAGGCGCTCTGCTCTGAAGAGCTGCCTACCGCGCTCGATATCACCCATGTCATGAGCCATCTCGCCTGTGCGGATGACGCCGCCTCACCCCGCAACGAAGGCCAGCGTCAGCGCTTTGACGCGCTGAGACAAAAGCTGCCTTCCCCTCTCTCTCCGAGCCTTGCGGCATCGAGCGGTATCTTTCTGGGCGAGTCGTTTCACTACGATATGGTGCGCCCCGGCTATGCGCTCTATGGCGGCAATCCGACGCCTGCTCTCCCCAACCCAATGCGCCCTGTTGTCACTCTGCTCGGGGGACTCGTACAGGATCGCTGGATCGAACCCGATACAGCGGTTGGCTATAGCGCTCGTTTTGTGGCAACGCAGAAAACACGCATTGCCACTCTGTCCGTCGGCTATGCAGACGGTTTTCACAGACGCGCCGGTGGCTTCACCAGCGCGGTCCTGCCAGACAGACCCGACATCTCTCTCCCGGTTGTGGGGCGGATCTCGATGGACTGCATGGCTCTGGACATCACCGCGCTGGGGGACATGGATATGGCCTCCGGCACAGGTTTCGAGCTGATTGGCCCCCACCGTCCGCTGGACGAACTGGCCTCGGCATTGGATACGATCGGATATGAGCTGCTGACCAGCCTCGGGAAGCGCTTTTATCGTGACTACATTGAGAGTTCACAATGAAGATCATTGTCATGGGCGCCGGTGTGATCGGCGTCACTACTGCCTGGTATCTCGCTGAACAGGGCCACGAGGTCGAAGTTATCGATCGCCAGCCCGGTGTCGGCCTTGAAACCTCTTTTGCCAACGCCGGTCAGGTTTCTCCGGGATATTCAACGCCTTGGGCAATGCCCGGCCTGCCGCTCAAGGCAGCACGCTGGATGTTCCAGAAGCATGCGCCTCTGGTTGTCCGCGCAGCTGCCGTCAACGCGCCGATGCTACGTTTCATGACGCAGCTCCTGAGCAATTGCACGCATCATGCCTATGACATCAACAAAAGCCGTATGCTGCGTATCGCAGAATATAGCCGCGACTGTCAGGCCGAGCTGCGTCGCGCGACCGGCATCACCTATGATGACGGCCAGAGAGGTCTGATCCAGCTTTTCCGGACCGACAAACAGGTCGAACACGCTCATGAAGACATGCGTCTACTGGCCGAAAGCGGTGTAACGCATGAGCTGCTGAATACGGACGATGTTCTCAAGCACGAACCGGGTCTGGCCGGAGCGCGTCACCTGCTCAAGGGCGGTCTGCGTCTGCCGGGCGATGAATCGGGCGACGCCTTCCTGTTCACTCAACGTCTGGCAGCTCTGGCTGCGGAAAAAGGCGTCAGTTTCCGCTTCCGCACCGAGATCCACGCCATCGAAGCCGCGAGCGATGCCATTTATGGCATTCGCACCAGCGCAGGCCGTCTGACAGCCGATGCCTATGTGCTGGCTCTCGGCAGCTATTCGCCGCGCCTGCTCAAGCCGATCGAACTCGATCTGCCGGTCTATCCGATCAAGGGCTATTCGCTGACGGCGCCGATCACCGATGAAAGCCGCGTCCCGACCTCGACGGTCAATGACGAGACCTACAAGGTGGCCATGACCCGTCTGGGCGACCGTATCCGCATTGGCGGTACGGCTGAGCTGACCGGCTGGCGTCTCAAGCTCAGCCAGGATCGTCGCGAGACACTTGAGCTCTCGTTCAACGAAATGTACGGCGGCGCCGATCTCAGCCGTGCCCGCTACTGGACCGGACTGCGCCCCTGCACCCCTGACGGCACCCCCGTCATTGGCCCATCAGGACGCTACAGCAATCTCTGGCTCAATACGGGTCATGGAACACTGGGCTGGACCATGGCCTGCGGCTCAGGCCGCGTTCTGGCCGATCGCATCAGCGGCAGGCGCACGGATATTCCAGCGCTCGATCTTTCACTGGACCGTTATCAAAGCTGATAACGGGCAAGTCTCTTGGGCAGGAAACGGAAACAAGATCCGTCTCCTGTCCGCAGATCGACATCTCGAAACGCAGCATCTCTCGCTGGTGAGCTCTTGCAAAGCGGACTCATCCAGGCGCCCCTCTTCGGCTGAGAGCGCTCTTCTTTTCCCGTTTCCCAAATAAAAAAGGGACCGTTTCCGGTCCCTTTCTCAGTCAGCTCTGTAAGCCGATCAGTTGCCCGAAGCATCCTTCTGAGCGGCAACTTCTGCACCCTTCTTGTGGTGCTTGTGCTTATGCTTGTGCTTGCCCTTGTGCTTGGCAGGCTCAGCAGCGGCAGCCGCCTCAGAGGAAGGAGCTGCAGGAGCAGCTGCTGGCGCTGTCGCAGCAGGTGCAGCAACGGCAGGAGCCGGCGCTGACGGCGTAGCAGGAGCGGCTTCCTGCGCGAAAGCAGGCGCGCTCAGCGTCATGGCAAGAGCGGCAACACCGGTAAGAAGACGACGATTGAAAACGAGCATGAAACAAGCTCCTGAATACAAGATTTGCAGTGTCACAGACTTGGGAAAGACCGAAGAACCGGCCCCCTGAACTTGTGACTTCAGGAACGCTAACAGTATTTTCGTTACCCGTCTCGAAGGAAATTTAATAAAATGATGGTAATCGCACTGTAAAGACGCATGTCTGCCTTAATCACGACATGATCACAAAAAAAGCCACCGAAACCGGTGGCTTTTTCCAGAAAATCAGTCCGGTCGCACGAGACCGATCCTTAACCTGACCGGATGAGACCATCCGGTCAGGAGATGCTTTCGCATCAGGCGTCAGACTTGACCTTCGACATACGCTTGCGCTCGTTCGGGTCGAGATAACGCTTGCGGATACGAACGGCAGACGGCGTCACTTCAACCAGCTCGTCGTCCTCGATATAGGCGATTGCCTGCTCAAGGCTCATACGACGGGGCGGGATCAGCAGCAGAGCGTCATCCTTGCCAGCGGCGCGGATATTGGTCAGCTTCTTTTCACGCACGGCGTTCACGTCGAGATCGTTCTCGCGGGAATGCTCACCCAAGATCATGCCTGCGTAAATCTTCTCACCGGCTTCGACGAACAGCGTGCCGCGATCCTGCAGGGAGAACAGCGCATACTGCGTGGTCGCACCGTCTTCTGCCGAGATCAGCGAACCGTTGCGACGACCCTCGATCGTGCCTGCATAAGGCTTATAGCCTGCGAACAGACGGTTCATGATGCCCGTACCGCGCGTGTCGGTCAGGAACTCACCATGATAGCCAATGAGGCCGCGTGACGGGATGAGGAAGGTCAGACGCACCTTGTCGCCACCCGACGGACGCATGTCCTGCATCACGCCCTTACGGATCGACATCTTTTCGACGACAACGCCCGAATAGGGCTCGTCGACGTCGACCAGAACCTCTTCGTATGGCTCTTCACGATCGCCCGTCTCTTCGTTGTTCCGGAAGAGCACGCGCGGACGACCGATGGTCAGCTCGAAACCTTCACGACGCATGGTTTCGATCAGAACGCCCAGCTGAAGCTCGCCACGACCGGCGACTTCGAAGGCTTCGCTCTCGGCGCTCTCGGTCACCTTGATGGCGACGTTGCCTTCGGTTTCCTTGAACAGACGATCACGGATCTGACGCGACGTGACCTTCTTGCCTTCACGACCGCCCAGAGGGCCGTCATTGATGCGGAAGGTCATCGACAGGGTCGGCGGATCGACCGGGGTCGACGGCAGAGGCGCATCGAGCGACGGATCGGCAATGGTGTCAGGAATGGTCGCGTCGGACAGACCGGCCACCGCGACGATGTCACCGGCTTCAGCTTCTTCAACCGGCACGCGATCGAGACCACGGAACGACAGGAGCTTGGTCAGACGGCCCGTTTCGACAATCGTACCATCCGGACGCAGCACGCGCACCGGCATGTTCAGACGCGCACGGCCCTGCTCGATACGACCCGTAAGGATACGACCCAGGAAGTTGTCGCTCTCGAGAATGGTCGAGACCATGCCGAAAGGAGCGTCCTTGTCGAGACCCGGTGTGGGAACGTGACGGAGCACGAGATCGAAGAGCGGGGACAGATCCTTGCGCGGCCCGTCCATCTCCAGATCGGCCCAACCCTGACGGCCCGAAGCGTAGAGCATCGGGAAGTCAAGCTGATGCTCATCGGCACCGAGGGCAGCGAACAGATCGAAGATCTCTTCATGCACTTCATCGGGACGTGCATCGCCACGGTCGATCTTGTTCACAACCACGATCGGACGCAGGCCGCGAGCCAGAGCCTTGCCAAGAACGAACTTCGTCTGCGGCAGGGCGCCTTCGGCGGAGTCAACGAGGATGATCGCGCCATCCACCATGCTCAGGATACGCTCGACTTCACCACCGAAATCGGCGTGGCCCGGGGTATCGATGATGTTGATGCGCGTTTCGTTCCAGACGACCGACGTGCACTTGGCGAGAATGGTGATACCGCGCTCGCGCTCGAGGTCGTTGCTGTCCATTGCACGCTCGGCGACGTGCTGGTTCTCGCGGAATGAACCGGACTGCTTGAGGAGCTGATCGACGAGGGTGGTCTTGCCATGATCGACGTGCGCGATAATGGCGATGTTACGGATTTCCATGAAGCGGTCCTGATCGGGCTTGCAGGGTCACGCCCTGCCGGATCGCTCCCCGGGGAACGACACAAAGCCGGGACTGACAGATTGGCCGTGTTCTGCACAATTTCCCGTCCGAGTGCAATGAAAGGTTCGGAAAAGACGGGTTTTTAAGGTTAATAGAGGCGTCAGAAGACTGTTTTTCTGAGCGAACTGCGATCGAGGCAGGTCGTCAAAGCACTGCCTCTTCCTCTCGAAAGGGGCAGCGCCCCTTTCCTGCCCCTTCGAAACAAGCGGAGTCACGAAGGGCTGCGGCCCTTCGCCCGAAGATGGGGCAAAGCCCCATCCTTTCGATTACTCAGGCCTTGAGCGCGAAATCAGCAGCCGGACGGGCGCCCATGCGAGTGATGATGGCGGCGGCAGACTGGTTGCCAAGCGTTGCGCAGTCTTCGAGGCGACGCCCTCTGGCAAGACCGGCAAGGAAGCCCGCAGCAAAGGCATCGCCAGCCCCTGTCGTATCGACGACGGTGACCTTCTCCGTCGGCACAACGATTTTTTGCCCGTCTGAGAGGATGACCGCGCCTTTTTCAGCACGCGTGAGCACAACAAGAGTGGCGTCGGCGCCTGCCTGAGAAGCCGCCGTATCGAAATCCTCTGTCCCGTAGAGAGCGCAGATTTCTGCTTCGTTGGCGAAAAGAATGTCGATATGGCCAGCAACCAGCGCGCGAAACGCGCTTTGATGACGTGCAACACAGAACGTATCCGAGAGCGTCAGCGCGACGCGGCGCCCCGCCTTATGGGCTGTCTCGGCCGCAAGGACGAAAGCCGCCTGAGCACGGTCCTTGTCGAAAAGATAGCCTTCCATATAGGTCACGGCAGCACTGGCGACTGCGCTCTGATCGACATCTTCCGGTCCGAACTCGGTGCAGATGCCGAGATAGGTATGCATTGTGCGCTGACCATCAGGGGTGACGAGAATGATGCATCGCGCCGTGGGACGATCTGCCGCTTCAACCGGAGCGGAAGGATAGACCAGACTTTGCGCTGTCAGATCCTGCGCATAGCCGAGACCGGCCTCATCAGCCGCGACCTTGCCGAGATAGCCCACGCGAGCACCGAGGCGCGCTGCAACAACGGCTGTATTCGCCGCAGAGCCCCCGCCCATGACCTGCTCAGGAGAGATTTTGGCCTCGATTTCTGCTGCCTGATCGGCATCGATCAGCGTCATGCTGCCCAAAGGCGAGCCGAGTGCCGTGAGGGTCTCGTGTGACACTGGGGCGAGAATATCGACAATCGCATTACCGATACAAAGCAGATCGAGAGCAGGCGCAGTCATGACGTCTCCAATGAGATGGAATTCAACAAAATTAGCCCCTCTTCACGCCATGAAATCAACATGATCAGTTGCAAGTTTTAGGAAGGGTGAAAAACGGGCCAGGCATTCTTGAAGACAGGCCATGACACAAGACAGAGTTATGGTCAAAAACCTTGAAAACCTGACGTTTAACGGCTTGTCGCTTGCGTAACTTCAAGTGTAAGCCAGATGAGGGGTCGGCGCACTTTTTCGAGAGTGCACCGTCTTTCAAAAGCCGCCAGCGGCACCCGAACCGCCACCTTCAAAAACGAGCAGCGGGGTTCTCTTGTTCAAACGACGCAAACCAGAAGAGAAAGCCTCTTCCCCTCCTTCACCAGGTGCTTCGGCCAGTCCTGGCCAAAAAGCGACAACTGCCGGCACAGGCAGCCCCTCGCTCTTCCCCGAACGTCCCGCACCTGCGGCAGACGCTTCACAAGCCTCCCACACAAAGGATACAGCCTCGATGGGTCGTTCGCCATTCCCCAATCCGCCTTCACCTGCCACTCCGGCAGCAGCACCCGCACGTCCTGCGGCAGCTGCCGCAACCGTGCCGGGCGGACGTCGTGAAGCCTCCGATCGTCGCACCCTCGTCGTCGGGCGTGGTATCTCGGTTCAAGGCTCGATTCAGGATGCCGAACGTCTTGTCGTCGAAGGAACCGTCGAAGCCTCTCTGCTGCAGGCAACAGAACTCGCCGTCGCTCCGGGCGGAGTCTTCCGCGGTGAAATCGAAGTGGAAGACGCGGATCTGGCTGGAACAATCGACGGCAACCTGACCGTCCGGGGCAATCTGACCGTGCGCTCGACAGGCAAGCTGATCGGCAAAACACGCTGCCGTCGCCTGCAGGTCGAAGATGGCGGTCAGATCACTGGTAATCTGGAGATGATGACAGGAGACGTACCCGGTCGTACGTCTTCGAGCGAAGCATCTGTCTCCGGCTTTGAAAAGAAGGAAGAGACCGCTCCTTCGGTCTGAACCCTCAGAGATCACAAACAGAAAAAGCCCGGCCTTGAGCCGGGCTTTTTTGCGTCTGATGCGGCTCTGGGGTGACTAGCCTGCGTTCTCACGCCGATCGCGCAGCTTGACATAAGCAATCGCACAATGCTCGGCGCAGTAGGGCTTGCCCGCCACCGGCTTGGCGCCGCAGAAATGGAAGCCTGGCGTGCCAGGGTCACCGTTCGGCCAGCAGCAGGACGGCCCACGACGGGGGGACGTGTCTGCCGTGAGCGGACGCAGCAAGGGTCGAAGCATCAAGTCTGGCGACATGGTTTTGGCCTCGGCTGATTTGCGGATCGGGCTTGGCTTGCTGGCCAGGGGTGCCCCTTCTTCAGAAGAAGAAAGCGATGCACTCGCAGAAGGTTTCTGAACCGTTTCCGATTTCGGCACAGATGCCGCAACTGTCTCGACAACCGAAGGTTTGGCTGGTGATGCCACGGTGCTTTCGCTGGCGACCGAAGCTTTCGGCTCAGCCGGCTTGACAGGCGCCTGAGACACAGAAGCCGTCGTTACAGGAGCTTCAGCGCCTGAAGAGACGGATACCTCAGCCACGGGCTCTTTGCGTGGCTTCGCCGTGGCGCGGATCGGCGAAGGCCGGGGGGGCAACCCTAGACGATGCGCCTTACCAACAACGGCATTTTTGGTGATCGACAATTGCCTGCCGATTTCGGCAGTGGATAGTCCTTCCTGCCAAAGCGTCTGAAGACGGGAGATTATGTCGTCAGTCCATTCCATCGCCCGCGCTCCTTACTCAGTCCTAGGACGTAAAACCAGGGTGTCGATACGACTTGCTCAATCCGTAAGTCGGCATTTTCAGTGGTTAGACTGGCCGATAAACACAGAGCTCTTCCACAAGTCAATCTGAACCAACACGAATTACCAAAGAATAAAGCATAAATGGCCTCTCAAAAACTGCTCAGGCACATCTCTCCGGCCCCCTTCGGCAAGTCGTTGCCTGTCAGTCGATTTGACCGCTTCGGATGAGACGGACCGAGCGGCCAGAGACGACAAGCTGGATCTCTCCCTTGAGCAAAGCAAGAGCATCCTCGCCAAAAACAGCGCGACGCCATCCCTGCAGAACAGGGCTATCGGTCTCACCCAAAGCGAGGCTATCGAGATCTTCACCAGTTGCCACGAGCTTGGGAGCAACCCGGTTGGCCTCGCAACTCGCTGCCAGCACGACCTTGAGCAAGGCAACCAGGGCAGCCGACGGCTTGGCTCCGTCAGATTTGCGCGGGGGGCGAGGCAGATCCTTCTCAGGCACTGCAAGGCCCGCTTCGACAGCCGCTAGCAGGCCGGGTGCTGCCTTGCCCTCTGCAAACCCGCGTGACACGCCTCGTACACGAGACAGAGCGTCCGTATCCTGCGGACGCACTGCAGCAATCTCCAGCAGGCTCTCATCGCGGATCAGACGTTGGCGCGGAATATTGAGCGCCTGCGCTTCAATCTCGCGCCAGGCCGCCACTTCGCGAAGCACGGCCAGCATGCGCCGGTTATTGGTACGCGCCTTCAGGCGTTCCCACTGGCGACGTGGATCAGGGCGGAATGTCGCCGGGTCGTTCAGAACGGCCAGTTCGGCATCAGCCCAGTGAAGGCGTTCCTGTTTTTCAAGCTCGCGATGAAGCGCGAGATAGACGTCGCGCAGATGGGTCACGTCCGCTGCAGCGTAGGATATCTGCGCCTTCGAGAGCGGACGAGCGGACCAGTCGCTGAAACGATGTGTCTTGTCGATGCTCGCCCCGGTAATGGCGCCGACCAGCGTGTCGTAGCCGACCTGGTCGCCATAGCCACCAACCATCGCCGCCACTTGGGTATCGAAGATCGAGCGGGGCAAGGCATCGAAAAGATGCAGGAAGATTTCCAGATCCTGGCGCGCCGCGTGAAACACCTTCACACAGCTTTCTGTCGCCAGAAGATCTGCCAAAGGTGCCAGATCAAGACCCGGTGCCAGCGTATCGATGACAGCGACATCCGACACGCCGCCGAGCTGGACGACGCAGAGCTGTGGCCAGTAAGTATGCTCGCGTACGAACTCCGTATCGATCGTGACGAACGGCTCCTGCTTGAGTCGGGCACAAAGTTGCGCCAAATCGTCTGTAGAAGACACGATGACTGGGGCTGGGAAACCGGCTTGAGACACTTGCATTCCCCTTCTTTACATCAGGGCAGACCAACATGACCACATCAGAGAACGATCTCGCCGCGCTCAGCCAACTCGGTCGTCAGACCGTGCAGCCTGAAAGCCCGGAAACGGCAACGCTCGAACGGGTCCCGAGCCCTCATCGAGGACGCGATTATGTCGTGCGCTTCACGGCGCCAGAATTCACCTCGCTCTGCCCGGTGACCGGTCAGCCGGATTTTGCGCATATCGTCATCGACTACATCCCCGATGAGTGGATTGTCGAAAGCAAGTCCCTGAAGCTTTACCTGACCAGCTTTCGCAATCATGGCGCTTTTCACGAAGATTGCTCCGTGAGCATCGCAACCAAGCTCGTCGAGGTATTGAACCCGAAATGGCTGCGCATCGGCGCCTACTGGTATCCACGCGGCGGTATCCCGATCGATGTCTTCTGGCAGACCGGTGAGGCGCCAAAAGGCGTGTGGGTTCCCGCTCAGGACGTGCCCGGTTATCGCGGTCGCGGCTGATCCTTCAGAGGCGGAAAAAGCCGGAGACCCTCGCGGGTTTCCGGCTTCTTCTGATCCTTTTGAGGACCGTAAAAATCAGTGAAGCGGATGTGCGGCTTCAGCAGCTTCAATCGCAGCACGCGCCGCCTGAATCTTGCGAGACAGACGATCCTGATCCGCAATATCGTCCGCAGCGACATTCGTCAGCTCGACTTCCAGCGTCTCAAGACGGGTCTGCGCCTCACTGACGACGATTTCGTCGATCGTGAGGGCTTCGTCCGCAAGGATAGTGCAGCGATCAGCCGTGATGTCGGCGAAACCACCGGAGACGAAGAAACGCTCTGTGACGACACCGTTCTCATAAAGAGACACGATGCCACCACGCAGCAGAAGCATGATCGGCGCATGATCCGGCATGGCCGCGATATCGCCTTCCTCGCCCGGGAGGACAGCCATCTCTACTTCCTTCTGGAAGAGAAGCTTCTCCGGGCTGATGATTTCGACCTGAACCGGCATGGGCTTACGCCGACTCCTTCATCTTTTCGGCCTTGGCGATCGCTTCTTCGATCGATCCGACCATGTAGAAGGCGCTTTCCGGCATGTGATCGTACTCGCCGGCGACAATCGCCTTGAAGCTGCGAACTGTGTCGTCGAGCGAGACCAGCTTGCCAGGGGCGCCCGTGAAGACTTCGGCCACGTGGAAAGGCTGGGACAGGAAGCGCTGGATACGACGCGCACGCGCCACAACCTGCTTGTCCTCTTCCGACAGCTCATCCATGCCGAGAATGGCGATGATGTCCTGCAGGCCCTTATAGGTCTGAAGGATACGCTGCACGTCGCGCGCTACCTGGTAATGCTCTTCACCGACGATCTTCGGGTCAAGCGAGCGCGAGGTGGAGTCCAGCGGATCGACGGCCGGGTAGATGCCCATTTCTGCGATCGAGCGGTTCAGCACGGTCGTGGCATCAAGATGGGCGAAGGTCGCGGCAGGTGCCGGATCGGTCAGATCGTCGGCAGGCACGTAAACGGCCTGAACCGAGGTGATCGAGCCCTTCTTTGTGGAGGTGATACGCTCCTGAAGAGCGCCCATCTCGGTGGCCAGCGTCGGCTGATAACCCACGGCCGAAGGAATACGACCCAGCAGAGCCGAAACTTCCGAGCCAGCCTGTGTGAAGCGGAAGATGTTATCCACGAAGAACAGAACGTCCTGGCCTTCCTCATCACGAAAATATTCCGCGAGAGACAGAGCCGAGAGCGCAACGCGAGCACGGGCGCCCGGCGGCTCGTTCATCTGGCCATAGACCAGCGCCACCTTGGAGCCAGCTGTCGAGCCATCTTCACCGATCTTGATCACGCCGGCGTCCTGCATTTCGAAATACAGGTCATTGCCTTCACGCGTACGCTCGCCGACACCGGCGAAGACGGAAACGCCGCCATGGGCCTTGGCGATGTTGTTGATCAGTTCCTGAATGATGACGGTCTTGCCGACGCCTGCACCACCGAAGAGACCGATCTTGCCACCCTTGAGGTAAGGGCAGAGCAGATCGACAACCTTGATGCCGGTCACGAGAATCTCGGAAGCGGCAGCCTGATCTTCGAAGGAAGGGGCCTTGCGGTGGATCGGATAATGCTTGTCGGACACGACAGGACCGCGCTCGTCAACGGGCTCGCCGATGACGTTCAGGATACGGCCGAGCGTCGCCGGGCCCACGGGCACGGTGATCTGCGCGCCGGTATCCTTGACTTCGCTCCCACGGACGAGACCGTCCGTGCTGTCCATGGCGATGCAGCGCACTTCGCGCTCACCGATTTCCTGTGCCACTTCGAGCACAAGGGTCTGGTCACCGTTCTGGACGTGCAGCGCATTGAGGATATGCGGCAGCGTGCCTTCGAACTGGACATCGACCACGGGACCGCGGACCTGCGTCACGCGACCCACGACGTTGCTGCTGGCAGACGACAGAGTTTCGGACATCGTATTTCGGCTCCTGCGTAAAAGTCTCAGACGGCTTCAGCGCCGGAGATGATCTCGATAAGTTCTTTGGTGATGTTGCTCTGGCGGGTACGGTTATAGCGCTGCGACAGAGAGTCGATCGCCTTGCCTGCATTCCGCGTCGCGTTATCCATCGCAGTCATGCGGGCACCCTGCTCGCCAGCAGCACTTTCGAGAAGCGCTGCATAGAACTGCACCTGAAGATTACGCGGCAGGAGCTGAGCGAGCAGCTCCCCTTCATTCGGCTCAAATTCGTATTGAGCACTATAATCTGTCTTGTTGTCGTTCTCCGGCACGGTCAGAGGCACGAGAGCCTCTTCCGTCGGGGTCTGCGTCATCGCATTCACAAAGCGGTTGAACACAACCGTCACGCGATCGACCTGACCGGAGATCAACATTTCCGTCACGCGCGCACCGAGATCGGCGGCCGTCTGGAACTGCACCTCACGACCAGCCGTGCCAGTGACGCGATCGACAACCTTCGTCGGGAAGATTCGCATCATGGCTTCGCCGCCCTTGCGACCGACAGGCAGGATACGCACCGTTTCGCCCTGCGCTTCGAGACGCGCAACGAGCTGACGGGTAGCGCGGACCACATTGGCATTGAAGCCGCCTGCAAGACCGAAATCGCTCGTCAGCAGAACGATGAGATGCGTGGATCCCTTGCCGCCCTCGAGCAGAACCGGAAGCTCGCCCTGACCGGCAGTGGCAGCAGCCAGCTCGGCCAGCATGCGACGCATGGCGACAGCATAAGGGCGCGAGGCCTCGGCGTGCTTCTGAAAACGGCGCAGCTTGGAGGCTGCGACCATTTTCATTGCGCTCGTGATCTTGCGCTGTGATTTCACGCCCCCGATGCGGGCGCGCAGTTCCTTCAGCGAGGGCATGGTTCGTCCTTAGGCTGCAAAGCGCTTGTTGAACGCCGTCAGCAGTTCGGTCAGCTTGGCCTCGGTCTCCGGCTTGATCTGGCGATCATTGCGGATGGAATCGAGGATGTCCTTGCCCGAGCTGCGCATTTCAGACAGCAATGTCGCTTCGTAACGAACGACCTGATCGACCTTCACAGCGTCGACGAAGCACGCGTACCGGCAAACAGAACCACAACCTGCTCTTCAACCGGCAGAGGTGACGTCTGGGGCTGCTTCAGCAGTTCCGTCAGACGGGCACCACGCTCAAGCTGCTTGCGCGTTGCCGGGTCGAGATCGGAGGCGAACTGGGCGAACGCGGCCATCTCACGATACTGGGCGAGGTCGAGCTTAATCTTGCCTGCGACCTGCTTCATCGCCTTGATCTGGGCGGCTGAACCAACGCGCGACACCGAGCCACCGACGTTCACGGCAGGGCGGATGCCCTTGTAGAACAGGTCGGTCTCAAGGAAGATCTGACCGTCTGTGATCGAGATCACGTTGGTCGGAATGTAAGCTGCAACGTCGCCAGCCTGGGTCTCGATGACCGGCAGAGCCGTCAGCGAGCCGCCACCGAAGGCGTCAGACAGCTTGGCAGCGCGTTCCAGCAGACGCGAATGCAGATAGAACACGTCACCCGGGAACGCTTCACGGCCCGGCGGACGACGCAGCAGAAGCGACATCTGACGATAAGCCACGGCCTGCTTGGACAGATCGTCATAGCAGATCAGGCGTGCATGCCGTTATCGCGGAAGAACTCACCCATCGAGCAAGCCGAGTAAGGCGCGAGATACTGCATCGGTGCCGGATCGGACGCCGTTGCGGCGACGACGATGGAGTATTCCATCGAGCCTTCTTCCGTCAGCGTGCGTACGAGATTGGCAACAGTGGAGCGCTTCTGGCCGATTGCAACATAGATGCAATACAGCTTCTGCTTCTCATCGCCAGTGGCGTTGACGGGCTTCTGGGCGACGATGGTGTCGATCAGGATCGCGGTCTTGCCGGTCTGACGGTCACCGATCACAAGCTCACGCTGGCCACGTCCGACGGGCACAAGAGCGTCGATCGCCTTGATGCCTGTCTGCATGGGCTCGCAGACGGACTGACGCGGCATGATGCCCGGCGCCTTCACCTCTGCACGCTTCATGACGACGTCGGTCAGCGGACCCTTGCCGTCGATCGGGTTACCGAGTGCGTCAACGACGCGACCCAGAAGCCCCTTGCCGACCGGCACTTCAACCACTGCACCCGTGCGCGTGACGGTGTCGCCTTCGCGAATGCCGTCGCCATCACCGAACACAACGATACCGACGCTGCTTTCTTCGAGGTTCAGCACCATGCCGCGATCGCCAGTGGTCTGGAAATCGACCATTTCGCCGGCCATAGCATTGGACAGACCATAGACGCGCGCAATGCCGTCACCGATCGACAGGACTGTGCCCGTCTCGGAGACCTGCGCTTCGTCATTGAAGGACGCGATCTGCTGCTTGAGGATGTCCGAAATCTCAGCGGGACGGATATCCATCACGCGGCTCCCTTCATGGCATTCTGGATGCGGGTCAGACGCCCGCGAATGGAGGTATCAAAAAGCTTTGCGCCAATCTGCACGACAAGACCACCGATCAATTCGGGTTCGACGCGCTCGATCATGGAAACGCGAGCGTAGCCTGCTTCGGCAAGGCGCGCCTGCAGGGCGCTGCGCTGGGCAGCACTCAGCGGCTGGGCACTGCGCACTTCGGCAACAGTCTCACCGCGACGTCTGGCGTCGAGGGCGATGACCGCGCCAAGAATTTCATTGAGGCGTGCCGCGCGACGGTTATGGGCCACGACGCCCGCGAAGCGCTGAAGCGTCTCGCTGAAGCCCTGTGCCTTGAGCACAGCATCGAGGCCTTGGCCAGCCTGGCGGGAATCGAGACTTTGATCAGCGAGAAACTCGCGCAGCGATGCGCTTTCTGCAAGCAGCTTGCGCAGTGCGCGCACCTGATCGAGCACCTCTGGAAGTGCCGATTTCTCATCGGCATAGTCATAGAGCGCCAGAGCATAGCGTTGCGCCAGTCCCCCTGACGCATCCAAGCTGACCTGCGGTGCTTCGGCTGTTTCGACCACTGTCACGTCCGGCGTTCCCACCCCAATTACACAAACATCCTGATGACCCTGGCCGCTGGAGCATCGGGCAATCGCCCAAGACACCCCGATTTGCAGCCGCTTGATCGTAACTCAGGTAACGAGACTGTTCGTCCCGATTCCGCAATAACGGATCGGGCCTCGCGGGGCGTCTAGCACGCGTGCCGCGCCCTGCGCAACTGACACTCTGGTTCGAAACGCCTCAGAATCCTGCCTTTATCGACCCGCAACGCATCCTTACGGGACCGCTTTGTTCCAGATTTGCACACTTCGAGTGGTTTTTGGCACTATGCAGCCTTACCTCCCCTAAACAGAAAGCGGTCCCGAGCCATGATACGCGCCTTGCGCCATACCCTGCTTCTTGCCTCCGCGGCGGCGATTCTGTCCCCTGTCGCGCAGCTGCGCCACCTCCCGCCCAACCCGCAGGCGTCCCTTACTGGGACAACTGGACGGATTCCAAGGGCGTGAGCCATCTGACAAAGTGCAAGCTCAAGAACTTCTCGCTGAGCAAGCTCTCAGCCCATGCCGACCCGCAATGGCTCAATCACGCTCAGCAAGGTCAGGCTCGAATGGTCACAAGCATTCAGCCCGCTCATTGGAAAGGTGATTGGCACGCGCCTGAAAACGTCCAGTGGATCATCCGATTCAGGGTGTGCTGTTCATCCAGAGCATGGACGGCTCCCGTGTCGAACTGAACCCGGGCGACGCGTTGCTAAGCGAGGATGTCGGCACCAAAGCCGATAGCAAAGGCCATATCGGCCATCTGTCAGGTAACGTGGGTGATGGCCCGGTCGCATATATGATCACGCAATTCGCTTCTGCGCAGCCTCATCATGAAGCCTGCCAGACGGAGTAAGCCTACAAGGCACGTCACGAGCGCCCCGGTCAGATGAGGGGCGTTCTACTAACGACTTTGAATTTTCCGGGGAAAAGCTGGAGCGGGCGAAGGGAATCGAACCCTCCTCAGAAGCTTGGAAGGCTACTGCATTACCACTATGCTACGCCCGCGCTTCAGCTTGATCCCTCCCTAACGCCGATCCTGACGCGACGCAAGAGCCAGTTTTCACAGCGAATTTCGAAATGATCTCTTGACTTAGGCCTCTGCTCGCCGCATTACGCCGCAAGTGGTCACGTCTTGATCCGGCCGGAGGCAGGTCTTATCCTTCTCCCGATCAACAAGGCGAATGACGCTAGGGGTGTAGCTCAATTGGCTAGAGCGCCGGTCTCCAAAACCGGAGGTTGCGGGTTCGAGACCCTCCGCCCCTGCCACCACGCCGCAGCCGCGGGCTGATCAAGCCAGCGAGCGGAGTCGGGCGCGGTATTCCGCCACGCGCGGCTTTCACATGAATATGAGGATGACGGTGTCGGTCACTACCCCCAAACACGGGTCGCAGCAGTCTTCGCCCTCGACGGGCGGATCTTCGAAGAACGCTCCGAAACCCTCTTCCAAGCCAGCAACCCGCTTTAATCTGGTGCAGTACTTCAAAGATGTACGCTCAGAAGCAACCCGGGTTACCTGGCCGACCCGCCGCAACACGCTGGTCACCACAGGCGCCGTGCTGGCCATGGCTGCCCTCACCTCTGTTTTCTTTTTCGTTGTCGACCAGGTCATCGGACTTGGCGTTCGCGAACTCTTTGGCGTTGGAGGCTAAGACGAACAACCATGGCTAAGCGTTGGTACGTCGTGCATGTCTATTCCGGGTTCGAGAAGAAGATTGCCACCCATATCAAGGAACAGGCAGCCCAGAAGGGTCTGAGCGACCAGTTCGAGGAAGTGCTCGTTCCTTCAGAGGACGTGACCGAAGTTCGTCGTGGCCGCAAGGTCAATGCCGAACGCAAGTTCTTCCCCGGCTATGTGCTGGTCAAAATGGAACTGACCGATGATGCATGGCATCTGGTCAAGGACACACCCAAAGTCACCGGCTTTCTGGGCACCCGCAATCGCCCTTCCCCGATCACCGAGCGGAAGCCGAGCGTATGCTCAAGCAGGCGGTCGAAGGCGCAGAGCGTCCCCGTTCTGCGGTCACTTTCGAGATCGGCGAACAGATTCGTGTAGCCGACGGTCCGTTTACATCGTTCAACGGTGTGATCGAAGAAGTCGACGAGGAACGCGCCCGCCTCAAGGTGAGCGTCTCGATCTTCGGTCGTTCGACACCGGTCGAACTCGACTATACTCAGGTCGAAAAGCTCTGATGCTCCGCGATAAGACAAAAAAACCCGCCCCTGATGGAGGCGGGTTTTTTATGCCCTGCTCACGCTGGCAAGCCAAAAGCGAGACGCCTCAGCCGCCAGGCGGGATCGATCCCAGGGCAATGCCCTGGAAGCCTCCCCTTCAGGGCGTGATCGGCAAAACCGGTAGCGCACGGATCTTCTGCGCTGCCTGATCGGCGAGCTGACCCGTGAGCGTGCTGAGCCCCGCGACAAGCGTACTGGCTTGCACGTTATCAAGAGGTGCCTGAAGCTGCACCGGTACCGTCAGATTCGGACCGATCCCCGGCTTATCTCCATGAATGGAGAGAGAACCAACCAGAGAGGCGTTACCTTTTTGATCAGCGTTGAAAGCCGTCACGGTCAGCTCGACAAAAGCGAGCGGCTTGGTCGAGACAGCATCGTTCTGGGCAAAAACAGTGGTCCCGGGCAGGCGTTGCGCCAGGTCCTGCGTCAGAACGCGCCCGATCATGTCACCGATGGCCTCACTCCACGCATTCCCCTTCGCCATGCCGAGTTTGTAATCCTTGTCCTGACGGACAATCTCGTCCCGATCGAGGCTCGCAGCCACGACCGGAGTGCGAACTTCCACCACGACCGGGCCGCCCGACTGGGCGACCCCAGGAACAGGGGCGATCGAATAGAGCGTGGGATCACTGCCGCAGGCTGAAAGACCTGTTGCCATCACGAGCGCAAGACCTAGGGAGGCCGCGTGACGGCGCATGGTGCGGCGCGAGCCGGAGAGAGAGAGCTTCTTCACGTCAGTGGCGTCCCGTTATCAGAGCCGAAGGATGATGGTTCAGGTAATCCGTCAGGAAGCGGATCGAGCGAGCGGCCTGACCGAGCTGCGTCATCATGGCCTGCAGATCCCGGTGGAAATCGGTGTCACCCCCATAGCTCGCCAGAACAACCTGGGCATTCTTGAGCGTGCCCTGAAGGGCGTCGCTCATCGCCGGCAGTTTCTTGAGCAGTGGCTTCATGCCCTGATCGGCATTCTGAGTCAGCTCGGAGATGTGACGCAGAGAGTCACGCAGGGCGACGATCGACTGTTTGACCTCCGGGCTTGCAAGGCGCTGATCGGTATGGGCCAGAAGGTCGTTCAGATGCTCACCGATCTGGGTCAGCGGCATGGCCGCGACCTTGTCCATGGTCGTGGCCGCAGACGCCATGATGCCATCGATACCACCAGCCTGGCTCGGAATGATGGCGACATCATCCTCATAAGTCAGCGCAGCAGGCTTGGCATTTTTGACAAACTGCAGACCGATCATGGATTCGCCGGTCAGGAAGCTGGCGCTCTCCACCGAAGCCCGCATGCCCTTGCCCACAAAAGCCGTGAGCAGCTTGTGCTGCGAGTCACGAGAACTCTCTTCGCTGTTCAGGACGCGTTCCGGCTCGAGTTCCATCTCGACGCGGACACGAGCCGTTCCATCCTGCTCGTTCACCTTGAGCGAGACATCCGTCACGCTGCCTACCTGAATACCAAACATGCTGACCGACGCACCCGAAGTCAGTCCCTTGACGGAGCTGTCGATATAGGTGGCGGCCTTCAGGCGCTGATGATACCGCGCGTTATCGGCCTCTGCCTGACTTCCATAGAGACGAAAGACAGAATTGGCGGGTGCCTGAGGGGCATCGACCTTGAGACGACGTGTCGGCAGTCCGAAGGCAACACCCCCCGAGAGAAGCGCCTGAAGCGAGGTGAGCTGGACCTTGAGCCCGCCGGCACCCAGCCCGACCTGAACACCCGATACGTTCCAGAACCGTGTGTCTGTCCGCAGATACTGATCGTAAGGCGATTTGACGAAAACCTGGACCATAATCGGTCCGTCGCCACCCGGCGGCATAGTGTAACCGAGCACCTCACCGACAGACATATCTCTAAAGAAGACGGGAGCCCCTTCACCAATCGAGCCAAGCGTGGGTGAAACGAGCATGAAAGTCGACCCAGGCTGGTCAGACCTCACACCCGGCGCTGCTTCGAGACCGGTGAAGTTGCTTTCATAGCGACCACCTTTCTCACCCGGATCGATGGCGATGTACGCCCCGGAGAGAAGGGTTTCGAGCCCGGTGATGCTGGCGCCGTTGATGCGCGGACGCACAACCCAAAAGCGCGTGTGATCCGTCAGGATGTCTTCCGTATCACCGTTCATGCGAATATGGACGATGACCCGACGCATATCGGGCGTCAGGCTGATATCCTGCACCGTTCCCAGCGTGACGGCCTTGTTCTTGACCTGCGTCTGGCCAGCCGTCAGCCCCGAGGCCGTGTCGAAGGTGATCGTGATATCCGGCCCGCGATTGGCGAAGCCGCGCCAGGCCAGCCAGCCCGCGATCACGATGGCAATAATCGGGATCAGCCAGATGACCGAAAAGCGTGTCTTTCTGATCCCGGCCTTTTTAGGGGCGGGGGATTGATCGTTTTGGTCGCTCACGCGCGCTCGGGCTCCATATCGTGAGGAGAAAATGAAGAATCTCCGTTGGAGATCCCTCCCGGGTCGGAATTTTGTTTCGCCTCGTCGGGGATCGTCACGGGGCCGTTTTCCCCAGCGGCGTCCCACATGCTGCGAGGATCGAAACTATGTACTGCAAAAATTGTCACGATGACGACGATGGTGAAGAAGACCACGCCCGGGTCTGCCACAACATTGGCGAGAAAGTTGAAATGAACGATCGCAACCAGAATCGAGATCATGAACACGTCGATCATTGACCAGCGACCTATCAAATCGACAAGACGGTAAAGCTTGGTCATCAACTTTAGTCCCCGCTTCTGTTTCCGCCATGTGCTGAAAACCATGAAGGCCAGAGAGACGATTTTGAGAACCGGCACCGTGATCGACGCGAAAAGAACAAGCAGGGCAAGAGGTATCAGATCTGAATTCCAGAGCTCGATAACGCCGTGGATGATCGTGCTCGTATTCGCTTGCCCCATCTTCGTATAGGTCATGATGGGGAACAGGTTGGCCGGAATATAGCAGACCACCCCAGCCAGAAGCAGAGCAGACGCATTGATCAGGCTGTTCGATTTGCGCCGTTTCAGAATCTGGTGACAGCGCGGGCAGTCTCCCATGTCCTCTTCACGCGGCACTTCTTGATCGAACGCCATCACCAGCCCACAAGCGTGACAGGACAGCATATGCTGAATGGGCGGCATCGACTCGTCTGTCGCCGTAATATGTTCGACTGGCAGGATGCGTCCCTGATTATCTTCAATCTCGTCACGGATGTCGCGATTGAGCCAGATCCGTTCGACGTCCAGCGTGGAATCAGTCGCAGCCTGTGTGATCATCAACGCAGCGATCAGGAAGATCCCGGCACGAAGATCGACAATCGCGAGATCCACGAGCTTGGTATAGGCAACGAAAACACCAAGAATATAGACTTCGATCATCGACCATTCGCGCAGCCGGTCGTACCAGGACATCAGTCTCGGAGCCCAATCGGGCATCTGCCTTCGGCTGGCGCCGATCAGAATGGCGCCCATCAACGCAATGGCGATGCCGGGCATGATCAACGTGGTCAGTCCGACGATCAGGCCAATCTCACCAAAGCCCTCTCGCCCGAGTTCGATCGGCCCCGTCAGGATCGTGACCGTATTGACCCTGCCATGCACATTGATTGTCAGAAGCTCGGTGAAGAACAGAGCAAGATACAGCGCGAGAGAAGCAAGACAGAAAGCTGCCGGAGCGGCAATCGGAGGGGTGTTGCTCCGCCGCGCGAGCTGAGCGTCGCACCGCCTGCAATAGGCAACCTGCCCACGCTGTAATCGGGGAAGCGTCTGAAAAAGCCCGCAGCACGGACACTCCCGCAATCCCTCCACGACTCTCAGGGTCGGGCTGGGTACGTTTGCGGTGGTCATCGTGACGGCGTTACGCCACAGGCGCTTGTGGAAGCGATCAGACATAAAACATATTCTAGCGAACGATTCCGTCCAGAGATAGGTGTTTGCCCTGTTGCAGTAACAGGCGGTCTCGGCTATAGCACCGCGCCATGGACGCCGACATAGCTCAGGGGTAGAGCAACTGATTCGTAATCAGTAGGTCCTCGGTTCAATTCCGAGTGTCGGCACCATTGAATTTCCCCCTCATTCCGTTCCGCTCAAAACAGCCGCGCTTCTGCGCCCGATGATCCATCCGGCGAAGCAGTAGAACGCGAGAAAACCAAGCGGGATCCAGTCGCCTCTCAGAGTTTGAGCGACCAGATCAGTCAGGACAGTGCCCAGATTGACCAGACAGGTCATGATCGCCAGGACAGGCACGATTCCAATCCAGTATAATCCGAGCTGAATACCGGGGAGAGGCACTCGAAACCGCGACCGATCTCTCCCTTTTTCGCCACGCAGTTTCATCACCGCAATCGCAATCACGACAAAACCGATCATGGTGCCTATGCTGACCAGATCCGCCAGAAGCGTGATAGGCAGTAAAGCCGCTGTCAGTGCTGTGAGAACCGTCGTCAGCGCGATCGCCAGGACCGGTGCTCCGCTTTTCGGGTCGACCAGGCTCAGTGCCGGGCTCATCAACCGATCATGCGCAAGAATATGGCAGAGACGCGACTGTCCATAGAGGCTGACGAAAAGCACCGATCCCAGACCGATAACCGAGCCGAATTGCAGAATCAGCCCCAGCACCGGCATGGCAAGCGCCTGTACCGCAAGGGAGACAGGACTTGCGACGTCGAGATCACGAAACGGCACAAGCCCTGTCATGACGAGAGAGACCATGACGTAGAGCAGCGCACTGATGGCAAGCGCTCCAATCAACCCGAAGGGCACATCTCGCCCAGGATTTCGCGCCTCGGAGGCTGCGATAGAGATGGAGTCAAACCCGAGATACGCGAAAGACACGACAGCAACAGCACGCAGCAAGCCTGCCAGACCGAAATGAAAGCCTCCTTCTGACGGAGGCAAAAACGGATGCCAGAGTGCTGGCTTTACATGAGTCGAGCCAACCCAGACGAACACGATCAGAACGGCCAGCTTGAGAAGGACGAACGCCCCATTCGCCCGGCTTGCCTGACGAATACCCCTTGAGAGAATCAACCCGAGGCTCATGACCAGAACCAGCGCTACCGCGTTAATCTGAGCGGCAACATGAAAGCCGCCTGCCTGCCAGGTGACGGTCGACGCTGCGATGGCCTGCGGCAAAACGACGCCACAGGATTTGAGGAACCCGGCAAGGTAGCCAGTCAGGCCAACAGAGACAGCCGAACCGGCCAGGGCATATTCAAGCACCAACATCCACGCGACCCACCAGGCCGGGCCGACCCCAAGGATCGCTCTGGCATAGCCATAGGCTCCGCCCATCGCATCGGGCAGAGCCGAAGCCAGTTCCGCGTAGCAAAGCCCGATAAAACCGCAACTGACTGCGGCGAGCACGAAGCTGAGAGAGACCGCAGGACCGGCATAATGCGCTGCCGCTATTCCGGGCAGAACATAGATTCCTGCCCCCACCACACTCCCGATACCCATCATCAGCAGGCTGAACGGACCGAGATGGCGATGCAGGGTACGAGACTGGCCTTCAGCCGCCATGACGGTAACTTTCCTCAGGATATGACTTGGAAGAAGCGTGACGCCCTCCCTTTCGCAAAGCAAGCCCTGAGGGACAACTGCGATCGCAAGATCGCGGTCAGAAAATCATATTGACCGCAACCTGAGGCGAAACGGTCAGATTGGTGTTATGTCCGGCAAAAAAGGTGGATGCCCCCGCGACAACGCCGAAACGCGGCGACCAGCTATATTCGAGCGCAGGGGCCACCATCCAGTCACCTGAAGCCGCACTGATGCGATCGATCCGTCTTCCCCCGCGATAAGAGCCCCAGACCCTTGCCCCGTTGGCCCAGTCACGCGCCACATCCAGCGCCAGAACCAGACGTTGATTGAATCCGAATTCCAGAGAGAAACCCGTCTGGCCGCTCATCCCGGGACGTCCACGACCGACAAAACCTTTGGTCGTACCGTAACTCGTCATGTCCTGAAGGCGCGCCGAGCTGACGGCCCGGCGGAACATCCCCCACATACGAAGACGCAGCGTATGATCGTCGGGCAGTTCATAAGTAGATTGCTCGACCAGCGCGGTCCGAAAAACATAGGCACCGTTCCCGGCTCCATCCTGACTTCGGCCAAGCTGGGTATAGTCCCCCGTTGGCATCAGCATGCCAGCAAACAGACTCAGGGAGGGAATGTACCGTTTGGGGTCCGGGTCGAGAAAACGCCACAACACGTCAACGGGGAGATCGCCGAATTTCAGCCCGCTTGTATTCCCCTCATGCTTTTTCCAGCGATAGCTGATTGCCGGAAAAATCTGGATACTGATGTGGTCGGTCAGGCCGTATTTGACCATCGTCGAGTTTGCGACCGTCCTCTGACCAGAGGCCATCGGCATGCTTGAGCCATTCGCCCCTAAATAGTCCACGGCCTGATTATAGGTGAAGTAGGGCTCAATCCCGAGAACACCTGCCTTGAATTGCGGGCCAGATGGCGAAATGAGCGACCCAGTATACCATTGCTCATGCTTGGGTTGAGGCGCATCCTCAGAAGCATGGACTTTACTTATCGAAAGAAAGATCACACACATCACAAGTAAGTGAATATATGCAGAAAATACTGGATTTCTATTTTCTAACGAAGATGAAGAAAAATGTCTCAAATTTCCGCCGCGCTATCTTTTTGTTATCGCAGGACGGTTTAATTTCTTATTTTATAAGCGCAACCTTTAGCGCTCGAGCAATTCTTACCTGCAAGGTAGAATTCCTTAAGGAATAAGGCTTTTGCCTCAATGAGCTCACACAGAAGTGAGAAACAATAGATCTGTATTCGGAACCAGATCATGTTTTTTTATTTTGATTTCGGAAGCGACGCTCCAGACAAGAAAAGCTTTGTCTGGAGCGGGCGATGGGATTCGAACCCACGACCCCAACCTTGGCAAGGTTGTGCTCTACCCCTGAGCTACGCCCGCGTTCCGTTGGACGGGTTAATATTGCTTACAGCGCTGTGGCGCAAGAGGGTTTTTTCAGGAAAATCGCTTTTTTTCACTTTATGCAGGCACGTCGTTGTCGGGCTTGCTTCCAAAGGGGTTCAGAACAATCTTGTAGCCAAGCTTGGTAAACGGCACCGCTTTCTATACCGCGTGGCCTTAGAACAGAGAGACGTCATGGACTACATCATTGGGCAAAATCCTCCGCAGCCTCAGGCGACGCCTGGCGCGCCGGTCTCTGGCGCCATGATCGTCGATGCCGATCAGCGCAGCTTCATGCCTGAGGTTCTGGACGCCAGTCGCCAGATGCCCGTTCTTGTCGATTTCTGGGCGCTGGTGCGGCCCTTGCAAACAGCTCACACCCATCCTGGAACGGGCCGTTACCGCTGCTGGTGGGCGGGTCAAGCTGGTCAAGGTCGATGTCGAGGCCAATGCGGCTCTTGCAGCTCAGCTCGGTCAGATTGGCCTTCCGATCCAGTCCATTCCTCTGGTTGCTGCCTTCTATAAAGGCCAGATCCTGGACATCATGCAGGGCGCCCAACCGGAAAGCGAAGTACGTCGCTTCATCGAGCAGGTCCTGAAATCAACCGGAGCTTCCCTGCCAAGCGCCGATATTCTTGCTGCGGCAACAGCCGCCCTGCAAGACGGACAAGCAGCAGAGGCAGCGAGCCTTTATGCCTCTTTGCTTGAGATCGAGCCAGAGAACCCCGAAGGATGGGGCGGCATGATCCGGGCCCTCATCGCACTGGATGACGCAGAAGGTGCCGACGAGGCTCTGAGCCAGGTGCCTCCCAAGCTGAGCGATCATCCCGCCATTTCCGGTGCACGCTCAGCGCTTGCTCTTCATAAAGAAAGCCGTCAGGCAGCCTCTGCTCTCGATGGTCTTCGTGCAGAATGCGCCGCCGCCCCAGACGATCTGGCGCTTCGGTTCCGACTGGCAGGTGCGCTTAATGGCGCAGGAGACAAGAGCGAAGCCGCCGAGACGCTTCTGGAAATTATCCGGAAGGACCGCGAGTGGAACGAAGGGGCAGCCCGCACTGAACTCCTCCGCTTCTTTGAGGCCTGGGGCAATAGCGACCCGGCAACCCTTCCCGCCCGCCGCAAGCTTTCGGCTCTTCTCTTTTCCTGACCATCGCACAGACGTATCAAGAGTGAGCGGAAAAACAGCCTCGTGCGACGCTCGGCTTCGCTCACTCCAGCCTCATCAAGCAACAGGATTTCTCCATGGCCCAAGATCTCGATCCACGCTCCTCTCCATGCTCGTCTGCCCAGTCACCAAGGAAGCGCTCGTCTATGACCGCGAAGCCCAGGAGCTCGTGAGCAAGGGGGCAGGACTTGCCTATCCGGTTCGGGACGGCATTCCGGTCATGCTCCCGGAAGAAGCTCGGCGCATCAGCGCCTGACCAGCAGGCTGGCACGCTCGCATCCGCAGTGCGAGAGGTCAGCGCACAACGAAATGAACTGTGGTCGTCATAAGACGACCCTCTTCATCGGCCTTCAGACATCGAGACATTTATTGCGCGCGTCAAAGACGGGCCCAATTCCTGAAGTCATTCTGAGGAACGTCCGTACTCCCTTTCGGTACGGTGGTCAGCCAGACCGGGCAGTGCGCGACGGTCTTTTCGTCGCTCCACACATTCTCAAAATCGCCACACCCGACTTGACGATCCGTGACAGAGTTACGGGTGCCCGGCATCCTTTGCCCCATACGAAACCTCCGCATCCGGTACAGCGAATTCCGGTTTGACTTCGCGCGTCACTGTCTCTGTCGCCAAGCCTGGCAACATGGGGGGACCTCCATCCATACCCGGGACTGCTATGGGTAATGACGCATAGGCACGCGCCATACGGTCGCGATGAGGAGGGCGCCCCGGTGGATGACCAGGCGGTCCATTGACGGCAAGATCGGGCTTGGGAGGGCTGAAGGCGTCTCCCGCGCAGCCGGTAAGAACCGTCATCAAGATGAGAAGCGGGGTGGAGCGCATAAGACAGGTTCTATCAACCTCCCCCAGCCGCGGCAATTGACGGATGGATCTGGCTGCGGCAGGCAAGGCGGATTGTCTCAAGGAGTGCTTACGTGTTCGATGGATCGCCTGCTACACCACGCGGCCGCCGAAAGGCTGGATCGACAGTCTGTTTGTCGACCATGCAATCTTTCGCCTGCCCTGGACCAATCTCGCTGAGGTCGTTTCCGGCAAGGTCTATCGTTGTAATCACCCAACCCCGGCCCGCCTCGCACGACTGAAAAAGCGTCTGGGCCTGCGCACGCTGGTCAATTTGCGCGGACATCGCCGCTGCGGTTCGGATGCATTATCGCGTGAGGCAGCCAAAAAGCTCCAGCTCGACCATGTCGATATGGCCTTCGAGAGCCGTGGCGCGCCCCATCGGGACCGCATCTTGCGCTTTGCCAATCTCTATAAGAACATCCAGATGCCAATGCTGATGCATTGCAAATCCGGCGCGGACCGGGCCGGTCTGGCATCAGCGCTTGTGATCCTGTTCGAAGGTGGCAGCGCTGCCACGGCGCTCAGACAACTCCACTGGCGGTTCGGCCATTTCAACCGCTCGCGGACCGGCATACTGGACGCCTTCATCCTGCGTTATCAAAGCCAGGCAGAAGGGCGCATTCCCTTTCTACACTGGGTCGAACATGAATACGATGAAGGGCTGCTCAAACAGGATTTCGTCGCGGGAAGGCTCGCTTCCTTCCTGACAGACCAGGTATTGCGACGCGAATAGGCCCGAACGGCGAGCGTCTTTGAGCGACGCTTTTTATTTCGGTGAGGCCATGCTTTTGACGAGGTTAACCAGCTGGCGCCTCACCTTATCGTCTGCGATGCGCTGGAATGCTCGCAAAAGCTCGACTGACGCCTCGTCCAGGTCGAGGTTATCTCTTTCTCCTGTCCAACGTGAAGGTGAGCGCTCTGCTGCCTCACCTCCACGACGAAAGCTTGGAGGCACCTCCGCAAACCCGGATGAGAGCGCCTCAAACGCGCTGGGTTGCCGAGGACCTGCTCCGACATCATCGAAAAAAAAACCGATCGGCACATCGAGCACCCGAGACATCTCATAGAGCCGACTGGCACCGACCTTGTTCGCCCCTCTTTCGTATTTCTGCACCTGCTGGAAAGTCAGGCCGAGCGCTGCACCCAGTTTTTCCTGAGACATTCCCAATAATGTCCTGCGCAAGCGAATACGCGCTCCCACAAGGGCGTCTATCGGGCCAGCAGCCGAAGCGCTTTTCGTGGTATTACTCATACACAAGGACTCATATATCAGGTTAAACACAAGCGCCAATCGCGGTGCATTAACCTTTTATTTTTTAATCCTGAACAAACCCAAGGAAAACAGCCAGAACAAGACTTAATACACAGAGAATTATTGGCACACTCCTTCCATAATGAGAAAAAATGGTCGGTTCTTGTGGCGAGGGCAAGGCAACAACAAGGCTATCCGGGCGGCCCCAGGGAAGACGACCCAGTTCATGACCCGATCCATCGAAAGCCGCAGTGACACCCATATTCGCTGCCTGAGCGACCGGGAGCCCTTCCTCAACCGCACGCATTCTGGCTGTCGCCAGATGCTGTCTGGGTCCGGCACTATTGCCGAACCAGGCGTCATTGGTCACGTTGGCAAGCCAGTGAGGCCGCTTGGGACCAATGACATGTCCGGAAAAAATGACCTCGTAGCAGACCATAGGACCGACAACACCCAAAGCCGGAAGCGACCAGGTGACGAGACCTTTTCCGGGCGTGAGCTGGTCCGGCAAAAGATTGAACGGAATAAAGCGCGGCTGGTACTCGCCGAATGGAACGAGGGTGGCCTTGTCGTAAGTCGCCTGCAAATGACCGCTCTCGTCGAGAACCATCATACTGTTATAGAAATGGTTCTCGGCATCCCGCCGATCCGAGCCGATCATGCCCCAGGCACCATCGCCAGCCTGAGCAATGAGGCGTCGCGCGGCCTCGTCTTCATCCAGTAAGCCGGGAAACCCTGTCTCCGGCCAGAGATAGACGATACTACGATCGGCAGCGACGCCGCGCGCTTTGGTCACGCCTTCATTTGTAAGACGCAAATAGAGCTCAAATGCACCCATCGCCCCGGATCGGGAGAGAATGTCGCGCTCCTGCACGTTGCCCTGCATCAGGGCCACGACAGGGTTCGTCACAGACATCAGGCGCGGATGAGACAGCCGGTAACCACTCGCAGCCATCCACACCACGAGGCCGCCAAGCAGGCCAAATCGCGCTGCCCGACTGTGCCAGACCAGAAGACCTACCAGCACCGCAACAAAAGTCAGACCGTCGACACCGATGATCGCCGCAGGCTGGATGAGAAGATCACCGAAAACGCCCGGAAACTCGAGCACGCTCCCGGTCGGATTCCAGGGAAATCCCGTGAAGATGAAGACCCTGCCCATATCGGCAAGTGTCCAGAACGCCGAGAGCGCCAGAATCCTCGGCAGACCTGAAGGGAAAAGGCAGCAAAGAAGGACTGGCACCATGATGAAAGGCGCAAGAACCAGTGCGCATCCTGGCGCCGCAATCGGGACCGCCCACCAGAACTCGTGAGCCCGGGTCAGAATGGCATTAGTGAGCCAGGAAAGTGCGACCGTGTGAAACCCGAGCCCGAAGAAAAACGCGTGAATCGCAACCCGGCGCAGGCTCTGAGCATCCTGCGTGCACCGATAAAGATAGAGAAGCCCCAGAGCCAAAGCAGGCACAAAATACAGAGGCGGAAGAGCCAGAGCAGCAACTGCACCGACGAAAAGATCGGCCAGAATCATTTTCCCGGTGGAAAATGGAAGCCGGCTCGGCGGGGAGGGAGAGTTCCAGAGCCGGAAAATCACTGTTTGCTCCTGAATTACTCGAGCGCGTCCCTCAGACGGCGCTCATAATGACGGTAGTACTTGTCAGCCAAGAGCTCGCTTTTCACAAGAACGGCCACATCCGTCGTATTGAACTGCTCATCGACTACCGCACCATCTCCAATGAACCCCCCGAGACGGAGATAACCCTTGATCAGAGGAGGCAGCCCGGAGAGGCATTTGCGATGATCCAGTGTGTGAGGATCACGAAGCTGCATATCGACGTAGCGGTTCGGCAGCGCACGAATACGCAGGGCCGGTGGCGCCAGATGATTATGGTAGAGATAGGTCAGCTCATCAGCCATTGTTTCCGGATCGGTTCCGGGCAGGCTGGCGCAGCCGAAAAGAACATCGATCCGATGCAGGAAGATATAAGAGGCTATTCCGCGCCAAAGCAGCTGCATTGCGGAACGGCCACGATAACGCTGATCGACACAGGAGCGCCCAACTTCGAGAAGACGCCCCGGAAATTCCGTCAGAGGGGAGATATCGTATTCACTCGCCGTATAAAAACGCCCGAGGAGAGCGGCTCTATCGCTGCTGAGAAGACGATATGTGCCAACGACGCCTTCCGCCCCGGAGGACACAGCATGGTCGATGACAAGCAGATGATCGGCGACCTCGTCAAACTCGTCGATATCACGCTTGAGCCGCGCCGTGCGCTCGTCCGGACGGGCGCCCATTTCCTCAAAAAACACACGGTAACGGAGCGCCTGAGCCGCATCGCGCTCGGCATCGGTCGTTGCGAGTCTCAGACCCAGCTGCCCCCCACGAAGCTCCGGAAAAGAATCTCTGGCCAGTTCGAGGGTCGAGAGCGACTGACCTGACTGTGTCGTGCTCTCTCCATCCGTCACGAGGAGGCGAAGGATCTCATCGTGTGAAGGCTTGTCGGTCATCCGTCCTGGCCCGTCGGTTCACTCTTGTTCTGCGGCAGTCGACGGCCAAAAAGCTCAAGGCGGTGAGAGACCAGGTCGAAGCCCAGACGACGGGCCAGCGTCTCCATCATCGCAGCATGATCCTCGTCCTCAAACTCGACGACATGACCGCTATCGACATCGATCAGGTGATAATGATGTTGATGTCCGGGTTCGCTCGCCTCATAGCGGGCACGTCCACCACCAAAGTCGCGGCGCTCAAGGATCCCTTTTTCCTCGAGCAGCCTTACCGTGCGGTAGACGGTTGCAATCGAAATGCGAGAATCGAGCTGTGCCGCACGACGGTACAACTCCTCGACATCGGGGTGATCCTCAGCCTCGGACAGGACGCGCGCGATCACGCGACGCTGCCCTGTCATCTTCAGGCCACGTTCGATGCATAATTGACCGATGCGCGACTCATCCTGAGCCCGCCCGCTTCGCTTTGCGTCAGCTTTCGCTTCAGATACCATGAGATAGGGCGTAGCCGAAAAAGAAGCTCTTTGCCAACGTTAAGTAGCGGAGATCGGGCCGCTTTTTCACCGCCTATGGCCAAGCCCGATCTTGCGCGCCAGATTCGAGCGATGACTGGCGTAATTGGGCGCAACCATCGGATATTCCGGTGGCAGATCCCAACGCTCGCGATATTGTTGGGGCGTCATATCGTACACCGTCTGAAGATGACGACGCAGGAGCTTGAGCTTTTTACCGTCTTCCAGGCAGATGATGTAATCGGGAAATACTGATTTTTTGGGCGAGACTGCCGGGGTCGGTTTGACAGTCTCAGGCTTCGCATGAGCCACATTCGACAGTGTTTGATGAACTGTGCGGATGAGATTGGGTAGATCCTGACCGGATATCTCATTATGAGTGACATAGGCAGAAATAATCTGCGTTGTGAGCTTTTGAAGGGTTAAGTTATCCGGTTGTTCGGACATGCGAATTCTCCCTAAAGAACATTCTTTAGAAAGGTATACTGACTGATCAACCAAAGACAAGAAAATATAATAACTATTCGTAGGTTTTAATTATTATGAGCGCTAAAATCGTTGATATTCGAGACAAGATCTGTCCAATGACGACCGTACATGTCCGACTTGCTTTGGATAAAACCCCCACAGGAAGTCGTCTGGATATTCTCCTGCATGGGGAGGAAACCCTGAAAAATGTTGAGATTCTTCTCAAAACACTGGGGCAGAGTGGAGAACGTCTACAAACCGGCGCTCGCACTGAGCATGATTACACGATTTCATTAAACAAACAGTAAGAGAGGACAGCCGCGTCGCTTCCATCTTGGTAGTAAGCTTTCCTGAGGCCGCACTCTGTAAAACCCCAATTTTTGTAGAGAGCGACCGCGCCGTGATTATGCGTGCTGACCTCAAGGAACAGCGTTTCGACGCCCTGCTCGCGGAGATTTCGACAACCCTGCCTCAGAAGAGCCGATGCCACATTTTTTCTGCGATGTTCGGGAAGAACGCATAGCGTCAGAATCTCAGCTTCATCGCCAACATGTCGCAGCATCAAGAGGCCAGCAGGTTTGTCCTGCTGTACGGAAATCCAGGTAAGCATTCCGGGAGACGAAAAGAGGCTTTCGAAGGCCTCAGTGGACCAGCGATCTTTCCCGGTGAAACACTGCTCATGCAAAGCCGCGCATAGTGCAGAATACTCTGCTCCGACAGACAGAAAAACCGGCGTCGCCATTTCTAGACGGGAAAGGGACGCAAGCCCTGCGCCGGCACTTTTGCTTCGGGCGCATCGACATAAAGCGGCTGCAAGGAATCGCTCGAGGCAACATTCAGGCCTGCCTCGAAAATTAAGGCAAGATCAGGCTGCATCACTGGTATCTTCCGCACATTCTGATGGTGCAGCATCTCGACGCCATTACCGATAACGAGCGCGCTCTCTGGTAGGACAAAGGTCTCAGGTGAGCCCGCCCAGAAGGTTCCGTCGCTATGCTCCGCAAAAATCCGGTTGCGCCGCGCCTGAGTCACGCAGACGGCTTCAGCCCATTCCGGGTTAGATCGAAAGCACTGACCCGTCGTCACCCCATGAAGGGTTGCCCCGCACCCAAATGCAAGACCGTCGGCCAAGGCGAGACTTGCCCGCAGCCCGGTAAACGATCCGGGTCCCGTAACAGCCACAAGCCGCTCTGGTCCATCCTGCCAATCGAGCGCGCGTAGCATTTCCTGACAGATCAATGCGAGAGACGCTGTCGCACTCAGTCCTTCGAGCCGTCGATAGGCGACGCGCTCCCGTCCGAGAAACGCTGCAACATCTCCACTCGATCCTGCACCGAGAGACGCACCGTTGAGAACGAGGGAACGCGTCGACCCTGAGATGGACATCAGAGAATAAGACAGGCTTCGTCAAAGCCGAGACGCATCGCTCGCTCGGGCAAAATCTGGGCGTCGGGGTAGCCAAGGCCAGCTACAAAATTGATCCGCCACCCCGTATCGCCAAGAAATATTTCTTCAACGGCGTATGCATCAAAGCCCGAGAAGGCGCAACAGAGAGACCCAGAGCACGTGCTGCAAGGATCAGATAGGCGCCCTGCAGCGAGCCATTGCGAAAGGCCGTTTCTTCAGACAGGCCAACATCGGCGGCAAACCAGTTGCGCAACGACTCGTCCCGACTCAGGCGGGGGAGATGTTCGAAAAAGAGTGGATCATGACAAACCAGAACGACTACAGGGGAAGCGAGACAAAGCTCGACATTTCCCGCGGAAAGAGCCGGACGCAGACGCTCTTTCATGTCGTCAGAGGTCAGAAAAACAAAGCGCGCCGGGCAGGTATTGCCTGACGTAGGGCCGAGCTTGAGAAGCTCGTACAACGAAACCAGCGCTTCACGGTCTACCGGCAGATTGTCCCACCCACGGGGAGAACGCGCCTGCCGGAAGAGTTGATCGAGCGACGCATCATCCAGTGACTCCGTCGGAAGGGACGCTGGATGATTTTCACTCACGTTTTCAATCCTCAACCTGTTCGACCGCAATCACTTCAGGCACGTAGTGACGCAGCATATTCTCAACCCCGTGTTTCAGCGTGGCACGCGAAGACGGGCAGCCCGCACAGGCACCCTGCATCGTCAAACGCACAACACCGTCGCGGTAGCCTCTGAATACGATATCACCCCCATCTCCTGCAACGGCTGGCCTGACCCTTGTGTCGAGCAACTCTCGGATCTGAGCCACGACAGCCTCGTCTTCAGGGGCGATCGTCTCTTCCTGCGCCTCAGCAACAGACTCCAGACTTGCAGCACCAGACTCAAAATGACCCGTGATCGCAGCCAGAAGAAGAGGCTTGAGCGTTGTCCAGCTGAACTCTTCCGTCTTGGTCACCGAAATGAAGTCACTGCCAAGAAACACGCCAGAAACGCCCTCGACGCCAAACAGCGTCTTAGCGAGGGGCGACCGGCCTTCAGCTGCCTGAGGGTCAGCGAAATCGGCCGAGCCTCGATGGCCGGTCACAGCGCGACCAGGCAGGAACTTCAGGGTGGCGGGATTGGGCGTATCTTCGGTCTCGATGAACATCACAGCTCTCGGTTCTCAGTTATAGCTGTGAGATGTGGCATCAATCGCGACTACGCAAGTCCTTTATCCCAATTTCAGACCTGAGCCACGACGAGCGGAAGCGTGATCTCGACGCATAATCCGCGCCCGGTGACATTACGCAGGTTTACCTTTCCCCGTGCACGACCGATTTCACGCGTGACGATTGCGAGACCGAGTCCCATGCCGCCCGTCGCGCGAGAGCGAGACCCTTCGACACGATAGAACGCGGAGAGTACTTTTTCGAGCTCCTCTTCCGGAATACCGGGACCATCATCGATCACTGAGATGAGGGCCGTTTTTCCATCCGATTCAAGAGTGACATGAGCGTCACCACCGTAATTGCAGGCGTTATCGATCAGATTGGCAAACACACGCTTGATGGCCAGAGGCCGGACCCAGGCCTGACAACGATCCGGGCCCGCGTAACTGGTCTCTCTGCCCCTATCACTATGGGAGTCGAGCAAAGTGTTCAGTATTGCGACCAAATCGACCGGCTTGATCGGCTCGGGATCCAGATCACCGGCAAGATAAGCCAGCACACCGGTCACCATGGCTTCCATCTCATCGATATCGGCTTCGATCGCCATTTGTGTCTCTTCATCATCCATAAAACCCGCCCGCAGGCGCAGGCGCGCGAGTGGCGTTCTCAGATCATGAGAAACAGCGGCAAGAATTTCGGTTCGGTCGCTGATGAGACGACGAATGCGGTGCTGCATCTTATTGATCGCATGGGCGAGCCCTCGCACCTCGCGCGGCCCTCGCTCATCGACCATGGTCCATTCCATGTCGTCGGATTTCGCGATGCTGTCAGCCACCCGGGCCAGCGCTCTGAGAGGCGTACTAAGAGATCGAACGATCATTGACGCAGCAAGGGCTACCGCACCCGCGGTAATCGCCGCCGATGCAAGCCCTCCGGTCATGTGTCGATGCTTGAGGATTCCCGGGACGTTGAAAGTCAGGCGACTTCCATCTGCAAGCTGCAGGCTGCCATGAATGCTGGAGGAATCCGCCCGGTCTGCCCAGACCCGGAGATCGGCCTTCGCCAGATCACGATCTGTCGCAATCAGATTATCTTCTACCCGACGCAGTCGATGCGGCTGCTCAGGCTCGAAAGGCTGGTTGGCCGAGCGCCAGGCAACGCTGATCCCATTATCTGAAAGCAGCGCTCCAAGCAGGCCACGCTGACTGATCGGCGTCGTGCGCAGTACCCGAAGGTCGGTGCTCAATTCCTCGGCGAGCTGAGTGATCCTGCTGTCGTCATCGATATAAGTCTCGGCTTCTTCATAGAAAAAAGCACTGGCGACAAAAACAAGTACGACAGCAACGAGAAGAACAAGGCTAACCCGCCCCACAAGTCCCAAAGGCCAGAGATGTACGGCGCGGGGCGCTTTGCCCCTCGCTCCCGAGGAAAGAGGCATTAGCGCTTAAACGCGCTCGACTTCGGCCACGAAAATATAACCAAGTCCGCGAACAGTGCGAATAAGGGCGTCGGCATCGTCGCCCAGCTTGCGGCGCAAGCGGCTCACCAGAACGTCGATGCTGCGATCGGACACATCACCAAGACGCGTGCGTGACAACTCGAGCAAGCGGTCTCTGGCGATCACACGCTGGGGGTTATCGAGAAAACTCGTGAGCAAGTCGTGCTCGGCGCCGGAGATCTCGACCACGGCACCGGACGGATCCGTCAGCTCACGGCGACGCAGATCGAGCTTCCAGCCAGCAAACAGGATCGTCTCTTTTCGCGCAACTTCTGTCGGCGCAATGCCTTGTCCGCGACGAAGCACGGCACGCACACGAGCCAACAGCTCACGCTGACCGAACGGCTTGGCGACATAATCGTCAGCACCGATCTCGAGACCGAGCACGCGATCGCGTTCTTCTCCACGTGCTGAGACCATGATGATGGGAGTTTGTGCGAGAGGGGCTTCGCCGGGATGGTTCGTGCCTTGCCCTCCCCGGATTGCCCGACAGAGCTCGACGCCGCTGGTTTTGGGCAACATCACGTCCATGACGAAAAGATCGACTGGCCCCACGGCGAGGGCGTCCCACATTTCATCACCCGAGGCCACACTGCGAACCCGAAATCCGTCACCTTGCAGCGCGCGCTGTATCAGAGTCCGCATACCCGGATCATCTTCAACGATAAGGATACGAGCCGGCAGGTCAGTTACTGGAGTTACTGTCGTCATCATCCCATCGATCATGCTGTGGTAAACGAGATTTGATACAATCTATGTCTACCACAACGCAAGAACAACAAGTTGGAAGCGCGCTTACACGCGCCTCACTTCACTTTGAAGGTTTTGTAATCAGTAGGGTCCAGAGCTGCGCGAGATCTGCAGTGCCATGGTCACCGCCCACCTCAGCAAACGCCTTGACAGCATCCTGAGTACGACCTGCGTCCATCAGGCCATGCCGTACTGGAGCTTGGCTCCTTCCGGTGCGGCCGGCTTTTTAGCAAGACCTTCACGCATCAGCGCGAGACCCGCGTCAACCTGGCCATTGAGGACAAGATTATAGCCGGTCGTCAAAGACGGGGCAGCGTTAGGCATTTTGCGAGCCGCGTCGGCATCGGCGGCAAGACTTGCCTTCGTCTCTGCAGCGCGTTTGACAACCATGGCCTTCAGGCGTGCCTCGCGTGCCGCAGCAGCGTCTTTGCCCAGCGCACCGGATGCATAGGCCTTATCCATCAGATTCAGGCCGAGCTGAGGCAGGCCTCCCTGAACAGCGCGCTCGACCATATCCATGTAGTCTGAAGGATCCTTGAGCACGCCTGTCGCCATACGCAGGCGTTCCAGGTTGAACTGGAGCGTATCCGGCAGCTTGGGGTCAGCCGCGAGATTATGGATCAGCATCGCCCAGTAATCGGGCTTTGAATAGTACTTGGCCAGAAGCACATAGGCGTGCGTCTCGTTATCAGTGTCTTTCATCTGATGATAGCACGTTGCCAGGAACTGAAGCTGGTTCTCGCTGGGGATATGCTTCGACTTGATTTCGGCGTTGATCTGGTCCTGCTGCACACGGGCAGCATTCTTGTAATCCTGCTGCAGATAGTAGGACTGCACCAAAAGCGCCTGCATCTGCGCGTTGGGGCCGGCGGCCTTCAGATAGCGCTCGATCGCAGGAACCGCGTGCGCGTAATCCTTGGCACCATAGGCCATTGTCGCATTGGCCATCATCATCTGCTGCTTGGCTGCGGCAGGCGTGCGTGACGACGCAATCAGCACGTCATACGCCTTGGACGCAGCCGCCACGTCACCCGAAGAGGCTGCAACAGCAGCGCGCATCTGGGCGACGGTATATTTTTCGTAATCGGTTTTCCCCGGCAGGGCGTCAGCCGCATCAACAGCACTCATCGCCTTGGTGTAGTTTTTCGCACCCAGAGCCGTCTGTGCCTCCTGAAGGGGCTTGCCAACCTTGGCGCTCAGTTGATCCTGAGCGTAGGCAGCAGGCGCCACGAGGCTCCGACGACAGGCAAAGAAGAAGAAACGGCCAGAAAGGAACTGGCTGCTAGGAGGGCGCGAGAATACCGGGGAAAACGCACTTACTGTCCTTCCATGAACTGGTCTTGACCGACAATGCCAAGCTTCGTGACGCCGAGACGTTGAGCATCGGCGAGTACGTGGGCAACTGTCTTGTAATCGGCGAGGCGATTAGGGTGAATATGCATTTCGGGCTGATCCGGCTGGTTGGCCGCGTCCATGAAATGCGCCTGAAGATCGGCCTCGGACGACATGGGGGTGCCATTCCAGCTGATCGAGTTATCGAAATCGATCGCAACCGTGACAACCTTGGGCTCTACCGTGCTCGGCGGCGGATTGCCCTGCGGCAGATCGAGCGCGACCGAATGCGTCTGAAGCGGAATGGTGATGATCAGCATGATGAGCAGCACGAGCATGACGTCGATCAGGGGCGTCGTGTTGATATCGACGATGCCCTCGTCTTCATGTGTGCTGTCGGATCCAACGCTCATGGCCATGAGAGAACTCTCCAACAGGCGGAAACCGGCAAGGTGCCGGCAACCAGAAAAAACGGAGCTGGATAGCCCTGCCCCGAGGCAGAGCCATCCTTAAGCTGGGGTCCTGACCGAGATCAGGAGTGAGGCTGCTCGGTGATGAAGTCGATGTGATAAATGCCAGCTTCCTGACATGTCGCAACGAGCTTACCGACAGCCTCATAACGTGCCTTGCCGTCACCCCGGATCTGGATCTGGGGTTGGGGCTTGATGACCGCGATCTTCTCGAGACGATCGAGCAGATCCTGATGACCGCGCAACGGAACTTCATTCCAGAACGCCTGACCATTCGCCGTGACCGCCAGGACGATATTGCCTGGCTTGGTCTGGGTCGGCTGGTTGGCGTCGCGCGGCAGCTGCACCTTCACGGTATGCGTCGCAACCGGGATGGTGATCAGGAAGATGATGAGAAGAACAAGCATGACGTCGACGAGCGGCGTCGTGTTAATCGCCGAGACGACTTCGTCTTCTTCACCACCCCCACCGACGTTCATTGCCATGATCAGGCAACTCGCGCGCTGGTGGTCGTGGTCGTCGGGCTGTGATCGCCACCGGTCGTCGGTGCCACACCGTGACGGAAGCCGCCAAGCAGGACAGACTGAACGTCGGCTGCGAAGTTACGCACGCGGTCCATGGCGCCCTTGTTACGACGGACGAGCAGGTTGTAGCCGAGAACAGCCGGAACAGCGGTTGCAAGACCGATAGCCGTCATGATGAGGGACTCACCAACCGGGCCAGCAACCTTGTCGATCGAAGCCTGACCGGCGATGCCGATAGCTGTCAGAGCATGGTAGATGCCCCAGACCGTGCCGAACAGACCAACGAACGGTGAGGTGGAACCAACCGTACCCAGGAAGGCCAGACCGCCCTGAAGACGCGTGTTGATGGTGTCGACCGAACGCTGAACGGACATGGCAGTCCAGCTATGCAGGTCGATGGCGTCGCGCATCGAACCTTCGTGATGCTCTGCAGCAACGATACCCGTCTCAGCAATATAACGGAACGGCGAAGCCGGGGTCAGGGCAGCAGCGCCTTCCTGAACGGTCGGCTTAGTCCAGAATTCACGAGCGGCTTCCTTCGAAGCTGAGAAGACTTTCGCCTGCTCGAAGAACTTCGTGACCATGATGATCCAGGTACCAGCGGACATGATGACCATGATGATCAGAACGCCACGGGCAATCGCATCACCGTTCGACCAGAGCGCGCTCAGACCGTAAGGATTTTCCTGCGACTTCGGAGCAGCCGTCTCAGCAGAGGCATCCGGAGCCGGGGCAGCAGGTGCAGCCGCGTCAGGAGCCGGAGCAGCAGGAGCCGCTGCATCGGGAGCCGGGGCAGCAGGCGCAGCCGCATCAGGGCCGGAGCAGCAGGCGCCGGTGCTGCGGCGTCAGGAGCTGCCTGGGGAGCTGCAGGAGCTGCCTGGTCAGGCTGAGCAGCCGGCGTTTCCTGAGCAAGAGCTACGGTCGGCACGATCACACCCTGCGCCACGGCAAGCGTGACTGCCAGGGCCGGGGCGGCGAGAGCGGGAAGGCGGAACAGTCTCGTCATTAACTCCAAATCCTCTGAAAAAGAGCCCCTTCAAGAAGGACTCTGGCAGTGCCACCCCCACCGGAAGGCGGGGTTGGCTCGGTTTGTCATTTTGTCGGATTACGAAGGCACGAACCCTCGCAATCCGTCCGGAAGCGCCAGATCTGAAGGCGGCTTCCGAGCTTTTCGTTGATGCGGTCAGGAGCCAGTCCCAACCGCACTGCACTCAATCGTCACCAAGGGCGAAGTTGATGTGCAAGGTGTGGTGATGCTCAACCACGGCCTGGCCATTCGTGACCGCAGGCTGGTAACGGGCCTTGCGGAGGAACTCCATGGCGGCTTCGACGAAGGCATGACCGCCTGTCGAGTTGCTCACCTCACAGTTGGACGTGCGACCGTCAGTGCCGATATCGCAGGCAACCGTTACGCTACCTTCACGGTTTTCCTCCAGCATCTCCTCTGGGAAGACCGGACGCGCTCCGTTGATCGGCGATGCACCGGCAGAATGATCCGGAACCGGCGGTCCGACTGGCGCTGAAGGCGTCGGCGGAGCCGATACAGTGGCAGGCGGCATCGGAGCCGGGGGCTTCTCATGCGTTACCTGCTTGATCACGTGCTTCTGCGGCGGCGGCTGAATCTGGATCTTCGGCGGTGGTATGTACGGTGGCGGCGGCGTCGTCATCTGCGGCGGCGGTGGCGGCGGTGGCGGTGGCGGTGGCTTCTTCGGTTCCGTGATGATCTTCGTCTTGATCGGCGGATGGAACTGTTCGACGATTTTCGAACCCAGTCCGTTCATCAAGGCGTAGATCACAACGATGTGGAAGAGCACAGCGATTACGATGCCGACGATGTACTTCGTCGGGCGTCGCTCCTGCTCGGCGTAGTTCATCGGTTGTGTCACTCCAAACCCTCTGTCCTGTGCCCCGCCATTCCCGGGACGAGAAGGGCGGACCGACTTGTTATTATCGCAACCGCCCCATGCGACTTGCGTTTCGGTCTAGCGTCAGTTTGGCCGACACATCCCGAAATGTTTACCATGCTCTCAGCGCATGGCTCCTGTGCAAATTGGGCAAAGGTATGGCACTGCTGTCAAGTCGGTTTTATTTCGTTCATGTCGTTTTACCGCCGCGCCCAATCCGGCGCCTCGGCTGTCCAACACTTTGCGACACAGTGAAACGGAACATAAATTCACTGCAAGAGTAATATTTGTTAAAGCCGCGAAAAACGGCTGAAACTCCCGCTATTCGGGAGCTTCAGCCTCAAAATTCAACGTCGAGCCTATTGGGCCGAGGCACTTGCCTCTGAGCGCGTTGCGCCCACGCGTTGAGCCAGAGCAGCAGACATGAAAATGTCCAGCGCCCCATCCAGAACGGCATCCGGATTACCTGTTTCAACCCCAGTCCGCAGATCCTTGACGAGCTGGTAGGGAGCCAGCACGTAGGAGCGAATCTGGTGCCCCCAGCCAATATCAGTCTTGGCGGCTTCCGTCTGAGCGGCAGCAGCTTCGCGCTTTTGCAGCTCGGCTTCGTACATGCGCGCCTTCAACATCTGCATCGCCGTAGCCTGTTACGATGCTGGGAACGATCGGTCTGACAGGCCACCACGATTCCCGTCGGGATATGCGTGATGCGAATCGCAGAATCGGTCTTGTTGACGTGCTGGCCACCGGCCCCTGAAGCTCGGAACGTGTCGACCTTCAGATCGCTGTCATTGATCTCGATTTCGATCGTGTCATCCACGACAGGATAGACCCAGACAGACGCAAAGGAGGTCTGGCGGCGTGCGGCTGCGTCAAAAGGCGAGATACGCACCAGACGATGCACTCCGGCCTCGGTCTTGAGCCAACCGTAGGCATTGGTGCCACTCACCTGAAGCGTCGCGGATTTGATCCCGGCCTGTTCGCCTTCACTGGTCTCCATCACGGTGACCTTGTAGCCGCGCTGTTCGGCCCAGCGAGTATACATACGCAGCATCATCTCGGCCCAATCCTGAGCTTCGGTTCCGCCTGCGCCTGCATTGACTTCAAGATAACAGTCGTTGCTGTCCGCCTCGCCAGAGAGCAGGCTCTCGATTCGACGGGCGTCGGCCTGTTCCGCCAGCTTACGAAGGGTCGCTATAATCTCGGCAACCGTAGCGTGATCCTGTTCTTCTTCCGCCAGCTCGACGAGTTCGATCATATCGGCAGTATCCTGCTCGATTTTCTCGACACCTTCGATCTGCGTCGCCAGAAGCGTCCGTTCGCGCATCAGCTTCTGCGCGGCGTCAGCATCATTCCAGAGATCGGGGTCTTCTACGCGGTGATTGAGCTCAGCGAGGCGTGTCTGTGCAGCATCCCAGTCAAAGATGCCTCCTCAGCAGCGCCACCGACTGCTTGATCTGCTCCGATAGGGCCTCGGTTTCGGCCGACATGATTCATGCTCCCAGAAAATGTACAGGTCTCAATAAAGGCCGCCCATGCCAATGTCACCCTGCAGTTGAGCATTCGGGGCCTGAAGTTTTTTAGCCCCCCCCGATGTCTCGCCGCCCGGATCGGTTGTCCATGCCTGACCAGGTGCCGTCGCCATATCGTTTTCGGTATCGTAAAGATCCGTTCCGGTATCGGCTGCGGTCAGAGCCTCGGTGCCTGCCCCAAAGCCATTCAGAGCGATGCTCATGCCCGGCACCTGATCGGCTTTAAAGGCATCGACCGCCATCAGACGCCCGGTGTCATAGCGGGCCAGGGTGATCCCCTCAGGCACCCGGAATTTAAGCTCGGGCCGTCCTTCGAACGCCACCTTCATGAAGCGGTTCCAGATCGGGCCCGCGATCCGTCCTCCCGTCTCGTTTTTACCCAGAGACTGCGGTGTGTCGAAGCCGAGCCAGACAACCGTCACGATGTCAGGCGTAAAGCCTGCGAACCATGCGTCCCGGAAATCCTGACTGGTGCCTGTCTTGCCTGCGATGTCACGCGTAATGCCCTTACCGGCAATCTGACCCGTACCGCGCGCGATGACATCCTGCATCATGGCCGTAATCTGATACGCGCTGTCGGCGCTGACGACCTGACGACGGTTATCCTGAACCTGGGGCACCTCGACACTGCCAGCGACGGCTCTGTCGCCGTCGGGGTGACGGGCGGAGCAGGCGTAGCGGCCGAAGGCGCAGCCGCGTCAGCTGTGCCCGCAGGCGGCGCGGGCTGTGGAACCGGCGCTGTCTGATCGGGCGCTGCATGGTGGTGCCGAGCCCCAACCCGTCAGGCTTCCAGAGAACGGTACCGTCACGATCCAGGACGGAGTCGATCAGCGTTGGGGTGACCAGCCTCCCCCCCGAAGCAATCGTGGCGTAGCACCCGCCTCCTTCAACACAGTCGTCTCAACCGCACCGAGCGCTGCAGGCAGCACATGGGGCATCTTGTCGACGAGGCCAATCGAGATCGCCATATCAGCGACGGATTTCATGCCAAGATGCGCCGCAAGGCGGATGGTAACGAGATTACGGCTCTCACGCAGCGCATCATGCAGGGTGGTCGGACCCCAATTATCCTTCTCGTAGTTTTTCGGATGCCAGTCCCCATAGGAAACAGGGGCATCGTCGAATTTCTCCGAAGGCGGGATCCCCCTCTCCATCGCATCGAGATAGACGAAAGGCTTGAAAGACGAGCCCGGCTGGCGCTGGGCCTGAGTCGCGCGATTGAACTGAGACTCCTTGAAAGACCAGCCGCCGACCATGGCCAGCACACGCCCGGTGCGGGCGTCGAGACTGACCAGAGCACCCTCCACTTTCGGCACCTGACGCACGGCGACACGCCCTGCTTCTGCCTGGGGCTCGACCATGATCACATCGCCCGTCGACAGAGACCCGCCACTCCGGACCCAGGTCAGGTCCTTAGCCAGAATCTGCCTTCCTGCGCCACACCGTGGGAAAGCCAGCCGACGCGGCCCTGTGCCGGATTGAGCACGACAGCAAGACGCCACTGGTCGATCATGCCCGAGGGCGCGGTCACCTCCTTGAGCGGGGCAACCCAGCCATTGGCAACAATCGGATCATGGAGCTTCGTCACCGCGCCGCGCCAGCGGCTATGGCTGCGATCGTACTCCATGAGACCCTGTCTCAGACTCAGGGTCGCTGCATCCTGCAATTTGCGATCAAGGCTGGTATGAACCTCCAGACCGCCCTGCATGGCGCGGTCCGGGCCATAGCGGTCGATCAACTGACGACGCACTTCGCTCCCGAACCACTCGGCATTCGCCAGCGGCCCGAAACGAACCGCATCATGGGGAATGATCGGCTCCTGATGTCCAGCCTCGGCTGCCTCACGCGTAATCGCATGGATTTCCGCCATACGGTCCAGCACCCAGTTGCGACGCTCGATCGCACGCTCAGGATGGCGGTACGGGTTGTAATTGGCTGGCGATTTGGGCAACGCTCCCAGGAAAGCCGCCTCCGCATCGGTCAACTGATCAAGCGGCTTGTTGAAATAGGTCTGCGCCGCAGCGGCCACGCCATAAGCGCCATTACCGAGATAGATCCCGTTCAAATAAATCTCGAGGATCTTGTTCTTGGTAAGCGTCTGCTCGATCCGCAGAGCGAGCAGTGCCTCTTTCTCCTTACGCTCGAGGGTGCGGGCGCTGCTGTTGAGCAGCATGTTACGCGCCACCTGCTGCGTAATGGTCGACGCGCCCAATGCCCGTTTGCCGCGATGCGTCAGGTTGGTCAGCTCGGCGCGGATGATTGCCAGAGGATCAAGGCCTGCGTGGGTGTAGAAATTCTGATCTTCAGGCGCGATAAACGCGTTCTTCACCCGCTCTGGGATGGCATTGATCGGCATATAGATCCGACGCTCCGCAGCGAGCTCGGCCATAAGGCGATCATCTGAAGTGTAGATCCGGCTGACGGTCGGCGGCTGATAGGTCTTGAGTGTGTCAACACTCGGCAGATCAGAGGCGATCTGCTCGTATTGATGCCAGACAAAAAGGCCCGAACCGACCACACCCACCAGCACGACCCCGGCTGCAATCGCGAGCCCCTGACGCCAGCGGCGATAGCGCGGCCCACGCGGCGGCCCGCTATGCCCCGGTGCTCCACGCCCTCCCATCGGCGCGCGTGGAGGTGCGCTACCGCCGCCACCCGCAATGGCAAGCCACAGGGTTGAAAAGACATCGGAGGAGAGAGCGGTAGAGGCAAGGATCATGATGAATCGTTTAGCAGCCTTGAGAGGACACGTCGCCCCCTGCAAACATGGGATGAAGGCGCCATTATGACGACCCTCACGCTATGAGACGCAGCTTCAAAGCACAGGGCTCATAGCAGGTTCGAAACTGCATCGCTCTGTGGTCTGACACCAGCCCTTGTGAGTAGTCTCCTCTTCCACAAGACGAAGAAATCCTCATCAGATCATCCCGGCAGGCTGCGTAAGCCGCCAACCTCTCTTTTTCTGAGAGGTTGCTGCCGACCACACCACTTTACGCGACGTGCTGATCAGGACGGCGCCGCTCCCTGCACGCCAACCTGCAGCATGAACAACGCGCTACCGGAGCACATAACAATATGGTCCCGCTTGGGCCCGGCAAAGGTCAGGTTCGAACAGCCTTGCGGCAGACGGATCCGCCCGATGAGTTTGCCCTGCGGATTGAAGACGAAAACGCCGCACAGACCGAGGGGGCCTGTCACGCCACACCACAGATTACCGAACACATCTGCGCGGAAACCGTCAGGATTCATCTGGGCGCCATGAAAGCGCATATCGGCAAAGACACGACCGTTCGTCAGGGTGTCGCCTTGCACGTCATACACGTGGATTGCCTGATCACCGCCCTTTTTCTGACCGGGACCAGCAGGGGTCGAGGCGATGTAAAGCTTCTTGAAATCGGGCGAGAAGACCAGACCATTCGGGCAGGCGAGATCTTTTTCGGCAAGAACAGCCTTCAGCGTGCCATCGGGTGCAATGCGGAAAACATGGTCCTGCTGCCGCTTTGTGCCGCCGATCTCGCCGATCAGTTCACGACCGATCTTCCATTTGATCTTCCCATCGGGATTGGTCGGGCCACCCGGCTCATCGGCGTGGCCTTCGCTGATATTCGTGCCGTAGCCAGGGTCTGTAAACCAGATGCTGCCATCGGGATGGGACACGATATCGTTGGGAGAATTCAGCCCTTTTCCTTCGAACTTGTCAGCCAGCACCGAAACGCTGCCATCATGCTCGAACCGGACGACGCGGCGGAAAAAATCCTCGCAGGTGATCAGACGTCCCTGATAATCGAAGCAATTACCATTGGCGGAATAGCCGTCGGGGCGGAATTCGCTCACCTCTCCGGTTTCCCAGATATAACGCAGCGCCTTCGACTGGGCGACGTCACTGAACACCAGATAACGACCTTCGCTGCTCCAGGCAGGGCCTTCGGTCCAGACACTCTTGTTCCAGATCCGTTTGATGGATGCTGCAAAATAAGTCAGATCGTTGAAAGACGGATCGATTGCCAGAACGTCAGGGTCAGGGAAAAATGCTGGCCCTGCCTCATTGCCCCAGCGGCGCGCAGGTTGAGTGATCACGCTCGGCGGGCTGACCGAGTCAGCAGCAGCACGCGCTGGCAAAGCCACACAGGCAGCGCCGCCCAGGGCTGTCGTCAGAAACCCTCTGCGGGCGAGGGGCATTTTCAGATCCATCATATCGTCCTGTGACTCGGTCATGGGCACATGCCTTGGCACCTAACGCCGCATCATGCTCTCAGGATGACTCAGGTTTTGTATCAACTTGTTGATGAGGCTTTTTGACATCGGCAGACAATCGACCCGGCACCACGCAGGTCTTTCCTCCGGCATTGACTTCACGCCTTGAGAAGGTTTCACCTGATTGGGAATAGTAATGACGGCCTGATCAAGGAACTGATTACATGACGACTGTGAGCCCCCGCGCCGGAAAGACACTGGACCCTGCCCATCTGGCCGACATCCCGGCCCTGATCGCAGCTTATTACGATCGCAAGCCTGACCCGGCCATCGCAACGCAACGCGTCTCCTTTGGCACATCGGGTCATCGCGGCTCTTCGCTGCATACGAGCTTCAATGAGAACCATATTCTCGCCATCAGCGAGGCCATTTGTCGTTACCGTAAGGATAAGGGCATTACCGGACCGCTCTTCATCGGCATCGACTCCCACGCGCTTTCGGCTCCGGCACAACGCTCGGCCATCGAAGTCTTTGCTGCTCATGGTGTAGAAGTCCGGATCGACGCCAATGATCGCTTCACTCCGACACCGGTTATTTCGCATGCCATCCTGACCTATAATAAAGGTCGCCAGGAAGATCTGGCCGATGGTGTGGTCATCACGCCGTCGCATAATCCTCCGATCGATGGCGGCTTCAAATATAATCCGCCCCATGGTGGCCCGGCCGACACCGACATCACCAAAGTGATCCAGGATCAGGCCAACGCCTTTCTTTCCGGTGGATTGAGCGAAGTCCACCGCCTCCCCTACGACGAAGCGCGTCAATCGGAACATGTGCGCGGCCACGATTTCATCACACCCTATGTCGATGATCTGGGATCGGTCATCGACATGGAGGCCATCCGCGATGCTCCTATCCGCATCGGCATGGACCCGCTTGGCGGCGCAGCGCTCGATTACTGGCCTGCCATCATCAAAAAATATAACCTCAAGGCTCAGATCGTCAGTGACGAGCTCGACCCCGCTTTCGGTTTCATGACGGCAGACTGGGATGGGCAGATCCGCATGGATTGCTCGTCTCCCTACGCCATGGCGCGCCTGATCGGCATGGGGGCACAGTTTGATGTTGCTTTCGCGACCGACACCGACGCCGACCGTCACGGAATCGTCTCCCGTCCGGACGGGCTGATGAATCCCAATCATTATCTGGCTGTCGCCATCTGGTATCTCTTCACCCAGCGCAAAGGCTGGGATCAGACGGCAAAAATCGGCAAGACACTGGTCAGCTCAGCCTGATCGATCGCGTTGCCAAAAAAATCGGCAAAGAAGTGGTCGAAGTCCCTGTCGGATTTAAATGGTTCGTCGACGGTCTCTTTGAAGGCAATCTTGGTTTCGGCGGAGAGGAAAGCGCGGGCGCCTCTTTCCTGCGTCGTGATGGAACGGTGTGGTCCACCGACAAGGATGGTCTGATCCTCGGTCTGCTGGCCGCCGAAATCACGGCGGTCACCGGCAAGACACCTGCGGAACATTATCACGCGCTGACTGCCGAGCTTGGCGCACCGTTCTATCAGCGTATCGATGCGGCCGCGAACCCGGAGCAGAAGGCGATCCTCTCCAAACTCACCCCGGAGAAGCTCTCTTTGACACATCTGGCAGGCGACGCCGTGACCGCAACGCTCACGCGGGCACCTGGCAATGATGCCCCAATCGGCGGACTGAAAGTAACGACCGAAAATGGCTGGTTTGCTGCCCGCCCTTCAGGGACAGAAGACGTTTATAAAATCTACGCAGAGAGTTTCGTGAGCGAAGCGCACCTGAAACAGATCCAGCAGGACGCACAGACGGCGATCTCTGCCCTTTTTAATAGCTGATTACCTCAAAAGACCCTGCCCGTTCGGCAGGGTCTATATTTACAGATCGAGCGTAAGAACCTGCGAAACCATGCGGGCGAGGTTTTTCTACGCAGCAAACGCGGAGGGCGCTCCTCGGCAAGATATCAGACGCGGATCGAGAGAAATCCGACATTCTCCGGATCACGGTCGAGATCGATCGAAATCTGATCTCCTGACAGATTATCATCTGTCAATTTGATTGCCTGCATGCCGTCACTGTCCCAAAGAATAACTTCGAAGCTTTGCCAGTGCCGACCGATGCCTTCTGCGGACACGGTCACACGACGAGAGCCCTCTGCAAGTTTAATAAGGCTGTGTTTGTTTCGTGACGCATGGATCTTGGCGTCCTGATCATCCACCCTGATACGCAGTGACTGAAGTCGATCAGGCTCCGATCGAACATAACGGCATGGCACTTCATTCAGGATCAACGCCTCATCCTGCTCGGTGAAGCCTTTAATGCTGAGTTGATAAAAGCTGTGCGGTGTCAGACCAGCCTGACACTTAAGCCAGCCTGAGTCGGAAGGCAGCCATCCCAGAGGCAGAGCCAGCTCCCGCCCGTCACAACGAGACGGAAGCACGCCAAGCTTCACCCCTTTATCCGGGTGGTCTCCTCCGACCCAAAAATATCGAGTGACCTCAATAATTTCTCTGACCAGATATTCATCGCCCCGTCGTGTCGTAAGCGTATCCCCGTCACCCAGATCGGTAATCGAAACGTTGCCATGAGGCGTCATGATCTGAACGGTTTCGGGGAGCGCGTCAGTCGGCACGGTCGCAGCGATGACACCGTCTCGGCAAGATCGATACCACGCTCCGACCCGATGCCAGACCTCATTGCCACCCGGACTGGCAGGCTCTGCAGATCGCAGAGGACTCATCGCATATCAGGCAGCTCGAGAACGAGCCGAAGCGCACCACCGCTTTGAGCAACAGACGGCAGCGGTAAGAGTGCTTCATCGGACGTCCATCGCCAGTCGTCGCTCTCGATATTGTTCCATCCGCCCAGTATCCCAGCCCTAAGATGATCGGTCACCTTCGTGTCCTCTACCTCCCCCTGAAGATAAGCAGCACCCACTCGAAGCCCCAGAAGACGACGGTCGTCGACAAATGGCCCGATCGCCTGATCAGGGCGTACCGCATGAGAGAAGATTCTGACGTGCTTCGTCTTTGGGGGCAGTAAGAATGCTGCCTGTCCCGGCACAGCATGATCGACGCGATCAAGCGTTTCGCTTTATCCGTCATAAGACTGAAATCAGTTGATCCGACAGTTCCCTCGAAGGAGAGGACCGGGAAGCCCATTTCTCTCGAACGAAGAACCAGACGTGCCCAAAGCGGTTCCACGCGTTCACGGTCAATGATCAGAGGGAGGCGCACCACCCCATCGCGCATTACCGAGACGACGAGAGACTCATCGTGTCCGTTTTCAAACAGACTGGCATTGCTGCCGGGGAGATAGCTTTCCATCCCAAGGTTCTCGGCTTGCAGAATAGCGTGATTGGCTACCTCGATATGATAATAGGTAAAGCGGCGCTTTTGGCGGTCATAGGCGATCGACCCCCCATTGACGAGCATGCGGATGGGCGTCAGCCCTTCGGCGTTCTGCACGCAATGCTCTGATGTTACCCATAAATCGCGCGACGGAGATTGCGGACCGAAAGCATGCGCGCGGATACGCACGAGATGGGCCTCATCCGGGGTTGCGCCATGAAGGTTCACATCCTGATGCCCGACCCACTGCACGGCCTGGGGACCCAGATCGGTATCGACCATATCTCCGACTTTTAGCGTTTCGACAGTGCGAGAGCCTATAGGGGTGGAGACCAGAGTCCCTGCTGCGAAGCAGGCTCTCAACCAAACGATGCCATCTCCATTCGCCGTGAATTTATAGGTCGGGATATATCCATCGATCGTCACGTCTTCACCGGTGGTGTGAATAATGAAAGATCGATCACCTCTCGTAACGCCGGTAATCGTTTTCAGATCGAGACCATAAATCATAATCCCGAAATCCTCACCTGAAGCATTGATCGAAATGTTTTTCAGGGAATTTCTGTTTACAATAATTTTCGCGTTATCTCGCAAGACAATGCCCATCTCTTGCGCATTACTGATCCACGCAACTGCCGAGTTAGAGAGGTAAATCCTCGGATTATTTTGTCCTGCTGCCTTGGAACTGCCATTGAGCCTCAGTTCTCCGCCAGTCACATGGAACGTCCCCTGCAAGAGACCACTGTTAACGACCAACTCTCCGCCAGTCATCGTTCCGTTAGTAACCGTCGCGCCATTGATCTGCGCTGAACCTGATTTGATGGTTGAATCTTCTATCTTACCTTTTTCATATCCGTTCACTATTCCACCGTCGAGCGTGGATTCAATTACCGTTCCCCCTTCCTTGACATTAAGAACGTCACCTTTGTGGAGAACCAGTCCCTTTGCAGTCTCCCCGACTTCTCCATACTCTGGTTTATTACACTTATCTTTTCCTGTCTGAATGGTTTTTTTTCCAATATTATATTCTGCCATGATTCATATCCCTAATTATTTTATATTTTTAAACGACAACTTTGGGAACGTCGCGAACGAGATCCTTACACGCAAACAGGCTCTCAATGACGTCCCTAAAGCCCCTGATGAAGCGAAGCGCTCTGACACCTCCCCGAGCAGCGGCTTCTCTCTCATCGAGCCGAGCCAGATCACTCAAGGTCAGGATGGTCGCCCCAACGACAATATGTTCGTCCAGAAGGGTCACGTTATAATCCAGCCCACTGACGCGTATCGGGCGCCGCGTCAGTGGGATATTTCGCCAATGAGCACCGACAAAACGGGCATGATCCATGTCAGCTCCAAATGAAGCCATGGAAGCGAGATCACAACGATCAAATATGGCGCCTGTGCAGAGAGCACCATGAAGCATGGCCCCGTTGAGTTCTGCCGCTGTCAAATCGGTGTTCATCATGACAGCACCAGACAGGTTAGCCCCACGCAAATCAGCGCCACAAAGTCGCGCTTCAGCCATCTGGGCTCCACAGAAACGCGCACCGATCAGCGATGCCTCCGTGAAGTCGACTCTGGATAGGTCGGCGCCACAAAAATTGACCCCGTTTAAATTCGCCCGCCTGAGGGTCGCGTCATGGAGAGCTGCGCCAATCAGATTTACATGACTGAAATCGGCCTCGTCTGCAGATATGCCATTCAAATTGGCTCCGATGAGAGACATGCGTTTTTCGAGAGCCACATGGACCGCCTCAGCCTTTTGTCTCGCCGGAGACAAGGTCCGATCTACATCATCGAGTTCGACACGCGCTATGACGTGACCCTTGATGACGTCAAAAATTTCGTAAGTCCAGCCATTGGACGGCATAGTTGGATTTCCTGTCACTGCATGATGAGCGATGCATTGACACCGCCAAAATCAAAACTGTTCGAGAGACAACATCCGCCTTCGAAACATTCCGGTACTTCGGGCCTACGAAATATTGTCTGTCTACTTGGTTGTCTGAGATTGAAGTTGGGCAAGATGATTCCGCTGCGCATCGCCGCAAGGCTCAGAACTACCTCAATGGCTCCTGACGCACCGAGAGCATGACCGGTCAGTCCCTTGATCGACGAGATAACGGCCTTACTCGACGAACCGAAGACGCGTTCGATTGCCATGATCTCGATATCATCACCCAGCGGCGTACTCGTCGCGTGGGCATTGATCCACGCGACGGTGTCTGAGGCGACCTCAGCGTCACTGAGAGCGCCGCGCATGGCTCGCTCGGCCCCGGCGCGATCGGGTCAGGAGCGAGAAGATCATGCGCATCCGCACTCTGGGAAAAACCCAGAATTTCTCCCAGAATGGGTGCCTTCCGAGCCAAGGCGTGATCGCGCGCTTCCAGAACGACAATCGCAGCCCCCTCGGAAAGGACAAAACCCGTGCGGTCAGTGTCGAAGGGTCTGCTGGCTTCGCTTGCAGCATCATAATGTGTAGTCGCAAGAGCGTTGACGTCAGCGAAAACCTTGAGGCCTGACGGCGTGACGGCTGCCTCTGTCGCGCCTGCCACGACTATTGAGCCGTACCCGTCACGAATAGCCTGAAAGGCTTTACCGATGGCAATGGTGCCCGTCGCGCAGGAAGCTGAATTTCCTTCGGCGGCACCCCTGAACCCGTAACGCCGCGCGATTTCGCCCGCACAACTATTGATTAAAACGCTTGGAAGATAAAAAGGGCGGCCGCGACCCGGTATCGCATTCGAGGCGTTGCCTATTGTTTCCAGCCCCCCGATGCCAGACCCAATACTGACTGACACAGCAATCCGCGATTGCGCATCCATCTCAGGCAATCTCGCCTGATGGATCGCCTCCTGAGCCGCAACGATACCAATCTGGATAAAGCGATCCAGGCGGCGCTGCTCTTTGTGCGAAAACCATTCAGAGGGATCATACCCGCCGAGATCTCTCGTGATTGAAGGGATGCACCCGACAATATAATCCCGCGAAACCTCTCCCCACAGGAAAGACTTACGCTCAAGACCCGTTTGGCGCTCTCGCAGCGCGATGAGATTTTTGGGCACACCTACACCGAGAGGCGAGATAACACCCATCCCAGTCACAACGACGCGTTGTCTAAAACGGTGAGAGGGACTCATCCCGAAACCGCCGCAATCTCCCTGGCCTTTATCAGCTCAGAAAGATCGATATTGGCAGCGTCCACTCCCGCTCTCAGCACAACAAGGAGATCACCCACCGTCGTGACTGTCGGAAACGTTTCTTCGTGGATTGCGATACCGGCTTTTTCTTCAATCTCGAATAATAATTCGACAATATCGAAACTATCGGCCGAGAGATCTTCAGAAAATCTTGTCTCTGGCGTGATACTCTCCACCGCCACATCGAAATGACGCGCCAGCATGACGATCACGACATCATCAACAGGATGGGACATAAAAGACGCGCCTATATAGTTAATAACATCCCATCTTCGGACAGGAATTTATATTTGTTTCTTTTGTTAAATAAAAAGAAACGAAGACTTGTTAAATTCCCTATATTGTCGACCAATATTCGATACAAAGGAAAAAATTTCGAGTCGTCTGAACCAAAAGTTTGGTTTCAATCCTCCTCAGCCTTTTGACCGCGGTCACACGTCTCTTTTCGAGAGTGACCGGACAACCATTAAAGACGAGAGTCGATTGATTGAGACGAGAGCTCTGCAACGGGTCCGCTTTTCAATGGATACTGATGAAATATGAGCAAAAAATACCGTGCTCACTGAGAGAATCGCTCCCGCGAGACGAGGTGCACTAAGGATTTTTTAATCGGGAAGATTAGAATAGCCATCAAACGATGGCAGACCGAGTTTAAGAGGCGGCGTCTTCAAGCACGCCGCCCATCTCGTACTACAAATCAAAACAACGTCTTGATTGGCTTCTTGTCAGGAGCTTTTTCTGATTCTGAAATGCGGCAAAATCTGGGTGAAAACCCCGTCTTTTCTAAAAAGGCCGTGCCACAAGGCGGCCCCGATATGGCCTGCAACAAGGGCTGCCAGAAACCAGCCTGCCCAGTGATGCACGGCACGAAAGGGTGCCTCGAGGCTTCCATCTGACGGAAATGGCAGAAGTGGCCAATCAAACAGGCCGAAAAGACTTAATGGCAAGGCAAGACTGGACGCTGAAGCCAAAGCCCACCCGCTTAGCGGCGAGATCAGCTGTCCGACATAAAGCAGAGAATGAGCCGATTTCGCGAGCTTCTGCACCTTTGGCGGCAAAGCATTCGGTAATGCAGGAGGGTTGTGGCCGAAACGCCAGATGACACGAAGCAGCACGAGCACCAGCGTCACAATTCCCAACGCTCGATGGGTCTGGAACAGAGAAAATGCCAGCATGTCATCGAACGTCAGATGATCCATAACCAGACCGAGCGTGATCTGGGTCAGGATCAGGGCGGCGATCAGCCAGTGCAACAGACAGGCGACTCTCGTGTACCGTGTGTCGTCCGTTTTCATGGTGCCCTGCCCTCAGGGATGATCGAGCTGTTTGAACAACTGCTCGAAGCGCTGCTTTGCCGCACCGGGCTGCGACACTGCCTTTGCAGCCTCTTCGTTCTCGGGCTTATCGACAACAACGAGCCCAACCATACCGAGGAAATAATGCGGCAGGCATTTATAGCCGTAGAGACCTGGCTTGGAGAATGTGACGGTCACATCCTGCCCCATCTTCCCGGCAAACGCTGTGGCGCCGTCAGGGATCATCCCTGTGATGGACTGAGCATTATGACCAGGGTCACTGGCAATGAAATGCACCGTGTCACCGGTGTGGATATGCACGATTGCGGGATCGAAGCCTCTGCCCCCATTGGCGCATGAGACAACATTTTGACGTCAACTGTCGCGGCCTGAGCAGCGAGGGGTATCATGGCGGCGGCGACCGCCAAACTGCGGATCATTCTGGACATGAGACTCTCCTGATCCCGCGAGCCTCTGGGGCTCGCGGGTATGACGAGACGTTAGGGTTTTCAGTTACGATGCAGGTCGAAACGATCCAGCGTCATGACCTTGGTCCAGACCTTGGCGAAATCGTTCACGAACTTGGCCTTGGCGTCGTCAGAGGCATAGACTTCTGCTGCCGCACGCAATTCCGCGCTCGCACCGAAGATCAGATCGACTGAAGAGGCCGTCCAACGTGGCTTGTTTGTCTCACGATCGAACCCGTCATAGACGCCCGGCTGAGAAGCAGACTTTTCCCAACGAGTGGACATGTCGAGCAGGTTGACGAAGAAGTCATTGCTCAACGTGCCCGGACGCGATGTCAGAACACCCTGTGCAGAATGCGCCGTGTTGATATCGAGCACGCGCAGCCCACCCAGCAGAACCGTCATTTCCGGCACGGACAGATCGAGATTGCTCGCCCGATCGACCAGCATCTCCGTCGGTGACTTCTCTTCCGGCTCGGCACGATAGTAATTGCGGAAGGCATCCGCGCTCAGCTCGAGCAGGGCGAAGCTCTGCTTGTCGGTCTGCTCCGGTCCTGCGTCGACACGACCCGGTGCGAAAGGCAGATCGAGGCTGACACCGGCCTTCTTCGCGGCCTGTTCGACACCGACATTACCGGACAGCACGATCACATCGGCCAGCGAGACCTTGCGACCATGATGATTGGCACTGTTGAACTTCTTCTGCACGGCTTCGAGCTTCGGCAGAACCATCTTCAGATCGGCTGGATCGTTGACAGCCCAGTCATTCTCCGGTGCCAGACGAATACGGGCGCCGTTGGCCCCGCCACGATGATCGGACGTACGGAACGATGCTGCAGATGCCCAGGCCGTCTTGATCAGATCGCGTTCTGAAAGACCCGAGGCCGCAATGGCCTTCTTCAGCTCACGGATATCAGCCTGATTGACCACAGTACCCTGTGCTGCGGGAAGCGGATCCTGCCACAGGAAATCGGTAGCCGGCACTTCAGATCCGAAATAACGCGATTTCGGTCCCAGATCGCGATGGGTCAGCTTGAACCAGGCGCGGGCGAAAGCATCAGCAAACTGCTCGGGGTGGGCCGCCCAGCGCGTGATGATCTCGTGGTAGGACGGGTCGGTCTTCAGAGCAATATCCGTCGTGAACATCATCAGCGGATGAAGCTTATTCGGATCGCTGGCATCGGGAACGATGTTTTCCGCGTCCTTTGGCATCCACTGCGTGGCACCGGCCGGACTCTTTGTCTTGACCCAGTCATGGCCAAGCAGATTATCGAGATACTGCGACGTGAAGTGGATCGGATCCGCAGACCACGCGCCCTCGAGCCCGCTGGTGATGGCATCGGTCGCCTTCAGCTTGCCTTTGACGCATTTATTGGCCCAGCCAAGACCCTGCTGCTCGAGAGGAGCAGCAGCCGGTGCAGCACCCACACATTTGGCAGCCGGTGCAGCACCATGGGCCTTACCGAAGGTGTGCCCGCCTGCGATCAGGGCGACAGTTTCTTCGTCGTTCATCGCCATGCGACCGAAAGCCAGACGGATCATCTTGGCAGATTCGGCCGGATCAGGATTGCCGTTCGGGCCTTCCGGATTCACATAGATCAGACCCTTGGTCGTCGCAGCCAGCGGCTTTTCGAGGTGACCGCCCTTCTTGACGTTGAAGGAACCGAACTGCGTACCGGGACCCCAATAGACCAGCTCAGACTGCCAGTCATCGGGACGACCGCCAGCAAAACCGATTGTCTTGAAGCCCATGGATTCAAGCGAGACGTTTCCGGTCAGAACGAACAGATCGCCCCAGGAAAGATCGCGACCATACTTCTTCTTGATGGGCCACAGCAGACGACGTGCCTTGTCCAGACTGCCGTTATCCGGCCAGCTGTTCAGCTGCTCGAAGCGCTGCTGGGCACCTTCTTCACCACCCCGACCATCTTCGGCACGGTACGTTCCGGCATTATGCCAGGCCATACGCACAAAGAAAGGAGCATACGTACCGTAATCGGCCGGCCACCAGGACTGCGACTGGGTCAGCGTCTTCTTGATGTCCGCCTTGACCGCATTCAAATCGATCTTCTGAAAATTGCGCTGATACGTGAAATCCGACCCGTAAGGATTGGACTCTGCATCGTGCATCCGCAGAGGAGCGAGGCTCAGGCGGGTAGGCCAGAAAAACTCGTTTGATTGGTCGATGCCATCGGCATGTGCGCGAGGCGAAACTGTTGTCAGGGTGGTCGTCGCAACAAGCGCCGCCATTCCAAATTTCAGAAGCTTCATCGAATTACTCCATGAATATTTTAATGACCGTCTTATTACAACAAGCCATTATTGTTTCATCAGACTAGATCCACCTCGGTTATTTAGCAAACCGATTGTCTCTATATCTCTAACAGGAAAACCCTTAGTTAAGATCGGAAGTGCTTCACCAACCCGGTTGACCGATCACCTGTGCAAAAACGGCGGGGGGCGTGTCTCGGCGAAGCATCTCGCCCATTTCCGTTCCAAGCTGCGTTGCCTCGTCCGGCGAGCCGGAAATCTGACGACGGATCACCACGCTTCCGTCTTCAGAGGCAATCAGCCCATGCAGCACCAACTCTCCTTTTTCAAGGCGAGCAAAACCGCCAATCGGTGTGCGACATGATCCATCGAGCGCCTCGAGAAGTGCGCGCTCCGCTGTCGCTGCTAGGCGCGTGGCCGGGTCCTCGATCGCCTTCATCAGCGACCGCAAACCCGTATCGCGACGACGCAACGTAATGCCGATAACGCCCTGACCACAGGCAGGCAGCATGTCGTCCGGCTCGAAAATCACGTCGGCACGACCAGCCAGGCCGAGACGGTTAAGCCCGGCAAGAGCAAGGAAAGTCGCGTCGCAGGCGCCTTCTTCCAGTTTGCGCAGACGCGTCTGAACGTTGCCGCGGATCAGACAAAAACGCAGATCAGGGCGTCGCGCCAGCAACTGGGCCTGTCGACGCACCGACGCGCACCCGACCACAGCGCCTTTTGGCAGGCAATCCAGCACGTCACCTCCCCCGCGAACGGCATCGCGATCGCGAAGGACCAGAGCATCACGAGGATCTTCACGCTTGAGCGTGCAGTCCAATACGAGATCGTCGGGCAGGAACGTTTCGAGATCCTTGAGACTATGCACGGCGAAATCGATCTGTCCCGAACGCAGCGCCTCATGGATATCTTTTGAAAAAAGCCCCTTACCGCCAATCTCGGCCAGACGTCTCACCTGATCCCGGTCGCCGCGGGTCGAGATCTGTGTTTCACACAGCGATCCGAATATTTCGAGGAAAGGATGCGCCATCCCAAGCTGCGTCATGAAGCTGCGCGCCTGAACAAGCGCAAGAGGAGAGGCGCGTGTTCCGACACGAAGCGCCAGGCCGAACGCAGGATGATGCAGAAACTCCGGTGAGAGAGAACCTGCATGCGGAGCGAGCGGCTGGGGGCGAGCGAGCGATAAGGTCATGCCGACGCGATACACCGACAGTTCTGTCAAAGTGTAACTGTTAGTTCCTTGCTCAGTAAAAGGTCTTATCTATCGATCGAAATAAGCAGCGCGCCTGTTTTCACGTTTCGATTGCCTTTTTGGGTAAGGCACTTAGAAAATATCTTGCCTGTGGCATGTGACGTAACAGGATCTCCCTATCCTGCGCGGCAGGAAATTCATTCGAAACGTCACGTATTTGAGCCAGATCGCAAACTGATCGGTCGATTTTGTACCTTCGGTCCTCCGGTCAGCTGGCCGCTTCAGCAAAAACCGCATGAAGCCCACTGTGACGGTTACTGCGAGCGCGATTGCTCAGAGCTTTTCCCAGATGAGCGAGATGCTCCTGTGTGAGCCGTATCGCTCTCTCTTTATCGCCGCGTTCCATTGCGTCGATCAGCTCGGCATGATCGTCGCAGGATTGCTGGGCATCTTCTTCAGACTGATAAAGCGCGGCGATCAGCACAGTACGCGCCGTCAGGTTTTCGAGAATACCGGCTAGGACGGAATTGCCCAGCACATCCGCCATATGCACATGAAAATGACCGAGCAAATAAGAGCGCCTTGCCAGATCCTGACCCAGAATGGCCTCTCTCTGAGCGGCGAGATGCTCGCGCAGGCGCATAATCGCCTCTGGTGAAACCTGCGCATGATCCATGATCAACCCGGTCTCAACGGCCCGTCTTGCCTCGATAATCTCGCGCGCTTGCGCCTGAGTCGGTTCAATCACAAACCAGCCACGACGGGGAGAGACATCGACCAGACCGCGACTGCTGAGTCGAATCATGCCTCACGCACGAGCGTACGCGAGACCCCGAAGAGTTCACCGACTTCCTTTTCGCCAAAGCGTTCGCCCGGTGCGATCCGACCCGAAAGCACTGCGTGAATAATCCGCTCCTCGATAACGAGACCGCTGGCACGTTCCAGGTCGATTTTGAGATGTTGCATCGCTGTTTTATGCGCTGCGCACACGCCCAAGGCAAGCGAGCCAATGAAGCCGGACCGGTAACGCCCCAGCGCCATTTTCACAAAGTTTTCATTTCGCTATAGAACTGTTCCGTTTTGTATTCTAGTTCGTATACAAGCCATACCCGAACAAAGATCATGCTTGCGGAGCTGTCCATGTCCCCTCAGAAGCCTCATCGTCCCTCATGCAGGCCATCCTGTAGGACCGCGCTGCTCGTCTCGACTCTCTGCGCATCACCGCTTGTCCCCGATTTTACATCGAAAGCGATCGCTGCCCCCTCGCCCCACCATGGCAAAGCAGCGCACGCTAAGGCTCAATCCTACACACCACAGCAGGGCAGCCACGAAACTGTTCAGGTCTCGGCCCGTCGGGGCGTTACCAGCGCCGGGCAGCATAATGCCCATTCGGAAACCATCCTGTCGCGTCAGGAATTACAGAACCGGAACGTTCGACAACTGACCGATATTGTACGCGTGGCGCCGAATTTGACCATCCAGCCGAGCTTCGGCAGTGCCGCGCTCAACTTTGCGCTGCGTGGCGTTGGACTGATGGATTTTACCCAGAACAACACGCCATCGGTCATGCCTTATGTCGATGGCGTTGCGTACCCCGTCAGTATCATGACCACGGGGATGCTGTTCGATATGGACGATATCTCGGTGGCCCCCGGCGCTTCGGGCTTTACCCACGGTCAGTCCACAACTGGAGGTGAAATCAATTTTCACACAGGTGACCCGACACAGCATTTTCATGCCGGTCTGACAGAAGACATCGCAAGTTATGGCCGTAACCGGGTAGAGGGATTTGTGTCCGGACCGCTCTCACGCAGCGTGTCCTACCGCATCGCGGGCCAGTCTCTGACCGGGGGCGGATTTCAGCATAACGGGCAGGGATCGGGCTACGGCAACAGCAATATCGGCGCACTGCGTGGCAAGCTGCGCTGGCAGATCGACGAAACCTCGCGCCTCGATATCGGCGGTCACTGGACAACCGATCAGTCGGAATCTTCATCGGGTCATAATCTATACAATGCCTACGGCATTCCCGTGACCAACGACATCTATCAAACAGCCTGGGGTCTGGATCCGCGCTTTGCCAAAATCATCGGTATCAATGGCAGCAACGCCAAACCGCGTGAGGATAATCTCTTCTGGGGGGCGAATATCC
>NZ_BAJT01000019.1 GCF_000613845.1 Asaia astilbis JCM 15831
CATCCGCCGCCGCCCCAGCCACCACCGCGAAAGCCGGCAGGGCCGCCCCCTGCAAATCTGCCGGGTCCACCTCCATGCCAGCCGCCTCCGGGGCCTCCCTGAAAACCGCCGCGTTGCGCGTGGGCTGACAGGGGTACCAGCAGCGGAAGCATCAGGAGCGCTGCTCTCTTCATGGTCGATCGATGCATGGTCAGGGTCTTTCTTTCCATGGAAAGCGGTGGAACCCGATTTCCCTCTCTTGCGATATCGTGTTGAGAAGGGGCGGAATAAAGACGAAAGCGTAACTGCGTGATTTCGTTTCGTGACAAAGGGCAGATCAGACCCGAATGAGCGACAGGCGTGGCGTCCGGGCCATATCCCGGGACTATATCATTGCCGGGGTTTGCGACGGATATGGCCTCCAAGCCGCGCCAGAACCTCCTGTAATTCGCCTTCTTTCATGTCCGGGATTTTCACCGGTGCAGGCGCTGGCCTTGCCGCCGGAGTGACCGGTCGCATGACAGAAGGGTCCTGCAGAATTCTGATTTTTTTGACCAGAATCGTTCCATCGTCGAAGCGCAGGTCGCGCCCGCTCCGCAACGGGCCACAATGCGTGTTGATCCGCTCGATCAGCTGCGGCGCGAGATGCTGGAGCTCAAGCGCAACCGGGCCCGTGCAGGCGATCGTCAGCGTGCCGGCACTGACGCGGCGAGGTTCTGTCTGGCTCGCCAAGGCCGGTCCGACAATTTCGGCCCAGTCGAGAATGAGCCTGACGGCAGGGGCGGCGCGCTTGCTGAAGGCGGGTTTCGTGACCTGAGGCAGGATCGACCCCAGGCACGGGCCTTCATGGAACGTCGCTCGAAGGGTGACCATTTTGCGGCTTGCTCGGCGGGCACTTCTTTCCGGTCGACCGAGTTTCCCGCTGCGCGACGGCCTTTTGCCGATGTCCCTGCATCCGACGCAACGGCGCGCGAGGGGGTTATTCGTGATGCCGGGCTCTTGTCCGATGAGGGATCTCGCTTCATATCGCCCGGGTGACTCCTTCTGCTTCTGCACTTCTTGACTGGTATGCGCATCAAAGGCGCTCACTGCCCTGGCGTGCCTTGCCGGGGCAGGTTGCCGACCCCTATGCGGTCTGGCTGAGTGAAATCATGCTGCAGCAGACCACCGTCGTGACGGTTATGCCGTATTATGAGCGGTTTCTGAAGCGCTATCCGACAGTTCAGGATCTCGCTCTGGCACCGATACAGGAAGTGCTCGCAGCCTGGGCCGGGCTTGGCTATTACAGCCGCGCCCGCAACCTTCATGCCTGTGCGCAGAAAGTGGTCGAGCTGGGAGGCTTTCCATCAGATGTCGAGGGTCTTCGTGCCTTGCCCGGTATCGGCGCTTATACGGCCCGTGCGGTTGCCGCCATCGCGTTCGGTCGACCGGTCGTGCCGGTCGATGGGAATGTCGAGCGTGTGACGTCAAGGCTCCATGCGGTGACAGAGCCCCTGCCGGGAGCACGACGCAAACTCGATATGCTGGCCAGTCTGCTGAATGACGATCCGGCAGCGCGGGCGGCGCCAAGCGATTTCGCACAGGCGCTTTTCGATCTGGGCGCAGGGCTCTGCACCCCGCGCCGCCCGTCCTGTCTGATGTGCCCGTGGCGTGAGTCCTGCAAGGGACATGCTGAAGGAACCCCTGAGCTGTATCCGGTGCGGGCGCCCCGCAAGGTAAAGCCTGAGCGTTATGGGGTAGTGTTTCTGATCACCGACGCGCAGGGCGCCATCTGGCTGCGCCAGCGCCCCGAGAAGGGGCTGCTCGGAGGCATGACTGAATTGCCCGGGACGACGTGGCGGGATGAGGTCTTTGCGCCCGTTGAAGCGCTGCAAGAGGCGCCGGTGAGTGCAGCATGGAAAGACGCTGGCGAGATACAGCATGTCTTTACCCATTTCAGGCTACATCTGAGGGTCATGGTCGCTCGGCTGCCCAAATTCGATGCGCTGCATAATCAAAGCGGGTTCGCCTGTCCGCCGGAAAAGCTCGATCGTCAGGCTCTCCCCACTGTTATGAAGAAATGTTTGACGCTTGCCGGTCAGGCAAGGGTCGACTGAAGAAAGAGACATCTCCTTATGCTATTCGCCTCTTCCCGTTTCTGGCTTCTCGATTTCTTCGGCCATGTTGTCGAGCATGATCCTTTGCGGGACTGCCTGTTTTCGGTGACCCCACCACCGGGGCGATATCCGGGCCTTTTCTTTTTTGCGGATAATGTGGCGCTCGACAGCTTCACTGTCACCTTGCGCAAGGTCGTGTCCTTGCCGATGCCGCTTCCGCCCTTGCAGGCGACCCGTCTTTCAAACGGCCTCTTCACTTTTCAGCGCAAGGACGGGTCCGGTCGTTTCCTGAGGAGCGTCGAAAATGAAGGGATCGATTTTCAGGCTACCGAAGCCAAGGATTGGGAGCATTTCTTCATTCTGTCCGAACAGATGCTGCATGCGTTTGCCATCCTCAGTCAGGAAGCGGTCAGCACAGTGACGACGGAAGAGGGAGAGATTCTCGCGCCGTTACGTGTCGTCCAGGGCCATAACGGAAAGATTGGCGAACTTGTCTTTTCACTCGCAACGAACATGTCGGCGCTTGAAGCTATGTCGGGTCTGGGTACGGGCGAAACTGCACCTTTGCCCCTCGTTACCCGCGATGGTCAGCAGGTAACGTTGGCCGTGACACGCTCATGAGGCGCGTGTCTTGCGATAGGCAGCCATAGCCCGGTTACGTCCCTCCTCGAGTGAGACGATGGGAAGAGGGTAATTTTTCCCGAGGCTCACGCCCGCCTTCTTCAGGGTATCGGGGTCCGCATCCCAGGGCGCAGCGATGGCGTCATCGGGGAGCTTAGAGAGTTCCGGTACCCAGCGACGGATGTAATCTCCTTCCGGGTCGAATTTATCGGCCTGGCGCAAGGGATTGAAAATGCGGAAAAAGGGCGAGGCATCGATGCCTGTGCCCGCAACCCATTGCCAATTGACGGCATTTGAAGCCGGATCAGCGTCGATCAGCGTATCCCAGAACCAGATTTCGCCCTTGCGCCAGTCGATCAAAAGATGTTTGGCCAGAAAAGACGCGACGATCATGCGTGCCCGGTTATGCATCCAGCCCGTTTCCCAGAGCTGACGCATGCCGGCATCTACGACCGGAATGCCGGTCTGACCGTGCTGCCATGCCGCAAGGTCTTTTTTGCTGTTTTGCCAATCGAGCTTGTCGAACTGAGATTTCAGATTTCTGTCTGGCAAGTGAGGGTTGTGGAAAAGGGTGTACCAGGAGAAATCACGCCATCCCAGCTCGGAGAGATAAATCTCACGATCTGACTTGGCGCCTTTGTCCGCGCAAATGTGCCAAACCTGTTTTGGAGACAAAACGCCAAACCGCAGATAGGGAGAAAGGCGCGAGCTGTCCTCGGCAGCCATGTCATTGCGGCCGACCCCGTAATGGCTCAAGGGACCTTTGGCGAAGTCATGGGCGATCTCTTGCGCGGCTTCTTCGCCGAATTCCCAGTATTGCACCATCTTGCTCGCCCAATCCGGCTTTCGCGGCAAGAGAGCACTGTCGAGGTCCAGCGGTGAGAGCGTTGCCGAGCCCTTTGTCTGCGTTTTGAGAGAGGCATCCCAGCTTTCGAAACGTATCTTTTTAGGCGCGGGTTTCGGTGTGGCAGGCGCGCCGAGCTCTCTGAAGGCTTTCCACCACGCCGTGAAAATCTTGTATGGCGTGCCGGTTTTTGTCGTGACGGCACCCGGCGATCGCAGCAAGGTGCCATGAGATCGGATCATCTCACATCCAGCGTCGTTGAGAATCGCTGCGACCTTATCGTCCTGCTCGCGCGCTTCCCGCTGATAGCGGTAATGACAAAAAAGCTTGCGGGCGCCGCTTTGCTGCATGAGGCGGGGTATCAGGTCGGCAGGATCGCCTTCGAGAACCAGACACTCGCCATCATGTTCGTCGAGACTCTTCCTGAACTGTGTGAGTGTCTGATGTAAAAACCACTTCAGCGCGCCCCCGAGCGGGCGTGTCGCGCCGGAATTATCCAGAATATAGACGCAGAGTGAGGGGCCCTCCTCGGCCTGGGCAGCGATGAGAGCCGGATGATCCTTCAGGCGCAGATCATCGCGAAACCAGAGAAGAGAGGGCGGTGCTGCGGTCATGAAACTTCCTGCGACGCGGAGAAGAATGAAGAGATGAAGTTTGAAAAGCGCAGGAGGATCGCTCTGGTTCGTTAACGCCCATTCCAACGCTTCCTACCGTGAGGTCACACCTTGTCGTCCGGTTACAAAAAATAAAGAAACTGCCCTGTCATTTTGAAAACCGGACCATAGATATCGCGTTTGAAGGGTTCGATCATTTTATTAGGGAAATGTTCTATGACCCCGGTTTCCTTCCTCCGCACTGGTGCTCTCGCCGTCATGCTGGCTCTTCCGGCTCTGGGCCTTGCCGCTTGTAACACAATCGATGGCGCTGGCCGTGATGTCAGCTCGGTTGGCCATAACGTCAGCAATGGCGCCAGCGCCACGCAGGGCGCAATCCACAACTCAGTGCCACAGGCCGCGACGCGCTGATCGTTCCAGTCGAAACCTGAGGGTTTGAAAAAGGGTGGGGCGTGCTCCACCCTTTTTTGCGTTCTTCTGGCGACGACAGCATTGACCCCGGAGAGGCGTCTACTTGGGCCGGGCGCCTGAGACTTGCAAATTCGTCTCCAGACTGCACATACTAACCACTCGGTCATAAAGGCCGGGTTTTAAAACGACGTTCTCGGGGCGGGGTGCAATTCCCCACCGGCGGTAGGTGCCTTCGGCACGAGCCCGCGAGCGCCTTTGGCTCTAATGCCAAAGGGTCAGCAGATCCGGTCAGATCCCGGAGCCGACGGTCATAGTCCGGATGGAAGAGAACAGAAAACGGGCTCAGGATGGTTCGCCGTCAGGAGTTCGAAGGATGTTCGTACCTGAGGACCGTCCAAAGGGATGGGACCGTATTGCTGTGTCGGGAGATTTTCCCTCCGGAGTTGCCGCAAAAGAGCAGGGCCTGACGGCGCCTGATATCAGTGCGGTTCGGCGAGGCTTTGACGCCGCGCTCAAGGAAGCCTCAGTTTATCTGGGGGCCACCTCTCCCAATCCTGCGGTTGGCTGTACCCTGCTCGATCGAGACGGGGCTATTCTCGTATCGGAAGCCCATCACCGTACCGGGACCCGCCATGCCGAGGCGCTCGCGCTTCATCGTGCGCGTGAAATCGGTGTGCTCGACAGAGCCGTGACGGCTCTCGTGACGCTTGAGCCCTGCAATCATGTCGGTCGTACGCCGCCTTGCAGCGAGGCTCTGCGCGATAGCCCCGTCAGCACGGTCTGGGTCGGTATGCGCGACCCCAACCCTGTCGCTGGGGGAGGGATTGCCCGGCTGCGGCAAATGCCGGAAGGGCGGGAGGTCTTCCTCGTGGAGGAATGTCCCGATCTGGCGGAAACCCATCGAGCCTGCCAGGCATTGCTTGCGCCCTTTGCGACACGCATCTCGAAGCAACGTCCCTGGATTACCGTCAAGCAGGCCTGTGATGCCAAAGGCTCCATGATCCCGCCTGAAGGAAAAACCACCTTCACGAGCCAGAATTCGCTTGAAATTGCTCATCGCCTGAGACGGGCGAGTGATGCGATCATTACCGGTATCGGCACGGTTCTTGCGGATCGTCCGCGTTTTACCGTGCGTCATGTCGCGGATCACGAAGATCGTGCGCCGCGTCTGCTCGTCGTCTGTGATCGACAGAACCGTCTGCCGGATTCTTGGCGGGAAATGATGATCGGCAGTGGCTATCGGGTCATTGTCTCACGCGATCTGGCAGAAATTCCCTCCTTGCTGGGCGATCATGGCGTGAACTGGGCCATGGTCGAGGCTGGACCGGCGCTCCTCGATGAGATTGCAGATCAGGGTCTGTGGGATGACTGGCTGACAATCCGGACCTCCCATGAGGGGCCGGACCGATGTTCGGTCCGCTCTCACGGACCTTCGCCCTTGCGTTTTATACTGGATGAAGGGGTCAATCCCCTTCCTGCTGACAAGGCTGCCTTCTGATGTTTTCTGGCATTATCGAACATATTGGCCGTATCAAGTCTGTCGAACCTCGCGAGCAGGCTATCCTGCTTCAGGTTGAGACAGGCCTTTCCGATATGGATCTGGGCGAAAGCATTGCCGTCAATGGCGTCTGCCTGACGGTTGCTGCCTATGATTCTTCGGGCCTTGCGGATTTCTTCGTGAGTGCAGAGACCCTGTCGCGCACGGCGCTGGGGCGGCTTGTGGCAGGATCGCGCGTCAATCTCGAGCGCGCCAGCACCCCTTCGACCCGCCTCTCGGGGCATATCGTCCAAGGCCATGTCGATGGTCTGGCCGAGCTGGTCGGGATGCGCTCGGTCGGTGAATCCCACCACATCACTTTTCGCCTGCCGGAAGCCTTGCGCGGCTATGTGGTCGAGAAAGGATCGATCGCACTCGATGGTGTCAGCCTGACGGTGAATGAGGTGAGTGATGTTCAGGATGGCACATTCACCATCGCGCTCATGATCATTCCTCACACATGGATCATACGGGTCTCTCCGAAATTCAGCCCGGGGCTCGCGCCAATGTTGAAGTCGATGTCCTGGCGAAATACGTTGAAAGCCTGCTGAAATACGGGGTGCGGTCATGAACACCTCGCCATCCTCACGGCTGACAGATGCCATCGCGGCATTGCGTGAGGGACGCATGGTCATGATGGTCGATGACGAGAAGCGTGAGAACGAAGGCGATCTGGTGATTGCCGCACAATTTGCGACAGCCGATGCCGTCAATTTCATGGCGACCCATGCGCGTGGTCTGATCTGTCTGCCGCTTGAGGCCGAGCAGCTCGATCGTCTCGATTTGCCCATGATGCCGCGTCGTGGTTTCGATCCACGTGGAACAGCTTTTACGGTTTCCATCGAGGCGACGACGGGCATCACAACTGGTATTTCGGCTGCCGACCGGGCACGCACGATCCAGCTTGCGGGCCATCCCGATGCCCGTCCGGAAGATATCAGTACGCCGGGTCACATCTTTCCGCTTCGAGCCCATCCTGAGGGAACGGTGGCTCGCGACGGTCATACGGAAGGCGCGATCGATCTCGCCCGTCTTGCTGGATTGCACCCGGCTGCCGTGATCTGTGAGGTCATGAGTGCTGACGGCACCATGGCGCGTTTGCCTGAGTTGCAGGGTTTTGCGGCCCGTCATGATCTCCCGGTTATCACGATTGAGGAAATCGCCGATTGGTGCCGTGCCCACGGTCGCGCAGCGCTCGATCAGAGCCTTCCGCCCGCACCGGTCTCGCCCGCTGTAGAGCACATTGCCGAGGCGGCGCTTCCGAGCATTTTTGGCGGGCATGATTTGCGGATCCACGCTTTTCGGGCGCCGGATGGAATTGAGCATGTCGCTCTGATCAAAGGGGATGTGACCGAGGGCGTTCCGCTTGTGCGGCTGCATTCCGAATGCGTGACAGGTGACGCGCTGGGGTCGCTGCGATGCGATTGCGGTCCGCAGCTTCGCGAGGCGCTGGAGCGGATTTCCGGCGCGTCAGCAGGTGTCCTGGTCTATCTGCGAGGTCATGAGGGCAGGGGCATCGGTCTTGGTAACAAGATCAGGGCGTATGCTCTGCAGGATGCCGGCAAGGATACGCTGGAAGCCAATCTCGAGCTCGGTCTCCCGGCTGACGCGCGTGACTGGGTAACGGGGGCTGCTATTCTCCAGCTGCTCGGGGTCACGTCTCTGACCCTGCTGACCAATAATCCGAGCAAGGTATCGGGTCTGGAGGAAGCTGGTCTGAAAGTCGTGAGCCAGGAGCGGCTCGAGGCAGGCTCCAATCCATTCAATCGGGCATATCTTCATGCCAAACGGACCCGGATGGGGCATCAATTAAGCGATGTCTGGCCGGATCTCGTCGACACACTGGTTCAAAAATAAGGAGTCCTCATGAGCAAGACGATCCCCGTAGCACCCGATCTGACACTGGTGCCGACACCGAAGCTCGCCCTTCTGGTCAGCCGGTTCAATACGGATGTCACCCACGGCCTGCGTGACGGTGCGCTGGAGTGGCTGGCCGAACATGACATCCGTGATGTCGATGTATTCGATGCTCCCGGCGCCTTCGAGCTGCCGCTGATGGCTCAGGCACTTGCCAAGACCGGCACGTATGAAGGCGTGATCTGCCTTGGCTGCGTCATCAAGGGTGACACGGCCCATTTCGAGTTCATCAGCCTCGGGACGACGATCGGCATCATGCAGGCGCAGCTGGCGACAGAGACGCCGATCTCCTTTGGCGTGCTGACGACCTACACCGATGAACAGGCTCAGGCCCGGTCACGCAAGGACGCTCATAACAAGGGTCGTGAAGCCTCAGCAGCTTGCGTCGAGACGCTCGCTTTTCTGCGCAACACGCGTAGCTGAGGGCAGAGCGCCCTTTTGCAAGACGCATGATGTTTCCCAATCGGGTCACAATGCTCTAAACCTGCCCGGACCATGACGCTTTGGCGTCTCTCCGTGGCAGGGTCATCACACTTCAATGCTTGCAAACTTCATCGGTAAGACCGTCTCGTTCTGCACCAGGCGCGTTTGGGTCGTTCTTTTTCTTTTCACGCTGCTGACGGCTGGCAGCCTGTTCCTGACGGTTCAACGTCTGGGCGTGACGACCGATACCGATGCCATGTTTGCGGCAAATCTGCCCTGGAAACAGCGCGGCGCCGAGCTGAGTCGCCTGTTTCCGCAGAATGACGACCTCATGGTCGCCATCATCAAGGCCGATATGCCCGAGCAGGGGCGTGCCACTGCGCGTGAACTGGCCAAAATCCTGCGCGCCGATCACAAGAATTTCCGCACGGTTCGCCTGCCCGACGACTCGCCGTTTCTGGAAAATCACGGCCTGCTTTTCCTCGACAAGCCGGTTCTCGGATCGCTGCTCGATTCCATCGTCGCAGCGCAGCCCTTTCTGGGCACGCTCTCTGCCGATCCGTCCTCACGAGGCATCTTCTCCGCGCTCGGTCTGATCGGTGAGGGACTCTCTGCCGGGGAAGATATCCCGGAGAGCTTTACCACGGAGCTTAAGGGTTTTGCCGTTGCCCTGCACGATGCTGCTGAAGGGCACCCCAAAGATCTTTCCTGGCAGAATCTCCTCGCAGGACCGCTGGCGGAAATGGCCGGCAATTATCAATATGTCATCACGCAGCCGCATCAGGATTTCGGCTCGCTACAGCCGGGGGGCGAGGCCAGTGCTGCGATGCGTCGTGCGATCGACTCCCTGCCTTTCGTGAAGAGCGGCAATGCCATTGCATGATCACCGGGCCGGTCCAGCTGAGCGATGAGGAGTTCTCGACCGTTGCTCATGGCATGGGGCTCGGGCTTCTGACCTCACTGGTGCTGGTCTCCTGCTGGCTTGTGCTTGCGGTGCGGTCCATTCGGGTCATTGTGCCTATTCTGATTACACTGGTGATCGGTCTGCTGCTGACGACGGGCTTTGCGGCCATTGCGGTCGGTAAGCTCAATCTGATTTCTGTCGCGTTCGCGGTGCTCTTCGTCGGGATTGCCGTGGATTTTGCGATCCAGTTCTCTGTGCGTTTTCGTGAACAGCGCCTGCCTTCAGGGGGCGAGATGAGCCCGGTAGACGCGCTTGCAGAAACAGGGCGTGAAACCGGCCATCAAATTCTAGTCGCCTCGCTTGCGACAGCGGCCGGGTTCCTTGCTTTCGTTCCAACGAGTTTCGTCGGTGTGGCTCAGCTGGGGCTGATCGCTGGTATCGGCATGATCATCGCCTTCTTGTGCACGATGACATTGCTCCCGACCCTGTTGCATCTCTTCGGTGCGCGCCTGAGCCGTGGCACTCCGGGGATCAAGAGTCTTGCCGGTGCCGATCGGCTGCTGCGTCGTTTCCGCAAGCCCGTTCTGGCGGTCTTCGCCCTGCTTGCCCTGACAGGTCTGGCCCTCATTCCGCACCTCAGCTTTGACGCCGATCCGCTTCATACGAAGAATCCCGACACCGAAGGCATGCGTGCGCTCCATCTTCTGGAGCAGGATCCTCGTGCGTCGCCCTATGATGCGAGGTGATCGTTCCGAGCCTGACGGTCGCTGCAGAGCGCGCCAAACAGTTCGACGCTTTGCCGAGCGTTTCCTCGGTTCTGTGGCTCGGCATGTTCGTGCCGGAGGATCAGACCGAAAAACTGGCGATGATTCAGGATACGGCGTCGATCCTGCTGCCCACTTTGATCGGGCAGGAGGCGCAGCCCGCGCCGGATGCCGCCGCCCTGCGTGCCAGTGCGGTCTCTGCCGCGCAGAAGCTGGGAGCCGTCATTGACAAGACCGCTCCGGACTCCCCGTTGCGGGATATCCAGAAATCGCTCGCCAAGCTGGCGACACTCCCCGATGCGCAGCTTCTGGCCGCGAATACGGCGCTGACGCGCTTTTTGCCTGAGCAGCTAACGCAACTGGTGGATGTTCTCCAGCCGACCCCGGTGACGATAGAGAGCATTCCGCAGGATATTGCGCGCGACTACGTGCTGCCTGACGGGCGTGCCCTTCTCAAGATCCTGCCGAAAGGCCGGATGTCGGACAGCAACGTGCTCTACCGTTTCCTCCACGACATGCTCTCGATCGACAAGAATACGGCAGGGACAGCGCTGGAGGTGGTCGAGAGCGCACATACCATGGTGCATGCCTTCTCGATGGCAGCCATCTCAGCCCTGGTCATGATCGCGGTCATTCTCTTTGTCGCGCTTCGCCGTCTGCTCGATATGGCGCTGGTTCTCGCCCCTTTGCTGCTCTCGGCTCTGCTGACCGTCATTCTGATTGTGACGGTCCCCGAGAGCCTGAATTTCGCGAATATCATCGCGCTGCCGCTGCTGCTCGGTGTCGGAGTCTCGTTTAACATATACTTTGTCATGAACTGGCGTGCCGGTATCAAAAGCCCGCTTACCTCGCCGACGGCGCATGCTGTCTTGTTCTCTGCGCTCACCACTGGCACGGCGTTCGGATCGCTGGCGGCGTCCCAGCATCCGGGCACAGCCAGCATGGGACGGCTATTGCTGATGTCGCTGGCGTGCACCCTTGTGGCAACGCTCACCTTCATTCCGGCTTTGTTACCCAAGCGTAAAATTGATGCCGAATAGCGCTGCCATGCGCCTGATGCGGAGCTGGCCGTTTCATAAAAGAGGTGGCCAGACCGTGTTTTGTGATGATAGGGACAACCTCTAACGCAATCGTGAGCCCCGCCCATCGTGCCAAGTCAGTTCTTTCGCCGGAGCCTTGCTGTCGCCTGTTTGATCGGGTCTGTCGCACCGACGACTGCCTGGGCCGGGAACAATGGCGAAGAAGAGACGGCTTCGGAGCCCAGCTATCAGCTCAATGATCCCTTCCCGGATCATAAGATGCATTCGACCAGCGTTCCGGCTTTCGGTCAGCCTCAGGCCGTTTTCTACAATCCGTTCGGTCTGACAGACTGGCTGCGTCGTCATGGCATTGGCCTGCTTTTCGATAACCTCAATGAGTATGCAGGCGCCGTCACCAAGCCGACGAAGAATGTTGGCGACTACCGACAGGGCTCGAGCAATGCCGGGCAATATGCGCTCTCCCTGAATGTCGACTGGGAGCGGATCGCCCATATCAAGGGCTTCGCCACGCATATGGTGGTCACGGGGCGCTATGGCACGCCCGCCAACCGGATGTTCGGTGACTGGCTCAACCATTCGTCTGAAATCTATGGCGGCGGCGGCAATGTGGTCGTGCATCTTGTCATGGCTTATGGTGAGGAAACGCTCTTTGGCGGCAAGCTCTCCATCGCAGCAGGGCGCATGCCGGAGCTCTCGGACTTTGTCGCCAGTCCGCTTTTCTGCACCTTTCAGATCAACGCCATCTGCGGTCGTCCGCGTGCGGCGGCCGATACGGGTGTGGCTTCGACTTTCCCCGCGGGAATCTGGGGCTTGAGGGTACGCGCGCGTCCGTTGCGTGAGTCTTACGTCCAGCTCGGTCTGTACCTGACCGAGGAAGGGATGTTCTCCTACACGATGAACCGAAGCGGGTTTAAGTTTAACAGCGCCTATATCAACGGTGTGCGCATGCCGCTGGAGCTGGGGTGGGAACCAAAGTTCAGAGGCCGTCTCCCCGGCCACGTGAAGGTCGGCGCTGCGCTCACCACAACGCCGCTCTCCGATATTCATGAAGATCAATACGGCGAGCCTTATGCCATCACCGGGCTGGACCAGCGTCAGCACCGGGCGAGCTTCAATACCTGGGTCCTGATGGATCAGAAATTCATGACCTATCGGCGGAACAGCCGGGGTCAGGATACTGATTCAGGCCTTACAGCGCTTTGGGGCTTTCTCTACAACGACAAAAGGGTCGCAGTCCGCAACTGGCAGGCCTATGGCGGTCTGATCAGTCGCGGCACTTTTGCATCACGGCCTAATGACACGATTGCGTTCGTGTTCAGCTACACGGCCATTTCACCGGGTGTGCAAAGGGTTGAGGAAATGTTGCGTGCCCAAGGCAAGGAGCTGCCTTATCGCGCAACAGGCATCCAGCGGCATGCGATTGTCATGGAAGCCAATTATGGCTGGCGCGCCTTTCGCGGCGTGTTGATGCAGCCCATGGTCGAGGCGTTTATTCGCCCCAATGGTCAGGGCAACCTGAAAGACGCCGTGCTGCTCGGCTTCAAGACACACGTCGAGTTTCTCTGAAAACATTTTCCTGAAATCCCTGTCATTGCAAGAGGATACAGGCCCATTTCCAGTATCACAGGGGCGTGTGGTATAAGACAGTTTCTTTCCGTTACCTGAAAACAGGGGAAAACTGCATGGACGCCCAAATAACCGGATCGATCTTCCCAGTACTGCGCATCGCTCTTCAGCCAGGAGAGCGCCTTGTTGCGGAAACTGGCGAGTTGTCCTGGAAGAGTCCGAATGTCACCCTGAACACCAGCACCTCCGGTGCCGGCAAGAGCGGCTTTCTGGGTTCGGTGTCGCGCATGATCGCCGGTGGTGGGCTTTTCATGACCGAGTATCGCGCAGAGGGCACGTCCGGAAACGTCGCTTTTGCCGCGAAAATACCCGGGCATATCACGGAGCATGTGCTCGATGATTCACGCAGCTACATGGTGCATCGCCACGGCTTTATTGCGGGCACAGAGAATGTCCGGATCAATGTTGCTTTCAGCGTAAACTGAAAGCCGGATTCTTCGGTGGCGAGGGCTTCGTTCTTCAGCGTCTGTCGGGTGAAGGACGATTCTGGGCCGAGCTGGGGGGCGAAGTGATCGTGCATGATCTGGCCCCCGGTGAGCAGATCGACGTTCACCCCGGCCATGTCGGTATGTTCGAGGAAAGTGTCCAGTTCGACATCACCACATTGCCGGGCATACGCAACAAGCTGTTCGGCGGAGACGGGTTTTTTCTCGCACGTCTCACAGGCCCGGGGCGCGTCTGGCTTCAGACCCTGACCCTGTCGAACCTCGCGGGCGCCTTAGGCCCCTATCTTAGCCTGACCGAAGCCAAAGGCGCTGTTGAAGGGGGCTTCCTCGCGTCGGTCCTGCGCAAGGTCATCGACTGAAACGCGATCAGATGATGTAATCGACCGGAGGCAGGCGCTGGTCCATGCCGAGTGCAGGCATGTTGGTATGGCGCGTGCCGATACGGCGGGCCGGGTTGCCGACCACCGTCGTATAGGGAGGAACCCCTTCCAGCACGACGGATCCCGCGCCGATCTTGGCGCCTTCTCCCAGCTCGATATTGCCCAGAACGATCGCGCCTGCGCCTACCAGGACGCCGCGCCTTACCTTGGGGTGACGGTTGCCCGTCGCCTTACCCGTGCCACCCAGGGTAACGCCCTGCAGGAGAGAGACGTCATCCTCGATGATGCAGGTCTCGCCGATGACGATGCCAGCGCCATGATCGAAAACGAGACGGCGTCCAAGTTTGGCTGCTGGGTGAATGTCCAGATTGAAGCGTTCGCTCACCAGACTTTGCAGATGCCGCGCCAGATGCTGACGATCATGCTGCCAGAGCCAGTGCGCGATGCGATAGGCCTGGATTGCGTGATACCCCTTGAAGAAAAGAAATGGCGTCACGTAGTCGGGGCAGGCGGCATCGCGCTCGAAAATGGCGATCATGTCTTCAGCAGCGGCTTCGGCAATCTCGGGACATTCGACCAGAGCCGACGTCACCAGAGCCGTGAGCGCCGGAGCAGACAGGGCACGATCGGCCAGTTTGGTGCCAAGAAGTGCCGCAAGAGCACCCTGGAAATTACGATGATCGCTGATGCCGGTGGCGAAAACACCCTGAATGAGCACGTCGCAGCAGACGGTGCTCTGCTTGAGCATGTCCTGCCAGACGGCGGTCAGATCGGGGGGAGTGGTCATAGTCCCATGGCCTTTTTCACAAATGCCCGACGCAGGGCAGGCAGGCGGTTCATGGCGCCAAGGCCGAGGTCCCGTCCGAAACGAAGAACAGGATTGTCGTTGCCGAAGAGACGTTCAAGACCGTCGCAGGCCGCCATTACGGCCATATTGCCGGGGCGCACGCGGCGTTGGTACCGGTGCAGCAGATCGGCGCCGCCGAGATCGCCCCCATTGGCAAAACACTCTTCAATCAGCTCGGTGAGAGCGATGATATCCTTGAAACCGACATTCAGCCCTTGCCCGGCAATGGGGTGCAGGCCATGGGCTGAATCACCTGCCAGAGCGAGGCGTGGTGCGATGTAGCGTTGCGCATATTGCGCAGAGAGGGGGTAAATCCAGCGGCGGCCGACAGGTGTTGCAGAGCCGACATCGTCGCCAAGCCGCTGCATAATGGCACTCGTGAATGCAGCGTCGTCGAGCGCGTAAAAACGTTCCGCGCGTTTTGTCGATTCCGCCCAGACGATGGCTGAGCGATGAGGATGCTCGTCAGTCGGCGGGAGAGGGAGGCGGGCAAACGGCCCCTGCGGCAGAAAATGCTCGAGGGCCCGACCTTCATGGGGGCGATCATGATGAATAATGCTGATCAGCCCGCATTGATTATAAGGCAGACGCGTCACCATGATTCCAGCTTGTTGACGCAAAGGGCTCTGCCTGCCTTCAGCAGCGATCACGAGCGCGGCCTTGTAGCGGGCACCTGAGCCAAGCGTGATGGCAACGTGATCGGTTTCAAAGGTGAAGGTGCCGGTCTCTGGCGCTGCGATGTCGAGAGCGCCCTTATGGCTCGTCAGGGTTTGATTGAGTGCTGCACGCAGGTCGCGCGCCTCGATCATCCAGCCGAAGGGGGTCGGATCACCATTTTCGACGGGGGCATCGTCAGGTGAGAAACGCAGACCGTGGGGGGAGGCCGCCTCGCCGGGGCGGCCATCGCTGATTGTGATGCTGCGTATCGGCTGCGAGGGGCCGGGCAGGTTCTGCCAGATACCGGCAGCCTGAAGCATGCGTCGCGAGCCTTCGGCGATGGCATAGGCACGGCCATCGAGCGAAGGATGCTCCATGTCGGGCAAAGGTGCACGGTCGATCAGCAGGATCTTGAGACCGGAGGCAGCGAGCCGACAGGCCAGCGTTGCACCGACCGGACCCGCGCCGTTAATGCAGATATCGACGTGCTGCATGCCTCATTTCCTCACCGCCTGTGTAAGCATGGCTTTTTAGATGCACGAGCGGGAAATGGGAAATGTTCTGTTATAGACACTTGCCAATCTCGTTATGATGCTGGCACGATTTATGTTCACGAGAACTGGCGGGACTGTCCGTGGCGACTAAGACATCTTGCAGTGCGGAGGAATGGAATGAAGCTCATCACGGCAATCATCAAGCCGTTTAAACTGGACGACGTTCGAGAGGCTCTGACCCCATTGGGAGTGCAGGGTCTAACGGTTACCGAGATCAAGGGTTTCGGGCGTCAGAAGGGGCAGACGGAAATTTATCGAGGGGCGGAATATCAGGTCAGCTTCCTGCCCAAGGTCAAAATCGAAATTGCCGTGACCGAGGATGTCGTCGGTGATGTCGTCGACGCAATTCTCAATGCAGCGCGAACGGGCAAGATCGGCGACGGCAAGATCTTCGTCTCGCCGCTTGATTCCGTCATCCGCATCCGCACCGGTGAAACAGGGGAAACTGCCATATGAGCCGTCTTCTCAAAGCGATCGCGCCTCTTTCTGTCGCTCTGATGCCTCTTCCCGCTCTGGCTGCGCCTCCTGCCATCGACACGGGCGATACTTCCTGGATGCTCGTGAGCACGGCGCTGGTCCTGCTCATGACCATCCGGGTGTGGGTCTGTTCTATGCGGGCATGGTTCGCAAGAAAAACGTCCTCGCAACGCTGATCCAGTCTTTTGCGATCTGTTGTATCGCGAGCCTGGTCTGGCTGGTTATCGGCTATAGCCTTGCTTTCGGTACGGGTACGCCCTGGATCGGTGACATGTCCCGCTTCATGCTGAATGGCGTGGCCGAGCATATCAGCAAAGGCGTGGATCAGGCTTTTGTCATGGGGGCCGGTTCGGCCAATCCTGTGGCCATGACCATCCCTGAGAGCGTCTGGGTCATGTTCCAGATGACCTTTGCCATCATCACCCCGGCACTGATTGCCGGCAGCTTCGCGGAGCGGATGAAGTTTTCGGCGCTCTGTGTCTTTACGGTTCTCTGGTCGCTGCTCGTTTACGCGCCTGTTGCCCATTGGGTCTGGAGCCCGCTTGGCTGGGTGGCCGGTATCGGGGCTGTCGATTTCGCGGGCGGTACCGTTGTGCATATCAACTCGGGCGTCGCGGGTCTAGTGGCGGCTCTGGTGCTCGGCAAGCGTCGTGGCCATGGTCATGAAGATTTCTCTCCGTTCAATCTCACCTATGCCATCATCGGTGCAGCCCTGCTCTGGGTCGGCTGGTTCGGATTCAACGCCGGTTCTGCCGGTGGCGCCAATGGCCGTGCAGGCATGGCCATGCTGACCACGCAGATTGCCACCGCAGGCGGTGCGATGGCCTGGATGGCTGTCGAATGGGTTCATTCCCGCAAGCCGACGGCTCTGGGCATCATCTCGGGCGCCGTTGCCGGACTTGTGGCAATCACCCCGGCAGCTGGTTTCGTTCTGCCTGGTCCGGCTTTGATTATCGGTCTGGTGGCCGGTGTCGTCTGCTTCTGGGCGTCTGCGATCCTCAAGCCGCGCCTTGGTTACGATGACAGTCTCGATGCATTCGGCGTGCATGGCACGGGCGGTATTGTCGGTGCGCTGCTGACGGGTGTTTTTGCCTACGGTCCGCTCTCGGCAACCGATGCCAACCCGGCGGGTGTCGTCGGATCCTTTGCCCAGCTCATTCGTCAGGCCGAAGCAGTCGGTGTGACCATTGTCTGGTGTGTGATCTTCACCTTCATCATTCTGAAGGCCATCGATCTGACAATCGGCCTGCGCGTGACGCGTGATGAGGAACTTGAAGGCCTGGACATGGTTCTGCATGGCGAGCGGATCAACTGATCCGTCTCTCTGTTACGATCGGGGAAATGCCAATGGTACTGAAACGTTCTCATGGCCACGCTCTCTTGGCCAGTCTCATGCTGGGGGGCGCTGTGCTCGCCAGTCCCTCGGCTCTGGCGCTTACCGCCAAGGAATGCCATGCGAAGTTCAAGGCTGCCGGCAAGGCCGGCACTGAACGGGCAGAAATATAAGGACTTCAAGGCAGCCGAGTGCGGTGACGTCTCAACTGCGGCCACGCAGCAGAATATGCCGCCAGCCGAGAAGGAAGCAGCTGAGGACAAGAAGGTGACGAGCGACGCGCCAGCATCGCCCGGTGCGGGCATTGCGTCCAAGCCAAGCACGGTAAGCTCCGGCAGTACGGTGTTTCCGGGCTCTGTCTCGACACAATATGCCAAGCTTTCGCCCGGCAAGGCCCGGATGAAAACCTGCCTTGATCAGTACAACGCCAATAAGAGCACAGGCGGAAATGGATCGCTCAAATGGATCCAGAAGGGTGGCGGCTATTATTCGCAATGTAATGCGAAGCTGAAATCCTGACCTTCACGCCTGCTAGCGTTTTGAGCCGCCCCGTCGATCGATGGGGCGGTTTTTTTTATGGTCATCGCCGTGCGATCGTGCTCAGCGCCGTACCCTGCCGCTACGGACTCCAAAGGCGATTTCCGGTCGCCCAGCCAGCTCAGCTTGCCGCGCGGCGGCTTCAAAATCATAGGGAACGGCCCGTAGGTCGACTTTCCATCCTGTATACGCCCGGGTTACCAGAGCATAACGCGCATGCGGACAGCCTGCCTCCATGACATGGGCGACAGGGAGGTCGTCGGCATAGGCGGGCATCCCGACACTGCCCGGATTAACGATAAGAACACCATCGTTCATGACGACACGTGAGATGTGTGTGTGACCACATAACACGAGAGGAGCCTCGTCGGCTCCGACGAGACGAGCGCGGATGGCGTCAGGACGATCTAGCCGTGGCTGACCTGTCGATATGTCCTCCAGCGCATAATCCTGATCTCCCCCAGCGGGGCTGCCATGGCAGGCAAATACCTGTCCATCCAGCAATTTTGCTGTGTCAGGAAGCGACAGGATCCACTCCCAGTGTGCCTCTGAGAGGCGTGGCCGCGCATAGGCGTCGGAGCTTCCTGTGCCACCTGACAATAGCTGGCGCTCGTGATTGCCTGCCACGGTCACGGCAGGGAGAGACATCTGAAGATCAGCACTGCGCGCCGGATCGAATGGACCGGATACCAGATCTCCCAGATTGATAATCAGGTCGGGATTTTTGGCGGAGAAATCGCGCAGGACGGCTTCCAGCGCCAGGCTGTTTCCATGGACATCTGCGATGACAGCAATTTTCATTCTGATAAAATAATAAATCGGGCTGGGGCCGTCCACTTATCTGGACGAACGACCAATTACTGCGAGCAAGCCGGAACAAAGACGTCAGCAGAAATCCGCCTGCTGTCGGTCGTGCTCGGTCAAGGCTTTCCTCGTCGGGTGACGCATTCGTGTCCAAGTACACAGGTATATGTTCTGACAGGAGAGTAAAAATCCGGGAACCTGACCTGATTACTTTTGCATGAGTAGCATTCGATCAGCCTCTTTTCCAGTGGTCGGACGCGCCTTGATGAGGAGAGGGTGATGGTTAGCAGAGCGGCACCGGGCGAGCGTCCCGGTCTCAGGTTGTTTCTCGACACGGCTGATCGCGCGGCGCTGGCCCGATGGTTGCCGACCGGACTTTTCCACGGGGTGACAACCAATCCGACAATTCTGGATCGTGCGGGCCTTCGCAGTCGCTTCGACGACATCGCTCCCTTGGTGCAGGAGATCCTGTCCTGCCCTGTGCAGGAAGTGCAGGCTCAATGCTGGGGTACAGAGACCGACGCCTGATTGAAACGGGTCTGGCTTTGGCGGCGCTCGATCCACGTCTCGTCGTCAAGGTGCCGATTACCGAAAACGGGATCAGGGCAGTGGCGGCTCTCCACGCACGTGGGGTGCGAACCACCCTGACCGCAGTCTATGCCACGCATCAGGCGCTGACGGCTGCTGCGGCAGAAGCCGATTATGTGGCTCCCTATTTCGGGCGCATCGGCGATAGCGGGCGTGATGCGGTCAGCGTGATTCGGGAGATGAACTCGATCCTTTCCGCCTCAGGCAGCAAGACGCGGCTCTTGGTCGCCAGTCTTCGGCAGGCTCACGACCTTGCCGCTCTCGCGGCTCTGGGGTGCGATACCTTCACGTTCAGCCCTGCCGTCGCCGAACAGCTTTTCGCCGACTCTCAGACCGCTGAGGCAGCAGCGGTATTCGAGACAACAGCAGCGGGTCTGTAGCCTGACGACCTGCGATCCCGGCGGTCTGTGCCGCCGGAAAGTGTCAGAACATATACAAGCGGAAAGAGCGTTCATGAGCGGATCTGTGCTCTGCCTCGGAGAGGCGGTTATCGACTTTATTCCCGTTATGTCAGCCGATGGCCCTGCCTATCGCCCCTGTCTGGGTGGTTCTCCCTATAATGTGGCGCGCGCGCTGGGCAGGCTTGGTGTGCCGACCGAATATGGGTGTGCCGTTTCCACAGATCTGTTTGGGGACCAGTTCGTGGCCGGACTTACCGAAAGCCGGGTCGGGCAGCATTTCCTTCAAAGGCTGGATGCGCCCTCGACGCTGGGCTTCGTCAGCCTCGATCAGGCAGAGCCCGCCTATGCTTTCTTCGATAAGGGCGGGGCGGATCGTATCTGTGAGGACATACCCTCCGATCAGGCACTCTCCGGTTGGTACACTGCATTTCGGGTCGATCGCCCTTCTGCGCGAACCCACGGCCTCGGCCTATGAGACGCTTTTTCTGCGCGAGGCGGGAGGGACGAGGCTGATCAGCTTCGATCCGAATATCCGCGCATCATTGGTGCGCGAGGAAGCGGCGTATCGCGGTCGTGTCGAGAGACTACTGCAGGCGGCCGACATCATTAAAATCAGCAGTGCCGACCTCGACTGGCTTTACCCTGGATTGGCGCACGATGCTGCTGCTTCGCGTTGGCTGAAATATCGGGCAAGCGTGGTCGTTATTACGCATGGTAAAGACGGGGTCAGCGGCTGGAGCCGTCGCGGTCATGCGCATGCTCATGCGATCCCGGTGAAGGTTGTCGATACCGTTGGGGCGGGTGACAGCTTCATGGCGGGCCTTTTGGCCAGCCTCCACGAAAATGGTCTGCTGACGTCGGCAACGCTAGAAGACCCCTCAACTGAGGCCCTGGGTCACATGCTTGCTTATGGCCAGAGAGTCGCTAGCGCAGTCTGTACAAAGCGCGGGGCGAATTCACCCTGGAGAGAAGAACTGCTCGGCTAAACTACAAAACCGAGCATAACTCGCCTCTGTTGACCCCAACTTCAATTATTCGGATGAATAGGAATCAGACGTCTCTCGAGGAGAGCTGTGTTTTCCATAAAGGTACTGATTGTGGGAGGGGACCTGGTGGAGAGAGTTGGATTCGAACCAACGTAGGCGTACACCAGCGGATTTACAGTCCGCCCCCTTTAGCCACTCGGGCATCTCTCCAGGTCGGGACGGGTGATATGGCGGATCAGGATTGGTGTCAACAAGGCTTCTTCATTTTTGTTGCATGATAAACGGGTTCCTCTAGAAGAGCGCTCATGTCGAAACGCCCCTCACGCTCAACCTCGCCCCGCTCTTCGTCCGGTCGCTCTGGCCGCTCAGCCGAGGGGCGCGCTGCGGCCAATGGCTACTGGATGTATGGCCTGCACGCCGTCGAGGCGGCTCTGCGCAATTCCGACCGTCACCTGCACGAATTGCTCGTGACGAGCGAAGGCCTCTCGGCGCTTGAGTCAAAGCAGGCACCGATCCGTATCTCGCCTAACTTGGTCGAGCGCCAGCGTCTCGATCTGCTTTGTGAGCGCGATGCGGTGCATCAGGCATCTGCCTGCGCGTAGAGCCGCTGACTCCGCCGTTTCTCGATGAAGTGCTTGAAAGCCGCGAAGGCCCCATTCTTATTCTCGATCAGGTGACCGACCCGCGAAACATCGGCGCCATTTTGCGGTCTGCGGCGGCATTCGGCGCTGCGGCGCTGGTCGTTCAGGATCGCAATACCCCGCAAGAGGGCGGTGCGCTGGCCAAGGCCGCATCGGGAGCGCTCGATGTCGTCCCGATTCTGAGAGAGGTCAATCTGTCGCGTATCATTGCCCAGTTGCAGAACGCCGGACTCTGGACGGTCGGACTTGATGCAGGTGGCTCAGTGCTTAAAGGACAGGGCTTCGCAGGGCGTCGCGTCGCGCTGGTTCTGGGCGCAGAAGGCGCAGGTTTGCGTCGCCTGACGCGTGAAAGCTGTGATGAGATCGCCAGCGTCTATATGCCCGGCGAGATGGAAAGTCTGAACGTCTCCAACGCCGCCGCCGTCGCCCTTTATGAGCTTGTCCGTCCCGCCTAAGGAACGACCTCTCTCGGATGCAGGGAGAATTTCACGAGAGCGGGACCCTGCTGCCTGAGCCAGACCGACTATGATAGGCTCCCTCTTCGTCACAGCATTACGAAGAGGAAAGTCCTCATGAAAGCGGTTGGCTACAAAACACCCGGCGCGTCGGACAGTCTTCAGGATATCGAAATACCCGATCCCACCGCGCCTGAGGGGCGTGATCTTCTGGTGAGGGTCAAGGCTGTCTCGATAAACCCTGTCGACACCAAAATCCGGCATCGAGCAGGCCCTCTCGACGGAGAGGCATGGCGTGTTCTGGGCTGGGATGCCGCTGGAATCATCGAGGCTGTCGGGCCGGAGGTGACGTCTTTCTCTGTGGGGGATCGTGTCTTTTACGCAGGGGCGTTGACGCGTCAGGGGAGCAACGCCGAACTGCAGCTCGTAGAGGAAACGCTCGTCGGCCATCTGCCCGAAGGTCTCGATTGGGGACAGGCGGCGTCTTTGCCTCTTACAGGGATCACCGCGTGGGAGATGCTCTTCGACCGCCTCGCAGTGACGTCGTTGACGCAGGGTGCTCTGCTCGTTGTCGGCGGCGCCGGGGGAGTCGGCTCTATCCTGATCCAGCTCGCGCGCAAGCTGACAGGCCTCACTGTCATTGCCACGGCCTCACGGTCGCAAACGCAGGAATGGGTGCGTGTCATGGGCGCGCATCACGTCATCGATCATCGCGGTGACATGGTCGCGCAGATTCGAGCACTGGGGCTTGAGCATGTCACACATATCGCGTCTTTGACGGCGAGTGACCAGCATCAGTCCTGCTACGAGGAAATTCTTGCGCCCCAGGGGTCTCTGAGTCTGATCGACGATCCAGAGCGCTTTGATATCGTCGGATTTAAACGCAAGAGTGCCGTGATCTCATGGGAGTTCATGTTCACGAGATCTCTTTTCAGCACTCCGGATCGGGGGCGACAGCACGATATTCTGGAGCAGATCTCGTCTCTTGTTCAGGCAGGAGAGATCGTTCCCACCGAGCAGAAGCGGGTGATCGGCCTGAACGCCCAAAATCTGATTGACCTGCATCGAGAGAGTGAGAGCGGTGCCAGCATTGGCAAAAGCGTCCTGATCTTCTGAGCGGGAAGGTCAGCCACTCAGGCAAGAATTCGAACGCCGTTTTCCGATGCCTGAGGGGAGCGCCAGAACATGCCGCCTGCCAGCCGTTCCTGCACGGCGGGCGGCAGGATGCAGCGTCGCTCAATGAAGTTGACCTCTTTGCGCAAGCTATGCAGTCCGGGCGTGAGAGGGCTTGGTCGAACGGCGTGTGATCGGCGCCTTCGACGCAGTCGAGAGCGTAGTCATGCTCGGGAAGGGCAAGTTCGCGGGTCAGGGCGGCAAGTGTCGCCTTGGGATAGCGCGCAAGATAGTCGTAATCGAGCAGGATGAGCCGATTGGCGAATGGACCATGGAACGCTTCAATCAACACGCGCCACGCATAACCGAATACCCCATCGGGCGAGAGAAGGTGGTCAAGCCTGTCATGTTGGGTCGCACGTTTGCCGATCGGCACGAGGTGGGACGATAAAATAGGGTCGCGCACGATCAGACGCTCGAGTGAATCGAGGATCCAGACCGGATCGCGCACGCAGCAGATGACCCGCGCTTTTGGAAAAACACTCTCGATCAGACCGAGGCGCGCGCACCAGTCACGGTGGGTATCGATGACGATGTTTCCGGTGCGACCCGGAGCGTAATAACTCTCGAGAAGCTGACGAAGCACCCGGTCACGTTTGGCCGTGTCGAAATCGCGCGCATATTCGCCTTCAGCCATGAGAGAGGAAACGCGCAGGATCATCGGCGCGACAGGGGAGGTCCTGCCAGAGGTCGTCAGAGCAGGGTTCTGGGAAAGAAGTGCGGAGAGAAGCGTGGAGCCCGAGCGGGGAAGGCCGGAGATAAAATGGACATCGGGGCTGGGCGGCATGACGCAGGCAGATCCTTTCTAACGGGGTCGTCTGTCCGCCTATCGGGGCCCACAAGGCGCGGCAATAGGGCTGCAATGCCGCAGGTCTGTCACTAAAAAATCACATACAATAGAAAACCTTTGTCTTCCTGAAGCGCTTCACCATTTCCGCACGTAACCGATGCAAATAGGACACAGGTCACTTTTCGTAACTGTGTGAAATATTTGGATCCTTTGCCGGTATCAGCCGGGATCACGGGCATTATCCGTACAGGAGAGCTAAAATGGGCATTTTCAGCACGATCATGACAAAGATCTTTGGCCATGCAGAAGCCGCACCTTCAAGCGGTTCGTCGGGCAGCGCGGCAACCACGCCAGAAGCGGCGACCGCATCGGCTCCTTCGGCTCCCAGCTCGCCTGTCGATGTTCAGGCCGTGCTGACCGCTCTGGCCGAGCAGAAGGGCCAGACACTTAACTGGCGCACATCGATTGTCGATCTGCTGAAGCTGCTGGACATGGACAGTTCACTGGAGGCGCGCAAGCATCTAGCGCAGGAGCTGCACTACTCCGAGAGCACGGAAGACAGCGCGGCAATGAATGTCTGGCTCATCCGTCAGGTCATGCAGAAGCTTGCCGAAAATGGTGGCAAGGTTCCGGAAGACCTACGTCACTAAAAATCAGCAGCGCGTCCCTTTAAACGGGGACGCGCGCGACATTCAGTGTGCGAAGTCACGCACGAGCTGCGTAAGCTCGATAGGATCTTCGAGCAGCATAGCGCGGCGATAAAGATCATCGCAGGCCTCAAGGCTGAGCGACCGAATCATCCGTTTCACCGCAGGCAGTGATGCTGCCGACATGGAAAACGACCGCAATCCCATTCCGATCAGCAGGGCGACACTCCGCGAGTCCGCCGCCATCTCGCCGCAGACGCAAATGGGTCTGTGCGCACGCAAAGCCTCGTCCAGAGAAAAACGTAGCAGCTTGAGCAGCCCCGGATGAAGGGCAGTGTAGAGATCGGACCCCATGGCCGACGAGCGATCGACGGCCAGAGTGTACATCGTCAGATCATTCGTCCCGAGCGCAAGAAACTCCGCATGTCGCACAAGAGCGCCTGCCGTCAGGGCAGCAGCAGGGGTCTCAATCATGATGCCGAGTGGGGGCAGCTCATTGGGAAGTTTGACACCGCGTCGACGCAGCCGTCTGGCGCAGCGCTCATAAATCTGTCGCGTGGCTTGGATCTCATTGACCGCGCTGACCATTGGCAGAAGCACGCGGATCTTGCCAACGAGGCTGGCGCGCAGGATCGCGCAGAGCTGGGTTTCGAGAATCTCCGGATGACGAAGAAGAAGCCGTAATCCTCTGACACCGAGAGCGGGATTTTCCTCCTCCTGAGTGTCGTGGATCCCCAGTTGTCTCAGCCGGGCCAGACCCTTTTCTCCGCCCCAGTCGAGCACTCTGATGGTCGTGACCATCTCGTCCATATCTGCGACGAGCCGCGCATAGATCTCGTATTGCCCGTCTTCATCCGGCAAGGGTTCGCTCTCGTCGAAAAGGAATTCGGTGCGAAGCAGGCCGATGCCGGCGGCTCCATTGCGGTGCAGAAGGGGAAGCTCATTGGCGAGTTCGATATTGGCCAGCAATTCGATGTCTTCGCCGCTCACCAGGCGGCTCGGCAGTCGCCGAAGTCGGCCGATCCCTTTGCGCTCTCTCGCTTCTTCCGCCATCGCGGATCGGGCTTCGTCCAGAGTGGCGGAGTCCGGATTAATCACGATCCTGCCGCTCGATCCGTCGACGATCACCAGACTGCCTTCTTCGACGTGCTCTGCAAGCTGCGGCACGGCCAGAACAGCGGGCACGGTGAGGGCGCGCAGCATGATCGCCGTGTGGTCGGTCGCGCCGCCGCCTTCGGAGATCACGGCAGCGATGCGATTAGGATCGATGACCGCTGCGTCGGCAGGTCTGATCTGCTCCGCCACCAGGACCGATCCGCTTGGCGTATCGGAAAAGGCCCTGAAGGAAACGCCTGTCAGGTTGCGCAGCAGCCTGCGAGCCACTTCCCGGAATTCACCTTCCCGTCGACGGGCGCCTTCTATTTCTTCTTCCGGCATTCCGGGTTGCGGTCCGGCGCGGGCAGCCAGGATGTCGCTTTCGAGTTGCACGGCGGCTTCGGCGGTCAGACCCTCTTCTGCGAGACGCTGATGAGCGGCCCGGACAAGCCGCGATTGAGTCAGCATGCGCTCATAGACCGTGAGCATCGCATCGATCTCGATCCGGGCTTCGTCGGGCAGGCTATCCAGCTTGCCGCGCAGCTTTTTGAGCTGTTTGAGCGTCAGGGCAATGGCTTGATCGAGACGGGTACGTTCGGCCTCTGCCGAGAGCTGCGAAGGGTGAGCCTCGATGACGGGCAAAGGGCGCTCGCGGGCGAGACTGGCCCGCGCAATCACCACGCCAGCAGAGATACCCGTCCCTTGCAGGATGATCATCGGACGGTCGTCAGGTTCCGCTAATTCGCTCGAAGGGCGGCGTAGTCTCTTAATCACGTTCACCAAAGCCGTCGGCGACGAGTGCGGCCAGCGCCTCGATGGCCGCATGAGCCTGAGGACCTTCTGCAGAGATTTTGACGGTTTCACCTCTGCCGGCACCGAGCATCATCAGGCCCATGATCGACAGCGCCGAGACGCTCTGGTCATGCCGATTGACCTCGATTGTCGCGTCAAAGCTTTCGGCCAGAGTTACGAATTTTGCCGCCGCGCGGGCGTGTAGTCCAAGCCGGTTGACGATCGTCACGTCACGGTCAAGCGTCGGACCGACGCTCATCGGGCGACCTGACGCAGGGAGGTGAGAAGGGGCGAAACGGGGGAAACGTAGCTGATTGTGGTGTTAACCACCATCTCGCAGCTCTTGCCGCCTTGCAGGCATGATTCGGGCAGTTCGTGAGCGGCTGCAATATATTTGCGGCCCGCCATGGTGGCCAGATCGGCGCATTCGGCCAGACTGCGTTTGCAGCGTGTCTTGGCAAGCTTGACCAGCATCGGCACGTTGACACCTGCCAGAACCTCAACCCGGCCTTCCTGACGAAGCGAGAGAGAGAGGTTGGAGGGTGTGCTGCCAAAGATATCGGTCAGAAGGAGCACACCGTCCCCTGTATCGACACCCTTGATCGTGCTGTCGAGCTCGGCACGAGCAACGGGAACATCGTCATCCGGCATAATCCCCATCACCGCGATCTGGGCCTGGGGACCAACGACATGGGTGACGATTTCGAGCAGGGATTGGGCCAGGGAGCCGTGGGTCACAAGAACGATCCCGATCATCGGGGCCTTCCTTCAAGGGGGCTGTGACGCCAGCTTTCTGGCGACCGTAAGAAATATTGGTCGTCCATCGCGGTTATCAAGACGGGTCTGTCCGTATCTGTTCATCCGGCGTGACACGTTGTTGAGGTGGGCGAACCCATCGCCACGAACTGCGCCCCTGACGTGCCAATTCCCGATGCATGACCGCGATCGGACCATCTGACAAGAGCGCAAGCTCGTCAGCCCGGCCCAAAGTCGCGGCGATCTCTTCGACAAGCGTGACAGAGCGATGCTGTCCGCCCGAGCATCCGATGGCAATTGTTGCGTGTTTTTTGCCTTCGGCGACGAAACGAGGCAGGACCAGTTTGAGAAAAGAGAGGATCTGATCAAAGAAAAGAGCGTAATCAGGGTCCTGACGGACGTAATCACGGACTTCCTGGTCCAGCCCGGTCATGACTTTCAGGTCAGGGTCGTAATGGGGATTGCGTAAAAAACGCGCATCGAAGACCAGATCGGCCTCGCGTGGCAGCCCGGATGGATAAGCAAAAGAAAGCAGCGTGACGTTCATCGAGTCGCCATCATTCTGATGGCCAAAACGCGACTCGATCAGGCGGCGCAGATCGGGTGGGGGCATGTCAGACGTGTCGATGACCAGATCGGCGGCACCACGCAGCGGCGCAATCTGAGTAATCTCCTGATCGATGCTGGCAGCCAGTCCCGGTGCGGTGCCGGTACTGTTTTCAAGCGGGTGTCGGCGTCGCGTCGCCGTAAAGCGACGGAGAAGAACTTCTGTTTCGGCTGTCGCATAGATCAGCTCGACATGCTGCGGCCCCGGCTGGGCGCGCAATCGGGCAAGTGATTCAAGCACGGCCTGCGCCTCGAAGCCGCGGGTGCGCGCATCGATGCCGATGGCCAGAGGATGCTCCGTACGGGCGACGAGCGCGTCGAGAAGAGTGAGGGGCGGATTATCCGTGACCTCGTAACCAAGATCTTCAAGAATGCGCAGAATCGACGATTTTCCGGCTCCGGAAAGACCCGTGACCAGCAGAACGCGTCTTGCAGAATTCACGGACCAGCTCTCCTCTCGTCAGTGCCGGGATCTCATCATCGAAGATCCTGAGGGCCTTGATCCTAGCTTTCTTCAGGCCTCATGGGGAGAGGCCAGACAGAGGTCATGCCCCATTGATGCCACAAACCAGCGTGAAATCGCCGCTAATGCAACGCAAAGTGGTACGAATGATTGCGACACTGTCTGCGTGAAAGCCGTTCAACGTCAGCCGCCACGCTCCTGTCGCGCGGTCGATGGCTTTCTCCGGCAGGCGTATCGGCGGGTTCTCGTGAGCCAGATCGACGATCAACGCGACCGGTATCGGAGCGAGATAGGGCAATCGCACGATTCCAAGTCCTCTGACCTCGATCAACCCTTCCAGATTGCGTGCAGGGGAAGCCTGATGATCGGTGATCACGATCCGGTCGTCCCCCACCAGATCGAAGCCTGAGTCGATCAGGCGCAGCAGAAGGCTCGATTTGCCGCTGCCCGAAGGGCCGAGGAGGAGAACCCCCAGCCCGTTCCAGCTCGCGCAGGAGGCATGAGCATGTCTGGTCTTCTGCTGCTCGGGCGCGTCTGAAGAGGCTGGCGAGGATAAGCCATGTGCAGGGTCAGGATTGTGCGATATGGTTTGTGTCATGCACGATCAATCCTCTTCTTCTTCCCGCCCGGTCCTGCAGGACAGTGTGACCATTTACGGCGTGACAGGCTGAGCGTCGACGGGACGGCGCCTGAGAGTCTGATCGAGGAATGTCAGAACGCTGTTGCCCGCATGCGCGAGATTCTCGCCTCTCACGGGATGCTCCCGGAAGATATCACGCATCTCGCTTACATGATCCCCGATAGCGCTGTTTTCGCTTCCTGTCAGCGGATCATCGCCGAGGCACTGGGCCCGGCGCGCCCAGCGATGACACTGCGGCTCAAGCCGAGTTTTTCCGTGCAGGGTCAGCGTCTGGAATTCAATTTCATCGCTGCTCCCTGAACGCGGAGCAGGAGAGCTTCAGGAGGGCTGTAAAAGCGCCTCCTGAAGAGAGGGTCGGTTCAGTGACGCGCTGAGAAAAGCGTCGTCAGACGGTCCGGCGTGTTGGCGATGCGCTCAAGGTGAGGATAACGCAGCCCGTCGTAATACGGGATCGAAACCGTACGATAATGGGTGCCGCTTTTGACCAGCAGGGTCAGAGGCGCCTTGTCTGTCTTGGCGGTTTTAATCGCTTCGACAAGCCCTTCAGCCGAGAAGCTGTCGCCATTGATGGCAACGATCTCGTCGTGAATGGCGAGCCCCGCCTTGAATGCCGGGCTGCCCCACGCCACCGCGCCGAGGGTACCGTTTCTGGCATTGACGTTTACGCCGAGCGAGAAACGTAGAGCGAGGCGATGGCGGTTTTTGCCCGCCTGCGCTTCAAAGCTGTTGGGCTGATCGGTGAAGACCAGCTTGTAGCCACCGGCTTCAAGCCCACCCAGAGGAGCACGATTCTGCACGGTGCTGATCCGCTCGTGCAGGAACTTTGCCCAGTCATAGGGCACGATCTTGTTCAGGGTCAGAACGACGTCATCGAAGGTATAGGTGCTGACGATGATGCTGCCGTCATTGGTGCCGAAGAAGGCCTTGGCGAAATCATCGAGTGATTTCGTGTCTTTCGACAGCTTGCGGATCATCATGTCGGCGTCCAGCCAGACCAGCTGACCTTCGACGTAATAATCTTCCGAACGCTGGAAGTCGCGCCATGAGAGAGGCGCGCGCTGCGCGATGATCGGATCGTTGGTCGTATCCGCAACCGGGCGCCACGTGCGGCCCGCCTGCGCGTCATAGGTCGCGGCCATCAGGGCAAGGGAGTCGAATCCCTGGTCTTTTGTGACGAGACCCGAGCGGGCAGCGAGGATGTTGCCCCAGAACTCTGTCTGTCCTTCATAGACCCAGAGCAGGGAGCCGCGCTGGGGTGAGTTGAAGGTGGCACCGTAAAGATCGGCCGGGCGGCGATACTTGCCGTTCCAGGAATGGGTGTATTCATGTGCCAGCAGGTCGCGCTGCGGGAAGGAATGCGCCCAGTCTGTGAAATAATCTTCGGAAACGCTGTCTTCGCTCGATTGATGATGCTCGAGCCCGATCCGTCCCAACTCGTCTGTCAACGCCATCAGGAAGTCGTAATGGGCGTAGTGTTGCGAGCCGAAAGTGAGCAGCGCCTGTGTGACCAGATTACGATGGATCTGAAGCTGGGCGTCGTCATAAACGAGGTCGCTCGGCTTGTCGGCCACCATGTTGAGCGTGACCGGCACGCCGCCGGGCGCATTGAGCAGGACTTTCTTGACGTAGGCCCCGGCAAAAATCGGAGAGTCGACCAGCGTATTAAACGGCACGGTATTAAAGGTCAGCGTATCGCCAGCTGCCGGACCTGTCGTGCGCAGTGCGGTTGCAGCCTGCCAGCCATGCGGCAGGGTCACGCTGGCCTGAACGGGAATATTGCGCGAGAAAAAGCCAGCCGGATAAAGCGAAACTTCGTTCCACTGCACGTTGACGATATGCGGCGTCATGACGACGCGCCCTTCGTCATCGGTGACGGGAGAAAGAAGGGTGAAATCGACGTCAAGCTGGGTCTGGGCCTTGGTCACAGGCACATGGAACGCAAAGACGTCGACCGGATCGCGCAGCCAGGAGAGGGTCTTGCCTTCCGAGTGCACGACCAGCCCGCCGAGCTGGGTGATTGTCCCCTCCGGCGCGTGTCCCCCCGGGATCCATTTGGGATAAAGCAGCACGATCTTGCCAGCTTCACGGGCCGATTGCGGCACCGGGATGGTCTCATGAACCGTCATGACATGATGCGCGAGGTCGGTCGCATTGACCTTCAGCTTCAGCGTCCCCGGGAAAGCAATGTCCTTCGCCTGGGGCAGCGGTGAGGGGAGTGGTGCCGCCTCCGGCTGGGGCTGGGCCGCCAGCGCGGGAAGCACGCGGGTGCCGAGAAACAGGGCAGTGACAAAACTGCCGGCGCGGAAAAGACGGATCGTCAAGCGGGTTACTCCAGTGAAACAGATCGGCTGAAACTGTCTTGCACCAAAGTGCAATCTTGTCCGCCTGACAACCCACATTCCGGGGTCGTCATGATCTTGCAGGGTCGTTTGTCGTCTGAACGCCGCGTACGGCAGGTTTCCCTAAGCGCCGTTCCGGGCTCGTGACAGGGAGCCTCCCAAGGCGACCATCAGCGCCGCGTAACGCACGCTGATGGTCGCCCGTGAATGGGAGGACGCCCATCGCTTTTTCAGGTCTCGGAGATCAGAAATGCACGCCGATATTGAGCTGGAAGCTGCGTCCGATGAAGGCCTCGTAATAGCGATTGGTGTCATAGATGCCCGGATCTTTCGGGAGAGCATTCGTAATGTTGTTCACGACGAAATTGGCGGCCAGATTTTTGGTGATTTCATACGCCACCGAGAGGTTGAAATAAGCGAAGGAGGGACGCTTGTTGTTCTGGTAGCGCGTTGCAGGAACCTGCACCGCATACTCGGTCGGGCCATACCAGAGTGTTTGCCACTGGGCTGAGAGTGGCCCGCGCATGTAGTTCAGATTGAGCGTGAAATTGTCGTTCGGGGCGTCTGTCGTTCCCGAAAGGAAATAGGTGCTGCCGAGATAGGTCTGCTGGCTTTTGAGATAATGGACGTAACTGCCGCGCAGATCGATTTCGCCTGCCCCCGCACCGAGACCAAAGCGGGTCAGCGGCGTATAATAATCGGCGGTTGCCTGCAGGGCCTGGGTTTCATAGCTGGCGATGTTGTAATAGCCGGCACTGAAAGTGCTGAGCTGACCGGACGAATCACGGGTGAAAGCATTGCAGAAGGTGCTTGAAGGATAGCTGCTCGAATCATAGCAGGCATTCATCAAATCCTGCGCGCCAAGCGACGTGATGGCATTTTTGACCTTCACATCGACAAAAGAGGCCTTCATGTCGAAGCCGCGCACAAAATGAGGGCGAAACTCGAGGCTCCCTGTATAGCTTTTCGAGGTTTCGTTTTTCAGGTTGGCATTGCCCCCTGCGGTACCTGGGATGGTGTAAAAGTTGAAATTCGAGGTGAAGGGCTGGGTGATACCTGCCTTGGCGCAATTGGCAGCGCGAATGGCCGGGTTCGGACCCGATCCGATGCCAGCATCAGAGCAGGGATCTGTGCCGGATTCATAGTCGGTCGACCGGGGTGAGAAGAGCTCGGTGACTGAGGGGTTACGCACGGACTGAGCGTAATTGCCGCTGAGGCCGATATCTTCGGTTGGCCACCAGGCGCCCCCGAACATGTAGGTCCAGTAATTGCCGGTCATGCTGTTATTGATGAACCGACCATTGGCGGTGGCTGAAAGACTATAGGCTCCCGGAACATGCATGGCTGGAGAGACGAACGGAACGTCGAGTTCTCCGAAGGCTTCATGGGTGTGATAGGCACCGCCCGTTGGCGGAATGGCCGTGCTGTTACCGTATTGTTGATACGTGCCATCAGCCTGAGGCCAGCCGCGGAAAAACGCGCCAGGATCGAAGTGATAGCCCTCTCGGCGGTGCTCGTAGCCCAGGTCCCAACGGATATCTCCGGCGGGTAGATGGAAAACGGTCGAGCTCAACTCGGCCTGGATGTCGCGCTGGGTATTGTTGTTGGTCGAATGCGCATCGGAAATGACATAGTCCCGCGCGCCGGACGTCATCTGGTTATAGCCGAAGGGGTTCAGCGGTTCGCAGGTCGCGCTGCGCGTTGCGATCGGAGCATTTTGATATCCCGATGCGCAAACGATGTTGCCACTGGCATCGCGTACGGCGTTCAGAGCATTGACGAGGTTTGGAATGACGATTGACGGTGTCCAGGTGTCATTCATGTAGCGGGTATATTCTCCGCGTACTTTCCAGTCGAATTTCCGTCCGACCGCGCTGAAGTCGCCAGCAAGCCCGCCCTGAAAGCGGTACATCTGCATTGTCGTCCGATACAGCCCGGCATCCAGATCCTGATTCAGTCTGTTGAGATAGAATGTATCGGTAGATTGATCGTTTGCAGCGAGGGCGTTCTTGATCGTCTGCTGCTCTGCGCTGGTCAGGTAGGGATTATTCGTGCTCAAGGCGTAGGCGCCATTCACGACATTACCGGTATAATAGCTGCTGTTCAGGCCCCCTGCCGTATTGAGGGTGAGCGGATTATCGAACTGTGTCGTGCTCCAGGTGCCCTGTCCGACCTGACTTTCGGCGCTGCCCCGCGCGTACCATCCCTGCCATGTCGCATGGATATGCTGGGTGATGTCATAATGACCGAGTAGCGTCAGATTGAGCTTGTCGTTAGGCGCGACGAGCTGATTGTAATCCTGCAAGGCGATCCCGTTCCCGCCAATACCGTGCGTCGTATCGCCTTTGAGGAGGGTTCCGGCATTGAGCGGGATGAGAGATTGTCCGTTCTGGCTGAACATCAGGGGAATATTGCCCGCACCGGCGACAGCGGCATTGGCTGTACCTGCCAGAGCAGCACCTGACGACCCTCCATAGACGGGAAGATTGCCATAATCGCCGGTGGTCATCGGGATGCCGGTGACCGAATTTTGTATGAAGCGAGACCCTGCGCCGAGGATGTAAGTATAGGGAGACGTCTCTCCCAGCGGGACACGATGATAAAGGACGGCGTCGCGACCGAAGACATCCGGTCGATCGTTGGCGACCATACCGCCCTGATTGCGATATTCGACATCGAAGACAAGCCCGCCCCGGTCATGGTCGAAATTACGCCCTGCCTTGAAGGTCAGTTTTTCTCCAGGAGCATCGAGCTTTTGCGACCAGTTACCTTGCGCATTGAAGTCGACACCGGTGAAATGATCGTCGAGCGTATAATTCATCACGCCTGCAACTGCATCGGCACCATAAGCGGCGCCCGCGCCCCCCAGGCGGGTATCGATCCCTTTGATCAGCGATGTCGGGATGGCACTGACATCGACCTGTGAGCCCGAGCCTGAACCATAGATCGATGCCGTCGCGCCGCCGCCCATACGCATGCCGTCGATTAGCGTCAGGGTGCGTTGGGCACCAAGATTGAGAAGGCCGATAAAGGATTGACCGGCCCCAAAGCTCCCCTGATTACCGATGGTGGAGTTGCCTCCCTGACTGATCGCCGGATTTTCGCGCAGAAGCGCCGTGCCAAGATCGTAATACCCCCGTCGCCTGATCTGCTCACCGCTCAGGCTGGAGCCGGCCATGACATTGGTCAGGCGTGATTGGGAGAGGCGGGTGCCTGTAACGATAATGGTCTCTTTTGGCTGCGCGGAGTCTTCGGTCGCGGTCGCCGCAAGGCTTGAAGCCTTATGCGTTGAGGTGTCGGCTTTCTTCTTCGCTTTGGTGCTCTTGGCTTTAGAGCTGTCCGGAGCCGTTTGTGCTGGCGGAATTAATGGCTGTCCGGCCGTTTTTTTGAGAGGCGGCACCACTGATTCGGACGTCGTTTGAGCGTAACCAGCGGCTGGAATCGCGAATACCGTGCAGAGAAGAGAAAATACCAGCGTGTTCTGACGCAATCCCCGGTTGCGCTGGGGCAAGACCACTCTCATTGCCATTTCTTTCTGTCCTCAAATCATTTCGACATAACAACATGTTTCATGCTAGGATAATTTTAACGATTTGAAATAATGTTTCTGTACGATTAACGATTCCATATCGGGGTTGTTGTAAATTTACGACATATCATGACGGTATGTGGCGCTCGGTAACGGCTCTCTCTCATCGCGAAGCTGCGTCCCGCTCATTCCGATCAGACAATGAAGGTCGGTCTCATCCTAGATACCGCCAGTGTGTACCGTGAGGGCGGGCGCTAGAGGCAGCTAATTTCTGAGCTGTGCTGTCGAGGGCGAAACGCAATCAAGCCAGGGGATACCTCAGCGCTCTTCGCGATAACCGCGATGACGATCTTGATAGAAGCAGGTTCATGGCGGATCTACTTTGACAAGCTCTCACAATTCGACGGGGCGCTGAGGCTCCTCGCACTTCAAGACGTGCGGTTCGAAAATGCGCTGTTCGATGTTTGAGGAAGTATGTGCCTTGCTACGGATGTAGTCATTCCGCCCGGATTTGCATTTGACCTAGAGGTTATCGCTGTGAGGCCGTCATCCTCGGCGTGCCCCGGACAATCTTGTCTCGCCGCGCGTTAAAACACTTGGAAGGACACTTCAAAAACCGTTTTCAAGCATGCGTGGCTGCGCAGAATGCGCTGCTGATCGTCTCATTCGTGGTCACGACGGTCTCACTCAGGAGCCATTCCGGACGTGCCGTATCGAGATCGTAGACAGGCACAACCATGCCTTCTCGTGCTGTGATGGTAAGCGCTGCCTGCTCGGCGATTTCTGCGCCGCGTTCGATCAGCATGGCGTCGCATTCAGGAAGGGCGCCCGGGTCGACACGGGTGATGAGGTTGGCGAGCTGTCGAGAGACCTGACGCAACCACTCCACTGCCGGATCCGGCGCGAGAACCAGAATGGTGTTGCCTGTTCCCAGAGCCATTCCAACTGCATGCAGCAAGGCTGGCCAGCTCTCGCATGCGCAAAGAACGACGCCTTTCGGGCGGAGGCTGTAGCGGTTGGTTTCACCCAGAGCGCCCGGCAGGTCGAGGGTGAGCCCACACAGGGCATGGCCAATGACAGTGCGGACTTTTCTGGCTGAGGGCGGGTCGCGCGGTTCCAGAAACGACAGGAAGGCACGTGCCGCCGAGGGGGCAAGGGCCTCTGGCGCGGCAGTGAGTGGGCAAAGAGCGCCATGCATCAGACGCGGAAGGATCAGCGGCCCCCCGAGTTTCGGTCCGCAGCCGGAAAGCCCTCTCCCACCGAAAGGCTGTGAGCCGATGGTCGCGCCGATAATCGGGCGATTGATATAGATATTCCCGGCTTTGATACGGCTTGTCGTGCGCCTGATTGTGTCTCGTAGACGGCTTTGCACGCCAAAGGTCAGGGCGTATCCGGTCGCATTCAATGCGTCGATCACGCCATCCAGTTCGTGTCGGGCGTAGCGTCTTATATGAAGAACCGGGCCGAAAACTTCGGAGCCGATATCGGCCACACGGCCGATCTCGATCAGGGTCGGGGCGATGAAATGGCCCTGCAGGGTCTCGGCCTGCAGATCGGGCTGCCACACGCGATACCCGGCTCGCCGCATACGATCGATGTGATCTTCAACAAGACCGCGAGCATTCGCTGAAATGACCGGTCCCATATCACAGTGTAGCTGGTCGGGGGCGCCAACATAGCGTTCGCGTATCGCCGCCTGCAGGCGTTCGATCAACGCGTCCGCTCCCTCATCCTGTACCAGAAGCACACGGAGGGAGGCGCTGCGTTGACCGGCGCTGTCGAATGCGGAGTGGACGATATCGGTTACAGCCTGACGAGGGCAGATCGAGCTGTCCACGAGCATGGCATTCTGCCGTTCGTATCAGCCAGGAGCGGCACAGGTTGTCCTGTCCGTCCAGTTCGGCCCAGCAATTCGCGGCTGATTGTTTTCGCGACGGCGGAAGATCCCGTGAAAAGAACACCGTCGATGCGTGAATCGGCAACCAGAGAGGCCCCGACATTGCCTTCGCCGGGCAGAAGCTGCAGGGCCGTTGGAGGAAGGCCAACCTGCAGGAACAGCTCGAGCAGACGAGCCGCGACCAGAGGCGTTTCTTCCGAGGGCTTTGCGATGACCGCGTTTCCTCCGGCAAGGGAAACGGCGATCTGCCCGGTGAAGTTTGCGAGAGGGAAATTCCACGGGCTGATACACAGGATCGTGCCAAGCGGGGCGCCTGTCAGCCCTCTTGTATCGAGCTCCCGCAATTGTGCGGCATAATAGCGCAGGGAGTTCACGGCCTCGCAGATTTCGTCTGCGGCATTGGCCAGCGTTTTGCCAGCCTCACGAACGAGCAGGGCCAGAAGCGTCGTCTGATCCTGCTCCAGCGCGTCTGCCATGCGGTCCAGACAGGCGGCGCGCGCTTCAGCGTCGGTGCGACGCCAGATCTGGTCGGTTTCTGCAGCATTGAGCGCAGCATCGATATCGCGCGGGCGAGCATGAACGACAATGCCGACACGGTCGTCATGGGCAGCCGGATTGCAGACCGATCGGGGGCGCCCTTCCAGTATCGGCATGGCAGGGCCGGTCGGCAGGGCCTGATAGGCGCGCAACGTTTCAGGCAAGCTCGTGGCGAGATGGTCCAGAACGAGGATGTCTGTCAGATCCAGTCTGGTTGCAGCCCTGCGTTCTGGCAGCGAGAGGTCGCTGGGCAAGGGGATCTCAGGGCTTGGCATGCCGTGCGGCAGAGAGGCGCGTGTCAGGACAACCGGATCGGCAGTCAGGGTTTCGAGAGAAACTGATTTGTCTGCGGCCTGATTGATGAAGGAAGTCGTCGTTCCTGCTTCCATCAGTCGTTTTACCAGATAGGCGCCGAGGCGGGTGTCTGGACCGAGAGGGGTCAGAATACGGCAGGCCATCCTCTGTCGAGAGAGTTGCACCAGAGGGGCGTAGACGGTTTCTCCTACGCCATGACGACATCCGAATTCATAGAGGCCCGGTGCGGAGGGCTCGGCCATTGCGATGATCGTGGCGATGGTGCGGGCATTATGGGTGGCAAATTGGGGGTAGAGGGCGTCAAGCGCGTCCAGCATGCGTTTTGCGCAGGCGATATAGCTGACATCGCTATGATTTTTGCGCGTATAGACCGGATAGTCGCGCGTCATCTCGGTCTGGCTTTGCCGTATTTCCTGCTCCCAGTAATCGCCTTTGACCAGACGCAGGGCGATGCGGCGTTCTGTCTCGTGACCGAGTGCGATCAGATGCTCGATGACCGGTAAGGCACGTTTGTCATAAGCCTGCACGGTGAAACCGAGGCCGTTCCAGCCCGCGAGTTCTGGATGACGGCAGAGCGCATCGAATAGATCGAGACAGAGGTCGAGCGTATCGCTGGTTTCCGCATCGAAGATCAGGATGATGTTGGCGGCTTTGGCCCGCAACGCCAGTTCGACCAGAAAGACGTGTAGTTCTTCCGTGACCCGTGCCTGTTGCGACAGCTCGAGACGGGGGTGCAGTGACGAGAGCCTGAGCGAAAGCGAAGGGCGTTCTGTCAAAGTCTGGCCGCGAGCAAACCGGCCCAGTGTGTCCGTCATGAAAAGCGCTTCATGACGGGCGCGATCGGCATCTTCTGCTGTCTGTGCCGTTTCGTTGAGCGCGGCATAGGCAAAACTGAAGCCCTGGTTCTCTGCTCTGCGCGCACGTTTGAGCGCCTGAACCAAAGTATCCGCCGGAACGAACTGATCGCCCATCATACGGATCGCTTTTTCGACGCCATGCCGGATAAGCGGTGCGCCGCTCTTCATGGCCAGACTGCGCAATCCACCTGAAACGGCATGAAACCGCGACGAGGTGGACATCGCCCAGCTTGCAAGATTGAGGAAGAGAGGGTGATCGCGCCCGCGATGATGCAGCCAGGCGCCCTGGCCGATCTGCTCACGGATCAGCGCGTCGCGGGTCGCAGCATCAGGGATGCGGAGCAGCGCCTCGGCAAGACAAAGCAGAGCCTTTCCCTCAGGCGAACCGAGTGGAAAAGCCTGCATCATGGTTTCGACGCCGTCTGTCTCGGCGTTTTCCCTCAGATGTCTGGCGAGAGACAGGGCCTGTTCTGCACTCTGCTCGACCAGAGCATCGTTGAGTGTCGCGCTTGTCAGGAGGGGGGCAAGGGCCTCGGCTTCCGGAAGGCGGCCCGCCAGCGCAATGGCTTCCCGAGAGGGAAGGCGCGCAGGACGCGAGAGCAGGAAGCGGGAAAACGGTGTCATGCTGTCTCAGTCGCGCAGGAACCAGAAAAAACCAGATTAGGCGACGGGGAGGGTTCCGTGAACCTGCGGGCGTTACGGATCGGTGATTCGATCAAAGGGGTTTAGGCCGAAGGGAGAGACGAGTGACCCGGGTCAGACTGGCTTTTCCCTGATCAGCGTCCCGCCTGGTCACGGGAACGCCGATCAGCAGCGTCGCCTGACAGCGCCGCGATCAGGAAAAAAACCGCACGTTACGCTCTTCAATCCTGAGGTCGCGGAGCGCGGCCGCGAATTTTTCGAAGTGAGGCGTCTTCAGATGGGCGTCAAAAGCCTGGCGCCCCGTATAGACCTCATGAAGAACGATGATGTCCGAGGCGTCCTGTTGCCTGAGGACATCGAAGCTCAGACAGCCTTCCTCATCGGCAAGCGAGCGGTCGCTGTCGTAGCGGCAGATTTCGAGAAAGGCGTCGTAGCTTTCGGCCGGAGCAGCAAATTCCGCGATGACCGTGAAGTGCTGTGACATGTCGTCAAATCCCTTTCGTTTCCAGAATTGACTTTTCAGACCCATTCCTGCCAAGAGTAAACACCGATTCACGGGAGAGACCGGACACATTTTCCGGCGCCGAAGGAGCAACCGCCCCGGAAACTCTCAGGCAAAAGGACCGCGATCGGCTGGAACTTCTGGAGAGAGGCATCCCTGTGGGATGTCCGCCGACGGGATAGCGATCTCAGGCAAAGGCGACAGAAGGGGCGACGATCTTTACTCGCTTCCTGCTTCCAGGGGACACCGCCCTTTGTCCGACTCCCTTTTGTTTACGCCCCTCAATGATCTGCATCTCGAGCTAGGCGCCCGCATGGTGCCTTTCGCAGGCTATTCCATGCCGCTGCAATATCCTGCCGGGCTTATGGCCGAGCATCTGCACACGCGACGCAGCGCCGGTCTGTTCGACGTGTCTCATATGGGACAGCTGCGGATCACCGCGCGCAGCGGCGTGCTCGAAGACGCAGCGCTTGCTCTCGAATCGCTGATCCCTGTCGATCTGGCCGGACTGGGCGCCAATCGCCAGCGCTACGGATTTCTGACCAATGAGAAGGGCGGAATTCGCGATGATCTGATGGTTGCCAATATGGGTGACTGGCTGTTCGTCGTCGTCAATGCGTCTTGCAAGGCAGCCGATACCGCTTTGATGCAAGAAGCCCTCGGCGACCGCATCGCGATCGAGACTTTGGCTGACCGTGCGCTTCTCGCTCTTCAGGGGCCAGAAGCCGTTCATGTTCTGGCCGATCTCTGTCCTGAAGCGGCTGAGATGCGCTTCATGGATGCCATTGAGGCCGATCTCGATGGCGTGCGCTGCACGGTGACGCGCTCGGGCTATACGGGTGAAGACGGCTACGAGATCGGGATTCCGGCAGAGCATGCAGAGCAGATCGCGCGTGCCCTTCTGGCCGATGAGCGCGTGCTGCCGATCGGTCTGGGTGCTCGTGACAGCCTGCGTCTCGAATCAGGCCTGTGCCTCTATGGCAACGATCTCGACGAGACCACGACCCCGGTTGAGGCGTCTCTCGGCTGGGCCATGCAGAAGAGTCGTCGCGAGGGCGGCTCCCGCGCCGGGGGCTATCCCGGTGCTGACATCATTATGGCGCAGACCCGCGAGGGCGCGTCGCGTCTGCGTGTCGGTCTGGCGGCAGAGGGGCGCGCTCCTGTGCGAGGCGGTACCGAGCTTTTTGCCGATGCCGAGGGTGCCGAAAAAGTCGGTGTGGTGACATCCGGCGCTTTCGGCCCGAGCGTGAATGCGCCTGTTGCCATGGGATATGTCGCCAAGGATCACGCTGCGCTCGGCACCACGCTTTATGGCGCCTTGCGCGGCAAGTTCGTTCCGGTTCAGGTGCGCGCGCTGCCTTTCGTTCCCCCCGGTTTCAAACGCTGAAAACCGTCTATCAGAGAAAGACCTGGTCATGAGCACCACCTATTACACCCCGTCCCATGAATGGATCCGTCTCGACGGTGACATCGCGACTGTCGGTATTACCGGTCACGCGGCTGAAGAACTGGGCGAACTGGTTTTTGTCGAAGCCAAGGACGAGGGCACCGAAGTGTCTCAGGGCGACGCAGCGGCCGTTGTCGAGTCCGTCAAGGCTGCTTCCGATATTTACGCTCCGGTGAGTGGCGTGCTGGCTGGCTGCAACACACGTCTTATGGACGAACCGACGCTGGTCGGGGCCGATCCGGAAGGCGAAGGCTGGATCTTCAAATTGCGCGTGTCCGACTCAGCCCAGCTTGAGGCCCTGCTCGACGCCGATGCTTACAAGGCGTCGCTCTGACCTGACCGAAAGGCGGCGAGCAGCGCCGCTTTTTTCTTTCTTCAGTCCCGACGAGGATTTGCCGAGACGTGACCCGTAACGCCCCCCTCTGGCCAGCCCAGCAGGCCGATCAATTTGTTTCCCGCCATAACGGGCCGCGCCCCGGTGAGGTTGTCGCCATGCTCGAGACGCTTGGCGTTTCAAGCATCGATGCGCTGATCGAACAGACCGTGCCGGCTGCCATTCTCGATCGCAAGGCATCGGGTGTCGGTCCGGCTCTGACAGAGAGCGAAGCACTGGTGCGTCTGAAGCAGATCGCCAGCCGCAATGTGGTCATGCAGTCCATGATCGGGCAGGGATATCACGGCACGGTTCTGCCTCCGGTGATCCAGCGTAATATTCTGGAAAACCCGGCCTGGTACACGGCTTATACGCCCTATCAGCCTGAGATCAGCCAGGGTCGTCTCGAAGCGCTTCTGAACTTCCAGACGCTGGTTTGCGATCTGACCGGGCTCGATATTGCAAATGCCTCGCTGCTCGATGAAGCGACGGCCTGCGCCGAGGCGATGGCGCTTGCCCAGCGTAATGCAAAGACAAAGAGCACCAGTTTCTTTGTCGATTCCGACACGCATCCACAAACACTTGCTGTTTTGCGCACCCGGGCCGAGCCGCTTGGCTGGACCATTGAGGTCGGAAATCCAGAAACCGATCTGGATGCGTCCACCGTGTTCGGCGCGCTGCTCTCCTATCCCGGCAGCTCGGGGGAGATCCGCGATTTCCGCAGTGTGATCGAAGCACTTCATGCCAAGGGCGCCATTGCGGCACTGACTTGCGATCCGCTGGCGCTGGTTCTGCTCGAAGCTCCCGGCAAGCTCGGGGCGGATATTGCCATCGGGTCGATGCAGCGTTTTGGCGTACCGATGGGTTTCGGTGGCCCGCATGCCGGTTTCATGGCCGTTCGGGACGCCTTCAAGCGGACCATGCCCGGTCGTCTCGTCGGTGTATCCCGCGACAGCCGTGGCGCACCCGCCTATCGTCTGGCCCTTCAGACGCGCGAGCAGCATATCCGTCGCGAAAAGGCGACGTCGAACATCTGCACTGCGCAGGTACTTCTGGCGGTCATCGCCTCGATGTATGCTGTTTATCACGGTCCGGAAGGACTTCGCGCCATTGCCCAGCGCGTGAACGCTTCGCGTCCATTCTCGCCGGGGGCCTTCTTGAGCTGGCGGTGAAGGTCGAGACGAGCATCTTCTTCGACACCATCACGATTAACGCCGGTGCCTCTGCGGCTCTCGTGTTGGAGCGCGCGCGCAAAGTAGGAATCAATCTGCGCGATGCAGGCGATGGCCGTCTGGGCATTTCCTGCGATGAAACTACGCAGCCCGAACACATCAAGGCGCTGTGGCGCTGCGTGTCTCCTGACGATGCTCGTCTGGCGGCGCTCGAGGCGAAGCTCGATGGTGCAAGCACCATTCCGGCTTCTTTACAGCGTAGCGGGGCCTTCCTGACGGCTGCGGTCTTCCACGCTCACCGCTCCGAAACCGATCTGCTGCGCTATATGCGTCGCCTGTCGGATATGGATCTGGCGCTGGACCGCACCATGATTCCGCTCGGCTCCTGCACCATGAAGCTGAACGCAACCGCCGAGATGATCCCCATCACCTGGCCGGAATTCGGAGCGCTCCATCCCTTCGCGCCAGCTGACCAGACGGAAGGCTATCACGAGCTGTTCGCGATCCTTGAGCACGCGCTATGCGCTGTCAGCGGGTACGATGCAGTGTCACTCCAGCCCAATTCCGGGGCTCAGGGTGAATATGCCGGGCTGCTCGCCATCCGTGGCTATCATCAGGCCAATGGTCAGAGCGAGCGTGATGTCTGTCTGATCCCGGCCTCGGCGCACGGCACGAACCCCGCTTCCGCCCAGATGGTCGGAATGCGCGTGGTCGTGACGGCCTGCGATGCTGCCGGCAATGTCGATCTGGAAGATTTGCGCAAGAAAATTGCCCAGCATGAAGGCCGTATCGCAGCGCTGATGTTGACCTACCCGTCTACGCATGGCGTGTTCGAAGAAGCGGTGGTGGAGATCTGCGATCTCGTTCACGAGGCTGGCGGTCAGGTCTATCTCGATGGGGCGAACATGAACGCGCAGGTCGGGCTTGCCCGTCCGGGTCTTTATGGCGCCGATGTCTCGCATTTCAATCTGCACAAGACGTTCTGCATTCCGCATGGCGGCGGCGGGCCGGGCATGGGGCCGATCGGGGTCAAGGCCCATCTTGCACCGCATCTGCCAGTCGTCCCGAGAAGGGTGATGCCCTTGCCGTCTCGGCAGCGCCTTTCGGTTCAGCATCGATCCTGCCGATCTCGGTCGCCTATGTGCTGATGATGGGCGATGACGGGCTGCGTGAGGCGACCGAAATGGCGATCCTCAATGCAAATTACATCGCCGCCCGTCTCGAAGGGCATTATCCCGTGCTCTATCGCGGCAGCAATGGTCGTACAGCCCATGAATGCATCATCGATCTGCGCCCCCTCAAGGATGCAGTCGGTGTCACAGTGGACGATATCGCCAAGCGTCTGATCGATCATGGCTTCCATGCACCAACGGTCAGTTTCCCGGTTGCGGGAACGTTCATGATCGAACCGACCGAGTCCGAGGGCAAGGCAGAGCTCGACCGTTTCTGCGACGCGATGATTGCCATCCGTCAGGAAATTGCAGCAATCGAAACAGGCGCCATCGCGATGGATGCCAGCCCGCTGCGTCATGCCCCCCATAGCGTTGCCGATCTGGCAGGCGAGTGGGACCGTGCTTATGACCGTATGCAAGGGTGCTTCCCGAACGGTCATGACCGCGTGAAGTATTTTGCGCCGGTCAACCGGATCGATAATGCCTGGGGTGACCGCAATCTGGTCTGCTCCTGCCCGGACATCTCCACTTACGCTGAAGCAGCGGAGTAAGAACGGACCTCCTGTCTCTTTACGGGGCAGGGGGATCCTCTTTTTCTGTAGAAAAAGAGGCAAAAAAACTTCTCATTTCAAAAAATTCTGAAAAGCGGTCGCGCCTGCCGCGTAGCTAATAATCAAGAGTTTTTGGTTCTTTTTCTCAAAAAAAGAACACTCACTTCGCATCCTGACGCACATGAACCAGACGCCTGAGTCAGCTCGACCAGCTTTTGCGGCGTCATGCGCACTGACGCGGTGATCGATCCGGCGGCGGGGATGATCTCCTCGAATTGCAGAAGCGATTCATCGCAATAAACAGGCAACGGAGCAGGTAGACCGAAAGGACAGACGCCTCCCACGGGATGGCTTGTCATTTCGAGCACGGCTTCAGGCCCCAGAAATCGGGGTTTTCCGCCCAAAACTTCGCGGGCGCGTCGATTGTCGAGACGCGCTGTGCCCGCCATGACGACCAGAACGATCCGCCCCCCAACATCGACGCAGAGCGTTTTGGCGATCTGGTCCGGCGCGACCTTGTGTACGGCAGCGGCTTCAAGAACGGTCGCCGTGCTGAGCCCGTCATCGATGATCGCAAGGTCAGGGGCGAGACGGGTCAGTTCCTGGCGGACAGAATCGAGGCTCATGGCAGGGTCAGCGTCTGATGAGGATGTAATTGATCGTCAGATCAATATCGAAATGGTCGCCCCTCATGTCGGGGGGCACAGGCGGCAGGCGTGCGCCCTGGAACATTCCGGTTGTGGCGGCATCGAGCGAATACGATCCTGATTGTCCGGTCAGACGAACCGATTTCACATGGCCTGTGCGGTCGAGCACGACATGGACCGAGGAGGGGCCGTCCTCTCCATTTTTGATGGCGTCTTCGGGATAATAGAGATGCGCGCGGATCCAGCGATCGATTTCGCTGCCATAATCGTCGCTCACGCCCCGGATCGTATTATGCGTCATAAAGGGCGCGTTGATCTGCCCGTTGGTCGACAGGGGGCCGAGTGACATGTCGATGGGCGCGCCTGACCCGCCGCGACGGCCGCGCTGGCGTCGGGGTGTCGAGGGGGCTTCGCCGAAATCGAGCGTCGTCATATTGGCAAACGGATTGTCGGATTGCTTCGGCGTCGCTCGTCGGCTCGACCGGCGGCTGTGGGGACGCGTCTGGGTCTGCTTGCCCGATTTGGGAATGCCAGGGCTCACCGGGCGATCCGTCGGGGTCTTGGGGATCTCGGTAGAGGGGCCATCGGGAACAGGCGGCGCAGCAGGAGCGTCGGTGTCGGGACCGCAGGGGTCGGGGTCGATTCCTGCTCGTTTGGTTGCTGTTCCTGCTCGGTCTCCGTGCTGCTCGCCGAGGGCGAGTCATGGCTGGTCGAGGGCTTTGCCTCACCCCCCGGCTTGTCTTCATGAGGCCCTGCCATGCCGCTTTTTGAGGGCGGCGCGAACATCATCTCGACTTGTGGCTGCTCCATCCCCTCCGGCGTGCCGTGAGCATGACGCGCGCTTTCATAGATCAGCAGGGCAATCAGCAGGGCATGAGCGATGGCTGAGGCGATCAGCACCGCGGTGACGCCGGAATCTTCCAGAATCTGCGGACGGATCAGCGACGCACCAGCCGGCTTGAGGTCTGGTTCCGACGCCGTTCTCGGCTCGTAATGGGTAAGTCGTGTCCGGCTTCCGGGCATGGCGGGCATTGCCCGCACGGAGGCTGCGGTCGGTGCGTAAAGCAACGGCTCGTTTCGCGTCCGTTTTTCGCCCGGGCGTGGGGCGGAGGCCTCACCGGGAGGGGGCGGAGCCGGATCGACGGGCTGGGTGCGTTTCAGAAGAACACCTGTAGAGAATCAGAACACACGCCACCACGGTATCGGGCAGGCAACGAACTCTGCATAACGACACGATCTGGCACTTGTTGCTATCATGACATCGGACCCATCCCTTTGCCAAGCATGCGAAAGGCTTGCGAGAAACAGAAGAGGAAAATCCTGTGACGGAAGACGCCGCTCTCTATGCCTGTCTCAAGCAGGATCCGGACCTCATTTCTGCGATCGATCGTATCGGACCGTGCCGTCTCAGGGGTTCTGACGGCAAGACGCCTTATCAGGCCCTGTTTCGGGCGATTGTCGGGCAGCAGCTCCACGGACGGGCGGCTGAAGCCATTCTGGGGCGTGTCTGTGCTCTGACAGGTACCGGCATTCCCGAGCCGGCGGATTTTTTATCCCAGCCCGAAGAGACGCTGAGGCTTTGCGGTTTGTCGGCGGCCAAACTGCACGCTTTGCGGGGGCTGGCCGAGGCGCGTCTGAGTGGGATCGTCCCCGATCCTGAAGAGGCTGCTCGCCTGAGCGATGACGAGCTGATTCTCCGTCTGGTGGCTTTGCGCGGCATCGGTCGCTGGACGGTGGAGATGTTGCTCATTTTTACATTAAATCGGGGTGATGTTTTGCCGGTCGATGATTTTGCCGTGCGGGCGGGGTGGCAGAAGCTCAAGGGGCTCGATCAGCCCCCCAAGCCAGCCTTTTTGCGGAAAGAAGGCGCATGCTTTGCGCCTTACCGCTCGGCGCTCGCCTGGTATCTCTGGCGCCTCTCTGAAGAAGGCAAGACGATCAAGAACGCGCTGACAGGCTGATCAGGATTCGAGCGCGCCTTGAACCTTTAATTGTCTGAAAGGTCAGGGATCAGAGAGAGCAGGTAGTGCAGACCGGGTGTGATGGCCGAGAGGGGAACGCGCTCATTGAGACCGTGACTGAAATCGTCAGAGGCTTTCATGAAGATCGGACTGGCGCCGTAGGAGGGGATCCCTTTCTGACGAAACCACATGCTGTCGCTTGCCCCTGAACTCATGCTCGGAAAGACCGACACATTCGGGAAAGCCTGATGCGTCGCGCGGGCGATGGCCATTGTGAAAGGACCGTCCAGAGGCGAGGGCTGGGTCTCGACCGAGCCTTCGCTCCGGTCCGTGATGCGTACCGAGGGGTTGTCGATGACGGCCGTGAGTTCATGGATGATGTCTGAGCGCGAATGCCCGGGAAAGATGCGGCAGTTGATGTTGGCATCGGCACTTTGGGGGAGGGCGTTGAGCGCATGGCCGCCTTTGATCATGGTGACGACGCAGGTCGTCCCGATCGCGCCGACCAGAGAGGGTTCCGCCCGCAGGGTCGCGACGGCCTCGGCATTATCGGGGGCTTCGGCAAAAACGCGCATTGCCGAGGCCAGTCTTGGGGTGGTGAAGCGCGCAGCATTCAGAAAATAGCTGCGTGTCAAAGCGTTCAGCTCGGGCCTGAAGGAATGGGCCTGTATCTTGAGCAGGGCCTGCGCCAGAGTGGTGATGGGGTTGCGTGCGCGTGGTTCCGAAGAATGTCCGCCCGGATCCGATGTCGTCAGGTCGAAATCAGCATAGGTCTTTTCAGCTCCGGACCAGGCGTAGAAGAGCGGTCTGCCTGTCTCTTCGTCCAGAGTGCCGCCCCCGACGTCGAGATTGAGCACCTGGCTCGCGTCCTTTAGCTTGTTGGCCAGAATCCGACCCGTTTTCATGGTCGTTTCCTCGTCGCCCGAGAGCGCGAGGACGATTCCGCGATGAGGTCTGAAGCCATGCTGATGCAGGTGGATGAGCGCCGTGATCGCAAGGGCATTGCTCATCTTCATGTCAGAAGCTCCACGACCGTAGAGATAACCGTCCTCTACCGCCGGAGTGAAGGGATCGCGCGTCCAGTCCGATGGGCTGGCGGCCACGACATCCATGTGCCCCATGATGACGAGCGGCTTGAGCGACGCATCCTCGCCGGGCCAATGCAGGGTCATATAAGCGGTATCATCGATGCGCGTGATCGTGATGGCCTCAAGCGGAAAGCCGCCTTCGATCAGGGCTTTTCTGTAAAGCTCGGCGACACCTGGCGTCTGGTTTTTCGGGCCTGCGGCGGAGTTCAGGGCGATCGAGGATTCCGCCAGAGTCAGTGCCTGCAATCCCTCCTGCGTAAGTGAAGGAAGGTGGCTGGCCAGTGCAGAACAGACAGAACCGGTCGAAAGCAGCATGAGGAGCGCGGCACGTTTGATCATGAGGCGGAACCTTGTCGCTGGGGCTGTTCGATCGGTGAAGACACGTCAGATGCTGTTAATGAAATCGAGCATCTTTTCAGAAAACAGCTTTGGATTATCGGCATGTAACCAGTGTCCCGCATCGGGGATCGTTTCCAGTCGGTGGTTCGGGAACAGGCGCCGCATGACGGGCTCGTGGTCCTTGGCGATATAGGGGGAGTGCTCGCCTCGCAGGAAGAGGGTCGGCCCCTCATAGACATAGCCTTCGGGCATATAGGGCCAGTTCTCGATATTGGTCATTGAACTGGTGATGTCACGAAGGCCGATCTGCCAGCCGGGCTCGGCGCCAAGGCGGACATTCTGCAGCATCAGGTCGCGGACGCTCCGGTTCGGTATGGCTTTGGCGAGAAGCTGGTCGGCCTGCTGGCGATCGAGTTGATCCGGAAAATGGATGTGCAGCATCGCTTCGCCAAGCTCGGCCTGACCGTAGCCGGTGCGGGCAGGCGCCATGTCGCCGACCAGCACGCCCGCGACGAGCTCGGGATATTGCAGGGCCAGAATCATCGCGACTTTGCCGCCCATCGAATGCCCGACCAGAATAGCCGGAAGCGCTTCGTTGGCGCGCAGCGTCTCAACCACGTCCTCGACCATCGACGGATAATCCATGGGGCCATGAGCTTTCGCCATGATTGCGAAGATCGAGAGACAAGGTCCGATGCGTGCGGGCGGCCTGACGTTGCAGGAACCCCATATTGCGCCCTCGTCCGAACAGACCATGCAGGAACACGACCGGAGGATGACCTCCGGGCTGGGCCGGGAGGCGCTCGATGACGTTCAGCAACACGATGGAAAAATCCCTTCAGGAACGCAGGTTGGCCGAAGTCTGGGGTTTTCTGTTGCCTGCGGCAAGTCTGGACGACAATAAGAAACAACGCATCCCGCCTGTCTTCCACGCCATGTCAGGATCTTTCTTGGCCTCAGGGTTTCGCAGAACGTTCAAATGGCTCCGGCATGTAGTGCATGTGCCGTACTACGTGCGTGCGCTCGTTCGAGCCAATGAAATCTGGTTGACCGTACTCGCTTCCGCGGTCGGGGTTCTGGCAGGGATCAGCGCCTGGCTCATGACGGGCACGACGCTTTATGCGCACCGTATTCTTTATGCCCTGCACAATGAAGGGCATCTTTCAGGGCTCACGGTTCTGAGCCCCTGGCGCACCGTCATCATGCCCTGTCTGGGCGGGTTCACGCTGGGCGTCTTCGGTCTGATCCTTGCCCGGCGGTTCCGGCACAGGCCGGTCGATCCGATCGAGGCCAACGCCTTGCGTGGGGGCCGCATGTCGGTGCGAGACAGCGCGATCGTTGCCTTTCAGACGTTCTTGTCGAATGGCAGTGGTGCGTCGCTGGGGCTGGAGGCCGGTTTTACACAGATCGCTGCGGCGCTTGGCAGCTGGAGCGGTCGCGTCTTTCGGGTGCGGCGCGCGGATCTGCGTATTCTGGTCGGCTGCGGTGCCGGTGGGGCTATCGGCGCTGCCTTCAACGCCCCGATTGCAGGGGCATTCTATGCCTTCGAGCTGGTGATCGGCACGTATTCACTTGTCAATCTGGCGCCGGTCGCCGTGGCGACGATCACGGCAGTCGGCACGGCGCATCTCCTCGGCGGTGTTAGTGCCACGCTGACGCTTTTGCCTCATGCGCCGCTGAGTGTGCATGACAGTGTGCCTGTTGTGATGCTTGGCGTGTTCTGTGGTCTCATCGGTATTGCAACGATGCGAGGCGTGACGTTTGCCGAGCGCGCGTTTCAGATCGTGCCGCTTCCGGTCTGGCTTCGCCCGGCGCTGGGTGGGGTGATCGTCGGCACGCTTGCCCTTTATTCCCCTTCGCTCCTTTCTGCTGGCCATGCTGCGGTCGTCAGGGTGCTCGCCGGAGGTCAGGCCCCCACGCTGCTGATCACGCTTCTGGTGATGAAGGCTCTGGCTTCTTCAGTGTCGATTGGCAGCGGGTTTCGTGGTGGGCTGTTCTTTGCGTCACTCTATCTTGGTGTTCTGGCAGGCTCGCTTTTCGGTCTCGGGGTGGAAGCTTTGGGTCTTCCGGGACCGTCGGTGACCACCTGCGCGGTACTGGGGATGGGCGCGACTGCGGTTGCGATCATCGGAGTGCCGATGACCATGACGTGCCTTATTCTCGAAATGACGGCAGATCTGACTCTGGCAAGCGGCGTGTTGCTGGCAAGCGTCCTGTCGATGCTCACTGTGCGCCGCCTTTTTGGTTATTCGTTTGCGACATGGCGTTTTCATCAAAGAGGGGAATCGATTCGCTCAGCCATCGACGTGAGCTGGCTCCGCGAGCTCACGGTCGAGCGCATGATGCAGAGAGATTTCCCCTGTCGCTCTCCTGAGATGAGCCTTGCGGAGGCGCGTCTTTGCTGCCCACTTGGCATGACGCCTCATATCATCCTTGTCGACGGTGAGGGGGGATATCAGGGGATCGTCTCACTCTCGGAAATTCATGCGTCGGATCATTCCCCGACCAAGATCTTGGGTGCACTCGCGCTCTACCGCGGTATTTGCCTCTCACTCGAAATGGGCTGTCAGGAAGCGGTGAGCAGTTTCGAGCGCGCCGAGGCCGATGCCCTCGTCGTGGTGACCGATCCTGTCTCGAAACAGGTCGCTGGTCTCCTGACCGAGAAATACGTCCTGCGCCGTTACGCTGAAGCACTGGATCGCACCCGACGCGAACTGGCCGGGGAGCGCGAGCGTGTCTAAAGGGCCAGAACAACGGCAAGAAATCATTGTCCAGCTGTTACGAGGCGTTGACAGGGCTCGTCTTCATGGGTAGCAACCGCGCACCAACGACTCCCCTTTTCAAGGGAGGAAAGCGAGGTAAGGAATCGTGGGCGTACGAGACGACCTGAGCGTTTCCTCGCAAGCGGGAAAAGGCGCTGACAGCTTCGACCAGAGGCTGAACGATGCCGAGGCTCGCATGCGCGGCAAGAGCGGCAAGTCGACGACGGACTCCACAGGCAAAGAAAACGATGCCGATTATTCGGCATTCGGTCTGGCGATGAGGATCGGAACCGAGATGGTTGCGGCTCTGATCGTTGGGGTGCTTCTCGGATATGGGCTTGATCGCCTGTGTGGGACGAAGCCTTTGTTTATCATCCTTTTCTCGTTTATTGGCGGTGCAGCAGGGATGCTGAATGTCTGGCGTGCGGTGAAAAACGCCAACGTCTGACAATGCGGCGCAGAATAACGCGCCTTGGTTGTGGGATTTACGGGTCATCTGGTTTTCAGGTGGCCTAAATGAGAAGCGGGAGAGGCAGCTTGGCCGCCGGATCAACGATTGACGCGCTCGGCCAGTTCGAGCTTCATCCTGTTCTCGGACAGATCGGTGAGGCACTGCGCTTCAGCCAGTCACCCCTGTTCATGCTCATTGCCGTTGTTGCTGTTCTGGCGTTTCTGTACGTTGGCATGCGTCCTGCAGCCGTCGTGCCGGGGCGTCTACAGGCCGCTGCTGAGCTTGGCTACGACTTCATCCACAATATGGCGACCGAGACGATCGGCAAGGAAGGGACAGCCTTCTTCCCCTTCGTTTTCGCGATTTTCTTTTTTATCCTCGCGGGTAACTATCTCGGTCTGATCCCGTACTGCTTTACCTTCACGAGCCATATCGCTGTCACAGCGTCTCTGGCCGTTCTCGTTTTTCTGGTGTCGATTCTGGCTTCGCTGAGATATCAGGGCTTCAAGTTCTTCGCGCATTTCATGCCTGAAGGTGCGCCCGTGTTCCTCGCGCCGCTTCTGATCCCGATCGAGATCCTTTCCTTTCTTTCGCGACCCGTCAGCTTGTCGATCCGACTTTTCGCCAACATGATGGCTGGTCACGTTTTGCTCGAAGTTTTTGCCGGCTTCACTCTGATGCTGGCAGGTCTTGGGGCATTCGGTTCAGTGCTGGCTGTGGCGCCCGTCGTCATCAATGTCGCGCTGACGGCTCTGGAATTGCTGGTGGGCGTTCTGCAGGCTTATGTGTTCGCCATCCTCACCTGCATTTATCTGCGTGAGGCCGTGGCGCACTGAGTGCACATCGCCCTACACGTTTAACTGTTGTTCTGTTGTAACCAAGGAACCTGACTCATGGACGTTACTGCTGCTCGCGAAATCGGTGCCGGTATTGCTGTTATCGCTCTTGCCGGTGTCGGCATTGGCCTCGGCAACATCTTCTCAACGCTGGTGAGCTCCATTGCTCGTAACCCGGCTGCCCGTCCGCACGTGTTCGGCCTCGGCATGCTTGGCTTCGCCCTGACGGAAGCTGTTGCGCTTTTCGCTCTTCTGATCGCCTTCCTGATCCTGTTCGTCTGATTAGAGAGGCAGGGTAAAGTCATGCGCCTACCGTCTCGAAATCTCGCTGCCCCGCTGGCCATTGTGCTCGCGCTCGGCGCTGTGCCGGGACGGGCTTGGGCCGCTGGCATGCCGCAGCTCGACTTCGCCAACCCCCTGCTGATCGGGCAGGTGGTCTGGGGCGCTGTCATCTTTGCGGTTTTCTACGTTATTCTGAGCCGCTCGGCTCTTCCGCGCATCGAAGGGGTTCTGACCCATCGACGCAACCGGATCGAGGGCGATCTCGCGATTGCCCGCCGTGCCCGTGACGATGCGGATCGTGCGGTCGATGAGCTCCGTCGTGCCCGTCACGATGCGGCTTCTCAGGCTCAGGCCAATATCGACCGCGTGGTTCACGAAGCGCGTATGGCCGCCGAGGCCCAGACGCAGGAAATGAACCATCGTCTTCAGGCCGATATCAATCAGGCTGAAGAGCGCATTGCTTCTGCCCGCGAAGAAACACTTGCGAGCCTCCCTGGCGTTGCGACCGATACGGCCCAGAGCCTGATCGAGAAGCTGTTGCGTCCAGCCGGGATCGAAAGCGCAGTTTCACGCGCTCAGGTGCAGAATGCCGTCCAGCTTCGTCTTGCGGCCAGTCAGGGCTAAGGAGAACACGCGATGTTCCACGATCAGCGTTTTTATGTCGCCATCTCCTTCGTTCTCTTCTTTGTCCTTTTCGGCGGCAAGCTCTGGAAGGCCATCGCGTCGGTTCTCGACGCGCGGGCAGATCAGGTTCGCAGCAACCTGGACGAAGCCAGCCGCCTGCGCCGCGAAGCCGAGAAAATGCTTGAAGATGCCACGCGTGAGCGTGAGCAGGCTCTTGCAGAATCCCGCGCCCTGATCGAACGCTCCCGTGAAGAAGCGGCTTCGATCGCCGAGACGGCTCGCCGTCAGGCCGAAGCTGTTGCCTCACGCCGCGAACAGATGGCGCGTGATCGTATCTCCGCTTCAGAGCGTGCAGCGATCCGCGAAATGCGTGATGTTGCGGCTGATGCAGCCATCAAGGCAACGCGTAGCGTCCTTGCGCAGCATCTGAATGCTGAACAGGCAGGGGCTTCCGCCCTTCTCGACGCGGCAATCAACGATCTGCCCAAGGCTCTGAAGGCGTCCAACGAAGCTGGATCGCCCAGCCAGAACGCGGCCTGATTATCTATCCGGACGATCTATCTCGTCCGGATAAGCCATAGGCGGTTTCTGTCATGAGTGTGCGTCTCTCCGTCATCATTGCGGTTCTCAACGAAGCAGAGAACATCTCTCCGGTCTGCGACGAGCTCGCTTCTGTTTTCGCGAGCAGGTCGGACATCGAACTGATTTTCATCGATGACGGAAGTACAGACGGCACGGTTGCCGAGCTCCTGACAGCACGCGAGCGTTGCCTGCCGCGCCTTCGTCTGCTGAGCCATGATCGGCGCCGCGGCAAATCCGCAGCGCTACGGACCGGCATCGAGGCCGCGAAAGGCCACTGGATCGCCACGCTTGACGGCGACGGTCAGGACGATCCCGCCATTATCATCGATATGCTCAAGTGTGCCGAAGCCCATCAGGGTGCCGAGCCTCTGGTCGTCGGCGTGCGTCTCAAGCGCAATGACCGTCTTTCCCGGGTTATTGCGACACGTCTGGCGAATGGCTTGCGCCGTCGCCTGCTGGACGATGGGTGTCCGGATACCGGGGCGCCCATGAAGCTTTTTGCAAGATCGGCTTTCCTGCGCATTCCCCAGTTCGAGGGCGTGCATCGGTTTTTGCCGGCGCTTCTCGGATGCTACGGCGCTGAGCTGATCTGTGTCGAGACGCGCCATCGTGCCCGTCTGCATGGCCAATCCAAATACACAAATTTCAATCGCGCGCTCGTTGGCATCCGTGATCTTCTGGGTGTCATGTGGCTGCTCAATCGGACAAGACTGCCGGGCCGCGTAACCGAACGCTGAGGGCTCTCATGACACTGACCTGGCGCCACTATCTCGGTGTGGCTTTGCTGACCTTGCTGATTTTCCTGCCCGGTCGCATCAGTCTTGTTCCTCTCGATCGTGACGAACCCCGCTACATGCAAGCCTCGGCTCAGATGCTCGAGACAGGCAACTTCGTCGATGTGCGCTTTCTCGATCAGCCACGCTATCTGCAACCCGCAGGCATCTACTGGCTCGAGGCTGCGGCGCAAAAAGCCTTCGGCGGCCGTCACGACCTGCACGTTGCCTGGCCTTACCGCATACCCAGCCTTTTTGCCGCGGTCTCGGCTGTCACGCTTACGGCCTATCTGGGCGCTTCCCTCTTTGGAGGGATGACCGGGTTGGTTGCCGCAGCCCTGCTCGCCGTTTCGACCTTGCTGACCGCCGAAGGTCGTATGGCAACGATCGATACCGTGCTGTTGCTCGATATCCTGCTCGTCGAGACGGCTCTTCTGCGGGCCTATCTCGATGAGCGCCGGGGGCGCGAGACCCCGCTTGCCATTGCGCTGCTTTATTGGGGCGCTCTCGGATGCGGGTTGATGCTCAAGGGGCCCGTCGTCCTCATCCCGGGCCTCGCCACCCCCATCGCCCTTCGTGTCATTGAGCGCCAGGCGGCCTGGTTCGGCCGTCTACGTCCTCGCTGGGGATGGCTCATCACACTGGCCGTCGTGCTGCCCTGGTGCATCGCCATCGGGGTCGTCAGCCATGGTGCTTTCTTTTCCCACTCAGTCGGCACGAATTTTCTTGGAAAGATCGGTCATGGTCAGCAGGCGCACGGCCTGCCTCCCGGGTTCCATCTGGTCGTGTTTCTGCTTGCCTTCTGGCCGGGTTCGCTGTTTCTCGTTTTAGGGCTACCAGCGATTTGGGCGCGTCATCGCGACCCGGAAGTCCGGTTTCTGCTGTGCTGGATTGTGCCGCACTGGCTCGTCTTCGAGGCGATCGCGACCAAGCTTCCCCATTACGTTCTGCCGACCTATCCCGCTATTGCAATTCTGGCTGCCGCGACCCTCGTCAAATGGCCGCTCCGTCGTCCAAAGGCGCTCTGGGCGCGTGGGTTGATGGGTGTTTACACGGTGCTTTGGGGGGCCTTGGCACTTGCGTTTGTCGTGGCTGGTGTGGCGTTGCTTTGGCAAAGTGAGCACCGGCTCGATTACGGTGCGCTGATCGCGTTGGTCGGCGGGCTTCCTTTGGTTCTCTACGCGTTCTGGCTGCTCTGGAAAGCGCAGCGCCTGCGTGCCGCCTGCGTTGTGATCGGTGCGGCGGTCGTGATCCATGCGGGTATCTTCCTGACCGTGATCCCCAATCTGGGTCTTCTCCAGCTCGCGCCCCGGGCGGCGTCACTCTTTGATGATTACCGTCCCTGTGCCGAGAGCACACTCGTCTCGGTTTCCTATTCCGAACCGAGCCTCGCCTTTCTTGCAGGGTCGAACACGAAGCTGCTCGGCGTTCCTGACGCGGCGCGCTTTCTGGCTGGCAATGCGTCCTGTGCGCTCGTTCTTGTCGACAAGAAGGACGAGGCTGCGTTGAGGGCCAGAATGCTGGATGAGGGATTTTCCCTGACGGAATATGGCCGTGTGAAGGGTCTCAATTATTCCAACGGCCATCATCTCGATCTGGGGCTGTTCGCGCCGGCGCAGAAGTAAGATGAGATGAGGCGTTCCTTAAAGAGGGTGTGCGAAGAGTGTCTCTTCGTACCTCTTCTTCAAGTCGTCATTATTGTGCTGATCTAGTTATCAGGCAATTCGATCGGCAGCGATTGTCGCAACCAGTAGAGCGGCAATAGCCGGAATGAAGGATACCATCGTGAGTGCGCTGAGAGCGCTCAGCGGATGGGACAGAAGATGGGCAATTTCGATACTGAACATGAGTGTTTCCTAAGAGATCTGGTGTGTGGCGGCGGTAAAAGCGCCCAAACCCGATCCAAGGCAAACGTCGAAAATGCACTTCAGCAATGCGCTAAACGCATGAAGCTGACTTGATGACTATTTTCTCGTTATTTGCGTGCGGGGAAGTAATTAAATTACCTCTTCCGCCGATAAAATCGTTATCTTGTTACTTTGACTGCCGTGAAGGGTTTGGGCAGGGCACCGTCTCTTTTTAGGCCGTGCCAGGCAAGAAGCGTGTCGACGAGGAAAGCCGAGAGAGCGCCGACGGTGCAGAACAGGGCACCACCGAAGAGAAAGATCAGCCAGGCAACGGTCTGGCTATTGTGCAGACTGCCAAGAAACAGCGCTAATGCGGCACCGCATGTCAGGCGCCTCCGACCCCACCGAGCATCACGGCGCTGTCGAGAGCCAGAATGCGGCGACGCAGGCGGCCTTGATGACGTTCGAGGCGGGCACTCTCCGTCGCGTCAGTGCTCTCGTCCATCAGACGATGGGCAACCTCCTCCACATGATCGGAGACCCTTGCCAGTCGTGTATTGAAGAGGGTCAGCAGTGACGCGACACCCGACAACATAAAGACGGGCGTGAGCGCAACCTGGATGACATGCGCCACACTATCGATGGGTTCGGGGGCCAGCAGGGCATTCAGGCCAACGGGGTCGAGCGCCATGGGGATGATGGCTCCATATCTGAGGCGGAATAAGTCGGGTTGTTTTACAGCGCTGGCAAAACTCTGCAACATCTGCGCGCAGACACTGGCGCGGCTGCGCGCCTGTGCTAGACTCTGCGCGATCTTCCCGGGAGCCTCTCGGTCACCGTATCAGCGGTCAGGGTTTTCGGGTTTCAGTAGTGGCGAGCCATATAAATCGATCGGCCGAGTTTGCCTGTTCGATCAAGGCTCTATCGGAAGTCCTGAGTGTGCTTTCTCTCTCCCGTTTCAAAACGGTCGCCCGCAGTTTTTCTCTGCCCGTGGCGCTTTTCATGCTGTCTGCGCCGTCCGGTCATGCGGCTTCCCCCTCAGAGACGGTTTCCTTCGAGGCACTGACCTGGACAGAGATCCAGGCCCGGATCCATGGCGGCACCGATACGATCATCGTGCCCGTTGGCGGAACCGAACAGAGCGGTCCCTATATCGCGGTGGGCAAACATAATCGTCGCGCGCAGGCTCAGGCCGAGCGCATCGCCGAGCGACTGGGCCATGCGCTCGTCGCGCCGGTCATTGCCTATGTGCCCGAAGGGGGAACGTCGCCGCGTAGCTCGCATATGCGTTTTGCCGGAACGATTTCGATCCCCCCCGCTGTGTTCCAAGGGGTTATCGAAGGGGCCGGAGAGAGTTTTCATGTCCAGGGCTTCAGGCGTGTCGTTTTCATTGCCGATCACGGCGGATATTTGTCCTATCTCAAGGCGGCCGTCGAAAAGCTGAACAATAAGTGGCGTGGTCAGGGTGAGGCCGTTTATCTCGCAGCCTATTACGATAGCATTGGCGGGGCGTTTGCGGCGTATCTGCGTCAGAAGGGGTATGGCGCTGCTCTGGGCAAGCATGCCGACCTCAGCGATACGGCACTGATGCTCGCGATCGATCCGGGTATGGTGCGCGAGGACGCTTTGAGGCGTGCCCCTCTGCCGGGGGTCGCCCAAGGCGTTTATGGAGGGGACCCTCGCCCTGCGACGGCAGCCCTGGGGCAGGTTGGAACAGAAATTCAGGTTCAGGCAGCACTCGATGCACTTGGCAAGGCGCGCTGAGATGAATCGTTTTCAAGGAGTATCTATGAAGTTTTCACATCATGCGTTCGTCGTCTCGCTGATCGGCCTGACTTTCGGCGCGGCTCCGGCGACGTGGGCGCAGGAAGCATCATCTGCTGTGACGGCCCCCGCCACGGGATCTGCTCAGACACCTTCTGCCTCCGGCGCGACGTCCGCGGCTGAGCCTGCCAAGGTACCCGGTGAGACAAACGTGGCCTCGGCCATACAGACCATCCCCGGTATGCCTGCTGTCATCGACCCGAAAAATATCTACAGCGAGACCGGAGCAGATCGGGTCTCGCCCGCAATCGCGGGGGATCTCGCGCGTATCTATGTGCCCAATCTGCGAGGCAACAGTGTTTCGGTCATCGATCCGGCGACGTTCAGGGTGGTCGATACCTTCAAGGTCGGTCGTTCTCCCCAGCATGTCGTTCCGAGCTGGGATCTGCGGACCTTTGGGTGACGAATAATGCCGAAGGCAGCAATGATGGCAGCCTGACGCCCATCGACCCCCGCACGGGCAAGCCCGGTCCTGCGGTGACGGTGGACGATCCCTACAACATGTATTTCACCCCGGATGGCAAATACGCCATCGTGGTGGCGGAAGCTCATGAGCGCCTCGATTTCCGCGATCCGCATACGATGCAGCTGATCGGCTCGGTCGAGGCCCCGCAATGCAAGGGGATCAACCACGCCGATTTCTCCATCGACGGACGCTACGCCATCTTCACCTGCGAATTCGGCGGCTATCTGGCGAAGATCGACACGGTCAACCGCAGCCTGATCGGCTATCTCAAGCTGTCCAAGGGCGGTATGCCGCAGGACATTCTGACGGCGCCGGACGGGCATAAATTCTACATCGCCGACATGCATGCCGACGGCGTGTTCGTGGTGGATGGCGACAGCTTCAAGGAAACCGGCTTTATTCCGACCGGTCCGGGAACGCATGGCGAGTATCCGAGCCGCGACGGCAAATTCATGTATGTCGCCAATCGTGGCTCTCACAAGATTCACGGCCCCCGCCACAGCCCCGGCAGTGTTTCAGTGATCGATTTTGCGACAGACAAGGTCGTCAAGACATGGCCGATTCCGGGCGGTGGAAGCCCCGACATGGGTAATGTGAGCGCAGACGGCAAATTGCTCTGGCTCTCGGGACGCTTCGACGATGTCGCTTACGCCATCGACACGCAGACCGGGGATGTGAAGAAGGTGCCGGTCGGTGCCGAACCCCATGGTCTGACCGTCTGGCCCCAGCCGGGCCGCTACAGCGTCGGGCACACCGGCATCCTACGTTAAGACCGGACCGATACTGCCTTCTCAAAGGGGGCAGTCTTGTCGGGGGTGACCCCCCGTTCTCCCTCTCTGGTGAGTTCTGCCAGAAGGAGTCCGGATCAGGTCCGCTGCTTCGCTTCCCCTGAATTCGCGAGATAAGCCGGGAGTGGGGGCCTTGAGACCTGCTTTTCCTGCACGGTGATGTGACTGGACGCTCGGAAGCGATCAGGGCCTGCTGAGGGCTCTCGATGAGCTGTTCACCGTCAGGAGCCCGATCCGATGCTGATTTCCGCGCCCACGGATTTTCGCAAAGCTGCTCGCCGCAAGCTACCGCCTTTTCTGTTTCATTACATTGATGGCGGAGCTATGCGGAAGAGACGATGCGGCGGAATCGGAGCGATCTGTCCGATGTCGCATTGAGGCAGCGTATTCTGCGCAATGTCTCGGGTCTCGATACGTCAACCACACTCTTCGGACAGAAACTCAGTTTTCCCGCAGCGCTTGCGCCTGTTGGTCTGACTGGCATGTATGCCCGCCGGGGAGAGGTACAGGCTGCGCGTGCGGCTGCACGCAAGGCAATCCCTTTCACCCTCTCGACCGTCTCAGTCTGCCCGATTAACGAGGTCCAAAGCCAGAGTTCGGCACCGATCTGGTTCCAGCTTTACGTGCTCAAGGACCGTGGCTTCATGCGCGATGTTCTTCATCGCGCCCGTGACGCAGGGGTGACGACTCTGGTTTTTACGGTCGATATGCCGACACCCGGCGCGCGTTATCGCGATGTGCACTCGGGTATGTCCGGTCCTTATGCGGCGGCGAGACGTCTGGCCCAGTCGGTGCTGCACCCGAAATGGGCATGGGATGTGGGGATCAATGGCAGGCCGCATGATCTGGGCAACATCTCGACCTATCGCGGGCATCCAACCGGGCTTGAGGACTATATCGGCTGGCTGGCGCAGAATTTCGATCCGTCCATCAGCTGGAAGGATCTCGAATGGATCCGGACGTTCTGGAAGGGACCGATGCTCATCAAGGGCATTCTCGATCCCGAAGATGCCCGCGATGCGGTGCGCTTTGGCGCGGATGGAATCGTGGTTTCCAATCACGGCGGACGGCAGCTCGATGGTGTGCTGTCGAGTTGCCACGCGCTACCCCCCATCGCGGATGCGGTGAAGGGTGAGATCGCTCTTCTGGCCGATTCCGGCGTGCGGTCGGGGCTCGATATTGCGCGTATGATTGCTCTGGGTGCTGATGCCGTTCTTCTGGGCCGAGCCTATATCTACGCTTTGGCGGCCGATGGTCAGCGCGGGGTCGAGAAATTGCTCGATCTGATGGAGCGAGAGCTACGTGTGGCCATGACCCTGACCGGCGCGCGCTCGATCAGGGAGATCACCTCAGAGAGTCTGGCGCGTACCCTTGGTGGGTGAGGGAAGCTGCCGGAGCCGCCCCGATCGCTCCACCGACCCGGTAAACTTCCTTATTTCACAGGGAAGCCGAGCGCCTTGAGCGAAGCGAGCATGGTGTCGCGTCCATGAAGCCCGTCGCGGGTCGCGATACGCGAGACCATGGTTTCGGACCAGCGTCGCGGGGGGAGACCCTGCTCATTCTGAAAATCTGCGTCGAGCCCATCATAGAGGACGATCGCGTCAGCCTCTGATCCCAGATCATAGCGCTCGCGATGTAGAACGGCCTGCTGCGGCAGACGAGGTTTGACGCTGGCGGCCCGTGTCTTGTCGGGGTAGCCGACGCAGAGGCCGAAGAGACCGAAGCACCCTTGGGGCAAGGCAAGCTCCTCGGCAATTTTTTCAGGATGGTTTCGCAGACCGCCGATATAGACCGTGCCGAGCCCTGTAGCTTCGAGCGCTGTGACGGCGTTCTGGGCGGCCAGAGCCGTATCGATCGCCGCAATCAGCAGGGTTTCGGTGTAGTCCAATGCCTCATGAGGGTGGCCTGCTCGCGTCGCGAGGCGCTGGAGACGGGACAGATCGGCCAGCCAGACGAGAAAGACGGGAGCAGTTGCGATATGTGCCTGATTGCCGCAGAGCTCGGCAAATCGCTGGCGTCTTTTCGGATCTTCAACCGCAACAACACTCCAGCATTGCAGATTACTGGATGTTGCGGCGGATTGTGCGGCGGCGATCGCAGCCTCGATCGTGCCTTCAGGAAGCGCATCAGGCAGATAGCCACGCACCGATCGATGAGCGAGGAGCGCATCGAAAACGGCGCTCTGGCTCACGGGGCTCTCAAGCAGAGCTTCCGGGAGCTGCGTGCGGTAGCGTTCCTGCCAGAGGGACTTCAGCTGTTCGGTCATGGTGCGGCTCTTCAGGTCAGTGGCCTGCATCCAAGGAACATCCAGGCGTGCCTCTCCGCACGCCTGGGACGACCCTCTCTGGCGTCAGGCCTTTTCAGGCCGGATAGGTTAGGAGTGAATGCAGCGGGACGTCCAGCTTGTCGCGTCCGCCAAGGCCATCGAGCTCGACGAGCACGGAGGTGCCGACGACTTCAGCGCCGACATTTTGCAAAAGCTTGATCGACGCAGAGAGCGTGCCGCCTGTTGCCAGAAGGTCGTCGAGCACAACCACGCGCTGGCCGGGCTTGATCGCATCGGCCTGAATATGCAGCTCGTCCTGCCCGTATTCGAGACCGTATTTCAGGGAGATGGTCTTGCCCGGCAGCTTGCCCGGCTTGCGCAGCATGATGAACCCGCAGCCAAGGCGCAGGGCAACAGGGGCAGCCGTCAAAAAGCCGCGGCTCTCGATACCGGCCAGCAGATCGGGCTGCCAGGGGGCAATGGCGCGCGCCAGACGCGCCGTGGCAATCTGCCAGGCATCGGCATTACGGATGAGGGTCGAGATATCGTAGAACAGGATACCGGGCTTGGGGAAATCGGGGATCTCGCGAATATATTTCTTGAGATCGAGTTCCGGCTGATCGCCATGGGGCGTGGTCTGGGTCATGGTCCTGTGTCTCTTCCCTGCTGAACGAGATCGTCAAAAGCGCGGCATCTAGCCGCGTCGGGTCTCAAAAGTAAATGTTAAGCTGAGGCTGCGCGGGCTTTTTCGACAGCCTCCAGCAGGGCAGCCTTTCTGAAAGGCTTGGGAAGGATGACGGCCCCGGGCACCAGATCGTCGCGTGCGGAGGAGTCATCGAAATCGCCCGAGATCAGGATGACCGGGAGAGTCGGCTGTGTTTCACGTAGCTTGCGGGCCAGCGCGTCGCCGCTCATTTCTCCGGGGAGATTGAGGTCGGTTACGAGAAGGGCAGGCGGCTCCTGCGCGGCAAATGCCAGCGCATCAGCGGCGGAGATGACGTGCTTCAGAGGGGCTCCCGCAGAGGACAAAATTGCCTCGACGATCAGGGCGATCGAATCATCGTCCTCAACAAGTAGAATAGGGGCGTCGGTCATCGGGAGGCTCTCCACCACTAAGGGCTGGGTTGACTGGCAGAAGATGCTGGGTGCCGTGTCTGGGGAGCAGAACTGCGAATACCCCCATCATCAACGCGGCAAAGAGCATGAGAGCTGCCATCGGCATCGGTGTGTCGGCAGGCAGCAGGCCTATGGCGGTGCTTGCGAGAGAACCCAGAGCGTATTGCATGGTTCCCGCGAAAGCCGAGGCACTTCCCGCATATTGAGACTGATTGCTGAGAGCCCCAACCATGGCATTGGGTCCGATAATACCCGTCATCCCCAGCGTAATCATCATGCAGCCCACGATCGGGATCAGCATGACAGGGCGGATATGATGGGTCGGCCCCGGATATTGCTCGGCCAGCATCACGACAACCAGAAGCGCAACGGCTCCGATAATCGAGAAAGTCAGACCCCAGCCAAGCATGGCAGAGGTGCTGACACGTCCCACCAGGCACCGTTGATCTGGGATGAGCCGATCATGCAGACCGCAAACAGACCAAAGAGCATGCCGTAATGCGCCGGGGTAAAGCCGAAGATATGCTCGAAGACCGTCGGTGCCGCCGTGAGATAGGTGAAGGAGAGAAAACCGCAGAACCCCCAGACCAGCGCGTTGGTGATGAAACTGCGATCACGGGTGATGGTGAGATAGCGATGCAGCAGTGACAGCGGTCGCAATTCACGTCTGCTTTCGACGGGAAGTGTCTCTGGAAAAGCGCGCAGAAGGAGCAACACGCAGAGCGCTCCATAGACGGCGGAAACCCAGAAAATAGCGCGCCAGCTGATATAATCGAGAGCGATACCCCCCAGCATAGGCGCCAGGATCGGGACGATACCCTGAATCAGGATCAGTTTGGACATCAGGCGCGCGGCATCATTGCCGGTCGAAAGATCACGAACGCACGCGCTGGGAATGACGATACTGGCGGACGCGGCAATTGCGGCAATGAGCCGGAAAAGACACATCGATGTCATGCTTGTGGCCATCGCGCAGCCAACGCTGCCCAATGTGTAGACACTCATACCGATCAGCATCGGGATACGCCGCCCGAAGCGGTCGGCGAGGGGCCCCATGGTGATCTGGCCGATGGCAAGGCCGATCATCCAGGCAGAGAGCGTCATGCCTGCGCTGCCCGCCGGCGAATGCAGGGATTCCTCCAATGCGGGGAAGGCCGGCAGGTAGATATCGGTCGAAACCGGACCGACAGCGTCAGAAACCCCAGGAGAAGAGGAAGCCAATTGGGCATGGCGACAGGGGCCGACTGCGCTGCGTCGGTCTGACGTCCGGCGGCCGGACTGGCAGAGAGAGAAATCCCGTCGGGAGAGGCCATGAGGCGCTCCTGCTGGATGAAGGACTGAAAGGAAGGCGGAATACCCCGCGTCAGCCGGGGCGTGTGCTCTTGAAGCGCGTCAGGAACAAGGCGTAATTCTGGCTAGTCTCTGGCAATGAGGTTCCAGATATCGCAGCACGGTCGATTTTCAATCTCTTTTTTTGTTCACGCGTCTTAGTTTGACGGTTTGTTCGAGACCGGTGTGTCGTCCTCTACCGGGTCGGCTGGGTCCGGGGGCAGACGGTCGGCGAGGGTCGCAAGAGCGCCGCCTTCTCGTCTGGCTTTTGCGAGAAGCGCCCATGCCAGAAGCGAGGACCCGGCAAAAAGCAGGATACCCAGCCCGATCTGCACCCCTTCGCCAAACTGGGCCCCGGCGCCGATAAGGACGAAGACGAGGTTTTGCGGAATGGCTCCGATAAAGCTCGCCCAGCCGAAAGCCCAAAGCGGCACGCCATACAGACCGGCAGCAGCCGTCACCATCAGAGCCGAGCCGACAGGCAGGAGGCGGAGCGTGAGGACCGCCTGAAACGGTGACTTCTCGAGAACATGGCCGATCAGGCGTAACTTGCCCTTGAATCGATCCTGCCAGTGCTGGCGTTGAGCCGGTGTCGCCAGACGGCGCATCCACAGGAAACCGAGCAGCGTGCCACAAAGTGTCGCAAGAGCGGCGAGGCCGAAACCCGCCAGAGTGCCGAACATCAACCCCGCCACAAGGCAGAGCGCCTGCCTCGGCAGCCCGAACAGGCTGTAGGGAATCCCGATGGCCAGAAAAATCAGCGGCGCGAGAGGCTGGTCTTTCCACCCCTTTATCGTCGCGAGCAGGGCTCGCGTGACGGAGAACTCACGCACCAGAAGCAACAGCCCCACGATCACTATGATTGTGAGTGCCGGTTTCCAGAGATTTTTCGGCAGGGCGCGCTTGGCAGAGGGGGAAGATGTCAGGTGAAGGGCTCCAGTCAGTGAACAGACCCGCCTTTAGCAGCCCCGCCGCCCTTCAGGAAGCGGCAGATGATGCAGATCGGTAACAGTGCGTGACGATTCAGTCACCCTTCTGCGATTGTCACAGAGGTTTCGTTGCTGTTGCCCAACGTAACTGGTAGCCGGGAAAGGAAGTTCTGTTTGATATCGTAACGATATAATTGCGATGGAAGACAGCTGCTCATCCTGTCCAGTGCCGAGGGAAACACTACTCTATGTCGCCCAGTCTAACGCATCGCTGTTTTTTGACGCTGCTTGCCGGTACCGCTCTTGCCGGTAGTGTTCAGGTATCGACCGCCGCGCCGACCCGTCACAAGCATCATGCGTCCGCACATCGGACTGCAGCTCCTTCCACCGCGCCGGTCGCGGCCGCCGTGGTCCCTGTTGCACCGGTCGCCCATCCCGCACCGGCACCCGTCATTGCGCGTTCGCAGCCTGAAGAGATTGCTGTCACGGGTCGCAGCAGCCGTACACGTCAGCCGGGTGCCGGCCTGATGCGTGTCGAGACCGCGCCCAAAGCCGTGCAGACCATCACGCATGACTTCATCGCCAAGCTGGCACCGAGTGTGAATCTGCAGCAGGTCATCGCCATGCTGCCTTCCGCCAACGTAACCCAGGCTGACCCCTTCGGCCTTTACACGGGCCAGACAAATATCCGCGGTTTCGACGGCACCGAAGTGGGCTGGCTGCTCGATGGCGCGCCGCTCAACGATATCGGTGGCGGTCAGTTCTACGCCAACGAAGTGCTGGAATCGGAAAACCTGGACAACGTCTCGGTGCAGCCCGGTTCGGTCAATATCGATACGCCGGTCACCAGTGCTTCGGCGGGTATGACGTCGATGACGATGAGCAACCCGTCCCATCATGCCGGTGGCATCATGGACGTCTCCTTCGGCTCGTTCGATACGTTCCGTCAGTTCATCCGTCTGAATTCCGGCGATATCGGTAATAGCGGCGTGCGGGCCATGTTCGCCTTCAGCCATACCAAGGGCAACACCTGGCGTGGTCCCGGTCAGGCTGAGAAATATCACTACGACTTCAAGCTGGTGAAGGATTTCCGTAACGGGAGCCATACCGGCCTGACAGTCGCTTATAACGACCAGACCAATGACTTCTATCTGGCGCCGAATCTGAGCCAGTGGCGCACGACGGGTTACTCCACCAATTACGCCACCGATTATGTCGGTCCGACGGCTGCTGGGGCGAATTACTACAAGCTGCACGTCAACCCGTTCGAGAACGTGATCGCGGTACTGCCGACTCATGTCGTGATCACGCCCAAGCTGACGCTCGAGGATTCGCTTTATTTCTGGCACGGTATCGGCAACGGCACGGGTGCGTCGGTCGTGAATGCGTCGACGAGCTATATCGGCAATCAGCCAGTCAAGCTCGATCTGGGGGGCGCCAAGACTGCCCTGGCACTGGCGCCATCGAACCAGGAGCAGTTCCGTACCGGCAACACGATCGCGCTTCACTACAAGCCCGACAACCATCACGATCTGACGCTGGGCTGGTGGTATGAATACGCCAACCTCTATCAGTATTCGCCTTATGGCATCGTGAACCAGGCGACCGGCGAAGCAAACAATATCTGGGGCACAACGGACGTTATCAAGACGACGTCGGGGAAGCCTTTCCGCGCGCGTGACTTCCTGTCGCTGACCCAGGTCAACACGATCTTCATCGGCGATACGATGAAGTATTTCAATGACCGCCTGAATGTCCTCATTGGCTTCAAGGAAGCCATGGTGACGCGTCGGATGTACAACTACACTCCCGGCACGCAGTATAACCGAAACCTGCATACGCCGGTTCCGTTGCCGCAGATCGGTCTGGCGTGGAATTTCAACAAGCGACATCAGATCTATGTCTCGGGCAGCACCAACTTCAAGGCGCCTTCCAACACGTCGCTGGTCGATTACTACAACACCTCCGGTGTGCAGACCCAGAAGGGCGGTGAGTCCAAGCCTGAATATACGATCCAGGAAGAGCTGGGCTATCGCTATAACGGCGATCTGATCGTGGGCTCGATCTCGTTCTTCAACTACAACCTGACGAACCGCCAGCAGACACTCAATTATTATGATGGCAATGCAGGCGCGAGCTACAGCCAGACGGTCAATGCCGGTGGTCAAACGACGCGCGGTGTCGATATCCAGCTCTCAACACGGGCCTGGCATCACCTGCGCCCCTATGCGACGTTCGAATATCTGCACTCGACCATCGACAACAATATCCGTGTCGGTACGGATCTGCTGCCGACAGCGGGCAAGATTGCCGTCCGTGCGCCTGCCAAGCAGGCCAAGCTCGGGCTCGATTACGATCTCGGCGGGTTCTGGATTTCGGGTCAGGTCATGTATGTCGGCAAGCAATATGCCAGCTTCATGAATGACAGCTCGATCCCGCAATATGTCACCAATCAGGTCGGTATCGGCTATCGCTTCAAGAATGTCGCTTCATGAAGTCGCCGCAGATCCAGCTGAACATGACCAATCTGACCGGTGCCAAGTTCCGCAGCGGTGTCTACGGCTTCACCACCAATCTGAACGCGACCAAGGGCGTGAATGGCACCATGATCGCGGCAGGCACGCAGCCGACTTACTACCTGAACCCGCCGTTCTCGGCGATGGTCACGCTGTCCACCGGATTCTGATCACTCTCCAACCGCGGCGACCGTCCAGCTGAAATGCCGGGCGGTCGGCTCGGCTTCGATCTCGCATTGCAAACCTCTCCGGCCTGCATTGACGAAGATCCTGTCTACTTCCAGCGCGTGTCGGTCCAACAAGACCGGGACGCGTTTTTTTTGTCCGAAAGGACTGATCCCCCCAGTCTTGTAAGCGGTCAGCCGTTCGGCATCGGGAGGTGCCATCATGCTGGCTGATTTCCCTCCGAGCGCGGCGGCGGCGGCGGCCTTGAGGTTCAGCTTGTGGTCCGAGCGGATGATGGCGCAGGCAGGCTTCTCCTTATCCACCCAGACCATCAGTGTCTTGAAGACGCGCTCGGGCGAAACGCCGAGGGACTCAGCGGCCTGCAGGCCTTTCCGGCTGGCTTCCGGGTCGTAGTCATGAGCGTGCAGCGTGTACGCAATGCCCTCTTTTTCCAGCAGAACGAGGGCAGGGGTCTGGCCAGAGACGGGCTTCATGGATTGCGGCTCCTCAGCGAGTGGATCAGCCCGCTATCAGAAAACCGCTCCGGCCCCGTGTCAAACGGTGGTCAGCCCTGTTCCACTTCGACGGGTTGGGGCAGGGGGCGACGACGCAGGAAAGCCAGCACATTCCCGAGGAGGATCAGCACTAATCCGGCCAGCATGGGCGCAGACCAGTGAACCGTCTCGAAGAAAGCCGACATGCCGAGCGCAATGACGGGTGACAGGATCGTGGCATAGGCCGCCTTATCGGCACCGATGCGCCGTGCCAGCTCGAGATAGAACAGGAAGCCGGCAATCGATCCGAAGACCGAGAGATAGAGCAGGCCCCCAAGCCAGCGAGCCGTCAGAGGGAAGCTATAGCCATGCTCGGAAAGCGGGATGACGACGGCCATGAAGCCGGCGCCGCAGAGCATTCCCCAGAAGACCGTATTTGTCAGGCTGAGCGCATGATGGCTCATTTGACGCGAAAACATGTTGCCACAGGAGAAAAGCAAGGTTCCCAGAAGGGCGAAGCCGATACCGAGAAACGTATGATGCCAGTTCTCGTGACCCATTCCGCCTGCCAGCAACAAGGCAACGCCTCCGACGCCAGTATGCCCCCGCCCAGAACGCGCAGATCCGGCTTCTGACGAAAGAAAAGCCAGAGGTTGAGTGTATTGAGCAGCGTCGCCATGCTGAAGACGACCGAGACCGTGCCGCTCGGCAGGTAGAGCTCGGACGTGTAGATGCCGAGATAATTGCACGAGAAGAGGCAGGCGCCCATTCCGGCAATCCAGATCCATGCCTGACGCGGTGGCCATCTCAGCTTGCCGGTTAAAGAAAGCCCGCCGCCGATCAGCGCAGCTGAAAACAGAAAGCGCCAGAAGATCGCGACATCCGCGGTCGTCCCGCCGATTTGCAAGGTGATGGCAAACCAGGTCAGCCCCCAGATAACGACAACCGCTAAAAACAGGAAAAGGGCCATCATTGTTCTTTCTGTGCCAGGGGCTAAGAGCGTGAAGCATCTTATGGGATCAAAACAGCACGGCAAGGGCAGAGACGGCTAACAGAACGCCCATGAGGCGATTGATCGCGATGAGATGATGCGGTTGCGTACCGGGCCGATACAAAGAGAGCCCGATGGCAGCCCATCCAAGTTGCGCGACAAGGCCGATGAGAAGCTTGATCCCGATCAGCCCGCAGAACGTCATTTTCCAGGAAGGACCATGCGGCAGATAGGTGGTGCCCGTCGTCAACGCCATCATCCAGGCTTTCGGGTTCGACCAGCAGAGCAGGACGGCCTTGCTCCAGTGAGGGAGGGCAAGAGTGTCAGCGTGACGGAGACGAGGGTCGCTGCGTCCGATAGTCCAGGCCAGATAGAGCATCCAGAGCGCTCCGAATGCGCCAAGAAGCCGCACGAGGTTCGGTACGCGCTCCAGAAGCGTCCCGCCCGTCAAGGCACCGATCACAAGCATTGCTCCGAACGCTGTCGTAATGGCGGCGATGCAGGGAAGCGTGCGCTTCAACCCCGATCGAGCGGCAACTGCCATGATGAGGAGATTATTGGGTCCGGGACTGGCCGAGCTGCTTAGGGCGAAAAGCACAAAAGACGCGACCGTCCCCTTTGAGAGGCCGGAGAAGAGTTCGGATGGGAGAGCATCATGCATCGGAGGAAACCTCTTTGAGGCCATCCGGCAAGACCTGAGAGAGCCCCGCCGGTGTGACGGGGCTGAGAACCAGGGCCTAGCAGCCAGACTGCGCGTGCACCGGTTTCGCCCTGCCGATGCAGGAGACGAGAACGAGTACGGCGGTGACGCGACGCTGTGCCATGGCAAGTTCGGGAGGCCCGCAAGGAAACCC
>NZ_BAJT01000018.1 GCF_000613845.1 Asaia astilbis JCM 15831
TCAGTAACGCTTAGTCAGAACTCGGCTCAGCGCGATTACGTGCGTCTGCGCGGATGCGGGCAGCGATACGCACAGGCAGACTAAGACCAGCGTGAATACGCGCCGCTGTGCGGAGTAATCTCATAGATGCGTTGTGACTTCACGACGCGCTTCAATTCTTGGCACTGATCTGCGCTTCCATACCTTTTCGATCTGTCTGTAGCCAATATTCGACAATCTTATTGTCCTGGACCCTGTAAACGGCGGAAGTCAGCTCTAGTAATTCCTTGCCGGTCGGTTGTTCCCCGTTGAGCGATTTAAGATGGTGTCCGAACTGGCGCCACCGTACGAAGACAAGGTTCTTCTGCGCGATGAGAACATCAATTCGGAAACTATAATGGCCGAACAGAGAAATGAAATCTCTGACGTGATTTGTATAATCACTTGGGGTTCGGATGACCGTTTCTTCATTCTCGGACTGGATCTGATGGGCTTTGACGGATGATGCGAGATAACGGCTCGTTGCTTCCGGGTGACGTCCCGAGCGGACTTCTTCCAGAAAGGCACGCACGATCTTCTCGGCGCTGGCCGTAACATGAGTGGAGGCCTTAGCTTCCGTAGCGACAGAAAAACAAGCGACCCATGCCGGCAGAACCAAGCTTCTGATTGTCTTAAAAATTACCAATGACGTTCTCCTGTATCGACTATGCATCGATTAGGAGAAATTTCGGTCGAACCGGTAACGATGATTTCTTGGCCTTAGGCCAAGCCTGTCTTAGGCTTTGCCGATGCTTCGCCATTCAATACCTCTCCTTATGACTTTTGAAGTGGCGGCGCGGCACTGCAGTTTTGCACGTGGTGCGGCCGAACTTAATGTCACACCTGCGGCAGTCAGCCAGCAGGTTCGACTGCTTGAGGATCGACTGGGCCACAAACTTTTCGTTCGAAAGGCGAGGGGCCTTGAGCTCACGAAAGTGGGTCGTGACTTTGCAAGAGACATTCGTGCCGGTTTGCACACTCTCCAAGTTGCGACACAGACGCTGACCAAACCACGGGTCGAAGGCCGCTTGCGCGTGGCGACGTTTCATTCCTTCGGTCTGTTCTGGGTTCTTCCACGCCTTCCAGACTTCAGGGAACGCTATCCAGATGTCGATGTGCGTCTAATTCTGGGAAATGAGCGCGTTTCACTGAGTGGAAGCGAAGCCGATCTGTCGATCCGCTTTGGAACGCAGTCAGACGAAGGATGCGTTACAGAGGACTTCATGCGCGACACCGCGATCGTCGTCGCCAGTCCTGAAATACTGACAGGGCGTCCTGTCATGACCAAGAGTGCTGATCTGGCTGGGTTTCCCATTTTGCATGACGAAGCGGTTGCCGAGGGAGAAAGACGCCTACGGTGGTCCGACTGGCTCAAACACGGATCACCCCCTCAAGCCGAATGCTATCTTCCTGACGGTCTGAGTGTAATCCAAGCCTGTCTGCTCGGGCAGGGGTTAGCGATCGTCCGCTCATCCCTTGTCGGCAGTCACCTTCAAGCGGGTCGTCTAGTCAGAGTACTTGCGCATGAGAAGATACTGGATCTGCCTTACAGGGTGGTGACACGCCCGAGCGAGGCGCGCGATCATGTGCATGCCTTCAAGGAGTGGCTCAAGGAAATGGCAGAGCGTCGCTAATGTGTCGCTGCTCTGCCGAGCTTTCGAGATTAGAACGGGTGTTGTTTCAAATCTCTAATTGAGAGACGCTCGGTCCGATCAAAGAAGTCAGTTCAGTTCCCCGTCGGGTTGACCGCAGCGTCCTGCTCCGGATGACGTGAGACGATCTTCATCCCTGTATCTGTTTTGGAGACTTTCAATCCTGTGCCCCAGAGCATATGGCGCATCGCCTGATAGGGTTGTCTGTCGAGATGGATCTCATGTGCTGTCCTGCCCTGAAGCAATGCGGGTTCCACCTGGATCGGACAGCTGGAGCGTTCGGAAACTTTCTGTATGGCCTCATTCAGGGGCATGCGATCATAATCCCAGACATAATGTTTACCGAGGCAGGTTGGCCCGCTGCATGCAGTGAGGAGCAGCGCCAGGATGGTCACTTGTGAGAAGCGCAACATGGAAAGGGTTTGCCTTTTATTATTAGTTGATGGATCGTTGTGGTCACTCCACAGGGCGCTGAAAATTTCTTTTCAGGATAGACGTATATGCAGCCTCCAAGGTTGCGGACAGGAAGTGTTTCTGCCGCCCCTCAGCGACGTTTAAAAACAGATGAAGTGACGGTATGTTCATAAGTAAAATATCGACACTCGAGACCCGTTTCTAGTCAATTCTGGCCTTCGAAGGAGCTGTACCGCGATGATTGACGCCAAAGTTTGTGATGCGCGCTCTTCAAGACTCTTTATAATGGTGTCTATCGTGGATTTTGTAAAACTGTTTTAGGCTCTTCAACCATCAGACGCCGTTATTTAGTACTTCCCGGGGTTCGTCTTAGCAGTGTTTCTAAGATTCTCAACGCATCGGAATGCAGACGCGGTTACGAGTACAGATATATTGAAAATTGGTTTCCTCAAAATCGACAATAGTGGAAGCGTCACAGAAAAGTATTGGAGCCTTTCTGGTTTGTATCAGGGGTTGGGATGAGCTCCTCAAAATTTCGGATTGCTTGATCTGGAGATTTAGTAGACATCGAGCACTCGTATAGCGCCTCGCAGACATTCTCAGGAGAGTAATTTTCGTAGAATAAGTCTAACGAAGCACACAGCCTTGCTAATGAGAAGTAAATGCCAGATTTAACAATATTTCCGGACTCTTCAAAAAAGAAATATCTCTCATCATAATATGCGGACATCGCCGTATAGTTGTCCTTTCCCGGGAAATTCCTATTCCGGAGGAAGCAGGGGATATTCTCAGGGGAGAGGTCTCCCACGCGATACAAAACATCTAATCGGCAATAATCGAAAAACGTTTCAAATAATTTGTGATTATTTTGCGATAAGAAATATTCTGTGAGGCTTCTGCTCAGGGTATTCAGTCTCATCATTTTTTCTTTTCAATGGATTGATGCGTCTAACCGTCTCTGCCCAGCAATGATGAAGCAGAACCCGAGAGAAAGCGCTGCTCCGATCGAAATCGTGAGGCCGATCTCTGAGAGGAGACGTGTGTGGCAGAAAGCGAGGCAGCCGAAAGTGAGAACAGTCATAATATTACAGGTGACGAGTGTGCGGATTGTGCGAGCCCGCTCGGCACGATCGAGCTGAGGTCTGGCGAAGAACAGCGCGTAATCGAGCGCCACACCGGCAACAAACTGGATCGCTACGACATGCACCAATGAAAGCGGTTCATGCCTCAGGACCAGGATGGTTGGCAGAATCACTAACACCGTTCCGACTGACACGAGAACCTTGGTCAACCGTCGCAGGTCGCGAAAAACGGCGAGGAGGATCAGGACAGCGGCTGCGATACCGGTCGCGCTCCAGAGAAACGTTTGACGTGTGTGATAAGCAGTCAGCTCCTGCAGCTTTTCGTTGAGATCCAACACCAGGACATCGGGCTGCCCCGTCAGCGCGTCGCGAATACGGGGCATGTCCCGCACATCTTTCGGGAGGATGAGTCCCCACCAGCCATCCTTGCGCTCGAGAAGAAGTGGCGAGAGCGCATCGTTCAGTGGCGTTCCGACAAGCATTGGCGGTGTCAGCGGGACACGCTGTCTGGTGGTCTCGAGATCGGTTACGAAAGGCTCGAAGCTATTCGGTTTAAACGGAAGGCCCTCCAGAGCCTTCGCCACAGACAGTCGTAAGTCTCTACTGGCAGGCAGGACATTTTGTCTGAGCCGCTGCAGCGTCGTCGAGGGCAGAATCTGCGCGGCATCCTGAATGCCGGAAAGTGCGCCGTGTTTAATCAATCCCTCGAACACGGGCTGCAGTGCTTCTTCACGTTCAAGGAGCTCTTCAGCACTACCCGCATGAACGGCGATGAGTTTGGAAGAATCCGGGGTGCCAAGCTCGCGCCTCAACTCCAGTTCAAGTGCCCGGTCGCTCACTGATACCGGGCCAAGCGCAGTGAGGTCGGTCACGAGCTTCGGTGGGTGGATCAGCAGAAGGCCTGCGGCTCCCAACACTGGGACAAGAACGAGGGATCGCCAGCGACGAAGACCTTCCAGTTTCTCAAGGATTGGAGAAGGCCCGCTGGTGGTCGGGGCAAGATCGGCAGCCACAATCAGGCGCGGCATGAGTAGAAGCGTTACGGCTGCAGATGTCAGAAGCCCAACGGCCGCGAAAACGCCGAGTTGAGCAAGACCGGGAAGTCCGCAAAGGATCATGCCGCTCAGACCGAGCGACGCTGTCAGCGCGGCCAGTCGAAGACTGGGGCCAATACGTCGAAGCGTCGCCTGTGGTCCCTCGCCATGATCTCGATGTCCGATGAGCAAAACCGGATAATCCAGTGACACGCCCAGCATCGTCATGCCGAAGCCGAAGGAGATGCCATGAACCGAGCCGAAGATGAGGCGCACGACGATCACGGCTACAGTCAGCGAGATGAAGAAAGGCGCCCCGATTGCGGCGAGTACCCAGAAAGAGCGAAATCGCCAGAACAGGATGCTCGCGACAATGACAACGGATGCAAGGCTGATCAGATGGATGTCGCCGCGCATGACGTTTGCACTATGAACGGCGAGTACAGCAGGCCCGCTGAGCAGGAGATGCGCCTCTTTAGGGTGGGTGGCCTCGAAAGCTTGCTGAATGGCTTTGGGCGCATCTTTTTGCTCAGCAAAATTCATGCCGTTCGCTCTGGTGCGAAGCAAAAGCAGGGCGCGTGGATCTTCGGATGACCGACCCGGAGCGAACCAGACGTCGTCGATGAGCCTTGCCTGGATTTCAGGCTGAAATTGTTTGAGCGTGCTTGGAAAAGCCCCTGTCGGGTCGCGCAAGGCGAAGCGCCGGATCAGGGGCTCGGCGGCAGATTCAAGACCGTCCAACGTGTCTTGGAAAGCTTGTGAGAGGTGCTCGGGAGTGAAAATGCGTGTTTGTGGATCGGGTGCTAGCAGATAACGGTAATTGAGGAGCAGCTTGTTCAGGCTTTCGCTCTCATCGACGGTAAATGAGCCGTTGAGGACGGCTGAAAAGCGTGGGTTTCTGCTCAGGGTGGCGCGCATCTCCCGGCTGATCCGGGCAAGTTCGGCCGTTGACTGGCCCTCGATCGCTACAGTGATGAAAGAGGAGGCGACACCTTCTCGCACTTCACGCATCAGGAAGCGGGTTCCGGAATCGTGGCCGGCGGGGAGAAATCCCGCCATGTCGGTGCGTAAAGGGATCAGAATCAGCGTGCCTGCCGCGAAGGCCAGCGAGATAAGGAGAACCAGCGCCAGATGCAGGGGAGATCGCCGCATCCCAGCCGACTCAGAGCGCGATTGAGATCGACTGGAGGTCGCCATTTTCCTGCTCGATTTCCAGATCCGTTATCGCGTTGAGTTTGCCTTTGATGACCACTTTGCGGACATATTTTGCGGTTTCCTCGGTCGCCGGAATGAGCGTGAGGGTCCAGAGACCCTTCCCGTCTTCCTGAGCGGAGAGATGATATTCCCGAGCAAGGAGCGCATTATCGCCAGAAAGTGGCGCGCGAAGCGTATCGGTCAGGACCTGAAGGGCATGGCTACTGGAGATATCGAGTCTGTGTGTCGCCGTGTTTCCTCTCGTCAGCATGACGTCGTGGCCGCTGATCACCAGATCCTCGCGGCGCGGAGAAAGCGTGAGCTTTTCCAGAGTGTCTGGCGCGCGCCACCGCAAAATTCCTGAGCTTTCCAGCTTCTTGCTCAGCGCGGCTAGCGTGCGTGTTTCGTGAAACGTATTTTCCCGCGATGTCACTGCGCCGATCCGTTTGACGATCTCGTTGGCAAGCGCCGAGGAAGAAGGCGCTGTCTCGGCTCGGGGCTGCGTGATGACGCTGGCTGAGATGATGGCGATAATCGGGAAGAGGCGGATGCGAAACCTGACGGGTGTTCTCATGATCTCTCCTCCCAAAAATCATAGTAATTATGCCAGGAGAGCGGATATTTTCGGCATAAATCACTTATCCAGTCTGCATAGCGGATCATCCAGCCCTTGAGGGTCGCCTCTTTTTCACGGGCAGTGCCGGTGAGCTCGATACGATCAGCGAAATCCTCAAAGGCGATATCGTAGCTGCCGTCTGCCTCGCGGATACCTCGGAAGAGAATGACAGGACTTTGCGCAAGGGCAGCAAGACGGATCGGACCGACGGGAAGAGGCGCCTCTTTCCCTAATACCGGTATCGGAAGACTGCGCCCCATATCATGCGCCCGATCGCCCAAAATCGCGACGACCTCTCCTCGTTCTAGCTTTCTGCGACGCGCAGCATGGTGTCGGGTTCGCCAAGAGGGATGAGACGGTCTTCATAGCCGGGATCGAGTGCTTCGATCACTCGTGTCGCGTCACCCGTATAGCCGCGATACATCAATATTTTGAGGGTAAGCGGCGCAGGCATGACCCGCATGACTGCGCGCAGAGAGTCAAAAGAGCCGATATGCGCGCCAAGGAGGATACAGCCGCGCCCTTCCTCAAGCGCCTTGAAAAGCCGCTCCGGACCTTCAACCGATATCTCTGGAAGCTTGGCCTGCAGATCAAGAATGAAGAGGCGGTCCAGCGTGATTTGGGCGTAGGAGCGGATATGCTTCCAGATCATGAAGAGGCTGGGTTCTCGTCCTAGCACGCGGCGTAGATAGGCTCGCGAATTACGACGGCTTGTCCTGTCTTTGATGAGGTACCAAAGCGCAATCGGGTCGAGCAAAGGGATCAGCGGGCGTCGCCCGACGAGACGCGCGAGATAGAGCATAAAAGAGATGGCGCGCTGACTGCCGCGCTCTGGGACAAGCCATGTTTCAGTCGTTTCTTGTGAAGAGACGGTCTTGTCACGCGCTACTTCATACCGACGCAGCTCTGCGTTGCTGAGACTTGCGTTCACAGGGGGTGACCGCATTTCATCGCTGAGAGACGCCGAGGACCGATCTCAGCGCAGGTCCGGTGGCGTGACATAGGAGCTGCACTGGGAGCCGTTATCCTCTCTAATGGAAGTATATCGTCGATCAACAGCGCGTTAGATAGCACGGTCACGTGAGAAGATGAAATACGTAAACACTCTTGGGAAAACGACAAACAAGAGGATTGTAGAATATTCGGTTAATTTTTCTGTATACCGTAACTTGAGAATGTCGATTTAAGTAGCTTTTGGTCGTGAGGGTGCAATAAAAATTTTCCACGCATCGAAAGGAAGATCTACTTCGTATGGATGGGATCGGGAACGCCTGTATTGTCAGGATATCTTCCTTATTCACACCTGTTGCTTCTTCGATCGAGCGATCTGCACTCCGGGGAAAAATAGAGAGAGCGAAAACACCGGGAGATCGCGACTTGCATAGCGGGTGGCATTGAGTAGAAAAACCCCGCCGGGGTCGCGTTAGCCATGCCCTGTTTCGTCTTTGTCGTGAGCCTGTGATGACCGATCCAATGCGTGAAAAAGCACCTCCTCATCCGGTTCTCACCGACTGGTATCAGAAGGACTCAAGTCGTCAGACCTTCGTACGTTCTCTTTTTGATCGTACGGCTCCGCATTACGATCGGATCAATGCGATCTTTTCGCTCGGGAGTGGAAGGTGGTTCAGACGGTCCATGCTGCAGCGTCTCGGTCTCAGATCAGGTCATGATGTGCTCGATATCGCTACAGGGACCGGTCTTGTGGCGCGCGAAGCTGCCGCGATTGCGGGGAGGGCCCATGTCATCGGGCTGGATATGAGCCTCGGCATGCTCGCAGAGTGCAGGAAGAACGTGCCTGGGATCGCGCTGATTCAGGCTGACGCGCAAAATCTGCCGTTTGCAGACGCCCAGTTCGATGTTCTGTCCATGGGGTACGCTCTCCGACATGTTGCAGACCTGAACGCGGCGTTCGCATCCTGGCGTACGGTGTTGAAGCCCGGTGGTTCCGTTCTCATTCTTGAGATCGGCCGTGCGCGTCATGCTCTGGTGCAGGCGCTATTGCGCGTCTATCTGGGGCGGATCGTGCCTATTCTCTCCGGCGTGGCTGCGACCAGCGATAGCCGCAGTCTTATGGAATATTATTGGGACACGATTGCTGAATGCGTACCGCCTCAGGAAATTCTGCGCGCCTTGCAGGGAGCCGGTTTTAAGAACGTCCGTAAGCGCACCTATCTTGGCGTGTTCCATGCCTATTCGGGAACAGCGCCGTAATGCCGGTCTCGTCCTGATGGCGCCCCATTGGAGCTGACCCTTTGAGCCTGACCGTGCTCGTTGGGGCTATGATCTTTTCTTACGCATTCGTCAGAGGGGCCAATAGCTTCGTCAAAGGGGGCTGCAAGCTAGAACGGGGGCTCCTTTTCGAGGGGATGCGTGACCGGCTTGGTGATGCCTCTTTTTTCGGGTTTGTTTTTGGCATTTCTCTCGCGATCAGCGGGTGGCCGGGCTTCGCTGCGCTCTCGACGGTGGTCTTCACGGCTGCCCTGGTTGCTGCATCGAACGCCAAGCACATTCTTCTTCAGGAACCTCTGGTCTTTACGGATTTCGTACTCCTCAAATGCGTCGTGAAACATCCGACATTCTATATGTTCGCCATAGGCATTCGCCTGCGTTTGGCGATCGTTTTGGGCCTCATCCTAATGATCGGGCTGCTCGTCTGGTCGTTGGTCTCCGCCCCTTTGATCGGTCATGTTACCGGCCTGTTCTTGATCATTTTTTTTCTGACGGTTTTGAGGCTGCTGCCGGTAGAAAAGATCGCACCCGAACCCGATTTGGCGAGAGATGTCTCCCGACTGGGCCTGGGTGGCTGCCTCGCCCTTTACTGGCGGCGCTGGTTGCAGCAGGCACCTGGCCCGGTACCGGCTCTTCCTTCTCCAGCAAAGGCAGAGCCGGGCGAAATCTGCATTGTTGTTCAATGTGAGTCCTTTGCAGAGCCCGCCAGGCTCGGCTTGCCCTCATCGGTGGTGTTGCCAGAGTTGAATGAGTTCAACGCTGCGCGTGCCAGGCGTCTCAATACGGGCGGCTCGATGTCAGTGTATTTGGCGCCTACACGCTGCGCACTGAATATGCGGTCCTTTCTGGGCGCGGCGAGAGTGAGCTTGGTTTTTGTCGTTACGATCCCTTCCTTTCAGCGCTCGGTGACGCTGACAAAACCTTGCCCAGTCTCCTGAATGACGCAGGGTTTCACTCGATTTACGTGCATCCCAACGACCTCGATTTTGCCGATAGGGCCGTCTACATGCCCGGACTTGGTTTTGCGGACTCCATCGGTATCGAGGGATTTTCGAGCCAGGCGGCGAATAAGGGCGAAAGGGTTAGCGATTTCGACCTTGCAGAATTCATCCTGGACGCTGTGGACAGGCATGTTGACCCGCTTTTCATCTACGCCGTGACGATAGAGAACCACGGCCCCTGGTCGGGCCATGGGGACCCCGGGGAGCGCTATCTCTCAAACCTCACTAAAAGCGACGCGATGATTGGCGCGCTCGTCCGCGGTCTCGATGCCCGTGGACGACCCGCAAGGCTGATCTTCTTTGGGGATCATCGCCCTTCCATCCCGGGTCTGATCTCATCGGACGCAGGACGGGATACGCCTTATGTGATTGTCGATTTCGCCAAGGGAGAAATCGCGCCACGATCATGTGACATTCCCCCCGAAGCCTTGTTTGAGGCCGCTTTAGGACGGTGATGTCAGCTCGCGAGAGCGTCCCCTTAGACCTGAAGTTCTCGAGGCTGCGCCCTGCGCGGCGTCGATCAGGCCTTCGCCGCGTGTCTGGGTTTGAACAGGTGGAAGAGGGGACCGGTCAACAATGTCGAAATGACAGCAAGAACCATCAGAGAGGCAAACGCGAATTCCGACAACATGCCCTGCTCGTGGAGGATCGTTGCGGCCACGATTTCCATGAGGCCCTTGCATTGGAGCAAGGAACCCAGGCCCAGCGTCTGACGTGTTGAAAGCCCTGAGGCAGGCGGAAAGAGATAGATCGATCCCATCTTGGCCAGGATCGAGATCGCAACGAGGCTGAGGGAGGCGAGCACCGAGGGCCAGGTCAGGGCGTCGCCGTTGATCCTCAAACCACTATGGCCGAAGAAAAGCGGCGCGACCCAGATCAGGGCAAAGGTCGAGATGGCTTCATAGGGCAGGCGTCTGACCCATGAGGGCGGCATGAAGGCGCCAGCAAAATAGGCACCGATCAATTCGTGCATCCCCAGCGTCATACTCGCCCAAGACCCAAGGCTCAGGTAGAGGGGGACGACGGCCCAGATCAGCAGGCGCGGGGGATTGCGGTAATGGCGCGACGCCAGAGATCCGCCGAGGCCGAGAGCGATGAGGAGAAGGGCTGCGCCGCCTTCTCTGAGACCCCAGCTATGCATGGCTGTCTGACGTTCGGCAGCAAATTGAAGGACCGCGAGGCCAATCCAAAGGGTCGCGTCATCGATCACAGCCAGTTTGAGGGCCAGCTGGCCGATGGGTCTGTCTGCGGCGGGGAGCTCTCTTACGATCCCGATCAGCACGGGCAAGGCGCTTACAGCGATACAGAGCCCGATCGATGCTGCGGCAATAACCGGCGAAACCGATGGCGCGTGCCAACCGGGAAGCGGCAGGAAAAAGTAATAGACGAGGATCGCACCGACAAGAAACGGGCCGCCCAGCGCGATGACGGCGCCGCCAAGCAGGCGGGGCACAGGGGGCTTCACAAGTGGCCCCTCTACTGGACCATCATCAGGGTGCTGCCACATCTCCATGCCCGCCGTGAAGGCGAGGACAAGCACAGCAATCCAGCCGATCGTGTCACCGTAGAAGGAAGGGATCCCGAGCGATTTGAGCGGTAGGTGCCAGACAGCCGCCAGGATGCCGATCAAGATCGGGATCACGGCGATCGGGATGGTGCGGCCGATCAAGCGCCAGAGCAGCCAGGGCACGCATACAAAAATACCGGCATCTGCCAAGACAGCAGCGAGATCGTACATATGTGCCCTTTCGCAATTCAAGGAGAGGATAGCGTGGTTGAGGGGGGAAGATCAAATTGCCTCGATCAGACGAAAAGCGCGATCTAGAGTGGCAGTATTGTGCCACCTGAAAAATATAAATGAGTGCCCAGGGACTATACCCAATAAATCCGTTGATTTTTTATGAGGACATCTATCTGTTTCCATATAAAATGTAATGGAAATGCTATGAACCTGAGATTTTCTCAATACAGACTCTCCAAGGAGAGCAGTTACGGTGCGGCCCTGACGATCGTTGGATCGGGCATCTGGTTCCTCGTTCTACTGAACATCTTACTTCAGAAAAACGCGATCGCTGGTATTTTCGGACTTGGGATTGATGGGGTCTTTTTGTGGGTTTTCTTCCGGTTCATGGCGGCATTATTTCGGGCGCGCATGTTCGGAAATTCGATTGCGCTGACCAAGGAACAGTTCCCCGAGCTATACGACATTTTCGTCGATGCCAGTCAGCAGCTCGGGCTCAAGAAAACGCCGGAAGCCTTCATCTACAATTCGCATGGAGTCATGAATGCAGTCGCTGTGATGTTTGCTCGCGGGCGCTATGTCTTGCTGACATCGGCGATCGTGGAGATCGAAGAACACGAACAGCTTCGGTTTATCATCGGACACGAGCTTGCTCACCATGCTTTGGGCCATCTGGGCTTTTTCAAACACGTTCTGCGCTTGCCTGGTTGTCTTGTTCCTTTCCTCTACTCAGCATACTCGCGAGCCAGAGAGTTCAGTTGCGATGCCGTCGGAGCGGCGCTCCTGGAAGATAAGATTCATGCTTTGACTGCGTTGCAGATGCTGGCTTGCGGCGCGCGACGTCTCAATTCGGGGCTTAACCCCCGAGCCTTCGCTGCCCAGGAGCGTCACGTCCCTCGCATTGCGGGTTTCTGCCGGGAAATCATGATGACACATCCGCGCACAACGAGGAGAGTGGAACGTTTGATGACAGTGTTTTCGTTTGATTGATGATCAGGCAGTTCGAAGCGCAAAGAGGTATCACGCGAAGTCTCAAATGTGGCGATGGTCGGTTTGTGGCTGGTCTAGGATACTTTAGGTGGGACAGAGTCGCCTCTGTCCCGACAAGTCCACTCCGCTTTTCCAGATTGTCTCGACAACACGTTCGGAAATCAAAAACCGGCTTGCAGGCTGATCGAGAACGCTCGCGGCGTCCCAATGAGCACTTCCGAAGGGTAGCTCGTATCGGCCCATTGGACGAAATGCTTATCGCCGATGTTATCGATCCGCCCGTAGAGCGTCATGCCTTTTCGAAGATGCCAGCCAGCAAAGACATTGACCAGGGCGTAGTCCTTGAGAGTCAGGGTGTTCGCAAAGTCGCCTGACGGGCGGAAACGTAGCGCATGCCTGTGCCCAGATCGACGGGGAGATCCAGAGCTGAAGACCAGATCGCCCAGAAATTGGCGGTAACAGCGGGCACGTTTGGGACCTGATGACCCGAGGCATCGGTCGATGCGTCCGGATAGAACGTCCCGTAATGCGCGTCCGTGTACGCGACATTGCCTGACAGGCTCCAATGACGGTCCAGACGCCAGTCAGCCTCAGCTTCGACGCCTCGTGATCGCTGGCTGCCTGCGGTTGAGACACTGTCCTGACCGGTCTGCACAAGCACCCGGCTGCGACGGATATCGAACAAGGAGAGTGTTGTGACGAGCCGTCCGGAAAGCGCGCACGCTTTGAGGCCAATCTCACCCTGTCGCGACTGGCTGAGGCGCGAGAACTGTCCCTTATTAGCGATGAACAGGTTCGATCCCGGGGGATCTTCCGCTGTCGTATAGACGCCGTAGACGCTCAACTCTGGTAGGATGTCATAGACCGGACCGATGCGGAAATTTGCCGGGTTATAATGGCCCTTGAAACTGGTCGAGGTATTGAATTGCCCGCTCTGGTTGTAATTTTGTCTGTCGAGTGAGAGCCAGTCATAACGAAACCCACCGACAAGCCTTAATCTGGGGGTGAGTGAGAGCGTGTCTTCAAGAAAAAGCCCGGCATCGACCATGGTTGTGGGGGATTTCCGGTAGGGGATTTCCCCCTCGAAGGTCCCGAGGGCGCCTCCCTCAGGGCTGGTGAGCGACACGCTGTCTGCATAGGTCGCGTCAGGGAAGCCGCGATTACGGACGAAGCGCAGATAATACGCGTCGCCCCCGATCACGAAGCGGTTCTTCAGGCCCCGAAAGACACTGTCGACACGGGCATCGACGCTGTCTCCAACTTGATGCTGGTTCTGGTAGACATAAAACCGGTCACGTCCGATACGGCCCGGTGCGATTGAAGCGCCACTCGCATCGATTTGCCCTGTCTCTCCAATATAGGTATAGGCCTCGGCATTGTCCCAGCGACGCTTGGCATAGACGAAATAGGCTTTGTCATGCAGCGTGATATGGTCTTTGAGTGTCCAGGTAAGACGCAGTGTCGGGGTTGCGTTGACTGAACTGGCGCGAGGGTTTGCAACGTTATAGGTGCGCCACAGTGATGAGCGGCTGACCACGAAATTTTTCGATGACTGCAACAGACCGCCTGCTGGATCTTGTACAGCTGAACCGGGGACCAGAGGCGTGCCGTAATAGGTCGAGAGGTTGTCCGTGAGATAGTCCATGCCCAGTTGTGCGGAGAAACGCGGGGAGGGACGCCAGAGCAATGTTGTCGTCCAGTCATTGCTGTGCGGATTGGCGCCGCTCACATAGCCATCGGATGAGGTGCGACTGAAATCGCTGCGAAGGGCGAGTGTTTTGCTGAGCGGCACGGAGCCACCGATCCCTGCATTCCAGCTATTGAAGCTGCCATAGGAGACCAGCGCGTCAAGATGAGCGTGCTCCAGATCAGGGCTTCGCGTCCGCATATCGACCGTGCCGCCAACGGCGCCCTGACCGTACAGGACCGAAGAAGGTCCCTTGAGCACCTCTACTGCCTCGAGATTGAACGCATTCAGAGGGCGGTTCACCATCGTGGTGGGACCGAAATAGAAACCGTCTCTCAGCACAAGAATCTGATTGCCGCCAAAGCCCCGCATCATCAGCTGGGCAGGGTTGCCCGGAGACCCTCCCGATGTCACGCCGGAAGCTGAATCAGCGGCCTGCTCGGCCTGAGCATAGCCACGGGTCGAGATGAGCTTCTGGTCGATGACCGAAATCGAGGCCGGGCTGTGCTGGATGGTAAGACCGAGCTTGCCGCCGATGGCAGGCGTGGCATTCAGCCCAGTACTTTGCCCATGAGCGGTGATATATTCATCTGCCGCGCTCTGGTCTTGGGCGATGGCGGGAAAGGAGAGCAGGGGAAGCCCTGCGAGGAGGAGAGATTTGAGCGGGCGCGAGGGGCGCATGATGGCGGTTTTATCCCGTGGTCAGACACGTCACTACGATGAGCAGGTTTTAGCCTGTTCCTTCCGGGACACCCCGCCCATCAGTTTTCGTCCGTGACTATGGATGATGGCAGGTCTCCTGACTTGTGCGTCGTCACATGATGACAAGCCTTCCCGGGGGGATAAACCCAGTGGCCGGGCCCGAAGACCCTTGTCAGCAATCTCTTCACCTACAGTTGCGGGGGCAGTCATGGCGTCAGACCATGTTCCCTTTTCATCCCGGCAAGCGGGAACCATCGGGCGCGACCCTAACGTGCGTTTCTGGGCTGTCAATCTGGCGGCCCTGAGCCGCGAAACCCCGAATTCAGGGGGCGCATGACGGATCGATGCGGAGCCTGTCTATTCCCGCATCGATCCGTTGCTTCGGGCGCCGAACTTACCTGTGTGCGGTCTTCCCCATGTGAGGGTCCGAAATGCTCGGCTCCCCGTTTTCGATATGTCCGGCTGCGGCCAGCAGGACATCACCGGACATCGATTTGACCTCCACGTGATACCAACCCTGGCTGGGAACCAGATCTACAGTTTCTGTTGCGCGCGACCGGGCTTTGAGAGGACATGTCATCTTCTCGCCGCTGTAATGGTCGATGAGGAGGACATCCTTTTCTGCCGGCCTGGATGTCGAGAAGACAAAGGTGAGCTTGTTGCCGTCTTCTTCAAGCTCGAGGGCGAGGTTGCTCGACGGGCGATGCAGACGATAAAATCCGTGAGGGCCGTAGATCTCCACATTGCCTTGTGAAGCGCAGGTCCATGTCTGGCTTGTCCCTGCCAGGACTGTCAGATGCTGGCTGGGGTGCCCGGATTGACGGATGCGGAAGACCACGCCTTGCTTTCCGGTATTGGAAAAGCTCAGCTTGTCGGGATGATCCGCATCGGTGCTGACCGCGAAGCGATAAGGCAAAGCGCGGCTGGGGCGCTGTCCTGTTTCCTGCAGCGGCAGGCTGCCATGCTCCGGCACGACTGGCGGCGGGTGAGCGCAGGAGAGCCGTGTCTGCGGCAGGTAATCGTCTGTGTTGGGGAGTTCTGCCGACCACTGGGCATCGGGCTTGGAGAAATCGAAGACTGACGTCAGGTCACCGCAGACCGCGCGGCGCCAGGGCGTGATGGTCGGGCAGACGACGCCAAAGCGCTTTTCGAGAAATTGCAGGATCGAGGTGTGATCGAATACCTGCGAATTGACCCAGCCTCCCTTCGTCCAGGGCGAGATGATCAGGCTGGCACACGCGGGCCGAGACCGACCGGTTCCCCATGATAGCTTTCACCTGCGGTCGAGATTGCATCGCTTCCTTCGCCTGAAAGCGTCGGGATCGGCGGCGGCATGTGATCGAAAAACCCATCATTCTCATCGTAATTGAGAATGAAGACGGTCTTGGCCCATGTATCGGGATGACGAACAAAAATGTCGATCAGCTTGGAGATGAGATGCTCGCCAAAGCCGGGAGGGGCTTCAGGGTGTTCGGACAGGGCTGCTGGGGGAACGATCCAGGAAACCTGCGGCAGTGTTCCCTTGGCGATGTCACGTTCGAAGGCCTCCAATAGATAGCGGCCTTCGAGCTCATGCATGTTGTCCTTGTTCGAGCCAGGGACAACGGCACGGCCGTTGAGATAGCGCCAATCCTTGCGGTCGAGGTTGCGGAACTGCCGGAACGATGCGAGCGGGTTATCGCCGAAATTGTCGTATTCTTGGTAGAATTTCCAGCTGACGCCTGCTTCCTGTAGCCGCTCAGGATAGGTCGTCCAGTCGAAGGGTTTGAACTTCGGATTGTCATGCGCCATGTCGGCAGACCAGTTGCCGTCATCCTCATTGACGACGGCCTGCGTTCCATCAGCGCCGACGGAGAGGCCATTCGTTCCCGTGAAGAAATAGAGGCGATTGGGGTTGGTCGGGCCGAAGATCGATGCGTGATAGGCATCGCAGATCGTGAAGGCATCGGCGAGCGCGTAGTAGTAAGGGATTTCCTTGCGCGTGAAATAGCCCATGGTCATCGGCGTCTTGTGGGGGATCCAGCAGCCCCATTCGTTCCAGGCTGCCTGTGAGCCTTTCCAGCTATGGTCGAGGCTTTTGAGGCACGCTGCCGAAGTGTGCACCGTGTCGAACAGGAACGGCCAGATCGCGCGGCCCTTCTCGTTCTTCTGCGCGAATACCGAGCTGCCATCGGACTGACGTTCGGCGCGTGGATCACCGTAACCACGCACGCCGCGCAGGGTCCCGAAATAATGATCGAAAGAGCGGTTCTCCTGCATCAGGATCACGACGTGCTTGACGTCTTCGATGGTGCCCGTCTCGCGATTGGCGGGGATTGCCAGAGCCTGTTTGAGATTGTCAGGGAGCATGGCCCCAGCCAGTGCGGCTGCGCCGAAATGGAGAAATTGCCGACGGCTGGGTGTCATGATGTGTGTCCCGTTTGTTCAAACGGCTCGATCGATCCTGCCGGATCGAGCGAGCATCGTTTTGTTTCGGTAGAGCAGGTGTCTCTCTGCTGAGCGGTTAACCCACTCAGCAGAAGGGATGGCTCAGTTGAAGTGCTTGCGGATGGTGAAGAACACCATGCGAGGCGCAGCAGCCTGAAGTGTCTGGAAGGTGCCCGAAGGATCGGAGTTCACGAAACCGGTGCTGCCGACCGAGGCGACATAGCGCTTGTCGAACAGGTTGGTCACGTTGATTTGGGTGTCCAGACCACGCAGCCAGAAATTGTTGCTCTTGAAGCGATAGCCGACATTCAGGTTGAAGACGTCATTGGCAGGCACAGAGGCATCGTTCGTGTAGGTGTAGTAACGACGGTCCTGGATCTGCATCAGCACGTTGCCCCAGATCTGACCGTCATCGTAGCCGATCTGCAGGTTGGCGAGGTTACGCGGCATGCCGACCACGTTCTTGCCCTTGATCTGCGCTGAAATCTGGCCGTTGGCGTAAACATTGTCCTGATAAAAGGAATTGTTGAACGCGTAGGACGCAAAGATCGACCAGTTCGGCGCGAACTGCCAGTTCACGGCGGTGTCGAAGCCACGGGAAATCACGCCACCGACGTTGGACAGAACAGCAGCATTACCCTGAATACCAACACCCTGCGTCACGGAAAGCAGACGGTTTTCGAACTGGATGTAATAACCGGTCAGCGACGCCTGGAAAGTCTTGGTGTGGTAGCGATAGCCGAGCTCTTCCGTGTTGGACAGCTCAGGCTTCAGCTTGCCCTGAAGCGCCTGGAAGCCGGCAACTGTGGTCGAGAACGGACCGGACGTCTGGGCGCTGTCGAAAGCCGCCATGTTGCGGGCATAATCGACGAAGATCTCGTGATGCGCGTTGATACGGTAGTTTGCACCGATTTGCGGCAGGAAGCCGTTGGTCGCATTGAGCGAGCCCGACGGATAAGCCGTCGGCAGCGTCGTGCCGAGATAATTACCGTTCATGGCGCGCGAGATGTTATCGACGATCAGCGACTTGAAGCCGTAATTGACCTTCAGCTTGGGCGTGATCTTCCAGGTGTCGTCAAGATGAACCTGATAGGTCTTGGTGTTGAAGGCGCTCTGCCACTGGGTCGCGAAGGCGTTATTCTTGTACCAGAAGGTAGAAGAAGGCGTGCCATCGAGCGCCAGACCGTAGAAGCGGCGTGCCTGGTTGAAATTGTTGTTCTCGAACCAGAAGCCGCCTTCGATCGAATGATTGGCGATCTTGTAGGTCAGGCTGCCGATAAAGCCCGCACGGTGGATGCTGTACTCGGTCGTACGCGCCGACATCGGTGAGCCGCCATACTGTGCCGGGGTTGGCGTGTAAGGCGTAACCCAGACGCCTTCGCCAGCATTGGTGTGGCCGTAGCCCATGACATAGCCAGAGAGGCGATTATTGACCTTGAAGTCGAGCTTGCCATAGCCGAGCGCATCTTCACGCAGGCCGCCACCGTTATAATAGACGGTGTCCTGATTTTCGATGCCCTTGGGGAAGGCTGTGCCGTTCTGATACGCATAGGCGATCTGCTTCGCCAGCGCGTAATTGCCCGTGATATTGTCCAGATTATAGCCATAGGTTTTGATCTGGGCGAGCGAGATGTCCTGATAATCGTTCTCGGCGCGCTTGGACCAGTCACCGAAAACGGTGAATTTCAGATTTTCTCCCAGAGGCTGGACGAACTTGGCGTTGGCCTGATCCTGCCTCTGAACGCCATCGCCTTTCCACTTATTCGCGTCCTGATGGTTGTAGGACACGAAGAACTTGCCGCCGCCCTTGAGCAGGCCGCTATTGATGCGGGCGAAGGTGCGCCACGTAGAGGCTGATCCGATCGTGCCGCTGACATCTGCGCCGAACTTGTCGGAAGGGGTGATGGACGTGAACTGAAGAGCACCACCAAGATCGTTGGAGGCCGCGACGCCAACAGCGCCCGCGCCCTGGGTCAGCGTGGCGGGACCGTTATTTTCGGTCTGAAGTGCACGCCCGATGGAGAGGCCGTTCGTGTTGCCATAAGCGAGGTTGCCGAGCGGCACGCCGTCGAAGGTAAAGCCGAGACGGCTCTGATCGAAACCTCGAATGATGATCTGCTGCGACCACTCATAGGAGCCCAGCGGATCCGACGAGGTGAACATGACGCCGGGAAGCTTTGAAAGCGTTTTGAAAGGGCTGGTTCCGGGAGTGTATTCCTGGATCGCCGTACGGGAAACGGTCTGCGTCTCGCGTGCCTGACCTGCGCCCAGAACGATGATCGACTCAGATCCCCTCGACTCTGCGGCGCTCGAGCGCGCCTTGGTCTTCTTAACCGGCTTTGCAGCCTGGCTGGTCGTCACGGGGCGGCTTGCCTTTTGTGTGACAGCTGCGTTCGAAGTCTGTTGTGTCGCCTGAGCAAAAGCTCCCTGGGTCGATTGCGCTGCAATGACAAGGGCAGGGATGCTGGCGGAAATAACAAGACTGAGTCTGAGTTTCATCGAGGGGACCGTTTCGCTTCATGATCGAAAGACGGGCCGTAGATATCGATTTAAAATCGCGTTCAGTATTATGGTTTTATTACAAACTTATCGAAATGAAACAGTCACTTGGGTGTCATATATGTGTCTCATTGGAGCGATCAAGTAACGATAATTTACCTGTTTTTGGCGTGACTTCCGTAAGCTTGGATGTGATTTTCTTTTCCTGTTGCATGGCTGCACCCGTCAATTCGGCAGCCATGACTCCGAATGCGTAAGCCAGGAGGTCGAGCCACGCGAAATGCCGGCCTAAAAGAAAGCTCCCGATGCTCGTCATGCGCATCGCATCCAGGAACGGGACATGGACCAGTTTGAGGATCTCACTCCCTGTAACTGCAACGCAAGCGAGCGCGAGCTGTGTAAAACGACTGCCTTTGGGGATGAGGAGGGCGCTCAGGCACCAGAAGAGGGAGCCCCACAAAACAGAGCCACTCCATTTTTTGACCCAAGGGTCGAGCCCAAGGGGTGCGAGGCGGCAAATCAATCCCGCGATGACGATCGTCGCGATGAGATGCCAAAGCTGCCGCGTGGTCGGTCTACCCGGTCTGACAGGCCCATGAGTCATGGCTCGGCGACACTCTGGATGGGTCTTCCTCGATCCGGGCGCAGAAGCAGCGTGACAGAGATGAACGCAACATAGAGCAGGAGATACCAGGAGACGAGTTTCTGTGGGTGCACTACCCAGGTGAAGCGTCGATGGGCGTAGAGCCATGTCCCTGTGAAGGTGCCGATATTTTCGGCAATCCATAAGGCGATGCTGGAGAGAAAAGCGGCGAGGGGGAGCCTCATGCGCCAGCGTGTTTCTACAATGCGATAGCTGATCCAGCACCTGCCATAGAGGAGGACCGTGGCCATCACCAGAACCCAGCGTAAATCGATCATGAAGTGATGCGTGAAGAAATTGAGATAGATGCGAGAGCCAGAGCGAGAGAAAGCCAGAACGGGGGATAGGGGTGAAATTTCATGTCGAACAGACGGATCACCCGCGCCATGTAACTTCCGACCGAGGCATACATGAATCCCGAAAAGAGCGGCACATTCATGATTTTGAAGAAGCCTGGTTCGGGATAGGCCCAGGACCCCGCCGAGACCTTGAACCATTCCATGGCCGTGCCGGTCAGATGAAAAATCAGGATGATCGCAGCTTCCTGTCTCGTCTCGAGACGGAACAGGAGAAACAGGATCTGTGTCGCGATGGCAAACATGAAGAGCGCATCGTAGCGCTGGAGCGTCCATTGCGATGACCAGAAGAAATGAGTGAGCAAGATAGCGCCCAGCATCACCCCGCCAAAGAGGCAGGCCCAGCCCTGCTTGAGAACGAAGAGCACAAAGAGAGCGGGGAAACCGCTCAGATAGCGTCTGATCCAGCGCCCCAGACGGATTTCGAGGTCGATTGCAGGCGGCGTGTGAGAGGCGGCATTCAAGGCTTCTGTCCTTCTGCAAGGAGGCCTGCCGCACCCTACGCCCCTGTGCAAGGGGCGTAGTCGATCACTTCAGACGGTTATCGCGAGAGGGCGAAGCTGAGGCCGCCCATTACGGTGAGGCCCTGATTGGGGATCGTCGAAATGGCGTTTGTAAAATACCGTCGATTGGTCACGTTATCGGCATTGACGAACATCTGAAGCTCCCTGGTAAGCTGGTACGAGCTGAAGAGATCGAAGACGACATAGCCGCCCTGTTTCGGATAGAGTGCTGTGCTGCTGGTGGGCTGACCGAGTGTCTGGGTGGCAGCGCGGATGCGTCCGCCAATCGAGAGCTTGTTGTCGAGAAGATGCACGCCGAGCGTGCCGGCCAGAACGGAGCGGGGCGGCGTGGTCGGCAAGGCGCCAAAGCCCGTATAGATGGGGAAGGGAAGCTCCGTCGATGTGTTGGTGTAAGAGAGCGTGGCGAAGACAAAGCGATTGTCATAGCTCGCCTGTCCCTCGAAGCCCCTCGTATACGCGTTGCCGGCCATGTTCTGATAAAAATAACCAAGAGTCGGGATACGCGAGCCCGCAGACGGGCGGCCCGTGACACGGGTCTGTGCAATATAGTTTTTGATGCGCGTATCGAAATAATCGCCGTCGAACTCGACCTTGTCGCCGTCTGTCAGCACATCATGATAATTGAGCTTGGCGCCAAGTTCCCAGCCATAGGTCTGTTCCGGGGCAAGGTTCGGGTTCGGGACAAATTTCAGGAAACTGAGGCCGGGATGAGAGCTGGCCATGAACATTTCGGTGATGGCGGGTGGACGAAAGCCAAGCCCGTAGCTGCCATAAAGCTGCAGCCCACGCACCGGCGTGACGGCAAGCGTGACCTTCGGGTTGACGGCATCCGCGCTGCCAGAAGCGTGGAACGCGCCAACCGGCACCTGAGTGAAGCCTGCTCCCTGATTATAGCCACTGCCGGAGGAGTGATAGCTGTCATATCTTAAAGCCCCGGTGAGCTGCACGATCTTCCAGTTCAGGGCGAGCTGGGTGAAGGCGCTTCCGACGCCGCGGCTGCCCGTAGGGGTTGAACCGGCATATCCTGTCTGGTCCCTTGTCTTGACCGAGTCATGATAATACTCCCCGCCGTAATTGAGCGAGGCAAGCACCGGACCCAGCGAGAATTTCGAGGTGTTATCGGCCTCAAATCCCAGGGTCGTCAGATCGGTTCTCGTGAGATTGGCTTCCGCCATGGTTACGGCGCGATAGGCGGGCATCGCGTTGTCCTGCCCGGTCGTGACGACATAGCCCTTCACATGCAGCGCGACGAATTTGTTGTCATGGGGCGTAAAGCGATACTCGATATTACCCTGATTGTTCTGGATCTCGTTACGTCCGGGAATTCCTTCCGTCCCCTGACCGAACTGATTGTGATAAATCACCGTCCCCAGTGTCAGGCTCTGATCTTGTCCCGGCTTGATATCGATCTTGAAGAGGCCTGACTGAAGGCGCTGATACGTATTGGGAATGCGCTCCCCGTTGCCATCTTCGTAATTGCCCGAGCTTCGCATGCTGAAGCCTGCTGCAATACCGAGCCAGGGGCGAAAGCGAACGCCCGCGCCAACCACGCCGGAGCCGTCATAATTATTCGAGCCGCCGACGGCCCGCGCCATGACGCCATAGCGCTTTCCGGACTCGACCAGATCATCGACGCCAAGCGTGTGCATATTGACCACGCCCGCGATGGCGCCCGCACCATCGGCTGTTGCGACCGTGCCGCGAGAAACATCGAGGCCTCCGAGAAGGGCGGGATCGACATAGACGCTCCCATTGGCACCATGGCTGCTGGTCTGAAAATTCTGTCTCGCGCCGTCGACCATCACATTGACGCGCCCGAAATCCTGCATGCCGCGGATGGAGATTGCGAGGGAAGGGGAGCCGTCATTCTGAAAAAACACACCGGGCAGCCCTGTCAGCACCATGTAAGGCTCTGTGGGCTGCACGCGGAGCATGTCCTTGCGCGTTATGGTGCTACTGGCCTGAGGCGTCGCCGTGTCCGCATCACCATGCACCTTGACGCTCGGCAGAGCGATTTCACCTGCGCCGGCCCCGGCGGACTGGGTCGCCCGACGCTGACCGGCCAATGCCTGTGTCGACGGGCTTTTTTGTGCGGTCGAGCGCGCAGAAAGAGTGTCCGCATTGGCGCTCTGAGCCTGAGCGGTTCGGTCATGCAGCGCGATCAAGGCAAGAGCGGAGGAGAGGTATAGTACCCGGCGAGTTGAAATCATCAGTTCAGCCCCAAGAATCGTGTAAGAAGGTCTGAGGGTGGTTATTGAGAATGCTTCGCACTTGCAAGGTGGAAAAAACTCCTCTAATGCTCCGCCGCATCAGGTGAGGGAAAGAAGCAACAGCTTCTGGCCAGCGGCATTCGGCCGACGGAGGTATTCATGAGCATCATCTTGTTCGGTAGACGTCAGTTCGGGCTTTCAGCCCTCGCAACCGGTATGTCAGGGGCCGCGTCGCGCGCTGCACGTGCGGGGGAAAAACGAGACGTGCAGGTCGAGGATTGCCGCGGGCGCCGCGTCACTCTCGGCTCGATGAACCGCATCGTTTCTATTGGTGGCACGATTACCGAAACACTTTATGCGCTGGGTGCTTCGGACAGGATTGTCGGGGTCGATATCACCTCCACCTATCCGGTGGCTGCTCTGCGTGAAAAGAAGTCAGTCGGCTATATGCGCCAGCTCTCGTCGGAAGGGGTTCTTTCCCTCAAGCCCGATCTCGTGCTGGCGATGAACGATTCCGGTCCGGCGAATGCCATCGATCAGATCATGGAGTCATCGACGCCGATCGTCATGGTCGATGCCACGCCGTCGCTCGATGCCGTTCGCAAGCGCATTCTGACGCTTGCGCGGATCATTGGCGCAGGAGAAGCGGGCGCGTCGATGGTTGTGCGGCTGGACAACCAGCTGCGCACGCTCAAGGCGTGGAAGGAGCTGCACCCTCAAAAGCCTCGTGTGCTGTTTGTTATGCGCGTGGTGAATGGACGGCCGATGGCGGCTGGGACCGGGACAGCAGCGGATGCGATTATCTCCCTTGCGGGAGCGACGAATGCAGGGAGTGACATGCAGGGCTACAAAGCGCTTGAGCGCGAGGCTCTGATTGTCCTGAAGCCGGATGTGATCCTGATGATGAGTCAGGGTGGGCAGACGATGCGGGACGCTCTTCTGGCCGATGACGCCGTCATGTTGACCCCCGCCGGGCAGCGCAAGGCGATTATCGACATGGAAGGCGAGAAGCTCCTTGGTTTCGGTCCGCGCACGGCGGAGGCCGCCCTCGAACTTGCCCAGCAGATCGTCAAGCATACGCAGCCTGCATGAGCGTCCGACGGCTCAATCTGGTCTCGGCGTTTGCACTTCTCTCGCTCGCGCTGGCAGCAAGCCTTCTTCTGGCTTTGGCTTCGGGCGCGACAGGGTTTGGTATCCATCCCAATGGCATCGATGATCCTGCCGTCGCCCATCTGATTATCTACGGGATCAGGCTGCCACGTATCATGCTCGGTCTTCTGGTCGGTGCCGGACTTGGCGCAGCGGGGCAGTCATGCAGGGACTGTTTCGCAACCCGCTGGCGGATCCGGGCCTCATCGGCGTCTCGTCAGGGGCGGCGCTGGGCGCTGCGCTGATGATCGTCGAAGGAACATTCTGGTTCGGTTCGGGCGTTGTGGCCCGTTGGGGAATCCCGGCGGGCGGGATGCTTGGGGCGTGTTTCATGACAGCCATCCTTCAGGGATTCTCGACCCGTCAGGGGCGGCTTTCCACCACGCGCCTCGTACTGGCCGGTGTTGCGCTTGGGGCTCTGGCCTCTTCAGTGACCGGTATCCTGCTCTATCGTGCCAATGATTCAGCGCTGCGGGATCTGACCTTCTGGACCATGGGCAGTCTGTCCGGCGTGCGCTGGCGTGAGGTCGAGATTCTCGCGCCTTTCACTCTGGGTTCGCTCGCGCTTCTCATGGCACTTTCCCGACCGCTCAACCTGATGCTTCTGGGAGAGGAAAACGCCGCGTTGATGGGGTGTCGGGTCGGATGGGTGAAAATCCTGTGCCTGCTTGCCGTGACTTTTGCGGTCGGTCCTGCGGTCGCTTTTTCGGGCGTGATCGGTTTTGTCGGGGTGATTGTGCCGCATCTCGTCAGGCTGGTGAGCGGTCCCGACCATCGCTTTCTCGTTCCCGGTAGTGCGCTCCTTGGCGCCGTATTGCTTGTTTTGTCGGATACTGTTGCGCGGATCATTGCATCTCCGTCCGATGTGCCGGTCGGGATTATCACTGCGGCACTTGGGGCGCCTGTCTTCATCTGGTTGCTGATGCGGCGATCCGATCAGGAGATCTCCTCATGACCCTGCGCGAGAATGACCGTCTTGTGCTTGATGAGGTCAGTGTGCGTCGTCAGGGTCGGTTTCTGCTTGAAGAAGTCTCACTCTCGCTCGCTCTGAGCGAGTTCGTGGCGGTGATCGGCCCGAATGGGGCAGGCAAGAGCACGCTGATGCGTGTTGCTGCCGGCCTCCTCGCGCCCTGTGAGGGAGCCGTAACGCTGGGGTCGAAACCCTTATCGACCTTCACGGCTGCCGAGCTCGCGTCTCGAAGAGCGATGCTGACCCAGGAACAGACACTTGACGCGCGTTTCTCGGTGGCGGAACTCGTGCGTTTCGGTGTTCCGGGCTGGAGAGGAACGCAGGAGCGCGAGCGTCTGGCGCGGCTTGTTGCCGAGACGGTCGAAGAGGTGGGGCTTGAGGCTCTGGCTCAGCGTGACGTCACCACGCTTTCTGGCGGGGAGCGCCAGCGCGCGCATCTGGCACGGATCCTCGTTCAGCTGCGTTGGCACAGTCATAAAGGATTCCTGTTTCTGGACGAACCCGTTTCGGCGCAGGATATTGCTCGTCAGGGACAGATCCTGTCTCTCGCTCGGGCGCATACAGGCAAGGGCGGGGCGTGTCTGGCTATTTTACACGACCTGAACTGGGCGGCCGCCTTTGCCGATCAAATTGTGGTGCTCGATAAGGGGCGTGTTTACGCTTCGGGCACGGCAAACGAGATTATTACTTCAGAAATGCTCGCGGATGTGTTCGGACTACCGAACAGCATTCTCGGCCATCACCATGAGACCGGACGGCCCTTTATCCTGCCGCACGATCTTGTTCTGCCCGGTTCATCATAGAGTCACAAAGGTATCGTCGATGTATATCGCCATGAACAGGTTTCAGGTTCTTCCCGAGAGCGAAGACGCGTTTCGTCAACGCTGGCTCGACCGCGAAGTGCTTCTGACAACCGTCCCCGGTTTCAAATCATTCGCTTTGCTGCGCGGGCCGGTTAAGGACGATCATATCCTGTGGTCGTCCCATACCGTCTGGGAGTCCCACGAGGCTTTCAAGGCTTGGACTCAGTCGGAGCAGTTCCGCAAGGCCCATGCCGGGGCAGGCGGCAACAAGCCCCTGACCCTCGGCCCGCCGGTCTTCGAAGGCTTTGAGGTGGTTCAGCACATCGAAAACTGAGCCTCTCGTCACTGAGCGTCCCGTTTGGCCTCGAACGGCCGAGCAGGACGCTCAGAGAGCGTTGAGGATCAGATCGAAGGCCCTGTTGACGGTCGCCAGTCGCACGGCCTCCCGGTCGCCCGGGAAAAAGGCGGTCTCATGCACTGGATTTTTCGTTCCGTGCATCAGGCAGAGACAGACGGTGCCCACTGGTTTCGTCTCGCTACCGCCACCTGGACCTGCGATCCCCGTCACGGCGACGGAGATCGTCGCGTCTTCCGCGCAGGCCAAGGCACCCATGGCCATTTCCACTGCGACAGGCTCGCTGACGGCGCCGTGCTCGGCAAGGGTCTTGGTGGCTACATCCAGAACGGCTTGTTTTAAAACGTTCGAGTAGGTCACAAGGCCGCCCTCAATCATCTCCGACGAGCCTGCATGAGCGGTAAGCAGTGCTGCTATCAAACCGCCCGTGCAGCTTTCTGCCGTCACGAGACGCTGACGATGCGACTGAAGGCGAGAGAGGACCTGCGCGGCTTTATCGCTAAGGGTCTCAAGCGTGAGCAACGTCTCAGCCATGACTTCCTGCCTCGAGCACGCGATAAAGTGCCATGTTTTCCTCGACGCGCTGGATATAAGAGCGTGTTTCCTCATAAGGGAGGCTCTCGATCCAGTCGATCAGCCGGCCTGCGTGAGAGGTTGCGGCAGTGGAAGGCTCGCCAGCCAGAGATCGGTGCGGTGAGGCCCAGCATTATAGGCCGAGAGAACAACCGGCACGACCTGATCGAAGCGGGTGAGCAGCTGTGACAGATAGGTGCGGCCAAGCGTGAGATTGGTCGCGGGGTCGCGCAATCCGCTGATGCTGGTATCCAGCCGCTCAACCCCGCCCGTCGGGCGACGTCTTTTGCTGTCCCGGATTGAAGCTGCATCAGGCCGATTGCCCGCGCCGGGCTCGCAACATGGGCGTTGAAGCTGCTTTCCTGACGGGCTACGCCCAGAGCGAGACCTCGGGGCAGGGAGTCCCCTTCGGCCTGTGCGGCATCGAAAACGGGCCAGCCCTCAGGATAAAGAGCAGAGCCGAGACGACCCGTACGGCGTGCGGCAAAGACGGCGGGCTCCAGCGTGTCGATCGATAGCGCAAACCGGGCAAGCGCTGCCTGACCTGCGGCGTCCTGCACCGCGCTGTAGCCGAGCATCAGGAATTCACGGGCGTGATCGTCGTCACCGCGCTCATGCAACAGACGTGCCGCCTCGACGAGATCGCTTCGTGAGATGGTCCCACTTTGAAGCGCCGGCAGTCTCGACAGCGCAGCAGACAGGCCCGGTACGTCGCTTCCGCTAGGGAGGAGCGTGTCATCACGGCCATTGAGTGCGGCAAGGGCGAGCTGTCCGTAGAAGACGGTCGGCATGGTCGCGGCCTGCGCATAGGCCGCTTGCGCCTGAGCAGCATCGCCTTCGGCAGCATAGCTTCTGGCCAGCCAGTAGAAGCCGCGGCTTTTGGTGATCAGGCTTGTCTGGCGGGAAAGCAGGAGAAACGCATCACGCGCCTGCGCGGGGTTCTTTAAAAAGCGCAGATCGATCCAGCCGCGCAGGAAGCGGGCTTCGAGACCTGCGGTGGCGTTTGACGAAAGGGTCGTATCGTCGGCCAATGCGCGGGCCTGCTGGACCGAGCCTTGCATCAAAAACGCCCGGGCGAGCGCCATACGTTCATTCGTCAGGGCAGGTGAGGGCGTATGCTTTTGTGCAGAAAACCCTTCCTGCTGCCAGAGTGCGTAGGCGCCTTCATAATCCGATGCGCGACGGAGTTGCTTGAGACGCGCGATCATCAGCATCGGCTCAGCGCGCTGAGCCAGGGTGAGGGCACTGAACTGCGATGCAGCGTCAGGGGAATTGGATTGCAGGGCAATCAGAGCGCGCGCGGTTATGCGACGCTGTGGGTTAAGCAACGCCACCTGTCGACCTGCGGCCGTGAACTGACGCGTACGAACCTGACGCTGGAACCTTGCCCAGTGATCGTCAGCTGTCAGGGAGGCACTGTAATCGGCAAGGATAATGGCCGCGTCTGTTTCCCGATCGGCACCGTTACGCCAGATACGCCTTGCCTGCTCTGCTGCATTTGGCAGGAAGGAGGCGCAGCGTGAGAAGGCCTGAACGCCTGTCAGAGGCTCTCTCGGCAGAGCGCTGGCAGATCCGCATCGTCAGTGCGTGTTGCAAGCGCCTGCTGATAACGCGCCATCATGGTGCCACGCTCAGGCCAGCTTGGCGTCTGGTCCAGAAAATCGGCATAGGCGCGTGCTGTTGCCTGTGCTCCCGGCTGGACCAGAGCGAGCCACTGATCGAGGCGCGTCGAGACATCGGGTGGATGTGTCATTGCGCTCGACGACAGGGCCGGATCTTCCGGTGTCGTGTCGCTCAGGCCGAGGGGCTCTTCCGATTGGGTTGGAGGCAGCTGCTCCTGCGCGTGTGAACTGCACCCGGTCAGGAAGATGAGCGATCCCGTCAGAAGAAACGACTTAACCCGAGACATGATGCACGATCTCCATGCTGCCCTTGTAGATCAGCTCGCAAGCGACGAAGGCGACGATGGCGAGGCCGAGCCAGGCGATCCAGCGATAGCGGTTCAGCAGATTGGCAACGAGCGTCGCCGCCGCCCCCATCAGCACGACCGAGAAGGCAAGGCCAGTCACAAGCACGTAAGGGTGCCCGATGGCGGCGCCCGCTACGGCCAGAACGTTATCGAGGCTCATTGAGAGATCGGCCACGATGATCCGGAATATGGCTTTGGACAGCGAACCGCTCTTGGCCTCGCCGGTCATCTCTTCGGGATGGCGAAGCTCCTGATACATCTTCCAGCACACCCAGAGCAGCAGCAGACCGCCGGCAAAGGTGAGGCCGAGTACCGAGAGAAGGCGTGACGCAACCAGGGCAAGCGCGATGCGCATGAGGGCGGCGGCAATGACACCGACCAGAATGGCCTTGCGTCTCTGATGCGCAGGCAGGCCTCGAACGACCATGCCGATGACAACCGCGTTATCCCCGGCGAGGGTGATGTCGATCAGGATAACCTGGGCAAGTGCTGCAAGGGCATGCCAGGTAAGATCAGGCGTCACATAAACCTCCGAATTTTCATGGAGAGGTGATGCTAGTCAAAGCCCCACGAGAGCGCAATTCGCAGCACCGGGTGTCCAGACGATATCGGGTGTGTTCGCGAGGCGCATCTTGAGGTAAGAGGAGCCCTCTTTTCGACCTGTCCTTCTTTGTTGTGTCGATTATCTAAGGAGTCAGCCCGACCATGGTGCCTCGCTACAGCCGCCCCGAAATGACCGCCATCTGGTCCCCCACCAACCGATATCGCATCTGGTTCGAGATCGAGGCGCTGGCATGCGAGGCAATGGCCGAGCTGGGCGACATGCCCAAGGAAGCTGCCAAGGTCATCCGCGAGCGCGGCGATGCAGCCATGGCTGCGTTTTCTGACGTTGACGTTGCCCGTATCGATGAGATCGAGCTGTCACCCGCCATGACGTGATCGCGTTTCTGACCTGGCTTGCAGAAAAGGTCGGTCCGGAAAGCCGTTTCGTGCATCTGGGCATGACGTCGTCGGACGTGCTCGATACGTGCTTCTCTGTTCAGCTCGTTCAGGCGACGGATTTGCTGCTTGCCGATCTCGATGCGGTGCTGGCCGCGCTCAAGAAGCAGGCCTTTGCACACAAGAAGACGGTCACCATCGGTCGCTCGCACGCCATCCATGCCGAGCCGACGAGTTTTGGCCTCAAGATTGCCGGCCATTACGCCGAATTCGCCCGTAACCGTGAGCGTCTGCTTGCTGCACGCAAGGAAATTGCGATCTGCGCGATTTCAGGCGCCGTTGGCACCTATGCCCATATCGATCCGCGCGTTGAGGAATTTGTGGCAGAACGCCTCGGCCTCGCAGCGGAAGACGTGTCGACGCAGGTGATCCCGCGTGATCGTCACGCCGCCTATTTCTGTGCGCTGGGTGTCATTGCCAGCGGCATTGAGCGTCTTTCGGTTGAAGTGCGTCATCTCCAGCGTTCTGAAGTGCGCGAGGCGGAAGAGTTCTTCCATCCGGGCCAGAAGGGCAGCTCGGCAATGCCGCATAAGCGCAATCCGGTTCTGTCAGAAAACCTGACCGGGCTGGCGCGTCTGGTCCGCTCGCATGTCGTGCCCGCGCTCGAGAATGTGGCGTTGTGGCACGAGCGCGATATCAGCCACTCTTCCGTCGAGCGTAATATTGGCCCTGACGCCACAATCGGGCTGGATTTCGCCCTGATGCGTCTCGCCGGCATGATGGACAAGCTGGTGGTCTATCCTGAGCGCATGATGGCCAATCTTGAATCGCTCGGAGGCGTTGTGCATTCCGGTGAGGTGCTGCTTGCACTCGCGCGTTCGGGCATTTCCCGTGAGGATGCCTATCGTATCGTCCAGCACAATGCGATGGAGACCTGGACCAAGCTCGGCGAGCCCGAAGGGCGCAGCTTCCGCGAAAATCTCGACAACGATCCCGAGGTTGCCGGACGCGTCGATTCAAAGGTCCTGGACGACGCGATGGACAGCACACGACATCTTGTTGCCGTAGACCGCATATTCAACAAGATTTTTGGTTAAAATCACATATTGGGCGTTGACCTTGTAGCATTGTCGTGTGGAACTAACTTGGCTGTAATCTCAGAGTTCGCTCTGCTGAGTTTTCCAAACAAGGTTCCGCAATGGCTTCCAAACCACGCCCGCGAGGGCACGCCCTTACCAACTTCATAGCCGTCATCGCCGCCACAGGCGGTCTGCTTTTCGGCTATGATACGGGGATTATCTCCGCCGCGCTGCTGCAGCTGACACCGCAGTTTCAGCTGAGCACGGAGAGCGCCGAAATCGTCACCTCGGCAGTCATTCTCGGCGCGCTGATCGGATGCATTTCCGCCGCGCCGCTCTCTGACAAGCTTGGTCGCCGTCGGACAATCATTGCAGCCGCGACATTGTTCCTGATCGGAACTGTGATTGTCACGTTTGCCCATACGGTCTTCGTCCTGACCTTCGCGCGCCTCATCCTCGGTCTGGCTATCGGTGCCTCGTCGCAGATCGTGCCGATCTATATCGCTGAAATCGCACCGCCGGAGCGCCGTGGCTCTCTCGTTGTGGCGTTCCAGTTCGCGATTGCCTTCGGTCAGCTGATTTCGTTCATCACCGGTTATGTGTTGCAGGAATATTCCTGGCGTCTGATGTTCGGTCTGGGTGTCATTCCGGCTGTGATCCTGTTTGTCGGAATGCTCTTTCTGCCTAACAGCCCGCGCTGGCTGGCGATGCAGGGTGAATTCGAAAAAGCCCGTACGGTGCTGCGGAGCGTGCGCAAGACGGACGCCGAAGCCGATCGTGAGTTGCAGGATATTCAGGACCAGCACGACGAGAAGGCACCGCTTTCCGAAGTGTTCAAGGCCTGGGTGCGTCCCGCCACCATCGCCGCTGTCGGTATCGCCCTTCTTTGCCAGCTCACCGGCATTAATGCGGTGATGTATTACGCGCCCACCATCTTTGCCGATGCCGGGTTTGGCCAGTCTTCTGCATTGCTGACTTCGGTCGCCATCGGTTTCTCCATGGTTGGTACGGTCGCCTTCGGTGGCTGGGCTGTCGATGCCTGGGGACGCCGCACCCTGATGCTCCGCATGATCCCGGGTGCCGTCGTCTCATTGGTTCTGCTCGGCTTCATGTTCTTTACGGGCCAGACCCATGGCTGGGGCGCCTTTGTAACCGCTGCCGCTGTTGTCGGTTATGTCGTCTTCAATGTCGGCAGTCTTTCCGTCGCCATCTGGCTGGTTGGTGCTGAAGTCTTCCCGCTGTCGTGCCGTGGCACGGGTATGAGCCTTGTCGCTGCCAGCCACTGGGGTGCAGATCTCATCATCTCGCTCACCACGCTCAGCATGGTGAAGGCTTTGGGCGCTGGTGGCACGTTCTGGCTGTTTGCCGCAGTCAACGCGCTCTCGTTCTTCTTTGTCCTGCGTTACGTCCCCGAAACCCGCGGTCGTTCGCTCGAACAGCTCGAAGCTTCGCTACGCGACGGAAGCTTTGCCCCGATTGCGCGCGAACGCGCCGCAGCAGAGTAATTTCAAGGCCACGACCTGGAGAGATCGCTCACGCACTCACGAGCGCGATCATGGGTATGAACGGCGGGGCTGCGCTGCTATATGCGTCGCAACGCCGTTTTACCTTTTTTGAAAGATCGTCATGGCACGCCGTCGTCAGCTTTATGAAGGAAAAGCCAAGATTCTGTTCGAGGGGCCCGAGCCGGGAACACTCGTGCAGTATTTCAAGGACGATGCCTCAGCCGGTAACGGCGAAAAAAAGGGCATCATCACGGGCAAGGGCGTGCTGAACAACCGTATCAGCGAACACCTCATGCTGCGCCTGCATGAAATCGGGATCCCCACTCATTTCATCCGTCGCCTCAATATGCGCGAGCAGCTGATCCGCGAAGTCGAGATCATTCCGCTCGAGGTCGTCGTACGCAACGTCGCTGCGGGCTCGATTGCCAAGCGTCTCGGTCTTGCAGAGGGCACGCGCTTGCCGCGTTCGATTCTCGAATATTATTACAAGAACGATGCGCTCAACGACCCGATGGTGTCGGAAGAGCATGTGACCGCATTCGGTTGGGCCACCGCCCAGGATCTCGACGAGATCAACGCCCATGCTCTGCGCACCAATGATTTTCTCTCAGGCATGTTCCAGGGGATCGGCATCCAGCTGGTCGACTTCAAGGTCGAGTTCGGCCGCCTGTGGGAAAACGACGAGATGCGTATCGTTCTCGCCGATGAAATTTCTCCCGATAATTGCCGCCTGTGGGACTCCAAGACGAGCGAGAGGCTCGACAAGGATCGCTTCCGCCGGGATATGGGCCGTGTCGAGGAAGCGTATCAGGAAGTCGCCCGCCGTCTGGGAATTCTGCCCGAAGCAGGCAATGGCGATCTTAAAGGACCGGAGGTCATGCAATGAAAATTCGCGTCAATGTCATGCTGAAGGAAGGCGTGCTCGATCCGCAGGGCAAAGCCATCGGTCATGCGCTTGAAGTGCTGGGCTTTGCCAATGTCGGTGAAGTACGCGTCGGCAAGACGATGGAGCTTGAAGTGGCAACCGACGATCAGGCTGCAGCACTCGCTCAGGGCGAAGCCATGGCGCGTGAATTGCTGGCTAATCTCGTGATCGAAGATTTCGCAGTTGAGGTTGTCGGATGACCCCGAAAAAGGCACTCCTGACCGCACTCGCGCTGGCGCTGCCTTTGGGCGCCTTCACGGGCGTGGCGCAGGCGGATGAGCATCGTCTCTCCAAGATGCAGGCTGGCCGGTTTGGTCAGATCTGCTCCAAGCCGCAAGGCAAGGCCGTCTGCGACGCCTACATTGCCGGTATGGCGGATTCAGGTGCGCTGGCAGCGCTTAATGCGAAGAGCAAAGGCGATACCGACGCGGTGACGGGTTTCTGCGTGCCGGATGCCGAAACGACCGATGCCATGCGCGGCAAGGTCATTTCCTGGCTGAAATCCCATCAGGATGTTCTGAAATTCCCGGTCGGGAAATCCGTCTTCGCGGCACTGCACGACGCTTATCCGTGTTCGGCGCAAGGGGGTAAACTATGAAGGCTGGTATCGTTGTCTTTCCGGGTACGAACCGTGAGCGCGATATGGAGCAGGCCCTTCGTCTGGTCAGCGGCAAGGCTCCGACGATGCTCTGGCATCGTGATACAACCCTGCCCGATCTCGATCTGATTGTCCTTCCGGGCGGTTTCAGCTTCGGTGACTATCTGCGCTCGGGCGCCATGGGCGCCCATTCGCCGATCCTGAGCGAAGTGCGCGCGTTCGCCGAGCGTGGCGGTTATGTGCTGGGCGTTTGCAACGGCTTTCAGATCCTGACCGAAGCACAGCTTCTTCCCGGTGCGTTGCTCCGCAACACGGGTATGCGCTTCCTGTCGCAGGACGGTTATCTGCGTGTCGAGGCGGGTGATACTGCCTTTACGCGCGACTGGTCCAAGGGCGACGTCTTCCGTGCGCCGCTCGCTCATGGCGATGGCAATTACACGGCATCGGAAGCGAGCTGGATCGTCTCGAAGGGGAAGAGCGCGTCGCGTTCCGCTATGTTTGCGCCAAGGGCGGGCTGGATGCGAAGAGCCGCATCAGCAATCCCAACGGAAGCCAGCGCTCCATTGCGGGTGTTCTGAGCGCCAACAAGCGCGTTTGCGGACTGATGCCGCATCCTGAAAACCTGGTTGATCCCGATCTCGGCGCGACAGATGGTGTGCCGCTGTTTTCGGGACTGGTGAAGAGTCTCGTCGCATGAGCATGATCGTCAACGCTGAACTCGCTGCGCGCTTCGGTCTTTCCGCTGAGGAATACCAGAAGGTTCTCGACATCATGGGCCGCGTGCCGAGCCTGACCGAGCTCGGCATTTTCTCGGTCATGTGGTCCGAGCATTGTTCCTATAAATCGTCCCGCGTTCATCTCAAGACGCTGCCGACAAAGGCACCATGGGTTATTCATGGACCCGGCGAAAATGCTGGTGTGGTCGATATCGGCGACGGTCTCGCCGCTGTCTTCAAGATGGAAAGCCATAATCACCCGTCTTTCATCGAGCCCTATCAGGGTGCGGCGACAGGCGTCGGAGGCATTCTGCGCGACGTGTTCACGATGGGCGCGCGTCCTGTTGCCAATCTGAACGCCCTTCGCTTCGGTGATCCGAGCCTGCCTGTCACGCAGCGCGTGATCGACGGTGTCGTGCGCGGTATCGGTGGGTACGGCAATTGCGTCGGTGTGCCGACGGTCGGTGGAGAAATCAACTTCCATCCGGCCTATAACGGCAATCCGCTCGTAAACGCCATGACGGTCGGCATTGCGCGTCAGGACAAGATCTTCCTGTCTGCAGCTGCCGGTATCGGTAACCCGGTTGTTTATGTCGGCTCCAAGACTGGACGTGACGGTATCCACGGAGCCACCATGTCGTCGGCTGAATTCGACGAGCATGCCGCGTCCAAGCGCCCGACCGTGCAGGTCGGTGACCCGTTCACCGAAAAGCTTCTGATCGAAGCCTGTCTTGAGCTTATGGCGACCGATGCCATCGTCGCGATTCAGGACATGGGTGCTGCCGGTCTGACGTCGTCTGCCGTCGAGATGGCAGGCAAGGGCGGGGTGGGTATCGAGCTCGACCTTGACCACGTGCCGCAGCGTGAAACGGAAATGACCGCGTATGAAATGATGCTGTCGGAGAGCCAGGAGCGCATGCTCATGGTGCTCAAGCCCGAACGCACGGAAGTCGCACGCGCTATTTTCGAGAAATGGGATCTCGATTTTGCCATCGTGGGTGTCCTGACCGATACCGCCCATATCACTGTCAAGCATCTGGGTAAGGTCGAGGCGGATATCCCGCTGGCACCGCTTGCCGATGAGGCGCCGCTTTACCATCGTCCGATGACGCATGCCGAGCCGCCAGCGCGTCTGGGCACCGTTGCCGATCCGGCCGGTGTCGAGCACGCTCTGCTGACCCTGCTCGGATGCCCGGACCTCGCGTCGCGCGCCTGGGTCTGGAACCAGTACGACAGCGGCGTTGGCGGTCAGACGGCACGTCGCCCGGGTGCTGCAGATGCAGCGCTTGTGCGTGTCGAGGGCACGAAACGTGGCCTTGCCATGACGACCGATTGCACACCGCGTTATTGCCAGGCCGATCCGCGTGTCGGTGGCGCTCAGGCGGTCGCCGAAGCGTGGCGCAACATCACGGCAACGGGTGCGCTGCCTCTGGCGGTGACGGATAACCTGAATTTCGGCAATCCTGAAAAGCCGGAAATCATGGGCCAATTTGCCGATGCCATCAAAGGCATGGGTGAAGCCTGCCGGGCTCTCGACTTCCCCGTCGTGAGCGGCAATGTCTCGCTCTACAACCAGACGAGCCAGCCGAGCGGCCTCAGCCAGCCGATCCTGCCAACTCCGGCGATCGGTGCGATCGGTGTCATCGACGATGTCACCAAAGCGGTCGGTCTCGGTATGCCGGACAACGCCGAACTGGTACTCATCGGTGAAATCCGCGGTGAGCTTGGCCAGTCCCTCTGGCTGCGCGAGGTTTGTCACCGTGAAGACGGCGCTCCGCCAGTTGTCGATCTGCACGCAGAGCGTCGTAACGGCGATTTCGTCCGCAATATGATCGGGGCGGGTCGTGTCGAAGCCTGTCATGATATCGCGGATGGGGGCCTTCTCGTGGCTGTTGCCGAGATGGTCATGGCAAGCGGTGTCGGCTGTCATCTCGACAAACCTCATCACGGAACGAGCCTCCACGCCTGGTATTTCGGCGAGGATCAGGCCTGCTATGTGATTGCGACAAAGCATGCTGCAGCTCTGATCGACGATGCAGAAAAGGCTCATGTGCCTGTTCGTCATCTGGGTCGCACGGGCGGTAGCAATCTGGTTCTGAAGGATGGCATGACCCTCTCCGCAGAGCGGATGCGTGAGGTGAATGCTGCTTTCTTCCCCAAATTGATGGAGCGCTGATCCATGCCGATGAGTGCAGAAGAAATCGAACGTACGATCAAGCAGGCGTTGCCTGATGCCGTCATCGAGATCCAGGATCTCGCGGGCGACGGGGATCACTATGCTGCGACCGTGACCAGCACCGCCTTTGCAGGGCTGCCTCGGGTACGCCAGCACAAGCTGGTCTATGATGCGTTTGGTGGTCGTATGGGAACGGAGCTTCACGCTCTCGCTCTCAAAACACAAACCCCCTGACAATCGAGACCGGTTGGGTCTATAATTCCAAATTATCGACCAACGCGCCTCTCGCGAACAGGAATGAACTATGTCTGAAGCCATTTTCCAGCAGATTCAGCAGCTTATCGATACCAACCCTGTCATGCTTTTCATGAAGGGTGACCGACTCTTCCCGCAATGCGGCTTTTCTGCGCGCGTTGTGCAGATCCTCGGTCATATGGCGTCGAGTTCGAGACGGCCAATGTTCTGGCGAGTGCAGAGATCCGTCAGGGCATCAAGGATTTTTCTCAGTGGCCGACAGTGCCGCAGCTCTACGTCAAGGGCGAGTTCCTTGGTGGTTGTGACATCGTGACCGATATGTTCCAGAGCGGCGAGCTCGAGACACTTTTCGAAGAGAAGAACATCGCCAAAAAAGCGGCATGATCTTGCCTTGATTGCGCCATAAACTCTGCGTTCTGCCACCGTTTCGACCTAAACTGTGGCAGAATCGCAACGCTTTATACTTTCAAACAAAATTTCTCTCTTTAGCTCTTGTTGTGTCTGCGCGCAGCTGCATAACCTGTTGCAGGTCATCCAGAGGGAATACACGATGCGGCGCCTTTCGGTACTCAAGTTTGCCACCTCCTTTATTGCTGTTGGAGCTGCTTTTGCTTCGCAGGGAGCGAGTGCAAGAGAAATTACCGACTGGGAAGCTTCCAAACTCACGCTTGATGCACTGACGGCAACGCCGGTTTATCATCGTCCTGCTTCGAGCCACACGCGTCATACGACCAAGCTCCATCAGGCATCGTCTCATCATCATGCCGTAATGCCCTCGCGTCGTTCTCTCGTTCACACGGTTGTTTATCATGCCAAGCGCCCGCTCATGGCAAGAAGGCCCATCACACCCGTCATCACGGCTGACCTGAAAGAGACTGTCTTTCTGATTTGACCGATATTTCCTGAGAGGGGAGCCCAGGCTCTCCTTTTTTCGTATCAAGCGTTCGAGTGTCTTGCTTTGAATGAGATGAGGGCAGGGCTTAGTAAAGTCTCAGGACATCCTGGCGCCAGTCCAGCTCGCCTTTCACGTCATAAAGAAAAACATCCACGCGATGATCGTCGCGCTGCCACTCCTGACGTGTCTGGATGAGAAACTCCGCAGCTTGCAATAGACGTTTTTGTTGAGAGATCTGCAGGGCATAGGCGGCAGCATCAAGTGTCTTGCGCAATTTGACTTCGACAAAAACCAGCGTGCCGCTCAGAGCGACCACGATGTCGATTTCCCCGAAAGGGTGCGACATCTGCTTGCGAGAATGTCGTACCCTTCTTGCGACAGCACCGCACGGGCGCGTTTTTCGGCATCGATCCCGGCAGCGTAGGCCGCGCTGCCGCGCCTCTGCCGGGTCAGGCTCACGGCTTGTGGGAGAGAAGCCGGGCCGCGTCTACCGCGAAATAGGTTAGTACCCCATTACATCCGGCGCGTCGGAAGGCGAGCAGGCTCTCGAGGATCGCCCTGTCGCGATCGAGCCAACCGTTCTGAATGGCTGCCATGAGCATCGCGTATTCTCCCGAGACCTGATAGGCGAAGGTCGGTACCGCAAAGCTGTCCCGAACACGTCTGATGATATCGAGATAGGGCATGCCGGGCTTGACCATGACCATATCGGCGCCTTCCTGCAGATCGAGCGCAACTTCCCGCAGCGCTTCGTCTGAGTTGGCTGGGTCCATCTGATAGGTTTTCTTGTCCCCTTTAAGCAGACCGCCGGACCCGAGCGCATCACGGAACGGGCCGTAAAACGCTGAGGCATATTTGGCCGCATAGGACATGATACGCGTGTTTCCATGCCCAGCCTGGTCGAGCGCCGTGCGGATGGCACCGATCCTTCCGTCCATCATGTCTGACGGGGCAATGATGTCGATCCCTGCCGCAGCCTGATTGACGGCCTGCTTGGCCAGGATTTCCACCGAGGCATCGTTCACGACATAGCCGTCTTCGATAAGACCGTCATGGCCGTGATCGGTATAGGGGTCGAGGGCGACATCGCCGATGATCCCGAGATCAGGATAGAGGCGCTTGATCTCGCGTGCGGCCCGGCAGATCAGGTTATCCGGGTTTGTTGCTTCACGCCCGGTCGCGTCACGGATTTCGGTGGGGGTGATGGGAAAGAGCGCGACAGCTGGGATACCCAGCGCCACAGCTTCAGCAAGATGCTCTTCGAGAAGGTCGATGCTGACCCGCTCGACACCAGGCATGGAGCTGACCTGCGTACGGGTCTTGACCCCATCGCAGACAAAAATCGGCCAGATGAGATGATCGACAGCAAGGCCCGTTTCGGCGACGAGGCGTCGGGTGAAGCCGTCGAAACGGTTGCGTCTCGGACGGGTATTGGGAAAAGCGCCTGTGATCATCGGGGAAGCTCCGGCAGGTTCAGTTTGCTCTTTTTGTAGCCATAGACCGCATACACGATAAGCCCGATTGCCAGCCAGAGCCCGAGGCGCAGCCAAGTCAGGCCGTCGAGCGATACCATGACAGCGGCACAGCTTAGAATACCGCAGATCGGCATGATAAGCCCCCCAGGCGCTTTAAACGCGCGCGGCCGGTTGGGTTCGCGAATGCGCAGGATCAACACACCGACGCAGACGAGCACAAAGGCCAGCAATGTGCCGATCGATGTCATGTTGCCCAGTACCGAAATCGGAGCGAGCCCGGCCAGAAGACAGGTGACGATCAGAAAGATCAGATGCGAGAAAGCTGGCGCCCGGGTACGCGGGCTCAGGCGGCCAAAAATGGCTGGTAGCAACCCGTCGCGTGACATGGCGTAGAAAACACGTACCTGGCCCATCATCAGACCCATCAGCACCGACGTATAGCCGAACAGGATGCTGAATTTCAGCGCGCCTTGCAGCCAGAAGAGATGGGTAATGTCGATCGCTGTCGCGACGGGACTGCCGTCATTATCCATCTGGCGATAATCCACGACCCCGGTCAAAACGAAGGCAAACGCGATATAAATGAGCGTGCAGATTCCGAGGCTACCCAGAATGCCGATCGGCATCGTGCGCTCAGGCCGCTTGGCCTCCTGCGCTGTCGTTGCGATGATGTCGAAGCCCAGATAGGCAAAGAAAATCATCCCGCAGCGCGCATGATGCCAGAGAGGCCGAAATGGCCGAACTCGCCCGTATTGGGGGGAATGAAGGGCGTATAATGAGCCGGCTGGATGAACGGTGTGCAGAACACCATGAAGGCGGCGATAACCGATAGTTTCAGCACGACGACTGCGGCATTGATGCGGGTTGATTCCGTAATGCCGCGCAACAGCAGCAGAACGATAAAGACGACCGCCACCATGGCAGGCAGATTGATCCAGCCATGGACCTTGCTGCCATCGGCAAGCGTCACGATGCTCATCGGTGTCGCCATCCATCGCGGATCGGGATGGATATTCCACTGCCCAAGGATGGACGCCAGATAGCTCGACCAGCTCGACGCCACGGCAGCGGCACCCACCGTATATTCGAGCACGAGATCCCAGCCGATGATCCAGGCGATAAGCTCGCCCATGGTGGCATAAGTATACGAATAGGCCGAGCCCGCGGTCGGGATCATGCTTGCCAGTTCGGCGTAGCAGAACGCGGCGAAACCGCAGGCAATGGCGGCGACAACAAAAGCCAGAATCACCGCAGGTCCGGCATTATGGGCAGCGGCGATACCGGTCAGTGAGAAAAGCCCAGCCCCGACGGTCGTCCCGACACCCAAAGCGATCAGTGAAAAAGGGCCAATGACACGCTTCATGCCTTGCTCGGCGGACTCGTCGGAAATGCGATCAAGCGGTTGACGCCGCAACAATGCGGCGAGGGGCTGGGCCATACAGTCTTCCTCTAAAACGGGTCTCCCGCGCATAACGGGTTGGCGACGGGGGGAAATCTGGGATATTGGCGTTTGTGATACGCCATTTTGCGCGTCGGCGCGCCCCCTCTGGGAGAGAAAAGAATGTCACCTCGCGAGAACATGTCCGCTCAGCACGATTTCTTTCATCGCGGTCTTCATGAGGCTGACCCGGAGGTTGCCGCCATTGTGAATGCCGAGCTGGTCCGCCAACAGGACGGTATCGAGCTGATTGCGTCCGAAAACATTACGTCATTCGCCGTTCTTGAGGCACAGGGATCGGTTCTGACGAACAAATATGCCGAAGGTCTGCCCGGCAAGCGCTATTATGGCGGGTGTGTCGATGTCGATCGCGTCGAGACACTTGCGATTGAGCGCATCAAGGCACTGTTCGGCGTTGAGTTCGCTAATGTGCAGCCGCATTCGGGCGCAAATGCCAATCAGGCCGCGTTCATGGCACTCGGCAAGCCGGGTGACACCGTGCTTGGCATGAGCCTTGCAGCCGGCGGTCACCTGACCCACGGTGCGGCGCCGAATTATTCCGGCAAGTGGTTCAATGCCGTTCAGTATGGCGTTCGTGCCGAAGACGGAACGCTGGATTACGAAGAGATGGAGCGTCTGGCGCGCGAGCATAAGCCGACGATCATCGTTGCCGGTGGGTCGGCTTATCCGCGTCACATCGATTTCGCCCGCTTCCGTCGCATCGCTGACGAGGTTGGCGCCTATCTGATGGTCGACATGGCCCATTTCGCTGGTCTGGTTGCAGCAGGTCTGTTCCCGAGCCCCGTGCCTCACGCCCATATCGTGACGAGCACCACACATAAGACCCTTCGCGGTCCGCGTGGTGGCATCGTTCTGACCAACGACGCCGATATCGCCAAGAAGGTGAACTCGGCCGTGTTCCCCGGTCTTCAGGGCGGTCCGCTTATGCATGTCATCGCGGGCAAGGCAGTTGCCTTCGGCGAGGCGCTCGGTGACAAGTTCAAGGCCTATCAGACGGCGGTGGCCGATAACGCCCGCGTTCTGGCTGAGGAGCTGGTTGCTCGCGGCTTCGATATCGTGACGGGTGGCACGGATTGCCATCTCGTGCTCGTTGACCTGCGTCCCAAGAAGGTGACGGGCAAGATCGCCGAGGCGGCTCTCGAGCGTGCGGGTATCACCGCCAACAAGAATGCAATCCCGTTCGATCCGGAAAAGCCCTTCGTGACATCGGGCATTCGTCTCGGCAGCCCGGCTGCGACGTCACGCGGTTTTGGCAAGGAGGAGTTCCGGACCATTGCACGCATGATCGACGACGTTCTGAGTGCTTTCGGCACCGATACGCAGGATAGCGTTGAAGCGCGTGTGCATGATGAAGTGAAGGCTCTGTGCCGTCGCTTCCCGATTTATGACGTCGCTTACCCCGGCGCCTGAGCAGAATCCGGTCTGGCGGTCGGCTCGTGCGACCGCCAAATACTAGGCCTGACTTTAATCAGGTCAGGCTGCGCGCCAGCCGAACCGCGAGCTGACCGCGCCTGACACAGAGATTGGGCATGATCAGCACGCAGTGGTCGTATGGCGTGCAGATTTCATCCTCGCCATCTGTGGCGATGATTGTTCCTGCCGTCTCGATGATCTGACCGCCCTGATAGGCGTCGGTGAAGGCGAAGCTCGCACTTCTGGCGATGATGTTATCGGTGACGACCGCCTGATGGCTGACCGGGTTTGCGGTTTGTCTGCTTCCGAAATGCAGAAATGCAGCATTTTCCACAAAATGAGTAACGACGCGTGCGCTTGTCTCGATGGTTTCTGGCCGCCAATGCTGACCGGCTTCGAGCAGAATGCTGCAGGCTGAGCCAGTGTGACACGCAAAATGCTCGTGTTCGATCAGTCTTGCACCGCCGAGATGACCGAGATCGGTGAGAGATAAAAACCGGGTATCCGCTCTCGAGGAGAGCATTGTTGCGAGAGCCGTGGAGCGCTCGGTCTGTGGCGAGATGAAAAGCGGGGAGGACTCCCAGAGCATCGAGTGCAGATCCAGCAGCAGGTCACTTCGCTGCACGATCGGTAGCAATTCCTGAGCGCGCTCCATTTCGATCGATCCAGGACGGGCTGCCAGGCGATCTGCGGACCAGACCCGGTTCAGATCCTCAACGACAAAGCGTGATGCGGTGGGGTTTCCCGGTTCGAAGCGTGCAAAAGCTTCGAGATTGGCGAAGACGTAGCGAACCGTCCCGCAAAGGGGGCGGAGATCCGCTCGAAGAAGTCGGTCGACAGCGATAGCACCCGCAAATTCATTGCCATGGACAAGGGAAATGACCGCAATCTCAGGACCAGGCACGCCGCTATCGCGTTCGATGACGCCAGCAATGCCGTTATTGCCCTTGATCCAGCGAGACAGATCGGGCGGATCGATTAGAATGGGAAAATCCGGAAGTCGCCGGGGCAGGGCGAGTGTCGGCAGGAGGCGCTGCCGTTTTTTGCGGACCGGGTGATGGTCCCGCGGAGACGCCCCGCAGCTCATGGGGCGAGGCAGACCTGCCGGACGAGCCGCTCGATCATGGTATCACATCGGTCGAGCTGATCGCGTTCGATCCATTCATCCGGTTTGTGCGCCTGAGCGATATCGCCTGGACCGCAAACAATGGTCGGCAATCCTGCTTGTTGATAGATGCCCGCCTCGGTCCCGTAGGAGACATAGCCGGCGCTGTTCCGACCTGTGACCTGCTGGAGCAAGGAGACCAGGGCCGCTTCCCTGGAAAGGGCAAGGGGTGGCAAGTCAACAAGGGGTGTGAAGTGCAGGCCGCATTCCGGGCCAGCCTGTTTCAGCGCCTCATCGATCGGAGCGAGACGGCGTTTCAGTCGTTCGAAGATCTCTTCATTGTTATCACCTGGCACGGCCCGCCACTCGAATTCGAAACTGGCCTGCTCTGGCACGATGTTCAGAATGCTGCCGCCTTTCGCCAGACCGACCTGCATGGTTGTGTGGTCTGGCTCGAAGCCGCTTACATGGGGTCCATCCCGCTCGAACTCCTCGGCCATGGCGGCAATTTCCGCAATGGCCCGACCCATCGCGTGAAGAGCGTTCGCACCCAGAGACGGTTGGGATGAATGGGCGGGACGGCCCTTCACATCGACCTCACGGTAAAGCGGCCCTTGTGAGCGATGATTGGGGAGAGAAGGCTGGGCTCGCCGATGACACAATAATCGGGCATCAGATCGCGGGATTTGACGTCTTCGATGAGATAACGCGCGCCATTGCACGTAATCTCCTCATCGAACGTGAAAAACAGATGGACCGGCTTTCTCAGGGGAAGCGTTTGCAGGGTCGGAATTGCTGCCAGCATGGCGGCAACGAAACCCTTCATATCGGCGGCACCGCGCGCGTAGAGCTTGCCGTCGAGCTCCGTCAGAACGAACGGATCTCGTGACCAGTCCTGACCCTCGACCGGAACACAATCGACATGGCCTGAAAACGCGAGCCCGCCTTTTTCAACAGGACCAAGGATCGCGTGGAGATTCCATTTTCCATCTTCCGGGCCACGATGCCGGGTATAGGTCACGTCGTGATCGTCCAGCCAGGACTCGACCCATTCGATGAGAGGCACATTCGGGTTCCGGCTCGTCGTGTCGAACGAAACGAGCTTTTCCAGAATGGCGACGGTGTTCATGAGCCGGGTCGTGGGAGAAGTCATGAAAAGGAGTTTAGACCCCTGTCATGACAAACCTCAAGGCCAGCCCTTTCAGGAAACGATACTGATCCGATAGCCGATCTCTTTCTCGATGGCGCGGAGCAATACGCGTTCATCGCGTGTGCAGAAGGCAAGAGCGGCCCCTTTCTTCCCCGCGCGGGCCGTGCGGCCGATACGATGAACATAGGTTTCTGCTTTCTCGGGCAGGTCGTAATTGACCACCAGCGCGACGTCATCGATGTCGAGCCCGCGTGCGGCAACGTCTGTCGTCAGCAGGATTTGCGCGCGACCAGAGCGGAGAGAGTCGACGGCTTTCTGACGCGCGCCCTGGGCGAGGTCGCCGTGCAGGACCGCAATCGACAGGCCAGACTTGCGCAGCGTTTTGCCGATCTGATCGACCGAGGCTTTCGTCCGCAGGAAAATGATCTGCCGTCCCTCGGTCTCCGTACAAAGACGGGTGAGCGTCGCGAGCTTCTCTTCCGCCTCAACAAACATGGCGCGCTGTTTGATACGCCGAGGCGTGACCGTCTGGCTGGCGAATTCCAGCGTGACGGGCTTGTAGAGCAGGCGGCTGGCGAGAGCCCGGCCTTCCGGCGGGAGTGTCGCCGAGCACAGCATGGCCTGTCGTTGATTGGGCAGATGCGGGATGATTTCGTCCATCGCCGTCAGAAAGTCTTCGTCGAGCATCTGATCGACTTCATCAACGATCAGCATGGTTGTGGCGTCGAGCCGGCACGCGCCACTCATGAGCAGATCGATCAGGCGTCCGGGCGTTGCCACCGCGATATCGACCCCCTCTGCGAGTGCTTCGATCTGGGCGTCCTTGGGGAGGCCGCCGCAGAGAAGGCGCGTCCGGAAGGCCAGACGTCGCCCGATCTGGCGGCAGACACTGGCGATCTGTGTCACCAGCTCTCGTGTCGGCGCCAGAATCAGGACGGAGGGCGCCCCCGGCTGTCGGGTTTTCTTGTTGGCCAGAAGATGCTGGAAAGCGGGTGCAGCATAGGCTGCTGTCTTGCCTGACCCGGTCTGGGCGATCAGAAGCACATCCTTGCCGCTGAGCACCTCGGGCCAGACCCGGTTTTGAACTTCGTTGGGTTTCTCAATGCCGACCTGTTTCAAACCTGCGGTAATCAGGGGATCGAAGAGCGGGGCATTGTTCGGGGCGTCGGGCACAGATTGGTCGGTCATAACTGCTTCTTGCCAAAATTTGGCGTCTGAAGGAATTGTTCAGTTATGAGTGTAGCCATCATTGCAGAAGATTTTGCCGGAATGCGCGCCCAGGCGAGCGGTCTTGTCGAGCGCGCCGGGTTGCCGTGGCATTTCCACCCGGTCCGCATCGAAGGGGTGTGGCGACGCTCCCTACACGGTTTTGCCCAAATCCGTTGAAGGCGAGCACGCCGATCACCCTGCCTCAGGACACCAGTTTGCTAGTGAGTGTGGGGGGGACGGGAGGCGCTGTCGGTGCCGCGCTCAGACGGAAAACCGGCCTCAAGCTTGTTCAGATCCAGAACCCCCGTATGGCAGCGCGTCATTTCGATCTGATTGTCGCCAATGTGCATGACGGCATCTCGGGGCCGAATATCGTTTCCGTGCGGACAGCTCTCCACGGTGTGACGGGTGAAAAGCTGGAAGGGGCGCGTCAGCATTGGCAGGGTCGATTACGTGTTCAAGGCAAGGCTTTGCTGTCGGTTCTGATTGGTGGCGCTAATGGGCGATACAGTTTCGGCGTGAAAGAAGCTGAAGAGCTGGCGTCGTGTCTGATCGGGATCGTAAAGACTGCGCCTGTTGCGATTGCGCTCACGCCGTCGCGCCGTACCGATCCGGAGGCGCTGCGGGTACTAGAAGAACGTCTTTACTCACATCCGGTCTGGATCTGGGACGGGCAGGGCGAGAACCCGTATCACGGCCTTCTGGCGTGCGCCGATGCCATAGCGGTGACGACGGACAGCGTGTCGATGGTCTCGGAAGCTGTCGCAACAAAGGCTCCGGTCTTGATCATCGACCTACCGGGGCGCTCAAGACGCATCTCGGCTTTTATCGAGACTTTGGCGAAGGAAGACAGAGTTCGGCCTTCTCGGGGGAATGGGCTCCCTGGGCTGTGACGGCGCTTGACGATACTGGCAGAGGGGCAGATGAAATGATTCGGCGTCTCGCGCTTTGAACGAAGTGTGAGCTCCGCAACGAAGAAACGGGTTCAGGACGACCATGCTTGATATCATCACCTTCAACGCTCAGGGCGGCGGAAACATCCTCTACAAGGCCCTTGCTCATCCACTTGCGAGCGAAGCCCTTGAGAGGCTGGAAACGACACTGGCAGGAGGCGGCGCTTTCGCGGTCTATGATCCTGACAACTGGCTTCGGACTGTCGTTGCGCTTTATCCGGGGCTGAAACCCACAGGTGGCGTCTACACGCATGATAGCGAGCAGGTCGGGCAGGAGGATGGTCTGGGTGGCGTCAAACACGCCCTGACCGATCTCGTGTCCAGCGAGGCGAAACTCGTGCTCGCGCTCTCTTTCGAACACGCAAAAATGCTCTCGCGTTTGGCGCGGGTGACGCATTCCGATCAGCAGATCCTGTCTCTGGAGCCAGCAAAGCTGCCCGGAGAGATGCTGAGCAACGCCAGAAACTATCTCGATAAGCTGAATTTTGCGACGAATTTCGCTTTCTTCCGAGAGGATGCGCGTTTTAGCACCCGTCTGGTCACGGCCAATTACTGGTGTAATTACGATGCGGTCGATGTGCGCTACTGGATGCGCCTCTATGATGCCGACGGTCAAATTCTGGCCGAGTGGGTCGAGGAAGTGCCAAACGCGCCTGCCGGTATTGTTGTAGACAGCGCGGAAATTCGCGCACGGTTCGATTTGCCCGAATTCTGCGGCCAGCTCTTCGTGCATGTGCTCGGCGCGCGCGGGCATGACGTGGTGAAATATGCGCTCGACACCTATGGCAAAAATGGTGAGCCCAGCCTCTCGGTGACGCACGATGCCAATGCATGGCCGTCTCCCCGCTTTGCGACGCTTCCTGCGCCGCGCGAAGGGGAAAAGCTGGTGCTCTGGATCCAGAACAGCCATGCGGCCCCGATCCCGCCTAGAGCGATTACGATCAATCAGATGGGTGAAGAAAAGCACTTCGCTGTGCCCGTCGAAGTTGGTGCATTTTCGACCTATGCGCTCGACGTTGGTGCATTGGTCGACACGATCGTCTGGCCTGCTCAGCTCGAATTGCGTTCGGGCAATCACATCGTGCGGCCGCGTTATGAAATTACGAGCGGGGGGCTGACGCGCATTGCGCATCTGAATGTCGAGCGCCGGGACCTGGGGCCGGAGCCTGCATTGCGCAAACTCCCGAAATCGATGGGCCGTGGGTTTGTGCTGCCGTTCCCCATTCTCGACCCGAAGCATTATACCAGCGTCGTCCAGCCCAATCCGATGTCTGAGAAGATTCCGAGCCTGCCTCTGCGCCTGGATATCTTTGATGAGGCCGGCGCGCTGCTGACTCAGAAATTTCTCGGCAATCTGCCCCGCAACCACGAGACCGCCATTGCCCTGCACGAGCTCACCGACCGAGCTGGTCACGCCGATCTCGTTTATGACTTCCGCGATGGCGGGGAGGGCGACGGCTGGATGCATGCGCTGATGCGCTACGAAAATCGTGAGAATGGCCATTCTGCAGAAACGAGCTTTGGCGGGCACATTTTCAATACGCTGATGACCTGGCGTTCCGAGCCGCAATCCTATTCCGGCCCGCCGCCGGGTCTGACGACCCGCCTGTTCCTGAAACTGGGGCAGGAGGGGCATCAGAGCTTTGCATGCCTGATTCATCCCGCTTCGGTGGAAGGGACGGCTCCTTCAGAAACGATCCTGCATCTCTACTCGAAAGATGGGGTCGAGCTCGAGCGACGCACGATTTCCATCAATCCGTCGGGGTCGTTCATGGTCTGGCCGCATGAGATTTTCGGTGCTGACAAGGTGGCTGAGGCCGGGATTGGCGGTTATGTCCTTATTCGCGACATGACCTGTCGTCTGTTCGGTTATCACGGACAGAGAAATGGCGCGGGCGGCTTCTCGCTCGACCATATGTTCGGCTTCTGATTAGTTTTTTTGTTTTGCACCTTGCCGCGTCTTCTTCGCCTTGCTAAAGACGCGGCACCGCAGGATGGGTGCGTAGCTCAGCGGTAGAGCACTGCCTTCACACGGCAGGGGTCACAGGTTCAATCCCTGTCGCACCCACCATCCTCACCCCCAGAATTCAGCCGATTTTTGATGATCGAGCCTTCAGGCGAAAGTTCGTTTCGGTCCACCTCGATACACTCTAAGCCGATTCATATCGTGTCAAGCCGTGCCAGATCCGTGCCGGTTTATGCGAGTCTACTGGCTCCGAACTGAGGGTTGACTCCTGCCCTTCGTTCGCGTTCTGTTCTCCACTATGACAAGCCCGACCCCAGCGACCGAAGAAGACGTGCACTTCGTGATCCTCATGGCGCTGAAGCTTGACGATAGCGGAAGGCACAGGCGCTTGAATGCGAAGATGACCGGGTCTGAGGTCGAGGGACTGGCGCAGAGGATCACCGCCCACCTGCGCCGGTCGAATATGTGGCCGCATCAGGGGCCACCTCTGCCACCACATGAGACGATTGATTACTCGATTGCGTGGCGAGAGAAGGGCGACGAGTAACGCCGCTCACCTCTGACAGGCGCGCACCTGGTCCCGCAGCCCGATATAGTCGCCAATCCAGCGCACTGTTTCCGGCTTCGGACCCGCCTTGATCTCCGCAGCAAGCGCCGCCTGATCAGCCTTGCTGTAGGCTACAAGGGTAGGGCAGGGCACATACTGCACCGACGAGCAGGAAGAGAGCCCGAGGAGGGAGACGAGAGCGATCCACCTCATGCGCTGCCGTCCCCGAGACGCTGCAACACCGCCTCTTCCGTCGCTGGCTTGTCGGCCTGAGCCTGCGCCATGGCTTGAGCCTTGCGCGTCTGAGCATCGGCAGAGGTCTTTGCAGCCTCGGACGTGCTGACAGACGCTGCGTTCTTCCCGGCCCGGTTGGCGTACCAGATCAGGACACCGAGGGCGACGACGACAAACGCCACCGCCCCGGCAATGAGATCAGCCGTCAAGCGGCCTGCGCAACAGTGCTGCTCGTGCCCTTGAAGGCGGCAACGAGGGTCTTGATGTCGGTGTCGAGCTTGTCGGCATCGTCCTCGATCGCGCTGATTGCGTCGAGGATGGCCGAAAGATCCTTGTTGGAGTTTTCGAGCGACGGAATGATCAGATCGCCGACCTCGCCGATAATGGCAGCGGCTGCCGTCAGCTTTGCCGTCGTGGCAGTGCTGACAGAACTTCCAGCCGCATCGGTGATCAGCTTGACGAGCTTGGTGACGAGCGTGTTTGCGCTAGTGGTCATGGTATTCTCTTTCTCAATGATGATGACTGATCCCGGCCCGATTGCCGGTGTCGTCAGTCAGGGTTTGCGGTCGTCCGCGTTCGCAGCGTGCTTGCTGTTCATAGCGAGCCCGTTGACGAGCAGGTAAAGGGGAAGCCACTTCGAGCCGTCGGAGGGACGAGGCCAGAAGCGGGCGATGACAGCGGCCAGGGAGATCAGGAATGTCCCGAACAGCGCGATGTCAGCCGCAACCTGTGCCGGAAAAAGCGGGAGGATCTGGGAAAATAGGGACAGGAAGGGCTGCCAGTCGAAGTTCATGCGGAGGCTCCGTTTGTGTGGATATTCCTTCCAAGAAACACATCACTCTCGATCTTGCGGCGGCGTTGTAGACCGCGCAGAGTGACGAGCCGGCCATTAACGGTGGCCTTGTCCCAGACGAGGAATTGTTGAGCGGCAGCGGCATAGAGGCGCTGGTTGAGCCTGCGGATCAGCGTTGAGTTTCTGAGCGCGCCAGTGCCGATATTGAATTGCAGGGAGAGAAGAGCGGCTTCCTGATAATCGGTCAGAGGCACGGTCACGAAGGAACGTAGCTCCGCTTGGAAGGCCAGCACTGTCTGTCGCAGGAGGGAAAGGGCCTCGCCCTTGGTGATTGGCTTCGTCTTGGCCGTCACTGGCGAGCCGTCTGACAGGAAGCGATTGCCGTAACCGATGGTCCAGTAATCGGCAGGGCAGAGATAGGGCTTGAGGCTGAGGCCTTCGAAGTCGCTGCGTGAAATCAGGGAGACTGCTATATCGATGCCGGTCAATGGACCCACCCTGCGAAATGTGCGCTTGCGTAACCGAACGCAATGCCCGTGACGACGAGCGCCCATTTCGCCCACCCCCTGAGATCGCCGAGCTTTTCGACTTTGGCCGCTAAAGCGCCGATCGCGCTAAGGGTTGCTTTCTCACGAGCCTCCGCACTAGCCTTGTTCTCGCCGTGCATCTGCATCAGCTTGTCAGAGAGCGAGCGATGTTCGAGACGGATCTCAACAATGGCCCCCTCGACCGCACTCAGGCGGCGCCCATGGTCGGCAAGCATGTCTATCTGAGGGATATCGGTCACTGACATGCGGACGCGCTTCGATAGAACTGGCCCGCCGAATTGACGCACGCATAGGCGTTGCCAGTTCCAGTCAAGCTTGTGGCTTTGATCGCGTTAAACTTTGATGTCAGATAGTTCGATGCCTGAGCCCCTCTATTTGTGAAGTAAAGGGAATTGTCGGAGGAATCGAAGCTTATATAGATATTTTGATTGTTTGCATCTTGCGTCGGGTTTGTTAGCCACAGATACCCGCCACTAAGTATGCGAACGTAACCAGACAGGACAACATTACCCGTTATGCTTCCGCCACTTAAAGGAAGATACGTTGATGCGGCCTTCGCTTGCGTGAGATAAGATGATGCTGCGCTGGTCTGCGTCAGGTAAGTCGATGCTGCGTCAGACGACTTAAGATAGGAAGCGATGGTGGTGCTGAAAACCGAATTCGTGACGTAGTTTGCGAGCGCGCTCGACAGATTAACGGTCGGAATCTGCCCATTAGCGTCCAGCATTACTGGGCCGTTCGGTTTCCCGGCGCCCATTAACGTAACAGGCGCGCCCCAAGATGATAGAGTTACCGGAGTCTGGGCAAACGAAGGCCCGATAAAGGACACCACTGATGCTATGGCAGCGGCGATCTTCGTGTAAATTCTGTTCATTGCGAACCCGAATTTCTGGAAGAATTCCGCCTTAGCTGCCACGCGAGAGAAGGCGAGTAATTACGGTATCATATTACCCCATTATGGCCACATCCTGCAATGATTTAAGCGTGATGGCAGTCGGTCGCGCTGGAAGCGATTTGCTTGTTGTGTCAGTGCCATTGGAGATTGCCTGTATCGCCTTAACGTAAGTCTTCATCTCATCCGTAAACGTTTCTCCCATTGCAGACGCCATCGATGCCTGAGAAGAAACCCAAGTCATTTCGTCCTCTGCCTGAACATTGATTGGAGTTGGCGGGGGCGGGGGCGTGTAGTCGATCAGGCTCCATTCTCCACGCCTTGCCCGACGACTTTGCGCGCGTTCCATTGTTCCTCTGACAGGCCGAGCATGTCTTTCGCCTGCGGAATATTTTTTGTCGTGCTCAGGGTCCATGTGTCGAACCATCCCGTCACCCCGGTGGGTTGTGCGGCGGATGTGTCGAACTCTGCGTAATATCGATTTGGATAGAGCAGCGCGAGGGATTCCGGGTCCAGCGTGACGTTTGTGCTCCCTATCAAGAGAGAAAACTGCGCTTCCGTAAGCGGCACGAGCGCAGAAGACGATGGGAGCGTCGTGACATTGTGAGGCTGTCCGCTCACGTCGATTGCTGCCCAAACATTCACCGCCAAACTGATCACTGAAGCGTCGCTCGAAGGGATGCCGTAGTATTGCGAGGGATAATTGGACTTGAGGAGTTCAAGGACGGTCTCAGATGTGTTCTGGTTTGTCGCATCGGTCATGATTATTTTGGCCCTGTAGCTGTGATTTTGAAGTCCCAGGCGTAGCTGACGACGGTTGAACCGTTCCGGTCTTCTCTTTGAGCGGTCAATGTGAAGCCGCTCGCTGTCTCGCCATCAAAACTCCCGATTACGGGATATCCGCTGTTGGTCCGCCCTGTGATCGTGATGCCGGTCGGCTTGTCGCTGAATCCGCTCGGAAAACTCACCCATGACCCGGAAGATGTGTTTACCGTGAAGCTCACAGTCTTCTGTGATGGATCTATGGGGAGGTCGGATATCAGAGCGACAGTTGTGCCGGACACTGATGGGCGGATACCGAAATTCCATAGGTCGCTTACATTCGTGTTACCAGTGATAGTCCGGGTCGACGCACCGTCTTGAATGATATTGTTGCAGTATAGAATGCTAGGCCCCATGCGGAAATTAGTCCGCACGGTCAGATCGCTGGCGCCATCCGGATAGAGGTAGTTGCAGTAAAGCGTCTGACCTCCCATTCTTGCGCCCGCTTGGATACTGATATCAACACTTCCCGACGCAGGCAGTAGAGATCCGACAGATAGAGAATTCGCAGCCACGCCGTTGGTAAAGCTTGTCGGACTTGAAGACGATTGCGGCGGCCCACCAACGCGCAGGAACGTCAGAAATGCATCTCCTGTCGCCATGACAGCGTTGTTGGTCGTGGCTGTGCTGCTGATTCCAAGGGGGACATAAAGCCCGCTGCTGAAAGTCGTTGGGCTGTTTGAGGTTTGCGCGCGCCCGAAGTTGTTGAGAAATGACGCTAAGACATCGCCAACTGAAACAGCCTGAGCATTGGTCTCGTACCACGATACGTTTCCGACCGGGATTATTGGCCGTGAGACGAAATCCCAAACGTTAGAAACAATCGTGTTCCCAACGATGGTTCGGGTCGCAGCACCGTCAACGCCGAAACTGTTGGCAAATATCGTATTGTCGCCAAATCTGGTGACTGCGCTAAATTTTATGTCGCTCACGCCGTCTGAAGCAATTTGATTGCAGTAGAGAGGATTTGCCCCCATCCTGTAACCAGACTTGACTTGGATATCTGCCACATCCTTTGGAGCGCTCAGGGATGGTGTGATAACGCCTCCTTCAAAGGAGGCGCTTCCAGTAACAGTAACAGACTCAACGGTCGTGTCTCCCGTGAGGCTGTATTCGATAGGAGCGCCTTCAGCTGGCCTAGGTTCGCCGCGTCAGCGTTGTCCGTTCCGTTTGCAAGGCCGGTTATGCGAAAGCCGTTAGCATTCATATTTGCCATAAAAGGCGCCGTACCATCTCGTAAAAGCGCCTTGTTCAGAGCGGCCTGCACGTCCTCAAGTGGCGCGTTGTGCTGCTCGGTCATGATCGTCGTGCCGGGGGAAGCCCTGTAAACTGAAGGGAGTGTATAGTTCCCATTGCTATCATAAGGCATCAGCGTGGTCCGTTCTGATTTGCGCCGATCAGGGCTGCGGCGACTGGATTGCTCAGGGCGTGATTGAAGGTTTCGGCTGGCGCAAGAGTGGAGGTATCGCGCGAGAGAAGGGCATCGGCGAGTGCGTCTCTGGTGCGCGCATCGCGAGCCCTGATTGCGGGCCTAGCTATGCGGTCAACAGATCCCGCAAGCGCATCGCCAAGCCGAAAGTTAAGCAGAGAGCGCAAAACGGGGGGTGATTCCGCGCCGGGGATTATCTGCTGCGCCAGTAGGTTTCGGTCCGTCATAGACCCCCCTCGCGCCGCTTGATTAGTGGCTGCGAAGGTTCGTTCAGCATCGATCGCATCCCCGATTTTCGCTGAGGACTCGGGGCCGATAAGAAGATCGAGTTTCTCTCGATTGTATCCTCTATCCATCATGGCGCGGGCGGCGTTCGCATCATTCCGGGCCGTACCCATGACCTGCGCAACCTGCTGCCGGGCGCCCTCCTGAAATGCGCTACGTTCGGCGTCGGACATGCCAGACAGGACGCGGGCAACCGCATCGGGGGATTGCGTATTCCGGAACAGTTCCTGTCCGCCCGCCAAAGCATCAGCGACCCTGGAGTGATCCGAGAAAACGCGGCGGGCGGCAGCATATTCTGGGACATGCGCGTCAAGATGTCCCACGATTGCATTGCGGTTTTCGATCAGTATGCGGGCCTCATTGTTGCTTCCGGACCGCAGGGCGCTAGAGATGGCGTCGTCCAAAGCTCGTTTTGTGTAATCCAGCCCCATGACACTAGGCCGCTCAATGTCGAATACCTCGCCAGAATCCGCAGCAAGCCGCTGGGCTGTATTCGTCGCTCTCTCGACGGCAGGCCTCGACAAGACGGCTTGAAGCTCAGGGGTAACGGGCACTTCCGCCCTGTACGCTGCCTCATATAATGGCGCAGCCTGCCGGGCGCGCGCTGCTGCGATATCGTCTGCCGCTTCTAAGACGTTAGTTCTCGGTCCGAGCGCGCCGTCAACGGCATTCGTTACGCGCTCGCCTGCGCTGTCGGCTCGGGAAATCAGAGCCTCTGCTATGCGGCGTTGTGCAGCACCCGGCGCAGAAGCCGTTGCGCGCAAGGCCTGCTGCATGTTAGGGCCAAGGTCACCCATCATCGCAGACGGGCCGAGGCGTTGCAGCTCGGCTCCTGCATTCCCTTCCGTCAGGGCGTCCGCATCCGACAACCGCCTGATTATGTCTCTCGCTCGCTGAACCGGGCCAGCCAGTACCGGACGTAAGACAGCCCCAGCAGCATCGCCAACGACAGAGCCAGCGCCGCCGAGAAGCGCGCCCACAATTGCGGACCTTCCGATATCGTCGCCTCTGACTGCGGCATCGGCAGCTCCAATGCCAGCGCCGCCAGTTGCCGCTACGCCGCTGCGTAGGGCAACACCACCGAGGCCCGGAGCGGTTGAGACGCCGAGAACACTCATCGTCGGGGCGAGGAAGCGAGCGCCAGCCAAGCCGCCCAGGACGCCGCCAGCGATGTGCGCAGCGGTGTCTGCAACCGGATGGCTGTCGTGGAATTGTCGGTCCATGCCCTTCTGGGCTGCGAGTGCCTGGTGATACCTGTCCCCGAGCGAGCCCTGCAATTGCTGGTCTTTTGGGAAAAGCGGATTGAGTGCATATGACGCAGCTGCATCCAATCCGGCGTCGGCTGCGTTCATGGCGCCGCCGATAACGGGTATACCCGTAGCCAGTGAGCGCATGACCGCATTGCCCGTGTGGGCGGCACTTCCTAACGCATCCGCACCATCACCCGCCGCAGCGGTTTGCGCCGAGGTTTGTTGGCTTCCAATAGACCGAGCTATCTCGTCGACTGTTGCGTCCTGCTGTTCGGGAGAAAGCTTGGTGAACTCGTCGCCCACCGTCACGGAGCGCCCGTTTATCGTGAGCGTTGGCATCAATGAACGCTCCAGGTTACGCCGCTTTGCGTGCGGCGTTGAGTGCCGAATGATGTCGCTGCGGGCTGAGAAGAAGCGGCGCCACCTGCTGCTAGATCGGAATGCGCCTTGCGGAACTGTTCATATGGGTTCGGCAATTTGCGAATCTGGCTTTCTGCGTCCTGCCAGCTGATCTGTCCGCGCTGGGCCTGACTGGCGATATCGGCTGCTTGCAACTTGTTCTGCTGCAAGGCCTGCATTGTGCCCGTGATGATTTGGTTTCCTCGATCGGTATTGCCCAACTGAGGCAGGCTGTTCATGAACATGCGAACATCAGTGTCAGACGATGACCCAGATCCTACCGGGCGCATTTGGGGCGCCATCCGATCGACAATCGCAGTAAATGCCTGCGTCTGGTCGAGGCCTTTAACGTTGATCCCAAGTGACTGCGCATAAGGCCCGACGCTTGCCATAAACTGGCGCCCTTGCCGGTTCCAATGCTGCGCGAGAGATCGGAAAGCTGCTGAAGCTGTCCCATCATAGCAGGAGCAGCATTGCCTTCCTGCACATAGCCTCCCAATCGATCAGCAGCAGCGTCATCCGATTTCTTTTGGAATTCGCTGGTCGTCGGCCCGCTGTTGAGCGTCACATTCACGCCGCTGTTACCGATCTCGCCTATCTTTCCATCAGGGCCGACTTGATAGCTTTTACGCGGATCAAGCCCCATGGACTGCGCCTGTTGCGGCGAAAGCATAGAGTACCCTGGGCCTGCAGGAGCGTTCGTTTTCTGCCGCAATGCGTCGGCACGAGCGCCATATTCTGCAATCTGAGCCTGGCGAAGTGGATCATTTGCCTGCTGCTGCTGCTGGTAGTTCTGACGCGCCAGCCATGTCTGCTGCTCCTGTTGCGAGGCGCGATCTGCTTGCTGCTGCTGCATCTGATTTTGGAGAAGTGTGGCAGCTATGGTGTGGGCTTGCTGGTTCAAATGTGGATTAGCTAGGGCTTGCAGAAGCTCGGCTTGAGAAGGGCCAGTCTGAGCCGGTAAGGGGGCAACCATCGGTGCGGACTGCTGCTGGGTTGATGGCGCAGTTTGTGGGGCAGGCATTTGCGCCGCATCGACGCCCCCCATCTTGTTGGTTGCCCAGCCCAGAACATCACCTGCCGTCTTCCCTCTCAGAAACGGATTGGCATTGATCTGACCCGGCGACATGACCGCTGATACTGGTGTCGCCGGGTCTGCATTGATGAGACGCGAGGCGGTAGGAGCCCCTGCGAAGTGAGCGAGATATCTTTGCCCAGCATCAGGGTTCTGAATACCATGCTGCATCATGTAGGCGATGTTGTCAGACGACAGCGCTCGCACGGCTGCATCCGCCTGCGTCGGGTCCGTGCGCCCATCGAGCGTTAGGCCTAGGTCCGGGTGCTGCTTCATCACTCCGCGCCATGTGCCATCCGTAAACTGGTACGGGCCAGTGGCTGAGGAGGTCAGCGCCTTAGCTGTCAGGTTATTGCCGCTCTCGACTTGCTTCAGGCGGTCATAGTAGCGATCGGCGATAATATCACTGGCGGCGTTTTGGGTTGCTTCGGCTACCTGCGGCGATTGGGGCGCCCTGACTGCGGAAAGTAGGTGGTCGTCTTGGCTCCCGCCTTGCTGCTGCGAACCTCCCGAGATAAGCGACTGCACGAACTTGTCGCTATCAGCATCTATCGCCTCTTCCGCCTTGTTTGCGCGTCCCTGCATGAAGCCTCCTAGGAAGCTATTCATGGCGTTGGCAGCACCTTGCGCCCAATTATACGCGGGTGTTTGCTGCCCTTGCTGAAGCAGGGACTGAGCGATCTGGCGCCGCTGTGCAAGCTGTCCCGGCGTCACTTTCTCGCCGTCTGTCGTCCATAGCCAACTCGCCATCAGAAGCCTCCGCCAAAAATCTTCTGTAGATAAGGATTCTCTGCTTGTCCGGCATTGGGGAGTAAGGCGCTTTCAGGCTGGCTTGGTCCAGCTTGCGAACTGAAGGCGTCGACACCAGAGCCCGAAAATGGATCAGCGGGATTTCGGGCCTGCTGCGCCATGTATCCGCCCGCAAAGGAGCTGATCGCGTTCGCAGCACCTTGCGCAATGTTGTTCGCAGGCTGCTGTCCTTGCTGGAGAAGAGCTTGAGCAATCGCCATGCGGTGCTGGTCGGATGAGACAAGCTGACCGTCGCTGCCCCAAATCATATTATCCATTGCTTGCAGCTCCGAGATCCTGTTGCAGACGCTGCGCCGCCAAGGTGTAATTGACCATCAGATGACCGTCTGCGTGGGTGTGCACAGCTTCCGGGTAATGTTGAGCGACTTCCTGCGCCATGAAGCCGATGTGCTGGTCTTCGGGCTTTTTTTTGTATCGGAAGGCGTAGAGGCCTAGGCCATTGGGGAACCGCATGAGAAGGCGAATGTCTTTTTTGATGCGGATATCAGAGCCGAGCAGCATTCCCCCGGCTCCGGTCGCAGACGACGCCATGTTCATAAGACCGCTCATCATCTGATTGGACTGCTGCATCTTCTGCGCATAGTTGCTCTGCACTATGCCGCTATAGTCGACGCCACCCACCTGCGTCTGCGGGGTTGCGCTCGCTGCGGTGTTGGCATTGTTCACCTGAGACTGCGACAGCAAAGCTGAAAGCTCATTCAGGGGCTGGTCGCGCTGCTGATAGTATTGGCTGAGATATTGATTGCGCGCGTCGTTGCCGAACTGTGCCTGTTGCAAGGCAGCGCTATTCGTGAACCCCTGAGCGCCGAGAGCAGCACTGTTCTGCGCCTGCATCTGGCCGAGTAATGCGCTGTTGGTAAATCCTTGACCTTGGAGAGCCGCCTGGTTGCCAAATTGGGCCTGGTTCAAAAGAGAAGAATTGCCGAAGTTTGCGGAGTTCAATGCAGCGCTATTGGTGAAACCCTGCCCCTGAAGCGCTGCCGCATTTTGGGTGTTCATCTGGTTGGTGAGCGCATTATTTGAGAAGGATGCTTGCGCCTGCTGCTGGTTGAAAAGCTGATTTTGAACCGATTGCGCCGTTTGCGTGGCTTGGTCAGCAGCACGCGTATAGTTGTCACCGATAGTTTGCTCGTTTGCGGTATAGGCAGCCGAGCCGGGTCGGATGCCAGATGCGATCATCTGGGCGCGTGATGCCTCTGAGTTTCTGTCGAGCGTTGGCGTGTATTGGTCCATGACAGCATTTTTTGCATCGCTGTAGGCTTTGGACACATCGCCCCCAAATGAGGTCTGATACCCATTACCCAAGGCTGTCGAATAATTGTTTCCAAGGGACGACGAGTATCCATTTCCTAGACTGTTCTGATAACCGGATCCGAGATTGGAGGTGTATCCAGACCCAAGGCCAGAAGAGTATCCACCTCCTACCGAGCTGGAATAATTGGCCCCAGGGCTCTGACTGAATCCGCTGCCGAGATTACTTTGCAAGGCTGGCGCGCCCGAGGTGTCCACTGCCTGCGAAAGATTGGAGAGTCCGGTGTTCGACAGAGAATTGGCTGTGGACGCGATATTGGTTGCCGCCTGCTGCTGCTGGCCGAGCGTTTGCTGCTGCTGATTGTTAAGCGTCGTAGTCTGACTGAAGCGGGGAACTTGATAGGTTTTCCCGTCCGGCCCTGTGATCTGTGTCGATCCGACCTGATCATATTTCACATCCCCGTAAGGCGTATATTGATCGGTCATGTTCATGAGCTGCTGCGTCTGAGCAGTCATCATGTTGTATTGGCTCTGAGCGTTCGCGGTCTCGTATGGATCAGGTGCTTTGGGTGAGCTTACCATGGGTTGCGTACCGGTATTCATTCTTCAGAACGCCGAGAAGAATACCGTCACGATCGGGGCCAAAATGGTTTCGAAGGAGACCTTCTTTCCTACCGCCCACACGCTTTACGATATCAACCACGCTCTGATTTTCGGTGATTGCCGTAAACCGTTCGACCTTTAGTTGTTCGAAAAGATACTGGCCCATTTCACGCAGGAAGCGCCTCGTCCACCCGCTACCGGCGATAGTAACATGAATGTCTGGCCCCGTGTAGATATTAAACAGGAAGGCGGCAATGATTTCGCCATTCCGCTCCAGGCCCATGGTGGTGAACGGGGGATAGAATGCAACGCCAAGTCTCTCTCCCAGAAAGCGAGGGATCCGTGCGTCGTTTTCGGCAGAAGATATTATCCTGAGCATAGACTATAATAGGGAATGCTTGAGTGCCAGTACAAGATACACCAAAGGATGACGAGACACGGCATTCCCAATGATTGACAACCTAGTGGTTGCAACTGGTAGCAAACCCCCCTCCGCTTGGTTGCGTCATGCATCTTGTGGGCGAGATGTAAGGAGGAACGGAGGTCGTGGGTGCGCTTTGGAATGAGCGCGAAGCGTTCTGGAATCCGTTCTGCATAGAAAAGGCTGCGGCCGCATATCTTGCGCGCGTTCGGTCCGCTGCTTCAGCATCATCCGCACTGGCTGCTGCGTCTAACTCGGCAAAGTACAGTGACATCCTTTGGTTTGCTTCTTGGGGAGCAATAGCCCCTTTATCGACACTTTCAGCTGTTGCGATCATTGCTTGGATCTTTTGCAGATCGTAGCGCGGGTTTACTCCGTGCTTGCGGTCAGCTTGCAGAATATATGTTGCGACACAACGCGCCCTCGTCGCGTAACTTGGCTGCAAATTGCAGTCCTTGGAGAGAGCGACCGCCTCTTTCCCGGCTGCGGCCCGCTCATCAGCCGGTGTTGCGCATCCCGCCAATAAAAGTAAAGCCGACGTAGCAATGAGTTTTTTCACCGAACTTCTCACTTGAAAATTTCCGTATTTAATTACGAAAGCAGTCCGCCCGCAAGGTATGTGATGTCGATGCGAACAATTTCATTATCGAATGGCGCAAGATTTCCGCTGGTTATCTGCAGGCAAGGGGATAATGCATATCCCTGACCAGAGACTGATGACCATCTCTTTTGCGAGATGAGCTGATTGCCCTGATTCCATGTCCCTACGCCCCACTTTGCCTCGTTCCAGATTGACTGCGCCGAAACTCCGCTTCCGGAAGGGGCGGCTGGTACGTTTACGATGTAATCGTACATTACCGACACTGACCAGGTGACCGGGAATGTTCCGCGCATCATGACATTGGCGTTCTTGGGGATTTTGACGCCATACGTTCCGCCCAGGTCGTGGAACAGGGGCGCATAGATTGACGTGAATGTCGCCGTCAAATCATACCCGGTTTGCCAGGCGCCGACGATCCGCCCATTGACGGTCCCGAAATACATCTGTCCGTTCATCTCGGCGAATGCCCGACAGTCCCAGCCAGTGAATCTCGCCCATGCGCTGGTGTTCGTGTTCACCACGAGCAAATAAGGCTGAAACGCGCTGTAAGCAGGAACGGCCACTCCGATCATCTGCATTTCGGGCCATACCATCACCTGCCAGTTGCGGGTTGGCCTCTCGGCAACGTACTGACTCCAGGCGTCCTGAATAGGGTACGAGACGGCGGCTAGAGCGAGATCGCTCGGATTGCGCTGAACGGCTTGGGTGAGGGGTATCAAGCCAGCATCTGTCGCAATGAGCAGATCACCGCCGTTTCTGATGAACGCACGCTTACCGCGGGGCTTGTCGATGCGGTATAGGCCGACCTTGCTCCATGAGGATGCAAGGTTAGGGTCGACGCCCTGATAAACCGCAACCTCTCCGTTTTCCGAGCACATGACGCACTGTTCGGAGAGCCCGCCACTGCTGGAGTTATCCAAAGACCATGACGATCCGAACATCAGTTCTCCGCCGTCGCTGAATATGCCGCCCATAGGGAAGGGAGTGGCATTTCCACTGAAAGCGTCTGCGGCAAGATACCACGCATTCATCGTGCCGCTTTGCACGAACCACAGTCGCCCCATATAGGCCCAGACGAACGAGAAATCGCTGGTTTCGATATCCGCTATTGAAGAGCTTGAGGCCGCCTTGATGCCGGGAAACCATGTCTCGCTGGCTGCCGACGCCGTGGCGTTCCCTCCGTTCGAACCTGTGAGCGTTTCTCCTGACGAGAATGCCTTTGCGTTCGTGCTGGTCAGGTAGATCTCGGACGAGTTCGCATACAGGATTGTGCCAGTCGCGCCAGACGTGCCGCCCGTGACTGTCTCTCCTGCTGAGAAAACCTTGCTTGAGGTACCGAGCGGAATGCGCAGGATATCAGCGCCCGTTATCGGCCACCAACGAGACCCGTCGAACAGTTGCATAGGGTCGACACCGTTGACAGCAATGAGCCAGATGCCGCCAGTCGTTGCGAACTGGACATATGACCACTCACCCCCAGTTAGGCCAGACTGCACAACCTCGGGCTCTGATGCGCTGGTCACGTCCCATATCTTGCTGCCAATGCAGGCAAAAAGGCGCTGTATTGAACCATTATCATAGCTCATGAGCGTATCACAAACCTGCGACTGATCAGGCTGTGAATAAAGGGCGCAACCACGCCTCATTCGCACGGTTTGCGGCGTGGGCCAGAAGTTATCGAGCACTACTGCGCCGGGCTTATCGCTTGTATTTAGGACAAGGTTCTGATTGCTGATCCAGCCTGCTGTCGGCGGGGGGAAGCTCACAACCTGCGCTCTTCTGCCCCTGGCCGGCACATTGACCGGCGATCTCATCGCGCCATAGCCCAGATGCCCAGCCGGTTCAGTCCGCTTCGGTTCGCTCTGATAGGCCTGCTGCCCTGGTCTTTGGCTGCGAGCTGGGAGAGGCGAACCTCGTAATTCTGCATGTCTTCCTGGTAGTCGAGACCTTCGGCCTGCTTCCAACGCCAGATGGTGCTCAAGAGCAAGAGCTGTTCATCAAGGACGAATGAATCATCGTCGCTGTCGAAATCGGCTTTCATCGTTCCATCAGCCCCGCGAACAAGTTTGGCGGAAATATACCAGAATGTGGGGTTCTCATTGGCCCGTGGCGTCGGAAGAAGGTGCATCTGGCCGCCATAGATGATCCAGTATCCGGGGATGGTTGACGGCATGAAACGCTGAAGCTGTATCCACTCATCCTTGTCTTTGGCGGGCTCGTAATTAACGGACCAGATCGATGAGTGAACGTCAGCCTTAACGAGCATCCGTCCATAATCTGATGGCAAAGCGAAATCGGACGTATTTCCATCGGAAACAAGCGTGCATTGCGAGATAGATCGTTCCAGTCGTGCGCCTGCGCTATATCTTGGATCGCCTCGGACATGATTTCGAGAAACTTGATCTGGAAAGGGTCATTGCCAGTGAAAAGACTTCCCTGATCCTGAGAAATAAGGCGCCGGGATGCCTTTTTAAAGCAGGTCAGGGCGGTCATTTTCAGGCCTCCATGGCCATGCGCACTAGGGTGTCACGCGATGGGTTTCCGCGCGGGGTCGACCCGGAACGCTCACGAATATAGGCCTTGATCTGGTCGTCGCTCATGCTAGAGAACGACGCCTCATCTACGCCGTCATCGTGCTCCCCCTCACTGGGTACGCCGACAGGGGACGGCGCTCTCAACGCGGCAGTAAGTTCAGCAACCTGCCGCCGAAGCTGCTCAAGCTCGCTCTCAACCTGCCCGCCCCGCGTCAGGTTCGCCATGTAAGCAGATGTCATCCGCTTGAGGTCGTTCCCTTGGACGCCGAGCGCCTTAAGCGCGTGGCCTTCAAGAGAGTGAACGGCTTCGATTGAGTGGATTTTCATAGCGCGGCAGAGCGAAATCTGGGCGGGAGTGATGCCGTAAGGAGATAGCTCCTGCAACGGAGTGCCTGACGCTTCCTGAGCGCCACCAGTCTTGAACTGACGATACTGCTCGGAAAAACGTTCGGCATAGGTCACGGCCTGGCCATTTTGGATCTGCCAGATGCTATCTGCCGGAACGACAGGAACGTAGTTCTTTTCTCCTGCAATGCGCAGTTCGCAGACTTCGATAGTGCGCATAACGGCGCGCTTTTCTCGCTGAGACGCCATCACGTCTTCAACTGTCTCATGGCGAAAGAAAGGAGTGACTGCAAAGTCTGTGAGCGCCGCATCAACGCGAGAAAATGCCAGATCCATGTTTACCTCAAAGGTTTAGGGGAGCGCGAAGCCCCCCTATGTCAGTTTGCCGTGGACTGCGCCCAGAACGAGCCGCCAGCAGGAACTGCGACAGGCGCCGCATAGGTTCCGCTCGCGTTGGCCGTTGCGTTGCCGCTGTTATCGATCGCAATCGCTGCCCCTGCCGTCAAAGCTGACGCAGTGGTGACCCAGATGCGCTTGTGCCCAGAGCCATCAAATGCAACGTCCCCGTAAAGGGGTGAGACGTTAGCCGCAACGTCGAACCAGGCATCGCCCGGCGCGAGGACGGTATCAAGACCCGGCCCAAGGGACGGGTTTGTGCGAAGAGTTGCCATGTTTGGACCTCCTTAAGCCGTGACCAAGCGCCAGGTGTAGCGCGGGTTCTTGAGCACCATTTCGCCGTTCCAGACGAGATACTGCACGATTGCGTCCTGATTGATCGGGCGCGCGCCATCGCCGTCGAAGAGTGGAACCATGTTGCGGCTCGGGTGGTAGCGCATTTCAAGAGCCTGGCTGTCGATGCCGTAGATCGTGTTATCCGGCATGACAGTGCCAACGCCGTTTGCGCACAAGATCGCAACAGGGCCAGCGGGCGTCGAGAGTTCGAGCGCATCAAAGCCGAGCTTGCCGACATTGGCAGAGGTGATGCGCTGGATGCTCGTGAGCGCGGACTGGATCACGTCATAGGACTTGATATCACATATGATCAGATCGGCCTTGCGCGTGCCTTTGGACCTCTGCGCAATAATACGGCGCAAAATACGCATCGCAGTGGTCACGTCGAAGGCCGTGCCGATATCAGGGAAATCGGTCGTTGCGTTGAACGAAGAGGTGCGCCACATCGGGACTTGTGCGCGATCAATGCCGCCATAAACGCCAGTGTTCGCAACGATGGGAATAGCACCGCCGAAGCCGATCATTTCGCGGCCGCCCGAGCCGGTTCCGTCGCCATGGATCGCTTCTTCCATGACATTTTTCATGGAATCTTCGGCATTCTCCATGTAGGTGTCGACCAGATCGATGATCTTGGCGCGGCCTTCATTGGCGAGAATTTCGGTGCCGGTCAGGGAAAATCCTACCGCGACGTTCTTCGGCGTCCAAACGGCGCTATTAATCAGCTCTTTTGGCTGATTGTTCAGCTTATCGTATCCGGTGAACCACTGACCATCGAGCTTGTCGATCGTGAGAGGAACGCGGATATCCGGGCCGGAATATTCCTTAAACCGATCGTTCTCGCGAAGAATGGCAAGAACCGGGTTGCTGGAAAAAACGAGATCCTGAATGTCTTTGCTGCGGTCTTCCAGCGAGGTCGTGAGAACCTGCCGGAGCCAGCGGTTTGAAGTGACGGCCATTGCGCCAATCCTTGCTTATCTGCGGTCAGCGCGCGCCATGGCGGCGTCTATCGCTTCGCGGCGTGAGAGCTTGCCCCTACGCACCGGATTTGAAGAAATCCCGGAAGAAGGAGCGCCTTTTACGGAGAGTGATTTGCCCGCACGCGGATTGGCAGTCTGGGCACTATGGTCTTGCTCGGAGGCGGCGAGGCTGGCCTGGGTAGGCATGGAGCGCGGCGTTAGCCGATCAGCCATGTCATAAGCCGCCTCAAGTCGCTCATTGTGACTGAGACCTTGCGGAATCATACCAGAATTCAGGCATTGAGCAATTGTTTCCTGCAATTCGTCAAAGCGCGGATGGCTCGTCCGGAAAGGTGCGACCACTTCGGCATGGACGCGCTTGCTCTGTTCTTCGTAAAGTTGCGCACGGAGATGTTGCGTTTCGGCTGGCTCCTGCTGAGGCTGGGCCATCTGCGCACGGCGCTGCATCATCAGAGCCTGATATTGAGGGCTGTTTTGCGTCACAATCTGCGAATACTGCTCAGGAGACAGCCCGACCCGCTTCATAATTTCGGCAATGGCTTGCACCGGATTTTCAGCAAGGTGACGGTCAATGTCAGTGTAGAGCCTGAGCGCGTCGGTCAGCTTGGCGCCGCTCTTGCCTGCATATTCCTCGAACTCACGCAGGTTTTGCCGATACTGCCTGTCTTCCATGCCGTCACGCATGAGGGCTTCGTAGTCGCGCTCCATGCGCGCAACCTCTGACTTGACGGCATTCGGCGTGTTGGCCCAAGTCTCCTGAGCCTTGGCCAGAAAGCGGCGAGGGGCCTTTATCTGGCGCTTCTCGGTCTCTTCGGCCTTGTCCTTGCCTTCTTCGGCGGGCGCTTCTCTCTGTTCAGCCGGTTCTGTTGCGGGCTTGCTCTCCGGCGCCTCTCGCCCTTCAGGGGGCTTCTTCGCGGCCTCGGGGGCAGGGTCGGATTTCTCGGCTTTATCTACTGCCGCCTCGATAGCCTCGCGACGTGTCTGCGGCTTGGCATCGGGCTCCGGCTTGGTGTCGGCCTGGGTGTCCTGCTGCTCGTTTCCGGCACCTAGAGCGGTGCTCTGCTCCCGTTCAATCTGGGTCGATGGAGCGTCGTTCACTGGTGCCTCAAGCGTCTCGCTCATGCCTGCGTCCTTTCGCCGCGATCTGCGGTCGCCATTGCTTTCTGAATGATTTCGGAAGACTTGCTTCTATCGCGCGTCACGCTTCCGCGCTTTTGCTCATGAGGCCGCTGATCGTTGCCAACCTCGACATATTCCCGTCCCTGCGGGTTTCCATCCGGGCGATAGGTACGCCTCAGCGCCGTTTTTGATGTGTAAGTGTTGCCGTCTGCCATGCTTTCGGTCGGATCGATCGTGTCCGAAATAATCATGGGGCAGGGGAGATCAGAGCGAGCCAGAGACGGCGGCAGGACGCGGCGGAAAACCTGCCTCCCGTTGCCGTTATCGAACCATGCGTATCGTGGCTGCTCTGATATCTGGATCATGTGGTATTATAGTACCACAAATGAAAGTCCTGGTACAATCATGAAGTGAGCGCGCTATTATTCGCTCCCGCTCACCTCTTCGGCGGGCTTCTCGCCGTAAATAGCCTCGTCAATTCCTACCCCTGATACGTCTTCGGGCATCTGAACCTCGACAGGCCATGGATAGGCAATCCGCACATCGGCCCGATGAAAGTCGTGAGGCTTACTCATTGGCGATGTCGATCGGCTGCATCATGGCCTGGTCCTGCTGGAATTGCTGGGCTCCGACCTCGGCAATGACGCGGGCGGTGTCGTTATCTGCCGTTTGACGCGACGTTTGGGCGTTCTCGACAAGCATTTGCGTTTCGACGCGGACGCGCTCAATGTTCGCCATTGTCTCTTGCAAATCGGCCTGCGCCTGCTGAAGCTCGGCCTGTAGCCTCTGCGCTTCCATGGATTGGGTGTTTTGTCGGTGTTCGGCGTCCGATTGCGCCTTGGCTATCGCAAGCTGGTTCTGCTGGGTCTTGAGTTCGGTCTCTGCCTGAACGCGCTGCATCTGGGCTTGCGCCTTTTGCATTTCCGCCTGGGCAAGCTGCTGCTGGGCCTGTGCGAGTGCCGGGTCTTGCCCCTGCGGCTGCTGTGCCTGCATTTGTTGCTGCACGATCTGCGGCGCCTGCTGACAGAACTGCTCTATCAAGCCGTCAAGCTGCCTGCCGACACGATATGGAGCGAGAGCGAACTTTAGAAGACCGCCAGCCAACTCTGCTCCAGATGGCCCGAGCTGTAGTAACTGCTGAACACCTGCGCTTGCCTGTGAAAATGCACCAAGAAACTCGTTTCGGCTGGCCTTTTCTGCGGCCTCATCCGGCATAATCGTACTGTCAGTTTCGATCTCGATCGAGAAAGATCTCACTCGTTCATCACGCAAAAACTTCACCACCCGGTCGATGGTTATCGTCTGCTCGATTTGCTGCGCCTGCTGCTGCACCTGCTGTTCAACTTGCTGTCTGTGCTGCTGAAGCATTTGCATCGGATTTGGCGGCGCCTGCGGGGGCTGTTGTTGCTGCGGCGTCATTGCGCGGGCGCTCCTTGCGGCTGCGGTGCTGGCGGCTGTTGCGGTGGTAGCGAGTGCATGACGCGCTGTTGTGCTTCGATCTCACGGGCCTGTGCCTCGATCTGTTCAAGAGCTGCCTTACCTTGCTTTTGCACGGCAGCAATCTGCCTCTTTATGTCGGCATCGGATGGCAGTTTCGTGAGGGACAGAGCCATGAGTTCGGGTCCGCTGTAGTTCTCACAGATGATCTCTCCTGCGATTGCCGCAATGTCGCGAGCGACACGCACGATTGCCGCAGATTTCTCACGAACGCGAACGCTGCCGTACTGACTCTTGAGCTGCTGGGCGCCCAATGTCTCCTGGGCATCCGATGCGCCGCGCATGATATCGCTGATACCTGATAGCTCGTAGAAATCGCTTATGAGCTGCTGTCGCGCGGCAATGAGGCCCTGAACCGTATTCGCAAACATTTCAACCGGGAGCCATTGTATCATGTCGCCGTTACCAACGAGCGATGACGCAGGGACTGGTATCAACATCATGTCGTCGTCAGCTTCGGCGAGGAGAGCCTGCGTTGCGGTTCCAACGTCCGACCCGGCTGCAATAAGACCGCGAGCCCGCACCTGATCGAGCAGGCCGTAGATGCGGCTTGTCAGGTCATTGATCTGCTCCAGATTGGTCTCATATCTGGCGTAGTCAGGAACGGGGATGAGTGTTCGCCTCTTAAGCGTGGCGTAGGCAGGCTTGGGGCATGGGAAGAAATGCTCAAGATCCAGGAAGGGCTTGGCCTCATCCAGCAACACATCGACGCCATCAGATACCCAATAGACGCGGTTGTCAGACTTACTCCACACCTCCCATACGGCGGCCTTTTCGCTATGGTCAGTCATGCCGTGTCTGTTCTCGTCGCGCTGACTGCTGAACGCAGCACTCTGATAGGCCATATCTGAAGCGTCTGAAAACCGCTCTCGCATTTCTTCCTTGGTCATCCAGGCGCATCGTGCGACCCATCCAACCTCTGACCATTTGCGCGCAGGCTCGTGCAGAAAGTCAGTCTGCTCTAGGTGCTCGACTGTGATTCTCGGCGTGTCGCTATCCTCAAATGAGACCCATGCTACGCCACGCCCTGTCATGATGAGATCGTCTCGAATACCCTTCATGACCTCATCGATGCATGTCTGATCGAGTGACGTGGAGATGGCCCGCTCAAGCATGTCCGACACCTGATCCATAAACGGATCTCTGATCGAAAACCGCGTCCCCACCACAGGGACGGGAGCACGGGCATATACTGCGGGCTTAAGAATTTCGGTCGATGACCAGAACAGATCAAAGTCAGGATCTTGATAGGTCGCAACGCCACCAACGGAGCGCGCACGCGAGAATATTTTGTCTATGCGCTCGCACTCGTCCTGCCACTTCTGGAGCGACTGATAAGCCGCCCTGATGGCTGCGAGAACGATAGAGGATGATCTGGGCTCGTTTACGTCTTCGAGCGTATCGGCGAATGCGGGTTGTTCAGTGTCCACTACCGTCTCCGGCGTGCGGGCCTTAACGGTGGAGGGGTGAGACCATCAGCCACCATTTCTATCGTTGGCGTCTGGGGAGCCGGAGCAACCTCGCGAGCGCGGCGCCATGATAGCGCAAGATAGCGGAAGCTGTCAGCATAATGTGACGCCCAATCGTGTTCCGGACCTTGGGAAAAGGCTTTCTTCGTGTCGTCCCACTTGCGCTTGTAGCTTTCCAAAGCCGAGAAGCCGGTCATTTCGGTGTCACTATCGAACACGCAAAGAGGCAATGTGCGACGAGCAGCGTTGATGCCGTCCATCAACCGACATTGGGCACAAGCTCGGGATTAAATCCCATGGCCATCATGGTTTCGATCCGCGTTCGCCCTCCCGTCCATTCGCGGGCTCTGGCATCGTGCGGTACGAAGTCAACGCCCTTCAGCCAGCATTTTTGAGAATGGATATCCCGCATATAGGTCTCGTAATAATCGAGCCCGACCCCGGATTGTGCGTGGCAGCCAAGGACAAGTATCTGCGCTCCCACTACCTGGAAATGCCAAAGCGCGGTGTCGTCGCTGATCCCGATGTCCCATGACGTATGAACCGGCACCCCTGGTACTGCCTCGATCGTGCAGAGGCGTCCTTCGTTGCGGAGCGCTGATAGCTCGCGGGCATAGAACGACCCGAGGATCGCCGCCGTCCATGAGCAGTCATACTCTTGCTCGTATTGAGCGCATCCCACATCCTCGCCATAGATCGAGATGTATTCAGCTTTAGCCTGCCGGGCCTGCTCAGGAGTAAGCGCGCCCGTCAACCCGATGGTTGATCGCTCTGCGAACCACCCGTCATCATGCTCTGCGTGCTGGAACATGCTGTACGCATGGTTCTTGCCGCGTGGGGTGGTGATGAAAACGCCCCAGCCGTTATTCTCCTGGAGCATTGGCCGGATGTAGCCCCATGCTGCGGGGTTTGCGAGCGCCCACTCTGAAAACACCACGCCTGCCACGCCCGCGCCGACCAGAGAATTATAACGATCCGAGCCGACAACCTGCCACGTTGCGCCGCTCTTGAACCGGATAAACATTTCCTGATCGTTGGTATTCTCCCGCAATTCAGGCGGGAAAGCTTCGTCTATGCGCCTCCTGCCAGTGTGGGGGTTTACGGCTGTCCAGATCGCTTTGCGTGCCTGGCTATAGAGCGGGAGCATATGCCAATAGGACGCAGGCCTTTCATGGGCGCTAATCGCGGCGTGATGCAGGCAAACATCGTCCTTCCCCCACCGACGATGAGCGACCTCAAACGCCCGCTTTCCTCCCGCTTGCAGATAGCGCCAGAGAGGCAACTGATACGGGCGCGGCGTCCAGTTATTCGGAAGAATTATCTGCGCCAATGTCGGACCCGATAGGCAGTGACCCGGCACATGAACGCGATGTTCTTTGCACCCTGCCAGGCCATGGCAGGCGCTCGGCTATAGACGACACCGCCGACCATAAGGCCGCCGAGCATGTGATATCCGCCGATGATCGTGGCCAATCCGCACGCAAACAAAAATGGCTCATACCACCATGCGCGCATCAGATATCCTTGCGGATAATGATCTGTAGCCCTGATGCTTCGCCGTCTCCATCGACCGCCTGAAACTGAGACGGCACCAGGCTTGCGACCACCTTCACATAGTCGCCCGGCTTTTCGATCCGCATCATCTCAATTGCTTGCTGACCGTTCTCCTCGAAGTCTGCGTAAAGGGCAGCGACGAAGTTTTCTGAGAGCTTGTTGCGGGTTCCTTTCGGGCGCCTGCTGGGTTGGCGATTTGCCCCGGCTTGAAAGATGTAGCGTTCCGCTTCTGCGGTTGCTTTCCCTTCTTTTGCCCATTTGATGATGGCAAATCGCCCATCAAATCTCCTCCTCACCAGATACCCACACCCCCAAAACAAAGGCCCAGAAAGCCAATAAACCGCCAAGACCTGCGAGAGTGAGGCCGCCCGTCGCCCCAATGGCTACTTCAAGGAAAACTGCCATCCCGAACGCAGACCAAATGCTGGAATTCTTCATCGTTCAGCACCCCCGACAGAAGCGCGAAGCCTAGCCGCCCTTCTGGCCTCCGCGACTGGAAGTATCCAAAGCCGCGCAATCATCATGCCAGCCAAGAAACTAACCCCCCACGTCAGCAAGCCAAGCGCCAGTCCCAAGTCAGTGACAAGAAAAGCCACGGATAGAACTTGCATCGCTATGATTGACCACTTCACCAGCGCCAATTTCCGCCCCGTACAGTGCCTTCCAATCTCCGACGCTGAGTTTGTCGTCTCACATCCCACACCTCCCTCAGCGCCAAACCTCGACGCTCTCAGGGCATGTTCCTCGACAGGCCGCGATGCGAGGTGCGTTCTGTCGATGCGCTTGGCCCAAGGAACGCTGAGGTCGATCAG
>NZ_BAJT01000017.1 GCF_000613845.1 Asaia astilbis JCM 15831
CCGAACCCCCTTCAACCGCCTCCTAGGCGAGCGCGTGCGGCGTCTGATCGAGAGAGACGGGCGCTCCATGGAGGCCATTTCTCTCGCCATTGGCATGGGAGTGAACACGGTAGCGCGTATCGTGCATGGCCACGCAGTCAAGGTCGAGACGCTGCTAGCCGTTATGTACGAGCTGGATGCGGGGCCTTCGGATATTGAGGCGATCTACGCTGATTTCGCCGAGCACCAGAGGGAGGGAGCTTATGGGTGAAGGAATGCCGAGCTGCGCCCAATGCTTGACGTTCTTGGCACAGACTTGCGCGGCATCGTAGGCCGGACAAAGCTGCTCAGACACTTGGGGAAAGTGCCCGAGCACAATGGTAAGCCTACACATCGCCGCATAGGGCCAAGGATCAAGTTCAGCCCCGAGGATATCAAGACCCTTATTGAGAGCCTGGAATGTCACTCACGATCCGTCCCCGAAAAGGAAGGCGCGACCTTTACATCCGCGGAACCGTCCGAGGAAAAAGCATATACGAAAGCTCTGGAACGTCTGACCCGAAGCAGGCAGAAGCTTACAGGGCAAAGCGTGAGGCGGAACTCTGGGCAGAGAGCGTCTACGGCAAGCGCGCGGTCGTAACATTCGCCGCCGCTGTTTCCGCTTATCTTGAGGCGGAGCAGAGGAGCGAGACGACACTAAACCACGTTGAGCGTCTACTTAAGCATTTTGGTAAACGAAAGCTCACCTCAATCACTCAAGGTGACGCAGATGAGGCGTGTAAGGCGCTCCTAAGGGATGGAGCCGACGCCTCACCAGCCACGAAGATCCGAGGCGTTCTGACCCCGCTTCGGGCGATCCTGGAATTCGCAGCAGTTCGGGGATGGTGCGATAAGCCCGCGTTTCAGCCCCCGCGCGTACCTCAGACGAAAATGCTTTTTATCCGACCTGATGAAGCGGTGGATCTTGTTAACGAAGCAACCGCGCACGTCAGGCCGTTGCTTGTTTTCCTGATCGGTACAGGCGCCCGCATGTCCGAGGCGTTGGATTTAGATTGGTCTGACGTGGATCTTCCTGCGGCGCGTGCGGTCGTTTGGCAAAAGCAGGGCACGGAACGCCACATAGATCTGCCGCCTGTCGTCGTGCTGGCGCTTGCTGGGCTGCCTTACAGATCGGGACGGGTCTTCCGTCCCGTGCGCTCGACGCGTGGGCCGCAAGGGCTTGTTATGGGAGACGCCTATTATGATACAGGGCGGAACGGCGGGGGGCAGATTAAGAACGCCTGGGCTTATGCCTGCAAGCGAGCAGGCTTGCCGGGGCGTGAACGGGTCTGGACGCCTAAGGGCGAGGCGAAGGAGAGGCGTGTATTTGTGCCGAACTTAACCCCGCATTGCCTGCGTCACACTTGGGCGACGTGGCACTATTGCATCCACAAGGATCTGCTCAAGCTGAAAGAGGATGGTGGATGGCAGACGATCACGATGGTGACGCGTTACGCCAAGAAGATGCCGGACCATCATCGTGAGGGGGTGATTCGTTGGCTCGAGAACACTGACTGGCCCGATATCGTTTACTCGTGCCAGATCGGGGCCACCTAAGTTTGGGAGCGTATGAAGGTGAGTGATAACAATGACTTGTCTTGTTGTCGCTTCGCCTTCACACGGCAGGGGTCACAGGTTCAATCCCTGTCGCACCCACCATCCTCACCCCCAGAATTCAGGCGTTTTTTGAGTGGTTGCGGGTCTTTCCCCAAAGAAACAAAATCTGAACTGATCTGATTTGGTCTAGTGCTGCACGGCTAGACCTGTGCAAAATCCGTGCAGTTTGTTCTTGCCTTGTTCATCTACGAGGCGCGTCGAGGGAGCGGAACCTTTTAATTGACTCGCAGCCATCGTTCGCGTTCTGTTCTAATCCATGACGAGCCCGACCCCAGCTACCGAAGAAGACGTACACTTCGTGATCCTCATGGCGCTCAAGCTTGACGACAGCGGAAGGCACAGGCGCTTGAACGCGAAGATGACCGGGGCTGAGGTCGAGGGGACTGGCGCAGAGGATCACCGCCCACCTGCGCCGGTCAAATATGTGGCCTCACCAAGGTGAGCCGTTGCCGCCACATGAGACGATCGATTATTCCATGGCCTAGCGGGACAAGGATGACGAATAGCGATTGACTTCGGAGTCAATGGGCCGCATATTGCGGACATCGGAAGGGAATTGACCCACCGAGCTTTGAGGGAATACCCCATGAGTGAATCAACAGCCCGCCTCGACCTCGACCTTATCGAAAAGATCCTCAAGATTGCCAATCTTCAGGCAGATAGCGACCTCAAGAACACGCAGCGCGCTTTCATGCCGTGGCAGTTCCTGATCTCGGCTCTGGCGTTGGCCTTCACGGCAGGCGCGGGCCTGATGGGCGGCCTATTCGCTCTCGTCAGATGGACGGTGGGGGGATGACCCCCAGTGAACTGAGGGAATGCCTCGACGCCCTGCGCTGGTCACAGCGCGGGCTTGCTTCGGCCTTAGGCTGTGATGAGCGGCAGGCGCGACGTTGGGCAGCAGGAACGGCAGAAATACCCGCCACCATTTCCGAGTGGCTCCGCTCGCTCGCAGACACGCACAGGAAGAACCCGCCTCCGACATCATGGCGAACCAGAAGCGTTTAAGCTCTTATTTCTGGCAGGCGCGTACCTGGTCCCGTAAGCGATATAATCCCCAATCCAGCGCACCGTTTCCCGCTTCGGACTGGCCTTGATCTCAGCAGCAAGCGCGGCCTGATCAGCCTTGCTGTAGGTCACAAGGGTAGGGCAGGGCACATACTGCACCGACGTGCAGGCAGAGAGACCGAGGATAGCGACTAGAGCAACCCACCTCATGCACTGCCATCCCCGAGGCGCTGCAATATTGCCTCTTCCGTCGCTGGCTTGTCGGCCTGAGCCTGTGCCATGGCTTGAGCTTTACGCGTCTGAGCATCGGCTGAGGACTTGGCAGCTTCCGACGTGCTCACGGATACTGCATTTTTCCCCGCCCGGTTTGCAAACCAGACGAGACTTCCAACGCCGCCCGTTACAAGAACGAGCGCGCCGAGGGCAGCGTAAGCGTTCACGATGCGTCTGCGGCGTCAGCGGAATCTGTGACCGGTTCGGTCCTGGCGCTGGTGATCGTTAGCGTTTGCCCGTTGAACACCTGTTTGGTGCCTGAAAATACGCCCGCCAGATCGAACGAAGCACACGCTGCGAGCGCGGGAGAGAGGCCGCCAGCCGTTGACGTGATGCCGTTTGACACCTTCTGCTGGTTCTCAGACATATCCTTGTCCGTGATTGATCTGAACACGCTTTCACCCGAAGTCACGAGGCTCGTCACGGCGTCATTCCTTTTGACTGCAATTGTCTGCGATTCACTCATGGTTTTTCCTTTCTCAATGGGAATGATCGATCCCGACCCGATCGCCGGTGTCGTAAGTCAGAGCTTCACGCCTGGAAGCCTCTCCTTGCCGTGCAGGGCGATCCATTTCAGAGCGCGTTAAACAGGCAGCCATTTTGAGCCGTCAGGAGGTGATGTCCGCCAAAACCGCACGACCGGGGTGCGGAGGGAAGTCAAGGCAGTGTCAACGTTGGTAGCGGTCGCTGCATTGAGGGAGACCCGGTTCACGGCAGCGCCTGCGTCGACGCTAGTGCGGGTAAGTTGAGCGTTAAGAGAGAGGGCGGCTAGCGACGAAAAATTGTTCAGAGTGATGCCCTCGAGGTTTTGCCCCGTTTTGTCGATTAGCGTCATCAACCCGCTGCCAGCCGTTTCCAGTCTGTCGATTACTGACGACACGGCACTCGGCAGGGCCGATAGATTGGTGCCCGCCGTTGCCGCGCCCTGCACGATTTGAAGCTTGTCCGATACCTCTGCCAGTGCGCTTCCGGCACCTGTCAATCACCAACAGAAAAATTTACGTGTATCGTATGGCCGTACTCGATCACGGGATGGCCGTTCTTTTCGGCGGGCCGATAGCGTGCTTTATAAATGTAATCCAAAGTAGCTTTTGAAAATAGAGGATGTGTAGACGATTTTATGTGGCAATTATGTGCACGGCCGTCCGTATAAATATCACAAACCGCAATGACGCTGCCTTGTATATTTTTATCCAATAGAGGTTCGGGATAGATAGGTCCGATATACCGTCTATGGAAGTGGTTGGGGTTAGGCAGCGGCCGTTGAGGGACGCCATACGCGTACCCCGGAAGCATCAGAATAAATAACCCAATGATCTGTTTCCGCATCGTCTCTTCTTTGTTATTTCTGCCTGATCATTAGGCATCAAGCCCGCAATGTTGTAAAGTAAGCGCGAAAACTATCCGTGTTTTCGGATCAGTAGAGGCCCGCTCGCCGTCATCAATCCTGAGGCGCATTTCGACGCGACCTCGACGACGGGTGTCGTTCCGAGCATACGAATCAGCCACCTCTCATCGGTCTCGTCTGGACTCTGGCTATGGAAGTAGCAGACGCTAGGAGAGGAAGTACTGCGAGCATGAGCATAGCTCAGAGTGTTCTCATGAAAGGCATCTCGCGCCAAGGTTCGGACGCTGTCAATGACTAGCACGAACATATCTCGCAACTTTCGACTATGCTTTTTCGCGCCCACCAACGCTGTATTCAGACCTCGATTTCCCGGCTATACTCGATATTAAACAAATAAAGTTTATCAATTATCGTGCATATATTCATGTTTTATTATATAAAGCATGAGCGCTCAAGCGCAGATTTGAGTCGGAGCATTCTAATTGAAGACCAAAAATAAAATCGTAATCATGCTAAGTTCTGGAGCCTTTCTAGGGATGGCGTGCGCATCAGCTCAATCGAATCAATATGTCACCCAAGACCAAATCAATCAGCCTAATGGTGTCGCTGGTCTAGATGCATCGGGCGCGATCAGCGCAGCGGTCAAAGCTAACAAGGTCCAGGGTACGCAATCAGTCGACGCAGGTGATATGCCCGCTTCTCCGAAATGGGCATGGACTGGGTGGGCCGAAGACGCAGGGCATATGGCTGGGCCACGCATCACACTCGAGACACCGCATGTAGACATGAACGCTCAAGTTGCAGACCATATGGCATCATTTGGTGGGCATCAACTTTATGATAGCGTTTTCACCAAGTTCTACGCCTTGCCTTATGGCGTGGGCGACAAGGGCGGTTGCGTCCAGTCGGTTGCAATGACGCTCGACCCTGGCACAGGGGTTAATTGTGGCGCCGGGGGATGGGACGCTGTCACTCAGTACGTTCTGGCGACAAACAACCCTCCCTGGTATATGACCGGCGCAGAAATACCTGATGAGACAGGGAAGACCCATGCTGTGACACTAACAGCAAATGGGGCAATCGTCCGGCCTGCACTTCCCAAGTCATATCTGCAGCAAATGCATGCCGATATGCATGTTATAACAAACATCGTCGCAGGGCCGCCTATTTTTACCGGTCCGAGCTTGTCAGGTGTCAACACCCACAGAGACCAGAACCAGCAGTTTTACGGTAATACGTATAGAAGTTCTCAGAGCGGTACTGACGCGAAGGGCAGCTTTACAAGATTCGACATGGCGGGTCAGTGGCAACCCTTCAATGGCAGTCCTCCTGTGCCAAATGGTCATGTCCCGTCCCCGGGATCTGCCAGCAACAACGGCCGAACGGATGCATTGGACAAGGTCATTTACGGTCAGCTGAAATCCACGTCGCTGTTTTTCGGCGTGTACATGAAGCACTTTACCCGTAACACTACCTGCCTGGTAAACGGTAATCCTGGTGCTGACGGACCAGGCTCCGCCGCTTTCGGTCCTTCGCGCAAGTGCGATGAGGAACTGGACAACTGGTATTACGGACCAGACTATGGCGCGACCATGCACGGATTGACGATAGGCCTGGCCGGAAATGTGCCAAGCGATGACAGCTACGGTTTGGCTGTGGCGGGTGGATGGCCCCAAGGGGTACGTGTCTCGCTGGGCTCGAATGGTATCGACTTCGACGGCGATGAATATGTCACAGGGAGCCGCATGGGTCCCACCCCTGCGGTCGGTGTAAGAAAGCCACTCGCCGAATGGTGGCAGGAACCTAGCAAGGATGTCGGCTATCTCGAAAGCGTTAAACTTTGGACTCAGGTCGATGGTGTAAATGACAAACACAATGGGGTGACACAGGCGGATGCGGCGGCGGCGGCGGATATCTCGTACTGGTTCGGTCCAAGGCAATCAGCAAGCAGGTATAACGTCGACGGAGTATTTGAATCTGCGATCACATTCAATCCGGCGTGGTCGAAGAACGGCGTTGCCCTATGCGGGCTCAACGCAGACCGGTTTCAAGGCAGCGATCTCGCAGGGACGGCGTGCTTTACGGTCGACAGTTGGGGAGATGCTTCTACGAGTGGCACCATAACCGCTAATAATGGCGCGGTTGTGAAGGGATCTATCTCTGTCAGCGGCGGAGGAACATTCGGCGGCAATCTAGATGTTAACAACGGAAGATCGGTCGTGTTGCAGCCTTCCGCAACTGGTGCGGCCTCGTTGTTAGCCTACGGAGATGTCTCTCCCGTACAAAAAGCACCTATGCTGCGCATAACAAACAGTAAAGGAGGATGGAGCTACCTCCGGGTCGATGCAGTGATTGGAACGCTGGATACTCCTCCGAGCTCATCTGCATCTTGCGAGCCCGGGCGATCTGAGGACGACCAAAACTATCATTATGTCTGCACTTCACCCAATCATTGGCGTCGAGTTGCGCTGCAGGATTTCTGATCGTCGCAGACGGTTCTGATTGAGGTAATGCCCTGCACTCTGTGATTAAGGGTGCAGGGTTTGACGTCATCAGCGGGTGATCGTCATGTTTCTGCGTTGCACGGGCGTCGTCTTGTCCACCGCCAGTGGAACGAACCGGCCCGGCACCTTCACACACAGGTTCTCCCTCGTTCCGGGCGGGTAGCAGCCTGATACGTAGGGAATGATCGCACCCCGGTTCATGCCTTTGCGCCTCATTTCGTCAGGGTGATCCTTGCCGATTGTCGCAACATGGATCCGCCCTCGCGCGCCGATCACCACGGCCTGAGCCCCGGGTTCAAGCAGGTAATCCGTCGCGTCGAAGCAGAGCATCTGGCCTTCCGACATGACAGCAGCCGTGATGCGTGGGTTCTCGCCCTGGGTGAGGGCGCTCATGACGCTATCTCCTTCGGGCGGGAGAAAGGGAGTGGTGACAGTTCCGTCCGGCCTTTCTTCCCTTTTCGAGCAAGGGTGCCTTGTCCGGTCATCTTGTCCATGTGGGCGCGGATCATCGCTGCGCCTTCAAAATGCATCCAGCGGGGAATGGCGTCGACGTGGAACAAATGCCGTTCTTGATCCCTGCTATGCCGTATGCTGCCGCCCAGCTCGTTCCTGAGCAGCCAGTTCACGCAACGACGCGACACATTGCGGATGAGGCCGCCTCGGCCTTTTTGCAGCACCCCGGCGTTTTCAACGAAGAAGCGCATAGGGCGGTAATCGGTGGTGAAGCCTGCGGACGGATCATACGCTGTCATCGCGGTTTCCAAGCGCTCGACCAGTGTGGCTAGGCGTGCCTCTTGAGCATCCATCCGGGCGGGGATCGGGCTTGCCGCCTATGCCCTGCATATCAATTGTCCGAAGGTCGCTGTGGCCATTCTGATAGTGCTGCTTGGTGACGCGGTTCACACGATCGCTACCGGCAAAGACGGTCGCGAGAAAACAGTCGTTCCGACGCGCCCGAGAACCCGACGAACTGATGTGAGAGCCTGCACCCTTCGAATGCTGGGTGCAGGCACCCGGCTACGCGAGGGCGGAGTGCTCATCCATCTCCTGCAAAGATCAGTCACCAAGACGATAGTTTACATGCAAGATGTGGCCGTGTTCGACTACGGGATGGCCATCATGCATGGCAGGTTCATAGCGTGCTTTGTCAAGAAATCTTAAAGCCTCCGCATCAAAGTGGTGGTTCGTCGAAGATACGATGCGGCAATTTTGAGGACGTCCATCGACGGCGATGTCACAGGATACGGTGACGTCCCCAGTCTCATTTTTTTTGATCAGATCTTCCGGGTAGTAGGCCCTAAGTTCCTTTTTAGGCGCACTCGCGCATGACGTGAAGAACAGTGGTAAAATGAGGATTAAAACTCGACGCATGTTTTCTTCTTTTTGGAGGGGGTGGAGTGCAATTGTGCCCGAGATATGGTACTACCCTGACTGTATCTACCTCATTAGCTCCGAATTGCCGTAGATGATAGACTATCAACCTGTCCGGTAAGGCTTCGGCTCGATGGATCTCGCGACGGCTCCCGTCTGGCTCATCTGCTACGGAGCGTGCGCCCATGGCCTAAGTATTCACTCACAGGTGCCTGGACCGAAGAGATCGGTATCTGTGCGGCATTTGGAATTGATTGGGCGATTCCGTAATCCAGCAATTCAGGCCATATCGGCTATGACTCATTTCAATAAGACTCACCCGAGTGTAAAAAATAATGGAGGTAGAATGGATCCTAGAGTTCTGGACGATGTAGCCGAAACACTGAATAGAAATGGCCGGAACTATACGGTCTTCCTCCAATACACCGAAGTGCCTTTGCCGGGTCCAGTCAGCAAAGGCACGATCATGAAGGCTGCCTTCGGGATTGATGCAGTAATTGGCGAGATCAGAGAAGTGGAGAAGGCGTCCGTTTGGACTGAAATCAGGGATAATCTGCTCTATGAAGGGGATCATGGTTGCGGCCCAGCGCCTCAGACTCTTCGATCCACAAAGTTGCTTGGTTTGTTAGATGTTCTGAAGAGTGAAGTTGGCCATTTGGTTGATGGTGCAAGCACCATTGAGTCATTTTGGCTGAGCGAGGGGGACCCGGCATATCGAGTATACTGGGACTTCGGATTTCTCTTCACAGGCAGAGAGGGCGCGCGTGTTCTTCTGGGGTCAAGCTCTGACTGAAAGGCTCTCTCAACGCTAAAGCAACCGCGAGCCATGTCCTGCGCCTCTGTTACGAAAGCGCAGGGTTTGACGTCATCAGCGGGTGATCGTCATGTTTCTGCGTCGAGCAGGCTTCGTCTTTTCCACCGCCAGTGGAACGAACCGGCCTGGCACCTTCTCATACGGGTTCGACCTCTTCCCATGTGGGTAGTGATCCGAGAAGTAGGGAATGAACGCGCCCCATCGTGGCAACATTTAAGACACTCGCACAAATTCTCTCATATAAGACAGAATCAGAGTCTTCGTTAGAAATCACCCAAGGCGAACCGTAGGGGCATCAATCTGGCATTAGATCACGAGATTGAGGGTAGCATCAGGGACATAGGGTGTATATTTCATTATCATAACGATGATTTATTTTATATAATGTTCAATATAACTTATCTCGCAGTTAGAAAGTAAAATTTTTATAGGCGTTTTCGATGACCCGTGAAGTCACTTCCCTGTAGGCCCTGTAGAACGTGTGTACAGATGACGGCCTTCCACCGCCGACCCAGTTCATCACAGTCCAATTACCGCAATGTTAGAGGCTGCGCTGTTGACGACAAAGCGCACCGCTCCAAATTGCACGACATCCCCCACCAACAACCGACAGGATTGATGGAGAATTTTGGACTGCGCAATTTTGTGGATTTGACAAATCTTACTGCGCGGCATGGCCAACGTACAGCGTGATTTGTCGACCAGGGATTTCTTCTCCCATTGAGCCCTGCATGCTGCTTTGTAGGCGTTCGGCAGGATCTGGAGCAGCATGACAGCGCGCTGCCGAACCGCCTTATCAGCATTTGTCTTGTTGAGATCTGGGAACATCATCCGCGCGATTTCGGCAAACGACAGATCGTCGGAGAGCAACTGAACGAGCAAGTTGTGAGCATCAACCCCAAGGCTGTCGCGAACTAAGCCAATGCGCTCACAGGCATAGCCTCTCGACGTTGCGAAGGTGATTGCATCGCCCTTGATGTAATCGTCAGGGAGGGGACCACGCATAAAATCGCCGTAGCCGTGGGTTCCAAACTCGTAATCGTTCCGCCACCGGCACGCTAGGGTTTCCGCTTCTGCGTCCAGGTCCCCCGCCTTACGCAAATTCAGAAGATGGTCGCATTTTTTCCTGCTGCTGGCTGGCCTGCTATAAGCCGGCTTTGCGATCCGTTCCGGCGTGGCTGTCAGCGCCGTTTCGAGGCGCGGAACGACAGGGCGTTTGGCCGCCTTCGGCCTCGCCATTTGAGCAGAATTTTCGTGAATTTTCGGCGCTGTCGTCATTCCCGCATTGTCGCGAGAATTGGGGCTGCGGTACAGGAAATTTTGTGAGAGAGTACGAGAAAAATCGAATTAATATACCGGATTAGCCTGATGAGTTTCTCAAAGAAGTCTCTTTTGGTCTATGCAACACACTCGTTTTAAGCTTTCAATTGGAACGAGAACCAAAAAAAGGCTTCAGCAGGATGACGCGCCCTCCTCAGAATACATCACCAAACGCGAATGAATCATCTGTCCGAGATGATGGACGGCTCGTGTGTGGTATAGTTATGCCTATATCGCAGATGACAGAATTATATCCGGCAGAGCACTGGAAGAAGGTCAGGGAAATACTCGAAATTGCTGTGAAAAAAGCTGGTTTTGAGCCTAATGTGGTGTGGGATAACGACCGAGTTGACATAATTCAGTCTAAGATTCTGCAAAACCTTTATGATAACGAAATAATTATATGCGACCTGAGTAACCTTAACCCAAACGTTATGTTCGAAGCTGGTTTGAGACTATCTACGAAGAAGCCCACAATTTTAGTGATGGACAGTGAAACTAAAGCTCCATTTGATCTGGGATCATTCCAGTATATGCAGTATCAAAAAAGTTTAGAGTTTAATACTACGACAGAATTCATAACTCTCTTAGCTGATAAGATGAAAGAAGTCCACCAACTATACAATAAAGGGCTCTATAAGTCTTATGTTGATAGTTATAAATTTGAAGTTGCGACGCCAGGAACAATCGACGTTCCAAGCACCAAAGTCATTATGGAACAGTTATCTAAAATAAGTCTGAAGCTTTCGAGCTATGAGGAAAAATTGAGCTCCGTCCTAGCGCCCGCTGATCAAGTATCTTCTCAGATGGCAGATTTGTCTAGGCTTGGCTCCGGCTCCATGACGCCTGTTCTGGTCCGACGTACAACCGTGAATCCGCCGCCAATGCCGAGGGCTCCGTACCGCCCCAAAGAAAAATAGCAGCCCAGACCAATGCTAGAAAGTTTTCCAAGAGCCAAAAAAACTTTCTATGGGCTCTATCCAGCGTCTTGCTACTCTCATTGATTGCAAAGATGAAATGTGTCGTATGTTGGTAAGGCCGTGCTGGGCAGTTGCGCGTCCCTTATCGATCTGATCCTATTTCTGGCGAAAGGCGCCCGATGCCTTCCAACCCAGCATCCATAAGATAGGAATTCAACCCAAAAGCCTATCGTCCAATCTGACAGGCCATAAGGCCATCACAGGTCGCAGATCTTCACCCGCAACGCCTTTCCTTCATCACCGAGATGCAGGGCAATCCGGGATACTGGCGGGCGCGCAAGGGCATGTGGCGGGCCGTCTACCGCCAGACAGACGTTGCAATCGAGGCTGTCGCGGTCAACAAACGAGGGAGATTTACCGATGCGCGGGATTACCATCCTGAGCCAGACGCCAGACGCCAGACGCCAGACACAGTTACGGTGAGCCGCAGCGACTAGGAGGGGCTACTCGACCAGCTCGATGATCAGCAGGATCGCAAGGCGATCGCAGCCTCAGAGCGAGACCTGGGTGAGCGCGTGATTTTCACCGCAGAGGAAACGCGACGAATGGTCATGGACGAAGTGCCTGCACTGACGATCCTGCGTGAAAGAAAGGGTCTGACGCAGGCCGCCCTTGCCGTGTCGGCGGGTATCATTAAGACCTACCTGAATGAGATCGAGAAAGGTAAGAAACCAGGCAGCGTAGACGCGATCAAGAAGTTTGCTGCTGCGCTCGATGTGCCGATGGATGTGCTGGCGATTTAGTTCTGATATTCTACCCTTCTCACGAGTACCCCCATGAGCGCCATGACTTACAAAGGCTATTTCGCTGCTGTCACCTTCGAGGCTGATGACGCGGTGTTCGTAGGCCGCATTAGCGGTATCCGTGATCAGGTTGTGTTTGAGGGTGAGAGCGTTTCGGAACTGAAAGCCGCATTTGAAAACGCCGTCGATGACTATCTTGCCATATGTGTGGAACGAGGCCGCGAGCCTCAAAAGGCCTAGAGGAGGCGTTTGATGTTCCGTGTCGATCCGTCGCTCCATGCGCGGGTTGCGACGGCTGCCGATGTTGCTGGTATCAGCCTGGACCAGTGAACGGAAAAGGCGCTTGCCCGCGCTGTCGATGCGGATCTTGGTGGTCAGGGCGCCATCAAACCCGCACCAGAAAAAGCGCGGTGCAATTTCAAATATTGGCGGCTTAGACACTTATTTAAATTTAAAACCATCATGACGGGAGAGCAGTATCCGACCGATAGTTTGTAATAGGACATTGATTGGGCATCGATTCTGCAGCTAATATCTTGATAATCATTTGGTTTTTTCAGTGGAAAAAACCCATTTCCTGGCGCATAAGGCCTGGCGCGTCTCTTTCTGCACGTTTCCAGCTGATATCATAAATTTTGGAGAAGAACGTCTTCTCCTTATCTCCTTCAGGAACCGAGACTTGCACATTGCATAAACCCCTGTTGGCACAATCTCTAGCAAAGCCGTCCTTTTTAGGTTCCGGAAGATTGTCGAATGGAAAACTCTTCGTAAGAGTTAGGTTCGTACAGAGTTCTTGCCCGCTCTCAAGGTGACAAGTAACCCAGTCCATCATCACCGTAGTAGTTTCGGGCGCTCTTTTATGACAAGCTGACAAGTCTATGGAGAAAATCGTCAGGATAACAATGCGACGGATATTCAAATGCCCCTCCCGGTCGGTTCAATCTAGTATTTTCGAATAATCGTTAAGATATACTTAATCGAATTAAGCGGATGCGGATTTGGTTTAGTGCGCGACGTGGCGCGGGGTAGCGTCCGCTGGACAACTGAAAGGCACCGCTCCTTGCCCCCCCCGGTACAACGAATTCCGCTTGCCCTTCACAGGTATCACGCCGCGCTGTCGAGGTATTCCCGACGCGCGGTCCTTACAGGTCAATAACGACGACGAGGCCGATGCGCCTCGAACAACCGCAAAATCATTTGGACGATGCAGGCGAGACCGAGGAGAAAGGCGGACATATAGAGCATAGCTTCCGTGCCATACTTAATCTCTACCTCCATCGCCCGTAAGCTCACGATGACAAAGCAGTTGGCGAATAACATTAGGGCGGGGATCTGGCTTTTTGGCATTGTTTTTGATCCTAAGTTCGTAGCGGTAGTCTCCGTTAACTATTCCTCTAGAATTAATTGAGACTTGCGACACACACTTGGATTTTCCGTGGTTGCCGATCCAGAATCCCGAATCGTCGTCGGTCATGCGCTGGTCTGGGTTTTGGCTGGCGGGCGTGTTCACGGGGCCTAGATATTGTATCTCGTTGGTGATGGTTGCTTACAGCAGGAGCAAGATTCAGCGTCGCGAGACTTACAAAAAGCTGAACCGCGGAAAAAAATGGAGCAGCAGTCATAGATGAGGTATTGACGATTATTCCGAATTCAGAAATATTGCATTTTGCAATAGATACATGGAGGGCGAGGGCTTGCTCCATAGGATCACCACCCATCCGCGCTGGTCGAATATGCGGCCGCATCAGGATGATGACGTTGCCACACATAAGAAACGAACAATTTCTCGATTGCCTGGCAGGATAAGGAAGATGAGTGGCGCGTCGCTCATTTCTTACATGGGTGGACTTGGCGCCGCGGGCCGATATTAATACTGATCCAACGACTTACCTCGGTCCAATTATCAATTTCTAACTTTGAGATCGCCTTGAACTCCGCAGCGAGCGCAGTCAGTTCGGCCTTGGTATGGGCTGTGATAGTCGGATAGAGCAGCATACTGCACCGACGAACGAGCGGTAAGCCCGAGTGCAAGCGACTGGCTCCAGATTATGAGCTATCGAATTTGATTGCCGCCTTATTGTTATGAGATTTTATTTAAAATCTTTGAAAATAAAATATAGGTGAATGATAGAATGGAAAATCCAGAGGTAAAAATAGAATCATGTTGGGTATTATATATAAGATATTGAAAAATATCTAATTTTGTCTTATATAAAACTGCGCATCAAGCGCTGACTTTCGGAAGGAATGCATGAATAATCATAGGGCGATAACTGCATTGAGCCTAGGACTATCCCTGATTTCAGGTTCAGCGCTTGCGCAGTCCAATCAGTACGTGACGCAGTCTCAGGTGAATCAGCCCAACGGTATCGCCGGATTGAACGGATCGGGGAATTTAACCGCACCGATGGACACGTCAGGCAATTTGTATGTGCGTGGCTCGACCCAGCTAGGCTCCTTGCAAAGCGGACAGCCTGCGATAATGCAAGGTGTTCCGGCCATCGTCGACGGAGCGCTTGCGCCTACATCTATCCTCATCGGCGGAGTAGGGAATAATGATTTTGCTCCTACCAAGATCACCTCTCCACTGATCGGACCAAGCGATTTCGGGGGATGCGTTTTGAGCGTCAATGACTCGCCTTTCGAACAGTTTTCGCGGTGCGGCACGGGCTATGATGAGTCGATCGGGATCATGGAAAAGGTCTCAAACCGGGCACCCCGCCTCACTTTGGGTGAAGAGGCTTCGGATGCGCCTACCCCCAGCGGGACAAGATATTCTGTGACATTTGCCGGTGATGGTTTCGCGGTGCGGCCAGCTCTGGCACCGAAGGATAAGGCACTCTTGGTCGCGCATAGCCGAGTTTATTCCAATTATTACAACGGGATGATCTCAACGCAGGCAACAGGGTCGACCGATAGCCCGGCACTTTGGTATGGTTATATCTGGAACTGGGCTGACGGGGCTGACGCCGACGGCAGTTACACAACAATTCGGGTCTCGACAAACCCATATACGAATTCGGCAGGCTGGACGCATAACACGTCGCAGTTCTCGGCTCTAAATACAAAAGTGGCGCCCGGTAAGAATGCCGGTGATCGTCTTGATACTTATATTTCTCGTTATTCCCATGCAGCAGCCCTCATCGGGCAGGTGGGTAAAAAGTTTGTCGTCAATTCAATGATCCAGCTGGATGCAACGGTTCCGAACAGCCCAACGCTGGCTGCTGAAGGTGAGGAGCTGGATCTCCAATTGCTCGATAAAGCCTGGTGGGCTCACGATAAGCGTTTCTCGGTCCATGGCAAAACAATCGTTCTCACTGGCATGGATCACGCAGCTGACGATTCATATCTGGAGCGACTTGCAGGGACCAATCTTCTGAAAAAAGGGATGCTGATTGACGGCATTATGTATGGAGGTCAGCCGCTTTCTATGAGTGACGGTGGCTTCCATTTTTACTCTAACGGCGACCTGAACGGCGTTCCGCTTGGTTACAGCCAGGTTCTGCAACAGCTGGGGTCAATGAACTTTGCGGGCAATTTTTCAACTCTGCTCCTTTATGGTTCGCATGACCGCAAAGCAGCGGCAGGCGACAGGCAAGGTTGGGGCGAAGAAGGGTCTCTTCACCTTGGATTACAGGAAAAGTCCGACGCGAACGCTCTGAATGGTCAGGATGTCGGCTGCAATGGATGCACATCGGGCGGACAGATCGTCTGGAACCCAGTCGGTCACCATTATGGTATTGGCATCGGTGCCGGCGTTGGCACCAAAATCAATTACGGTCTGCTGGTTGAGGCTAATGGAGCAACTTCAGCTCCCAATGGTTTGACATCTGAGAAAACGCTCACGGCCAAAGCGGATGTTGTCGTTTCAGGACAGATTAAGTCTTCTCAAGGCGTCTCGGCTGTTTCCTACTCGGAAAAGCTCACGACACCAGCTTCCTCTTCGGCTCCATGCAAAGCCGGTCAGTTTACCGATGATGCTCATAACCACTACGTTTGCGTTGCAGATAATCACTGGCGGCGTGTTGCCCTACAAGACTTCTGATAGCAACGAACGTTTCTTAACGAAGTGATGTCCTGCGCCCTGAATTCCGGGCGCAGGGCTGCCTTCATTTAAGGCGGATCAGAGCATTCTCAAACCGATTTTCAATCGGTGAGAAAACGGCTACGCTTAAGAGGAAGCGAGGCGCGAGTGTAATGATGCTGTAGGTCTGGTGGTCAGTCACTTTTCCAGGACGACTTGAAACGCACCTGAAAGATTGAAATGAGTAAGCCGACGATCTGTAGAAATAGTATGTTTGATTTCATACTTGTAGCGGCTCCTTCTTTTTACCCTTGTTGGGCGTCTTTTCTCCGAGAATGGGATAGTGATCCGGATCCGCCATTGTATGTGGCACTGGGCTCGTTAGCACGGCTTGTGATCAAGTTATGGGAATCAGGCGACGTCGTTACAGTCGATGCGGTTCTTGGCGCTGTGGAGGATTGGTATATCTACGGAGATATCTATGTGCAGGAGGCGGCTACCATAGGCCTGTTAGAAGCTATCCAGAATAACTTGGGCAATAACCGGCCTAAACTCTGTGCTCTTAGGATGCGCCTCGGCACCGAAGCGTGTCGCGAGTGGGATAATCTAACGCAGTTTTGGGAGGGGGACGGCGCCGTTTCGAGATCTTCTGTGCTTGGGCTTGCTTCCGATCAAAGCAAATGGACGGGCAAGTAGCACGCGGAACGTTCATCTACCTCTGGAGTCATAAAGAATATGGATGACGTGGTTGTGCTTTAACGTAATCGGCCCACGCGACAGAGTTAGCTTATAGTGAACTCTTCATGGCGCCTTGAGCGTTGTAATATCGCTATGAGACTCTAGTCAGAGCTGAACGGGCTCGCCTCAATCTGTTGACGCGCTCTGGCGTGACGGTGGCTATAATGTGAACCATCTGTGCCTATAAAGATAATATGCACTCATCCTAAATACGTAGGAGGGGGGGAGGGAGCGCTTTAGTGCGCCCCCTCCGCCCAAGATAAAGGTTGACGCACACCACGCTTACGAAAGGCATGATATGCAGTAATAGAGGTGATTGCACCTTTTAGCGCGGTCTCAGCTTGCTACCCGAAATCGATTGACGAGTGTTACGAGGTGGCTCGCGTCCTTTGCCAAAGATTGGCTTGACGCCGCCGTTTCTTCGACCATTGCAGCATTTTGCTGAGTCATACGATCCATCTGGATTACTGCCGTGTTGATTTGCCGCATGCCTGTGGATTGTCGTTGCGTAGAAAGGGCGATTTCACCCACCACACTTGTGATGTCGTTGATTTGCAAAGCTATGCCGCGCAGCGCATCGCCCGCTTTGTCCACAAGAGCGACGCCTTGTTCGACCTGGATGGTTGATGCTGAAATAAGCGACTTGATGTTTTTCGCTGCATCAGCAGAGCGTTGTGCGAGATCTCGGACCTCCTGGGCAACAACGGCAAAGCCTTTGCCAGAATCCCCGGCTCGCGCGGCTTCGATGCTTGCGTTGAGGGAGAGAACGCTCGTCTGAAACGCGATTTCGTCAATTACGCCGATGATATGTCCGATTTCCTTGGACGACTGCTTGATTTCTGACATCGCCTTGACTGCGTCGCTGACGACCGTTCCCGAGCTTTCTGCCGACTTATGTGCGTGCGCTGTGATGGTGTTGACGCGCGTCGCACTCTCGGCTGTCTTCTCGACCGTCATCGTTATGTTTGCGATGGCGGCGGTCGTTTCTTCGAGCGCCGCGGCCTGCTGTTCCGTTCTCTTGGAAAGATCCTGGGATGCCGTGCTGATATCGGCCGAACCATTCTGCATGCTCGCGGTCGCAGAGCTGACAGAGCCGATAATGTTTTGCAGCGCATCGGCGGTAACGTTGAAGTTGTTTTTCAGCTCATCGGCCTTCACCGCGAGTTCGGCGGTGATGCGGTGCGTGAGGTCTCCAGCTGCCAGGGCAGCAAGGCCTTTATCGAGTTCTCCAATCGCCTGCTGGTCCTCGGCGGCGGCACGTGCCGCATTTTCCTTCAGCAGCATCTCTTCATGGATATTTGTCAGCGAACCGCAGGCGCGGATTGTTTTGCCATCAGCTTGATGGATACAGCCGCCCGTCGCACGAAACCAACGATAAGTGCTGTCTTTGCCTCTAAGTCTGTAGCTGGCGCTAAGGCGCGTTTTTCCGGTTTTGTCGAGAATGCACTTGTTAAACTCGGCAAAGGTAGGGGCAACGTCATCAGGATGAAGGAGATCAGACCAGGATTCCATTCGGTTCGGGAACTCGGCCAGGCTTTCGTAGCCCGCCAGCCGCCTGAATTCCGGCGACCACGTCCATCTGCTTTCGGGATGCGTGGCGTCACCATTACAAAGCACGGCTTCCCAGAGGCCCACACCGCATGCCTCGTCGAGTAGCGCAGAGCGCTCCTTAAGGGCTTCAAGCTCAGCGCTGAGTTCTGAATTACTTTTGGAATCTTTTTTTTGAAAATAGGGGCACGATCTTCTCCACCACGGCAGCTATCAGGCTTACAGATCGGAAAGAGATTAATAACACATCTCCGTGAGGCGCAATCGGCAACTCAGCAAAGTTTTGGAATAATTCAATTTATGAATAATCAGTACATCATTGATGAAATAAACCAAAAATTTGAGTCTTTATGATTATATTGGATATCATTATCCGCAATTAATATATCGTCAATATATGTTTTCGATATTATATATTTATGTGTATTTTATTTGAAGTTTGTATTTGATATTTCTGTGTTCTGATCCTTGCCGGATGGAGTGAGATCGCTCTCACACCAAGTTTCTGAAGTCAGTCTTTCTCCGGCTTTTGTGCGGTGAAGAGATGAAAAATACGGAACTCAGTTTCGTGACGGACATCGCGAAAGGAATGGCTCGCGATATAGGAAACGAGTGTTTCAGGCGACGGATAAGTCGAGATTGTTTCCCAATGATAGCTCATCAGTCGACGAGCGCGTTTGTCCCGCGTCAGAAGATAGGAGATGAAAGGCAAAACCTTGCCGATAGCAATCGTGTGAAAGGCCCGCAGCATTCCGGTTGCAGGAACGCTCATTTCGATAAGGATCAGTTTCCCTCCCGGCTTCAACACGCGTCGCGCCTCGTCCAGAGCGAGGTGCATATTGTCGAGATGACGCAAGGCGTAGCCAAGTGTGAGGATATCAGCGCTAGCTGAGGCGATTGGCAATTGCTCTGCGCTGCCTTGTATCAAGGGAATGCGAAGAGACTTTTGCGCCTTGCGAAGCATTGCCTCGCTCAGGTCGATGCCGACCAACGAACCGTCAGGCTCGATAATCCGCTTGATTTCCCGTGCGAGCAGGCCGGTACCCACAGCGATGTCGATCACCGTCGTACCCGATTTGACACCTGACCTCCGGAGACATCGTCGCCGGTACCAGGATCCTGAACCCAGTGAGAACAAGAGATTGATCAAATTGTAATGGGAAGCGAATTTGTTGAAGAGAGCACGCGACGAGGTCCCGAGATCGGCTCGCTTTCTGTAATAGCGATCAACAGTGTGGACGGCATCACGAGTGCGATCGCTTCGCTCAGGAGTGGACATTGATGCGGCCTCAGGTAAAAAATAGACGGTATTCGAGGGGGCGCGACGTCTATAGTGTCTGCACGTTCATCGAGCCAGAAGACTGATTTGACGAGACGGGAAGAAAAAATGCGAAGCGAGCAATGTGACGTCTTCATTATAGGGGGAGGTCCGGCGGGCGCAACAGTGGGAACACTTCTTGCCCAGAGTGGACTCAATGTTGTGATTGCGGAGAAAGAGTCGTTTCCTCGCTTCCATATTGGAGAGTCACTGCTTCCGCATAATCTGCCGTTACTCGATCAATTGGGCGTGCGTTCTGACATTCAGAGCACGTCCATCGTGAAGCGAGGCATCGAGTTCGTCTCTCCCACTCATGGAAAGAGCGTGAGATTCGATTTCGCGCGCGCGCTCGACCGTCGTCACCCTTATGCTTTTCAGGTTCGGCGCTCGGAATTCGACGAAATCCTCCTTCGAAATGCTGAGAGCAAAGGCGTTGAAGTCCTGGAGAAATGCCGTGTCACTGCGGTGGAGCTCGAGGGAAGCTCAACACCGACAGTGACGGCGCAGATCGACGGCTCGAAACGCAGCTGGAAGGCCCGCTTCGTCGTGGATGCTTCGGGTCGTGACACGGTCATCGCCAATAAGCTCAGGACGAAAGAACGCCATCCGCGCAACGCCAGTGCCGCCGTCTTCGGGCATTTCAGAAATGCCCGTCGCCTGGAAGGGGATGCGGAAGGCAATATCAGCATCATCTGGTTTGACCGAGGGTGGTTCTGGTTCATCCCGCTTGCTGATGGCACGACGAGCATCGGCGCTGTCTGCGCACCAGAGGTCTTCAAGAGCCGCAAAGGTGACATGGAGGCGTTCTTCAATGAACTGATTGCATCGAGCCCCGAGGTGTCAGATCGTCTGAAAGATGCCGTCAGAGAAGGGGGCGTGACGGCGACCGGTAACTACTCCTATCTGAGTTCGCAGACGAGCGGTCGTAACTTTCTGATGGTTGGTGATGCGGCAGCCTTCGTCGATCCTGTGTTTTCCACGGGTGTCTATCTGGCGATGCGCGGGGCGTTTCAGGCCGCTGGGGCGGTCAAAGCCTGCCTCGCCCGTCCAGAGCGGCAGGACAAATTGCTGAAGCGTTATGACCGCAATATCGTCAAAGCTGCCGACGCGTTTACCTGGTTTATCTATCGGATACGCCAACCCGCCATGCGTGATCTGTTCATGGCGCCCCGTAACATGTTCCGGGTCGAGGAGGCCGTTTTGCTTTTGCTTGCTGGCGGCATCGACCGTCGCTTTCGGGTGCAGGCGAGGCTCTATTTCTTCAGGGGCATTTACTACTTGACCAAAGGGATCCATTTCTGCGCGCGTCTGACGTGCAGGAAAGACAAAGGGGCCCAGGCAGGGTTAACGCCGTCTATGGGTCAGTGATGAGCCCACGTTATGTGATCCTGCTGCCGAGCTATAATAGCGGAAAAATGTTGGCTCAGACGGTTCGGTCTGCGCTTCGAGTATGGTCAGATGTCTGGGTCGTCATCGATGGAAGCGACGATGGCTCTGACCTTGATCTTCCGTATCATGATGGTCTGAGGGTCATCAGGCGGTCCGAAAACGGGGGCAAGGGCGCTGCCGTCTTCGATGGGCTGGCGGCAGCCCGTCAGGCCAAGTTCACCCATGCACTCATTATGGATGCGGACGGCCAACATGATGCGAGCTGCATCATGTCTTTCATCTCCTCTTCTCGCGAACTGCCTGAGAGCATGGTCTTGGGGGCACCACGCTTTGGTCCGGATGCGCCGCTGGAGCGCATCTGGGGCAGAAAAATTGCAAATTTTCTTGTAAGAAGACTTGGCTCGCGGGGTATTGGAGACAGTTTGTTCGGCTTTCGACTTTACCCGATCGAACCTCTCTGGCAGGTCATGCAGGCAACCCGGCATATGCGTGGTTTTGACTTCGAGCCTGAGGCTGTCATCCGTATGGCCTGGCTTGGGACCGACATTCGCAATCTGAGTGTCCCGGTGCGCTATTTCCGCAAATCCGAGGGAGGGATCTCCCATTTCAACTATGGGCGCGACAACCTGCTCCTTGCCCGCATGTTTGTCAGGCTGGGTCTCTCGTCGTTCAAGCGGTCCTTCAGGCCATGCCCCCGTTGATGTTCAAAAGCTGGCCAGTAATATAGGCAGCCTGATCCGAGGCCAGAAAGGCAACCAGATCGGCCACTTCCCGGGGCTTGCCGGCTCGGCCCATCGGCACGAGGGAAGCAATACGCGCTTTATCGAATTGCTTGTCCGCCATTTCGCCTTCGATCACCCCAGGAGCAACGGTATTGACCGTAATGCCCCGGCTTCCGAGTTCCAGGCTTAGCGAACGCGTAGCGCCATGCAGCCCGGCCTTGGCGGCGGCATAATTCGACTGACCACGGTTGCCCATCACCGCAGCGACTGAGGAGACGTTGATAATACGTCCCCACCGTGTCCTGATCATGGGCATAAGCAATGGCTGGGTCACATTGAAGAAACCGTTGAGCGACACATCGATGACGCGGTGCCATTGCTCGGCTCTCATTCCGGGCAAAACTGCGTCGTCATGAATGCCGGCGTTGTTGACCACAATCTGGATCGGCCCGCGTGTGAGGAGTACTGTGAGCGCCTCCACTGTGTTGTCGCGGTGTGTCAGGTCGAACTGGATAACCTCGGCCGAATGCCCTTCGGAAATGAGCGAGGTGGCGAGGTCGTCAGTTTTCTCTCTGCGGCTATTGGCGTGCAGTATGACATGCATGCCGACTTCCGCGAGACGACGCGCGATCGCAGCGCCGATATCCCCGCTGGCACCGGTAATAAGAGCCCGTCTCATTGAGGAACCTCAAACAATACTGTTGCGCCGCCACGGATCAGGGAAAGATCTTCGCGGAGAATATCGAAATCGTAGCGTGCGCTGAAATCGTTCGTGCGGAGGCATCGTACACATACTTTCAGGTCGCCGCTCTGGTTCAAGACTGGCGCATCCAGGCGGATATCACGGACACTGACAAGAAAACCCGGTCGAGGCGCAGTGCCTGTTTCAGCGATGAGACGGCTATGGAGAGCCATGGCCTGCGCCGCGACTTCGATCAATGTTGCGGTGCCGATAGCACCATCCAGCGTCTCAGCGGGTTGTCGTCACGCGCCAGAGGGTTTGTGATGCAGGTGATGTCGTGCTGCGACCACGCTTCTACCCGATCAAGAAGACATAAGGCTCCCTTATGGGGGATGAGGTCCGAAATCTGATGACGGGTCAACATCAGGATACCGGCGTCACGTCGAGTGTGGCTGAGCAGTCCTCACGATACGCCAATGTCAGCGTTTTGTTTTCTCTTCGCGCGACACACTCGAGCAAGGGAAGGGCTCTCGCTGCAGGGATCGATCGCCGATATTTCTCCAACGCGGCATGACGACAAAGGGTGGGCGCTGCCGATGCGAGGGAAAAATCGATGCGGGCGATGGTCTCGTCGCTGGCATGAGGTGAGAGGAGAAAGCAAACGGCGAACGTGCCTCCGATCGGACGCACTTCACTGAGGGGTGTCGGATAAGGCAGGTCATAGGCGACGAGCACCACCTTCTCAGAGGCGCTTGCGGCCTGACAGCCTGCCTCCATCAACCCGGCGACGAAGCTTCCATTCTGCGCGCACAGGCTTGTCGTTGCCTTTCTGGAGCCGGTCGCGATCGACCAGTAGCCGGCAGCGACATTATGTACCGAATGATGGAAGCGGGTCGGAGACAATTCCGGCGCTGTTCCAGCAAGAGTCTCCATGATGGCATGGACGGCTTCTCCGTCTCCCCCTGACGAGGCGAAAACGGAGGCGTAGTCACATGGATGCTCCGCGCGCGGTGGCAATGCATCGGTCAGGGCAGCCAGAGCGAGTTTGACCAATCTTGGCGCACGACGTCGTTCATTTGAGGGGAGCAGGCTCAATGCAGGGATGATCGTTTCCCCATCAGAATAGGGCTCTCTTCCTGCAAGAATGTTTTGTGCGGAGCCCCATGAGGTCAGCCCGGGACCACACAGCCCGACTTGCTCGATAAAGAACCGCATTCTTAGCCCTTGCTTCCAAAAATCAGGCTGCAATTAACGCCCCCGAAGCCGAAGGCATTACACATGACGCGCTTGACCGGCGCAGAGCGCCCAAATCTGACATGCGCCGATGAGAAACCCGGTTCCAGGTCTGTCAGGTTCTGATTGCCCGGCAGGAAGCTGTTTTGAATGGCCAGAAGCGCCGTCGCAACGCCGATCATCCCGGTGGCACCCAATGTGTGTCCGGTAGCCGCCTTCGTGGAGCCCCGGGGCACCGTCTCGCCAAAGACACGTGTCACCGCACGATCCTCTGCCGCGTCTCCCGCCAGGGTCGCGGTTCCATGCATGTGGATGTAGTTGATGTCGCCGGGCTCAAGACCTGCCTGTTCGAGCGCCCTACGCATCGCAGCTTCTGAACCGAGGCCCTCGGGATCAGGCGAGGACATATGATAGGCGTCCGAGGTTTCACCGTAACCGAGCAGACAGAAATCGGGCAAAGCCGCATCATTCTGTGCTCTTTCGAGCAGGGCGAAGCCGCCAGCCTCGCCAATCGATATTCCCGAGCGCCCGGTATCGAAGGGGCGACAGGGCCCCTCCGCCATAACGCCCAGAGAATGGAATCCGAACAGCGTCGTGTCGCACAGGCTGTCTGCTCCCCCGACAAGCACGGCATCGCAAAGCCCGGCGTCGATCAGTCTGGCAGCCGCAGCGAAGGCTTTGGCGGTCGCTGCACAGGCGGTGGAAAGCGTGAAAGCCGGACCATTCAGGCCAAGGCGCGCCCTCAGAAAAGAGCCGATGGCATCTGTATTATGCGTCGACTCATAAGAGAACTCTGCGGGCAGGGCGCCTGTACCGGGGTCGCGTTGGCGATACGCAATTTCGGTTGAAAGGATGCCGGAAGTACTCGTTGCCGTGATCAGGCCGATCCGGGAAGCCCCGTATTCAGCGATGGCGCGTTCGATCGCGGCCATAAGTCCGTCAGCGTGCAGGGCACGCTCGACGAGGCGGTGATTGCGGCAGTCATAGGTCAGCCAGGGAGCCGGAAGAGGCGTATCGAGGTCGCTGATTTTCCCGATCCAGGCGTTTAGAGGAAGGCGCTGCTCTGTGGGGGCGGCTGCGAGGGCGCTCCGGTTGAAGCTCATTGCTGTCCACATGGGCTCAAGACCGTCACCCAGTGCGGAGACGATGGAGAGAGCCGTAACATGCAGGGGCAAGGGGGTCACACGCTTTGGTCCATGATGCGGGCAAGACGAGCCAGATTGAAATCGATATGGCGCTCATAAGCGCCCTCGAAACAATCGGAAAGACCTTTTTCTCCGGCCAGTTTCTCTCTGGCGCTTTGGTAGCGGTGTTTGAACCAATCGAGGTTGGTCAGGAGATCGAGATATCGCGGATCGCGTGAAATTCGACGCAGACGGAACAGATAGGCGCCCCAGAAAGGGTTGTCGTAAAAGATGAGCTTCAAGGCTTTCGTATCGTAGAGATCGTTATGCTCCAGAGCTGGTTCCAGGGTGCACAAAGCGCCGGCACGGACGGGGAGGGTTCCGTCGCGGAGCAGGGAACAGCGTGCCGAGAGGTCTGCATAGATGGCCCGGGGGTTTTCCAGCTTGAGATCGTTGGCGCGGAGCGCGAGGTCGATGAAGGCGTTTTTAGGCACCGGGAAATGAAAGACCGCCAGGCCAGGGTGCAGGCCAGTCGGCCAGGGCTTCCATATGCCAGCTGCCGAGAGTGCATTATGCGCGACGTGGACACAGTTATTATTGATGAGATTCCATGAGTAGGTTTTGTGACCGTCTCGAAAGGGAGCATTCAAGTCGTTGAGAAACGAGACGATCTTCGTCATCTCCTCCCTGTCGACGGGGAGCTTTGCCCGATACGTGTCCCGACCGAAACGGACCGCGTAATCTGTTCCGATCGAAATTTCGTATTTGAATGCCTCGTTGCTCATGCCAGCTGGCTTGTCGCGGTAATAGCGCGTGTGCAGATCGATCCCGTCAAAAATACCCTGTTGCCGCGCGTGTTCCTGCGTTTCTGCGTATGCCGCGCGATCCAGTCTCTGGCCGGGTTTGACCAGACCGGACAGCACGAAGCTGTTGCGCTCGACCGGCACCCAGTTTGCATTGACGAAATGGGAATTGACGCTGATCGCGGCCCCCTTTCTCGCCGGATCTGCGTCTTCCGGGCAGACCTCCAGCAGGGGGTAGCCCCTATCGCGCCGGATTTTGACGCCATTGAGGTAGAAGATCAGGTGCCCTCCCATACCGCTGCGTATGGGAATACCGAACCCCGGCTTTTTTCGAAGCTCTGAAAGGCGCATAGCTCCACGTAATAGGGAAAAGCGTCCTCGTAGAACATGAATGAGGCCAGGTAATCCTAAAGCGATGTTTCAGCCGATAGCGGCAAGCGAGGCCTGCGCCCGTCTTGGAGTCCGGAATCTAGAGAGAGCCGCTCGCGTTGTCGAGAGTACGATATCCGTGCGCTTCTCGAATGATGGCCGAACGGTTGTGACGACTGAACCGAGTCAGCGAGGCCAACGGGTGAGTATCCCGTCCAGTTGGGCTCGCCACGCATCCCAATCGTGACCGCCGGAGACTTCGACGACCCGGTCTTCGGGAAGGTCACGGGCTAGAAGCTGGTGCCCAGCCTTGAAACGGTCGTCTCGCGCGTGCCCTAGATAGAGAGGCACCCCCGTCGCACTGTTCAGCCTCTCACGAAGCCAGAGGAGGCTCGTCTTTTCGATTGGCGTCAGTTTGACATCGTCCGACTTCCATGTGGCCAGTCCGCCTCGTGAGGCGATTGCTTCCATCGTTCCCTGCGTGCCGAGAAAAGGCGCGAGGAGGATGAGACCCTTGAGAGCAGAACTATCGCACGCGGCACAGCAAAGAGCCCCCATGGCGCCGAGCGATATCCCGAGGAGGTGCAGTTCCCGCCCCGAAAACTGAGATAGAAAGGTGGCTTGCAGGTATTCGCCAACGCGGTTTTCGAAATAGAGGTCCGGCGCAGGAGCGATGGCCCAAATGTCGAGGAAGGAATCAGCTCCGTGCAGTTGTTCGATAAAGCCCTCGGTTTCGAAATCGGCGGGGTGAATACCAACGCCGCACAACAGGACAAGGATACGGCCTCGATTGTCGCCAGCAGGAGCAGGGTAATGCTTGAATGTCAGGTCGTCGGAACTCACGCTTTTGCCTCGTTAGTAAAGGCTGCACCGAACAAAAGGCAGAGAAACGTGCCGATTGCGACGGTCTTGCCGACATCATGCAACACAGGGATCTCCGAGAATGACAGGACACCGTATGCCGCGACGGTACAACAATTTGCCAGCATGATGGAGGCGAGGGCGTGCGTACGTTTCTCGTCGCTTTCGTATCTTCTGGCGAAGAACAATCCGTAATTCGATCCCACGGCGACGATGAGCATGAACCCGACGATCATAAAGATCGAGAGTTTTTCACCATGTGCCATCAGGAGCGCTGCTGTCACGAGCACAGCGCCAAGAAGAGGGAGAATGACGAGACCTGTTGTCCGCACATTGCGCAGGAAGCTAAGGATCAGCGCGATGACCGCGATGCTTCCGATGACCGCAAGCGTCACGGCCTCATGCTGAAACCGATACAGGAGCCCCCGGGATTGTTTTTCGAGATCGACGAGGTCAACGCCACTCGGCAGATGCGTTTTTAGTCCAGCTTCATCGGAGAGCCCGTCGAGCGGCGCTAGGACGACCCAGCCCATTTTCTCGTTTTGAGACAACATGGAACTCAGTCGTAGGCCGAGCAACGGCGGTAGATCTTCTGGTTTCAGATCAGGCGCGGTTCGCGCCTTCTCCACGTCGACGAAGAAGGGCGTGAAGGCGTCCGGTTTGAAGGGGAGATGGATGAGTGCTTCGGCGAAACGTTGGTGAAGCGTCGCCCCATGTGGCCAGACGTTGCGGCGATAAGCCTGCATCTTCCGGCTTGGCAGAATCAGGCTCGGTAGCGAATATCCTTTGATCGCTCCTCTGGTGACGAGGGCTTCCAAGGTCGGACGTAAGTCCTCGCCCGTCTCCAGGGCCGCCTCTCGGCTACGCGCACGCCATGCCAGAAATTTCGATGGACTGACGAGCCCGAGGTCGTTTCGTAATGTCGTGTCCAGTTTCTGCGTCTCTGGCGGAAGAGGGCTCATCGACAGAAGATCGGTCTGCCATAGACCTCCCTTGTGAGTCAGGAGCGCGCCGCAAGCAGCAATCACTGCGATACCGAGGGCTCCACGGATGACGGGTTGGTGGCTCCGGATAAAGCGCAGAGGGTGTCCGATCAGAGGAGCCCCTTTTGCCCGGAACCCGAAAGGAACCAAGCTCGGGAGAACATACCGTGCCACAAGCACCGCTACTGACAAGCCTACCATGGAAAAGAGACCGAGCTGCGCAAAACCTATGAAACCGGAGCCGAGCATCGCGCCAAAACCCGCGATTGAGACAAGTGCCCCTAATCGGAGCGTAGGCCACAAGCTGCGTGCGGTGCCCGTTGCATGTTCCGAAGGGTCGCTCTGCGTCAAAACATAGATTGAATAGTCCAATGCCTCGCCGAGCAAGGTAACCCCAAAGCCGAGCGTGATGGCATGGACATAGCCAAACCCGAGCAAAACGAAGGTGATGCCAGCGAGGATGGCCCCGATCACGGGGAGCAAGGCCAGACCGAGCGTGAGTACAGAGCGATAGGCCAGAAGCAGAAAGAGGATCGCGCCTGCTGCTGCCAGAAGGGACAGAAACGAGACATCGTGTTTTGTGGCGTCTCTCGATGCCACGGCAAAGACGCCGGGGCCGCTCATGCGCAAGCGCACCGAGGATGGATGTTTGAGTGTGGACCGCACGGCATCAAAAGCATCGGATACGCTTTTCTGGGCTGCCTGCTGGGCGTCGAGATCGAAACCGGAGGCATGGGCGTAAAGGAGGAGCATGGCTCTGCTGCCGTCTTTGGTCATCCAGACACCGCTTCGGGTTTCCGGTCCTGCACCACCGCTTTGCTGTAATCCCTCACCAACCGTCATGGCTGATCCGATCGGGTCAGCAGGCAGGCTTTGTGCCAGCATCGGGCCCAGATCGGAGCTCAGCAGAGAGGCATCCTGTCGCAGAGATTTTTCGATTTCATCTCGGTTCAGCCGCTCTGGAGTCAAGGAGGGGTCGAGTTGAAAGCGATGATCCCAGACGAAATGCTGTATGGGGGCGATGGACGCGTCATCGCCATTAAGCACACCGTCGAACGCAGCATTTCGCCGTAATCTGGAAGCGATCTGTTCGCTGAATTCAGTCAGGACAGTTTCCGGCGCCTGATCGATTGCGACGAGAATCAGGCGTGACGCCGCCCCATCTCCGCTCACCTGGGCCAGAAGGGCCGTCTCTCCGAGGGTTTTGGGTGCCGGAAAAAACGCCGCCATGTCGGTGCGATAGGTGCCGAAGACGACGCAGGTGAGGCAAACCAGCATGGTAACGCCAAAAACCCACAGAGGTCGGCGGTCAGCGCGCAAGTGTCACGTTTTCCTTCACGGTCATGGTAGAGAGATCGCCTGAAGCACTGACTGAGACAATTTTTTCAATAATGGCGTCTGAACCGCTTACAGTGATCCACGAGAGAAACTGCCTGAGCTTGGCATCACGCGGGATGAGGAGCAATTGCCACTCGTTCCGCGTCCCACTGAAGCGGGTCTCGTAGAGGCGGTCGAGCGTTGATCCGTCGCCTGCGAGCGTGGCGCGCATACCATTGACGAGCCCGGCGAGCTGAGGAGCTTGACCGGTCGAGAAATGCCGAGTCTTGCCTTGCATGACCAAAGTCGCCTCATTGCCCTTGAGGATGAAATCCTGCTTCTCGGGAGCTTGGACCGTTTTCTGCATAAAGTCAGGGGCGCTGTAATGGAGTGTCCCCGAACTTTTGACTGGACTGGCCAGAAGTTTGCTCTGTCGGATCTCCTCGAACTGGCCGTCTGCCATTTTCACCTGGGCAAGATCCTGCATCAGATCGTTCAGACCATATTGCGCGCGCATTCCTGCCGAGGCCGGGCCGGAGCAGGAGAGAGACCACGCAAGAGAGGTGCAGACGATAAAAGCGGGCGTAAGCTTTGGGAAACGCATGTCAGCGAGATCCTTTTGACCAGAAATCGAAGTAATTGAACCAGTTCAATGGTGCTGCGCGGCAAAGTTGTTCGAGATTTCTGGTGTAACACCTCATTGTCTCCTCCACCCAGAGCTCCGGGTCCGAAGGACGCGCAGAGAGCGCGGAAGAGAGGGAATGAAACACAATTTCGTATCGACCCATGCCTTGATGAAGCCCTACCACCATGACAACCGGGCAACGCAAAGCCATTGCCAGACGATAAGGCCCTCGTGGGAACAGGGCATCGTCACCGAGAAAGGGCATGGCCAAGAGATCGCGGCCATTCAGATCACGATCTGCCAGAAGCCCGACACAATGTCCCGTTCGAATGCGCTCAGCGGCAAGGATCAGTGCATCCGGGCGTCCCAGATCGATGATGTCCAGTTCAAGGTCTGGATTAATGGCTCTGAAGAGTGCCTGAACTTTCCGGGCGTTTTCCTGATACATGAGCAGGCTCGGGGCGCGACTGTGTTTGACACGACCGAGCGCGAGTAAGGCCTCAAAACTGCCAAAATGGGCGCTGAGTAGCAGGCATCCTTTGCCGTCTCGTGTGGCGTGAATAATGGTCTCTTCGTTTGTGACGGTGAGGTCAGGTACGTCGTATCGGCCCGCAAGAAAATACAGGCGATCGAGCAGACAAGTCCCGAAAAAGAGGAAATGCCTGCAGACATCCCGCCACGTGACGTTTCTTTCCAGCACACGACGGAGGTAATCCCGTGACGCAGTCCTCGCTTTGGGCGCAACAATCATGAAATACAGGCAGGCGGGTAACAGGAAGAGCCGAGCAGTTCTCTGACCGAGGAGAAGGGCGAGACGCGCAGCGACGATCATTACCCTGAGTGATCCGCGCTCTGGCTGCCTGCGCCACAAGGGAGGGATGATTGCGTCATCGCAGGAGCCATGACCCTTTCATCAAAGGGGCGCCTGTCGCTTTCCGGGTAAGGGTGAATAGAGTCCTGCCCTGATGCGTGACGTCCGGGTGCTGTTCGAGAAGCAGTGTTTCTCCAAAAGGCGCTGGAGCAATGAATTTGACGTCTATGAATGTCAGACTCTGTTCCGGTGCTATCTGCTGAACGATTTCATCAAGCAGTAAGGCGCCGGGGACAATGGGCATGCCAGGAAAATGTAGCTCGGCCGTTGGATGATCGAGCGGTATGAGCAGCTCGATTGTCGTTGTCTCGCTCAATGCTTTTGATCGCGCTCGAATAGAGGCAGGACGGCGCTCCGGGTGACCTTGCCCAAGGCGTTGCGCGGCAACGCATCGACCATGAGCAGCGGGCGAGGAAGGAACGCGGGATCGATCAGGTGCCTGAGAGCGTCGATGACGTCGCCTCGCGTGAGATCCGGAGCAACGACCACGGCGCGCAGGCGCGTCACGCTTTCGTTCTCCGTGTCAGATGTTACGAACATGCCATCCGTACACCGGGAATGCTCATGAGCACTTGAGAGAGATAGGAGAGACTGCTGCGCTTACCCGCAATATTGACCATATCGGCCAGGCGCGGGCCGAGAGTGAACTCACCCGGTGAGGCTGGTTCGAGGACGTCCTGAAGAGGGGCAACACCTTCGACTGCGGCGCCCGTCGCCCACCAGCCATGCTCATCCTGATGCAGAACGACATCGTCGAGACAGCACCAGGTCAGACAGCGCGTTGTGAAACGTGTCGCGACCTGACCCGCCTCGCTGCAGCCGTAAATTTCCAGCAGAGGTGCGGAAAAACGGGTTTCGCTCAGCTGGGCCAGCTCGGACGAAAGCGGCGCTGTGGCACTCAGCACGAGGGTTGTAGCGGGCAAATCGATGCCGGATTCAACGAGCGCACGAAGATGGACCGGGGTGGTGACCAAAATTCTTGGAGCGGGGATGCGAAGCATGCACTGACGCACATCCTCCGGGAAAAGAGGGGTGTCGGCTGCCACGCTCATCCCGTGTTGCCATGCAAGCATGATGACCGATTCAAGACCGTAACTGTGCTGATGCGGCACGGTGCCGACAAGACAACCGCCTTCGATCCCGGGATCTGTCATGTGAGCACCCGCCGCGCGCGCGCTTTTGACGAGTACACCCCAGCTTTTGGGGACCGGCTTTGGCTGGCCTGTAGATCCTGAGGTGAACAGAATGACAGCTTGCTGCGCGGCAGGCACCGTGACGTTCAGAATGCCGGTTTCCGGCAGATCTGCAGGGTACACAAAATAGGGCAGGTCCGTCGGCGCGCCATCGGTCAGGACGTAAAGACCGGGATAAGAGGCAAAAAGGTCCGCAATGTCTCCGATGTCGTATTCGACGGCATCAGAGTAACCTGTTTGGCCAAGAGGGCCGCAGCAAAACCAACCATGAAACGATAGCGGTCGCTGCAGAGATTGATCACATAGGATGACCGCGGCAATTGCTCAGTCAGACTGCTGACATCGCGATAGAACTCTCTTGCACTGATCGTTCTGTCAGGACGAACGGCAACTGCCTGCTCAGGTGCGTGAGAGAGAACCGGGTAAGTCATTTCTGTAGATGACGGCAAGCGTGATGCCTCTCGTGAGCTCAGGAGGAACGAGGTTTTGTTGCTGGGGCGGGTCTGCTCGCACAATCCTTGATCATGGTGATGATCTGCGACAGCGAGTGCTTCGGAGGATTTTTCAGAGCGAACTGGCGGACGGCGTATTCCAACGCAAAGAACGCCGCGACGGAAGGAAGATCGACAATATTGACGAAAAACGACCAGGTCTTGAGCGACGCAAAGCAGAAAAGGCAGATCGAAAGTGCCATCTGAGACAGGAAGAAAACAGTCCAGGCAATCGTCACATGACGAGTATACCGCTCAAGCTCCCTGGCGATGTGCTGTCCATGGAGCCGATGAGCCATCTCGGTCACGAGTGGCGTCCGTTCCGGGCGCAAGGTCATTGCAAATGTCGTCGTCAGACCGGCGTAGAGAAGCCAGTGAGCCAGTGCGGCTGCGAAGACGACCCCGACCTTGCAAATGCCGAACAGACTTAAATCGACGGAATGGTGTTCAAGGACGGAGATCACCATGTGGAAGACTAGAGGCGTACCAATCAGCCCGAACGCAGCCCAAAAGGCGGGCGGGATACGACGCATCGGTCTCATATCGTCGATTGTTCACCCTGAATATATGCGGAGAGACTTCTGATATTCTCGAAGATGCTTCCGTTATTCTCATCGTCGGCCCGCAGCCTCACACCGTATTCCTGAGAGACGACCAGTGCGATTTCGAGCATGTCGATGGAATCAAGCCCGAGACCTTCCCCATAAAGAGGTGTCTCAGGTGTTACGTCCGTTGAATCGATCTCCAGATTCAGGGTCGTAACAATCAATGTGGCCAACTTGGCCTCTTCAGTGCTCAGAGAGGTATAAAGAGAAGACATGATAAGAAGATTATCGCTTTCTCGGTCCGCAACCAAGAGGCAAAAGCCATATTGATTTAGCTGAAATGAATATCGGCCGAAAACCCGTGACCGATGGGCTGCTAAAAGGCGTCCTCGCGACAGTCGCCGACTTCTATGAATTTATGATCGTCGAATCGCCACCGTATTTCGGTTTCCATCGCAAGAATGGCCCTTGCAGCACCCTACATCGTGTACGTCCTGGTCCGTACGTAGCCCTATGATGCATTGGGCATGAACCTCATCCTGACACGAGCGCTAAAATTCATCGCAGGAGCAATTCTCACCTCAAATTGGGCAACATCATCCCGATGCGGTATTCACGCAACCAGTACATCGATGTCGGCATCTTAGCGCACTTGATCAACGTCAAGGGAACGAGAGCGCCGGTGCAAAAGTTGTATCGTCTAGGTCACGTTGACGAAGTATCTGATCCAGATCTTTGCGGCGGCGATATTGAGGAAGCACATAGACGACAGAGTGATCTTGTCGCAGAGGGGCGCGATGCGGCGCATCTGCATGATGCTGTTGAACATCCGCTTGATGCGATCGCGATCCCTGTAACGCTACTAGCATGCTTTTTGCGGAGTGCTGCGATCCTTTCCTGATGAAATAATTGCCAGGGTCCCATGGACCAGTAGATCCTGGCGGAAACTCTCACTGTCATAGCCCCGGTCGTCCAGTATGGCGTTAGGGTTTTAACCAAGCAGACTCATCAGGGTGGCTTTGGTGCTATAGCCCCAAACCTGGCCTCCGATATAAATAAAGCTGAGAGGGTGTCCCCGATTGTCACATCGGGCACGGATCTTTCTCGTAAAGGCGCCGTGTGACCGATCGAAAAACTCCAAATGAGCCCGCGTTTTGCCCAAGTGATGTCTGAATGGGCACGAAGTAGGGTGCTGTCTATCTTACGTTGCCAGCCATCAGTCGGCTCCAGATTCACCAAGGTCTGTAAAGAAGCATCCTAGACACCCTGCTCAGCCCAATACCGGAATCGGACATAGACCCGAGTTCTACGTGCCCTAGCGCTCATACATGTCCTGCCGGGAAAAACCCGTTAGCGGAACGTACAGCATGCCACTCGGAAATGGCAGATTGTGCTCAGACGGACGGGTCCAACGCCCAGGTGGCAGAGGTGAACCAATCATCGTCCATTCTTGATCCGTCAGATCGCCTCGTGCCTGTCCTATCTGTTCGTTATGCCACTGGCAGGCAGTGACACTGATCTCAAGCAGACCGTGCCTATCTTTCGTCCACACAGCCAAAACTCGCGCTTGAAGAGGCGTATTAAGACGTTCTACCGCGTTTTGCCTTGATCAGAGGGTCAAACAGCACCGCTGTCAGAATGACGGCATAACAATAACTAAACTATCGCTTACTAAGCACCAAACCTGCTCGATTTGTGGAGCTAGCTTCTGTCGAGTTGCAAAGGTTCGAAGGGTATGTCAAGCGTTACAAAACTTTCTTAGTTGTTGGAGAATAAATTGGCTCTATACTCAACACCTATCAACTCGAGTTCCGGAAAAATTTTCCATGATGAACCCGATGTGATTACCTTAAGAGATGCCCTGTATGTTCCCGTTACTAGACATCTAGATCATTCTTACGGTGTTTTTTCGCGAGATGGCCTTTTGATAAATCAATGTGCCTTTTTTTGGCAAAATCCATTGGAGTCAAAAGGTCAGCCAGTTATTTCTAATATAAAGAATGCAAACTGCACCAATATAATTGATTCCGCAGTTTATACCGGGTTTATAAATTATCAATACGGACACTTCATTACGGAGTTCCTGTCGCGAGTATGGTGCCTAAAAGAAATAAGGAACGGAAGGCCAATATTGTTACATAGCGACATTTCTATTGATAATATCTTTTCATGTTCCTGGCTTCGTGACTTTTTGGGTTTACTAGATCTCGAAAAGAAAGATTTTATTATACCATCAGAACCCTCTGTTATTAGAGAGCTGACGATACCTTTCCCTTCTTTTGGTGAGGATAATCATTGTTCGAGCGTCTTCGCTCGTTTTTGCAATGAGATTGGAGATAAGGCTTATGAAAAATCAAGCCTGAAAATGAAGAAAGAAAATATCTACTTATCCCGATCGAAATTAATGTGCGGTACAATCAAGTTAGATAATGAAGCCGCTTTTGAAGAAAAACTGTCAAAGAAAAATGTGAAAATTATTCACCCTCAGAATTTGTCACTATTCGATCAAATTTCTTTATATCGAGATGAAAATATAGTTTCTGGAATTCTTGGTTCTTCATTTCATACTAGTATCTTTACGAACTCTCCACAAGGAATCGCTATAAATTTAAAAGGCAAACCCTCTCTTAATTTTCTACTTATGGATAGAGTTAATAAATCAAGAATAGAGTATTACAATATATCAGATATCCGAAATTCTGATTTCCCTGACCACAATTATTTAGAAACCAAAACTCTGGGCGATGTAGATTCTGTTTCTGAAAGTATACTTGACTTATTTTGTGTCCAAAGAAATTCAACATCTATTCCTAATATGGGATTTTACCCAAAAAATATAGGAATGAACATAAATTTTTTACAGCATGACCACGATTCACGGTACTGAAGTGCATTGTGATCCTAGGAGTGGTTATTTAAAATCATGCTCTGATAAAAAATATAAAAAGGCGTATCTTGTAGAATTAAAAATTCGAGACGATGAGAGCGTTTATTTCATATCTGCGGATAGCGATAATATTTTACCTCTACGTGTCCGTTATGACGACGTTCATAATGCTATTATGCCTGTAGAACTAGTGAAAAACGGGCCATATTTCGGTATAAAAGTACAAGGATCTCAAAATTTTATTTGTTTTCAGAACCAACAGTCTGGTGGAAACGTTGATGCAACTGCAGATTCATTCCAAGAATGGGAAAGCTTGACACTAAACTTAGTAGGTAAAACTCCTTATAAAAATGGAAGTGACACTTTTGAATATATTTCAATAATTTATTTGCTTATTATAGGGCGTTATTCTTTCGTTCTTTCTAGGTACCATGAGGAGAAAAAAGAATTGTTCTCTGCTGCGTTGAGAATTAAAGATAGGCTGGTAGCGGATGGCAATTTCTCATTGACCCTCACTCATATGGAATGACCTAGAGGAATCGAAGAACCATCGGTTGAGATGCCTGGCGTTCGATTTCTGAGCGTTGGGGTGCTGATAGTCGTCTACCACGATGGTTTCTGATCTGCGGTTTGAACAGATCAGGAGCTATCATCTGTTGGATTGCTATGCAGCACGGCTGGCAGACTAGGGCCTATTAGGTCTTGAAGATGCAGTAGGTCTGCATAGCTTTTTATGATGAGCATGATGCAGTCTGTGATTTCTGATGATACGTGGCGGGTTTGGGAGCCTTTGATCGAGGCGGAGCGACCCAAAGGCAAAACAACACCGCCACGCAACCTGCGCCTGACGGTATCGGCGATGCTCTGGCGTCACCAGAACGGCGCGAAATGGCGATCTCTTTCTTCGGAGTTCGGCCCCTGATGGACCGCAGCTTAACTGTTCATTCGCTGGGCGAAGCTCGGTGTGTGGGAGGCACTCTTGGAGCAGGTGAAAGACCGGGATCCAGCCTTGGGCATGGTCTTTCTCGACGGCACGAACATCAAGGCGCATCACAAGGCGGCAGGGCCCGTCAAAAAGGGGGGGGCGAAAAAACTGGAGCAATTGTCGGGCAATTGACCGTTCGCGCGGAGGCTTTGGCAGCAAGGTCTGCGCAGCGGCCAATGGGCGCGGAAAAGCCCTGTCATTTACCCTGACCCCGGGGCAGGCGCACGAACTGCCGTCTGCCATAGCTCTCCTGGACGCATCGCCGACTGCGCCGCGCTGTGTCGTCTGTGACCGGGGATATGCCTCAAACCGGTTTCGTGAAGATTTGTGGAGCAAAGGCTCGCGGCCAGTCATTCCGACCAAACAAAATGAGCCGTCCCTTTCGTGCCCCAAATAGGCCTATCAAAATCGTCACCTGGTGGAAAATCCATGGGCTCGCCTCAAAGAGCGTAGGCCATTGCCACCCGTTACGAGAAAACCGCCGCTTCCCCCTTCTCAAAGAGCTGCATCGCAGCCGCCGCAGATCCCATCAAGACCGAACAGAGCTTATAGGTTTAAAGGAAGCTGCCCCATTTCAAACCCACATCCGGCGCTCCACCACAGTGAAGACGGTAATCCGATCTCGCGTTGAGCACGTCTTTGCCGATCAGAAATCACAAACGTGACTGTTCATCCGAACAATGGGAGTCATTCGGGCCACGAAAGGGATTTGACTGACCGAGATCGACTATGAAATCCGTCGTTTCCTATTTCTGAAACGCATCTGTGCTGAAGCGTAGCAGTCGAAAGACACTTATTTGTGCGCGAAGCAGGCGCAAGGGGACATCAGGCCAGAGTACGGCCAATCAACACATCGGAACTCTGCAATCATCATCCAGCTGCATAAACAAAAGCTTCTTCGATCCCTCCAAGTTGACAATGAGATAGGCCGATACGAGCGCTCGAGTGGGCTATTTTTACGGGTTCAAAGCGGGATAGATCGGAGAAGATTCATTCGTGATGCTGAGCCTAGAGCGAAATTAAGCGAAAGAGCTGGTTCATACGCCGCGTTGGATATAGGGCATGACTGTAGAGAACAAGCAAAGTCGGTAGTGACTGAATTGACAAAAAAAGAGGAAAGTCCCTTTCGTCATAAATAACAGTGAACCGGATTTACCATTTCCGTTATCACGATGACGTACTGCGCTGTGGTAAGATACTCGCGCGTTTATGATCTGTGGGATATAATGTATCGATCTCGTTCTATTCAGCAAGAACGAGCAAGGGAGTATCGCCGATGATCGATGACAAGGGGCATCCTGTGCCGTGGCAGTCAGCCAATCATGTCTTGCTACCGCATTATAATCTCGGTGACCCTAAGGAGAGTCCTTGTCTTGCTCTGGTCAAGTACTCGTCGGAAAATTCCTACATCAATCTGGAAGATGACGTTCTTGTCTTTTCGATTCCGTCTCAGGGCAATCATTGCACTGAATATTGGCGCAGTGATTTGCGATCGGACTCCGTCAACAAAAAATCCGGACGTTTTGCGAACGGAGCCTGGACATCAGACGGCGACAATCTTTTTATCGCTGCCTACCTCGAAGATCGGGATATTCTGACTGATTCGGTGCAGGCACTTTACGAGGGTGTTCTGCGGCTCGTGGAAGCTCAAGGCTACAGGTCGATATATCGCATTTGGAATTACATCGGAAAAATAAACGAAGCAAATAGTCAAGGTCTGGAGCGATATCGCGATTTCAGTCAGGGACGAGCGATTGCCTTTAGCGACTTTGGCTATTCTCTTGACGATCTGCCTGCGGCGACTGCGATAGGGTTCGGTGACGGAGGTCTAGCTGTTTTTCTGATTGCCCATAAAGAAGCATTGACGGTTAATCTGGAAAATCCCCGTCAAATACCAGCATTTCGATACCCCACCCAATACGGCCCGCGTTCACCGTCATTCGCCCGTGCTACAATGCTTCACCAGCGAGACCGAGCGATCCTCTATGTTTCTGGCACGGCAAGTATTATAGGCCATGAATCGATAGTCTCTGATTTGCAGACGCAGATAGACAATACCAAAGACAACATTGAAATCATCATCGATCGCGCTCGTTCTGAACACGAATTCGAACGATGGAGCATTCAATCTTTGAAAGTCTATTATCGAGACGTCTTGGATCTTAACTACGTCAGGCCTGCTGTCCTGAACGCCTTTGCTCTGGCAGAGACGAATGTTGTTTTCATGCGAGCTGACATTTGTAGGTCGGAGCTCGACCTCGAAATCGAGGGCATTATCGAGTTCTTCTAGCAAGCCATCAGGGTTCGTCGCGTCTAAGGGGTAACTGGCGTGGGAGGCGAGGTGATGGGGTCAGGCTTCAAGCTCGCCTGACCCGGAGTCTCAATTGTCACGGGCAGCGAGGGCGGCAGCTCGAGCGGCTGCTTTCTCTTCGTCGGTCCAGACCTTACGCTCGCGTACCTTGGGCTCCTTGATCTTCTTTGCGGGACCGCCGCCAAGAACGGGCGCGCGCGCTGTGGAATGGCGTGCTTTTTCACAATGCCATTCATGATCTTCATGCACTGTCAGCGTACGGCCAATGGTGCGTTCCACATCGTGCAGCCAGGCGCGCTGTTCGGCATCGCAAAGGGTGATGGCCTGACCGCTGCGGCCGGCACGTCCAGTGCGACCGATGCGATGAACATAGGCTTCAGGAAGGCTCGGAAGATCGTGATTGACGACATGAGTGACCGTATCGACGTCAATGCCACGTGCGGCGATATCGGTGGCGACAAGGACACGTGCCCGACCTTCGCGAAACGCTTCAAGTGAGCGTTCGCGCTGACCTTGGGATTTGTTACCGTGCAGCGCCTCGGCCGTGATGCCAGCCTCTGTAATATGCGCGCAGACTTCGTTGGCGATGTTCTTCTGAAGCGTGAACACGACGGCCTGTCCGACATCCGGAGCGTTGAGCAGGGAGAGCAGAGCCGCCTTCTTGTTTGCTGCGTCCATGAACATGACCGTTTGCTCGATACGATCGACCGTGGTCGACGGAGGAGCAATCTCTACTTTCTCCGGATCAGTTAGCAGGCTGTCGACCAGAGCGGCGATGGATTTCGGCATCGTGGCCGAGAAAAGGATCGTGTGACGGGATGCGGGGGTCGTGGCGACGATCTTCTCGATGGGCTTGGCGAAACCCATGTCCAGCATCTGGTCGGCTTCGTCGAGAACCAGCGCTTCGAGCGTGGAAAGATCACACGCGCCCTGTTCGATCAGGTCGAGCAGACGGCCCGGTGCCGCGACGATGATATCGACGCCTTCCTTCAGCGCGTTGACCTGATGAAACTGGCTGACACCGCCGAAGATCGTGGTGACGTTGAAGTTGAGGTGACGGCCGAAGGTCTCGAACCCGTCCGCGATCTGGCTGACCAGCTCGCGCGTCGTGCCAGCACGAGCACGCGCGCACCGTTTTTGGGGGCAGGGCGGGGATCGGCTGCGAGACGGTGAAGCAACGGCAGTGCGAAGGACGCAGTTTTGCCGGTTCCCGTCTGGGCCATACCCAGCAAATCACGCCCCTGCAGAAGCAGAGGGATCGATTGCGCCTGAATGGGCGTCGGTGTCTTGTATCCCGCTTCGTTGAGCGCCTGCAGGATTGTGGGCGCGAGCGCGAGATCGTCAAACGTCGTGGTCATGATAAGCAAGCGCCTCCGGCGCATGAGATGAGTTGCGCCTTGGCGGGCATTCTGGGTTCGATCACGCCCTTGTGCTCATGAACTTGATCTACGTCAACGAATAAGCGGTTCCCTTGAGGTCTGATCAGAATATTTCGCTGCGTAGATCGTTTGCTGTCAGGGAAGTATCGAACATTTCCCTGAGGGAGCAGGAGCTCGTGAAAGAGCGAAGAATGGCCCAGATCTCATTTCCGATGTCGGGAAGCGACGATTTTTTCCGTGTCAGATCTTTCGCTGACGAAACAGCCAGTCGCGTGCTGCTTCGATGTAGAAAAACTTTCGACACGATCCCAGATGATCGACCCCGTCAAAAGTCAGAAACGTGATGTTGCCACCCTGACCGAGATAGTCGTTGATCTTGTGCGACAAGGCCTGCTGTTGGTCGATCGGGAAGATCGTCGCGGGGTCCAGAAGCTCGGTTGGGCGCGTGACCTTGCCGCCCGCTTTTTGCCAGACCGGAACGCATTTCTCGTTCCAGGGGGTTGCCTTGTCATCCTCGCTTCCGGTGATGATGAGCACGTTCTGATGGGCGAGAGATATCATATCGGCAGGTCTCTCCTGCCCTGCAATGACCAGTCCACCGGCAAAAGTGTCGGGGTGTTTTGCCATAAGCCAGAGTGAGGTCATGCCTCCCATGGACCAGCCTGTGCAATAGATGCGGTTACGATCGATCCTGAGCGTCTTGTCCTTGCGGTCGGCACGGTTCGGGTTGCCGAAATTCCAATGACCGTCGATGAGGGACTGGACAAGTCGATATGTGTTTTCGACGTCGTTCGTATGTTCCCAATAATCATTCATCGTGGTGCGTTCGTAGCGCGGGGTCACGATGACACATTCATGCTTTGCCTGGTTCTCGGGCAAGCTCCAGATCGTCGCGATGCATTGCTCGGTCAGTGTCTGGGCACAGGTACCGTCCGGACTGGTTCCCGAATGGGTGACGGCGAGCAGGAGCGGGTAGGCTTTTTTCTCCCCGCCGGGTTCGAGGAAGGATTTGGGAAGGAAAATACTGTATTCGAGATAAGTGGCGCGTTCATCGTCCCACCACCAATGATTCTGCTCCCAGGCATCGACGCCGCGTATGGACACATGCGTGCGTTTTCCTTCGGTGTTTGTCCATGATTTGGGACTTGGTGGATAAGCCGCTCCAGTATCGGTGCGAAGGGCGAATTTTTGGACAACCTCAATCTTATCGCTGTCGGTTGTCGGCAGGCTCAGATCGGGGTCGCGAGCGAATTCTGCAATGACAAAGCGGCCCTGAACGCTTCTGGCATCGGCGCGCATCGTCGACGTGGCGTTGGTATAGGTCGCGACCACCGCGCGGGGACTAGCTTTCTGATCGGAAGCATTCTTGTCCGGCTCCTGCGGCATGCCGGGAAAAAAGCCTTTCGCCGCAGGAACGACACTCAGCGCGAATGTTTCGGGCGTGATGCTTCTGGGATCGATCGACGTGTCATACTCGATTGCAACGCCGAAAACTTTCTGACCGCCCCCTGTGACTTCGCAAAGCGTGGTAACACCCTGAATACCGGGCCTGGCGTGAGTACGCCGCGTCGGGCCCTCAGGTGCCGAAGCGCTCATAAAGCCGTTCTGCGCACTTGCTGATGGTCCTCTCATCACGGTTGCCAAACCGCCGGTTAGTCCGACGCCCCCCAATAAGAGGCGCCTGCGCGTCAAACGAGCCATGTTTTCCCTCCATCAGGTCGGTCCGGACTGTCCTGGGCACGTATCAAAGTCGCGTTTTCTGCCGAAAAAAGAGGAAATTTGATTAGCGGGTCGAGGGAACACCGTTGAGGAGGTTTCCGGCGAGAGACGCAGCATAGTGCCTCTCCCCACGAACGCGGTCCGTGCACAAGGTAAATAGAGTACGCAGCGACGTGATCCTCGCGGTTAGGAAATGAGAGCGGGAGCGCTTGATTCGTATTGATAATGCAACTGAGAATCGTTATCAACAAACAAGCGCAAACATCGACGCTCATCGAGAAAAGTATCATCAATGTCGCGACCAGAACCTTCCGCACTCAGAGTGCGGTGTCTTTTCCTCTACGCCTTTACAGCGCTTGCAGGGAGTGCCGGGGACGCTCTCTGGACTACGAACGCACTTGCCGCGCCGTCAGAAGTCGCTTCGGAAGGCACCTTAAAGCCGCATCCGCAGGCGAAAATTTCCAAGGATGACAAGGTCAAGAAGGGCAAGTTGAATAACGGTGAGTCAATCGAGCGTATCGTTGTTGTTGGCCAGACGCTTGATCGCCTGCAGAATACAAACTCTGCCGTGACTGTTCTGCGTCATCTCGACGCCAGTGACTACCGCTCGCTTTACGATGTGGTGAACCGTGTTCCCAACATGATCGGCAATGCGGCGGACATTCCGACAATCCGCGGTATGACGGGATCCGGGGCAGCTGGTGGTATTTTTAGCCTGATGTCCGGAAGTCGCCCTCGGACAGCGACGATTATTGACGGTCTGCCCGAGACCTATTTCGGTCAGCGCTATGTCGATGCAGGCACCTGGATATGGATCAGGTCAGTGTTCTGCGGGGTCCTCAGGCCACGACCCAGGGACGAAATGCCATTGGTGGCGCCATCACCCTGAACTCGAAGGCGCCGACCCAGTACTGGGATGCTGCGGTCCGTGGTGGATATGAGAGTGCCGGAAGCAAGGGTGTCTTCGCGGGGATGGTGTCGGGGCCAATCATCAAGGATGAACTTGCCTTTCGCCTGACAGCCGATGGAACGCGGGGCGACAGTTATATTCGTTATCCCGGCAAAGGGTGGCCTTTTGACCCGTCCGAGATCAGCCAGACTTCCGTACGTGGTAAATTGCTGTGGACGCCAAAGGTTTTACCCAGGCTAAGCGTGACACTGATGGGCTGGCATCGCGAGCAGCATGGTGAATATCTCTATACCGCAAACGGCCCTGATCTTTTTCGATATCGCTTCGATAACCCGGATATGAACACGCGCGTGTCTGATTCCAGCATCGATCAGGCGAGCCTGCGGGCGAGTTACAAGATTTCTTCTGCGCTGACCAATGAGCTGACTTACGGGCATGTCTGGTATGATGCAGCGTTCACACAGTCCGATTATCTGGGCAGCGCAAACAGCCTTGGACATCTCAGGCTGACGGAACAGAACAATACGGTGGAAGATCGTCTGGTTCTGGCGCCAGAGCATAGTCGGTTCAACGGCGTTGCCGGATTTTACTACTTCAATCGCGATCAGAATATTCGGTCCGACATGGGCGTCAACGGCCCTGATTCAGAAAGGACATATGCGGGATACGTGGATGGAACGCTGCATCTTATTGCGGGGCTGAACCTGATTGCGGGTGCACGCGTGAGCGTGAAGAACAGCAGCGAAACGTTGCCATGTCATGGGGTAAGGTCGCTCTCAACGCGGGAACGACGATGTTTTTGCCCAAGGGCGGACTGAGTTACACGTTCACACCCGTGACGAGCGCCAGCTTCACGGTCAGACGGGGGTATAACCCGGGCGGCGGCGCGATCGACTGGGATAAGGGCACATATTACCAATACGGCAAGGAGACCGTGACGACCTATGAGCTAGGCGGCCATACGGAGCTTCTGCATCGCAAGCTCAGCCTTAACACGAACCTCTTTTATAACGACTATCACGGCTATCAGGATCTTCTGAACTATACGTTCGTCAACATTCCCCATGGTCGCAGCCTCGGTCTCGAACTTGAAGCGATCTATCACGTGACGAAGACCCTGGAGTTCTTCGGTGGGTTGGGCCTTCTGGATACGAAGATCCTGGACGCCCCTGCAGCGTATCAGTCCGTTGTTGGCAAAAAATTCAGCAACGCGCCGTCAGCGACGCTGAATATCGGTGTGGAGAAACGCTTCCACAACGGGCTGTTTATGGGCGCCAATTTCAACCGGGTTGGGAGCTATTCGTCTCAGGTCGAGAGTGGAACGGGGGTCGTTGGGGGGGACTATAATGTTCTCAATGCCAATATCGGCTATCGGACACGTCATTACGCCATTCGATTCTACAGCAAGAACCTTACCAACGAGCATATCCTGTATAGCGGTCGGACGAACTGGGCCGGTCTTCAGGCGCAGGTTGGGCAGCCTCGCGCCTTTGGTTTCACAGTAGAGGGTCGTCTCTGACCTTGTTGAAGAGCGACCGGGTCCGGGGCGATGGGTTACTTCGCTCCGGAGCCGATGGAGGGACATAGGCTCTTTAGCCACCGGGTCTGACACATCAAGCTTCTTTGGGTACGCCCGTAATGCTCAAATCAACTTTATTGAGTGCTGCGTGATACGTGGCGTCGGTGCTGCCCGCACGACACGGCCGATCAAGATCACGCAAAAGCTGTAGCGATGATGGGCCGTCTGCCCGTGCAGAGACAATTTCAACATCTTGGAACTCGAACAATCGCCGCGCTATAGGATAGAACGCCTTGAAAGCGGCCTCCTTCGCCGAGAAGGCCCGCTCGAAACAGACGCAACTGGAACAAGTGGTCGTGAGTCTGTCTTCAGCTGATCCCATGACAACACTGTGCGGCAGGCTGTAGAGATCCTGAGTGGCACGGCGTTCAATATTTAAGAATCTATTGTGATGAGGAAACAAAATATAATTTTTTCTCGTCTGTACTCAAATCGCTTCCAAAGCTCATCGCGCTGATCGATTCAGAGATAACAGTGGATTTCGACAATGTATGCCGTTTGGAATATTTTTTTGAGTATTAGATGAAATCGGATCCGGATTGATGATTAATTCGTTAAAACTTCGCGATATCGGTACGGTATTGGGTTTTGCTCTTGCAATATTGAGTAATTCTCGTATCGATCACCTTGTTCTCTCATAGCTGAGGGAAATTTTCTGTATTGATAGGCGACAACCGTCGGCCGCAACTCCAAACAACCGAGTAGTAATATTTAACGTGCGACGAAGTTCGACCCTTCGCCACACGCCCACCTCCTTCATCACAGGATGAATTTGATGACCCTTAATGAACCCAGACTACACATTGAAAGTCTTTCGATTTCCAAAGCGGGGCTTGATCTATTTCAGGTTGAACTAGAATACGCGGTGCCCCGCCCCAGAGTTGCTGAAGACGATGACATTTCCTTCGCGTCGGACGCAGAATGGGATGCTGCGGCGAGAATGTCCCTTCGCATTCAACTGCACACTCTGCCTGCGACGACGCTCTCCCAGTGGCAGCAGTGGCTTGCGCTTTGGCTTATGGAGCAGGCGCAAGCGTTCAAGGAAGAACCTGCACTGCAACACTGAGACGCTAAGGCCTGCGCCCGTCAGCCTCTGACCTCTCGCTGCCGGGCTTTTTCCCCAGATATTCCAGTCCAGTCAGAGTGAGATTGAGGGCCGTCACAATCAGCCATCCCCCGATGCGCCGATGAAGACTGCGCCGTAGGGAAAAGAGGCCAGCCAGTGTCCTGGCGCAGTGAGCGGCTCGATCAGCTGGAAGAACAAAATTCCAAAGAACGCGCCGTTGAAGATATCCAGCCTGGTCTCGTTCATTTCTCCTCCGATGATCGATGAGTGTCGCCCGATATCTTGCCCGTGGAGCGGGTTCGGGATCAGGATCAGAGGCGGTGTCGTCGGGCTTTGAGCCCTCGCGTAGAGAAATCGACCAGATAGAGGATGGCGCACCCGCAAAGCGCTGCGACATAGGCGGCGATATGGGCGTGATGGCCGAGAAAGGTGTCGCCTCTGGAGGCCTTTGCGAACTCTTGTGAGATCTGCACCGCAAACAGAGCGGCGAAGAAGAGATGTCCACGGGACAGTGTCATGACGGCTCCATCACATTCTGAAGCACGAGCCTAGCTTGGTATCGGATTCGTGACAAAATATATCATGTGCCGACCTTCAGTGACGCTAAGTCCGGAGACCGATTGTCAGCCCACAAGGCCAGCCTGCCGGGCTGACTTAAAACGGCGGCACGTTGAAAAGTGCCCTCAGATCACACATAGAATTGAACGATCTGGCAAAATCTTTCCATGGAAGAAGATATGGGCACTCGTCTGAGAAGGTTGCGCGACAAGGCCGGGCTCGGTCAGGCCGACGTATCCGCAGCGACCGGCATTGAGCGTTCCTATCTGTCCAAAATGGAGAGCAAGAGTCTTCCGACGACCTGGAAGAAGATGTGCGCTCTGGCCGATTTCTACGGCGTTTCCCTCGATTTTCTGCGGTTTGGGGTGCGTGCTCCAGTCGCAAAATCGGGTTGTAGCGTGATTGAGGACAGCACCGAGATCGGGCTGATCAGGGCATGGCGTGCGATGTCTGCTGACGAGCGCGATGCGCTCGATCTTCTCATGACCAAGCTTGGAAAACCCACCGACGGCATCGATAGCGGCACGGCGTAGGGTCTTTTCGTTTCGGGTCTCTCAGCGTTCCTGCGCGAAGGAATTCGGAACAAAAAGCGAACGCAAACCTCAGATCCATCAGCCTATGGTCACGATCCAGCGAAAACCGGACCCGAGCGAGAGGTTTTGTGCCCTATAGGCACATCCATGCTTGACCCCATGTGCTTTGAAGGCACATTTTGCACGCCTCTTGGAAAGAGGGAGACGCTTGATGGCACCCTTACAAAAGGCGTGGATTATGCCCGTCGCGCGGCATGGCAGTGCCGAAACCACGCTTCCGGCCCTTCTTGACGAAATGCGCCTCGTAGCCGACCTGACGTTCGGCCTGTTTCCGATCAGGACGACGCCACGCCTGCGGTTGAGAGACCTTGAGCGCGTCTCCGGCTCGATTGACGCGGTGCTTGGCCTGCGCTGTGCCTCTGGTCTGCTGCGGTCCGTATCTCAGACAGGTGACGCGGCATGACCGAGGGGGCCGTGAGGGTTGTCGTGGTTCTGGCGGTGCTGGGGGCGTTTCTGACCTGGCATCTGGTGGGCGTCATCCGCCATTATTTGCGGTGCCGCGATCTGCGCGCGCAGATGCGGGTGCTGGACAGGTTGCTGAAGCCGGAGGAGAGCCTTGGCACGATGAAGGATGGTGAGGCCCCATGAGCCTAGCCCCACGTGAGACGGAGGCAATGCCTCCGACGCAGTCAGCCTGACGCACGTGCGGCGCGGTAGGAGGAGCGACGCTCCGCCGACCGACATTCTTTAACGGGTGAAGAGCCGTGCGAAGGTGTTTTTCCGCACTTATTTTCGCGCTCTCCGAGAAGAGCGCGAAAACAGTTTCGCTTAGGTGATGCGTTGTTGTGCGAAGCGGGTAGCGTCTTCGAAGAAGCTGAACAGGAGGCGTATCTGGGGGCTGTTTTCGTCGGCCTCGGCATTATGCAGATAGGGCGGCAGATAGAGCTGGATGAAACGCGCCTTGGCGTCGAGCCCCTCGGGGGTGACGGCCCTGATCTCGGCCAGGGCTGCTAATTGAGCGTCGAAATGACAGGTGAGGGCGAGATACTCCTCATCATTCAGCTCATCCGCGTGGTCCTGCAGAAGCTGAGAGGTGGCGCTGGCCTGCGTGAGGCGAGCCAGCAGCGCGGCATCGGTGTCGTCGGACGCCTTTGCCGACGATGAAGGTGTGCCGTGCGGCGCGACAAGGGGCAGGGCGGCAAGAAGGGAGAGGACAGCACGTCGAGTTGTGCTAGAGGAGGCGTCAGCCTTTGGCATGGAGGTATGTCCTTGCTGGAGGTTAGGCCGAGCGGTGGAGCTGGAACTCTCCGCTCGGTCGATACGTAGCATACGGTACGTACGGGGTAAGTCAATGAAATTGACGGTTCCTACGTAGCTGGCGTAGTTACGACTCATGGAAAGAAAACCCTCCAGATTCGAATTGCGCCTCCCTCCGGAACTTGGTGATGAGATTGATCAATGGCGGCGAGGACAGCCCGATTTGCCAACGAGAGCAGAAGCCGCGCGCCGTCTGATTCAGATCGGACTGGAAGCAGCAAGAGAAGAAAAGCGTTAGAAAAAGTGAATTTACCCTCACCCTCTGCTTAAATGGTTTTCTAACATCGCCGGACTCTTGCTGGCGTTGTCACCCTCACGAGCGCAGTTATTACGTGATAGAGAGTATCGATACTCTCGGCGAGACGCATAAGCTCCAAGGGGAACGCTGACAAACTCTGAAGCATATCTATATGCCGGGCGAGGAAATCTCAGGCGGCTTCCATTTGTACAGCCAAATAAGACCCGAGCAAGATATAGGTGACATCTGAGATACGTGGCGCGACGGTAATCGACTCAGTCCTCACATTAGATCGACAAAAAAGAGAGTTTTGGTGCGAATATCTTCCCTTGATCGCTATGTCGATGATGTGCCTCATCGCGGTACTATTTCGGGATGAGTAATATAATTAAAGGCACACAGCCTGGTGTGAGGGATCTGCTGTAGGGTTTTCCACCTATCCAGCGTCTTTTACCATCTGAAAATACAAGCGCTCCCGGAGCAGGCTGGTTTCCTAGGAACCCGCAATGGGGCTCCTTGTCCCTAAATGGGCGGGTAGCTGATAGTCGGGTATCAGGAGTGTCCGGTTATGGCGGACACCGTCGTTCGCGCAGGCCTAAGCAACTTATCTTCCGGTCCTTAAGATTCAACGGCGCGGCTTTGGTAATTTAGGACGAAACCGGTATTGAATGTCCACCCTGGTCATTGGGCTGCGTGCCGAAATTTTGATTTTTCCGCGAGACTTCGAAATCAAAACAACTTAGGTCACTATTTTCCCAGTATATTTGGCGCGTAAGAACCGAAGCGTTTCCACGTCACCGAGGAAAAATCGGTTTGCAAGAAATTCGTCATCTAGCGGTTGGAGCTCGTCACTAATCTCAATACCCAATAGCTGTTTTGCTGACCAAGATTGTAATTTAGCAAGATTAGTAACCTCTGTAAGGTGATTATCCAAGATATATCGTTCCCATTTTGGGAAAGGAGGCAAAAGACAAAGAATTAAATGACCTAAATAATCAAAATCAACAGAGCAACATTCTGTTGGAAGCATTTCATCGAGGTTTCGCTCGTCTCTGATCTTCGGGTAATCAGGAATTTTTGCGAGAAGTTTTTTCTCCATGTCCCAGATTTGCTGTAATTGCAGCTTTGCGATTTCTACTTTGAACGCACCGCCACCTGACTGAAGGCCCGTTACAAAACGAGAAGTAGCCGTAATCGTAGATGCGTTGAGCATACCGAGGGCGTGCCCAGTAGGCGAGCTTACGATTTGCCTCCACGTAAGCTCGGGCGTTTCAAAGCGTAGAATGAAATGGCGAGCCTCGGCCACAGCCCATAGTGTTTCATCTAGCATCAGCAGAACCTTGAAGACGCGCCGATAGGCCGTGGCCGCGAGAAGGATCAACCGCCTGGGTTCATCGTCTTCGAAGTATGAGAGGCAAAGTCCAATGAACCTCTCGATTACGCCTTTCAAATCGGTGTTCGTACCAGAACCAGCATCCAACCAAATCGGCACGACGGGAATCTTCTCTAGGCCCTGTCGGTCCAATTCCATCAAGTAGGCAAGCGCGTGGCCGACGTAGATATCTGACACATCACGCACCTCATTAGGAAAGACTTGGAGTAAGACTTCGAAAGGGTACGGAATACTTCGTCTAGCCAAGGTCGTCACAAGCGTGTTGGTTGTGACGACACTATGTTGCTGGAACATATGGATTTCGACCAGGTCTTCAAGCGACGCGTCGTTGATTGCGTCTCGTTCATCTTGACTGTCAGAAGATATCTGCTTCCTAAAATTATCTAAGATAAGCATACGTTTGCCAGCCAAACGTGCGCCTATTAACTTTCTGAACTCTTCGACACGATGCATGTTGAATTCATGGTCGAAAACCCTGTCGAGTAGTCGTGCGATGCGTCGCTTCTGGAAAAACCATATTTGCCACGGTTCAAGTAGATATCGAAGCTTATCGAATTCAGAGGCCACTCTTTCTCGGGGTAAACGAATAACAGGCTCGGTCACGCTTATCTCACGATCAAAGACCTCAATCTTGATGCCATCGCAGAGGACAACGAGGGCGGCGTTGATATTTGGATGGCAGGCGTATTCAATTGCCTGAGCAAGATCTTTATATCCAAATTCCTTGCTGTCTCGTGGGCGCTTGGCCTCGATCAACCAAAAATCTTCTTGCCAGAGATTGAGTTTGTAGTCAGGAAACTTCTTTCTCCCGAGGAATTCAATCTTGCGCTCTAAATCGACCGAGAAGTTCGTGCCCTTTGCATAGCCGAGAGCGTTGATGATCGGATCAATGACGAAGGCACGAACCTCAGCTTCCGTAAAATCTGAAACATTCAGTGTTTCGACTTTGCGCAAGTCTTCCATAAGTCTGGGCGCCAAAGGCTCCAGTCGTTTGGAGAATTGAAGGGTCTCAAACGAGATTGGCTGCGTCCAGACATCAGAGGTCATGCTCTATCCCACTATTATTCAATCTTGATCTTAGGCGCCGATGGGAACGCGAACAATGAAAGTATGTGGCCTACGAGTTATATACTCCAAGTATTGGTCTGGCAGTCGACGCGCCCCGCAGCAAAATGCACGTGCATTTCGCCTGCAACACGCTGAAGTCAGCAGTCGTTCAGGGCACTTTGACAGTGCGTAGTGGAGTATCTGCCGTCAGGCTCTAGCGCAGCCGTGCGCGGTGGGGGAGGGATGATTAGAACTCCATTGACCGGCTACCTTTGAGGCGGCCTTTCTACCTCATCCAGCGCCGTCTAACGTCTTTATGACCTGCTTCCGACCAAACACGTTTTTTAGTGAGCCTCAGCTAATTCGGAAGCGAGCAATGCGGTTTGCGAGTTCTTCTGTCTCCTGTGCGAGGCTCTTGCTGGCCGCAGTAGACTGTTCGACCATGGCGGCGTTTTGCTGGGTTACCTTGTCCATATGGTTGATGGCCGTGTTCACCTCACTGAGCCCGGCGGACTGCCCCTGAGCCGAGGCGGCGATGACGCTGATGATTGAGTTGATTTCGACAACCTGAGACGCGATGCGCTGCAGTGACTCACCGGTTTCCGCAACCAGGCCGACGCCGTGGCCGACATGTTCGGTCGAGGCGGCAATCAGGCCCTTGATCTCACTGGCGGCGTCAGCCGAGCGCTGGGCCAGGGTCCGCACTTCCGATGCGACGACGGAGAAGCCTCTTCCCGCGTCTCCCGCTCGCGCGGCTTCGACACTGGCGTTGAGCGCCAGCAAATTCGTCTGGAACGCAATCTCATCGATCACGCCGATAATCCGATTGATCTGTTTGGATGACTGCTCGATGCCACTCATCGCTTCGACAGCACGGCCGACCACGATGCTCGACTGATCGGCCACATCCTTGGCGCTCGTCACCACAGTGCGGGCGTGGTTGGCGCCCTCGGCGGTCTTGCGTGCCGTCGCGGTGATTTCGTCAAGCGCGGTCGCGCTTTCCTCCAGGCTCGCGGCCTGCTGCTCGGTCCGGCGTGAGAGGTCGTCAGACGCGGTCGAGATCTCGACTGTCGCGGTCCGGATGTTCGAGGTCGTGTCGGCAATGACGCCAATCGTTTCCTGAAGCCTGTCCATGGCGGCGTTGAAGTCGGTCCGCAGCTTCTCGTAATTCACGGCAAGCGGATCGTTCAGACGAAAAACCAGATCGCCGTTGGACAGACGCTCGAGACCTGTCGCAAGGGCTTCGACGACCTGCGCCTGCTTGGCCAGGAGCGCCTTTTGCGCCTGTTCGTCCCGCTCACGAGCCAGATCGGCAGCTTCGCGTTGCCGTGCCGCTTCAGCCTCGAGAGCGAGCTTTTCGGCACCGGTGGCTTTAAAGATCAGCGCGACGCGGGCAATGGTGCCGATCTCGTCCCGACGGTCATCGCCGATCACAACGCGGGCGAAATCACCCCCCGCAATGCCGGACATGGTCGAGGCGAGGGCGGTAAGAGGCTTGGAGATCCAGGCCTGCACAGCAAAAAAGGCACCCGTGGCAACGATCAGAAGGCCGGCAAGGATCAGCGCCCAGGTCGTGTGGATCGTGCTGTTGGTGACGTCTGTTGTGGCGTCGTTGATCGTTTTGGTCTCTTTCAGGAGATCATTGATCACGGTGCGAATTTCGGTTTCATACGCGGCAATGGACGGTCGGCAGACGGTGAGATAGAGATTCTGGGCTCTCACAAGCGTCTTGTCGTCTGTGCTATCGGCAAGCTTGAGCGTCTCGGCACAGGTCTGATCGAGCACCTGTAATCCCTTTTTCTCCAGCGCCGCGTATTGTGTCGTGTGGGTGGGAAGCAGCGAGGCGCTTTTATCGAACAACTGAGTGAATTCGGTGCGATTATCCGCCAGGTCCTTCAGAGCCTTCTGATTGCCCTCGTCGGTCCGTGACATCAATAAATCGCCGATGCTGGCACTTGCGTCTGAGAGGGCGCGGCTGCCTCTCGTCATAAAGACACCGGCAGCGCTCTGACGATCGGTCAGATCGGAATAGGTGGTATCGATCGCACGCATCTTGCCTGTGACGAAGACGGCGGTGACGATCACGAAGACAGCAAAAAGCGCGAGGACGGCCAGGAATTTCCCTGTGACCGGGATATGTTTCATCACGCTTAATTCCTCAATTATAATGCGCCATCGATACGTGGCCTGGAAGGTCAAAATTATTCAATGAAAACACGCTTCGGCTTTAACAATCGGCGCAATGGTTTGCTGAAAGGTTAAGCCAATAAAGATTTCATATTCTTGCGGATTTTTTAAGAAAAGCGGTATCGATGCGAGACGTGGAGACAGCTCTCTCACTCCGCTGAGCAGAAAATTTTTATAAATGAAGTGTCATTTAGCGCTGCGTCGCGCTGTGTGACGGGCAGGGTGCCTCTTATGGTGCGTCAGGGGCGGTGTGTCGGGTGTGGGGATTTCTATCTTTAGGCTTCCTGGCCGTGGCGTTACCCTGAGGGCGACGAGCTGAAAATTGCCTGCCCGAAAGGGGTCTCAGGTCATCATCACTCCGCCGATATTCCCTGCACGCGCCTCTAGAGAGAAGCTGCGTGCGTTTCCCGCTTATGGATTGGCTAGTCCTTAATGGCTGCGGCCGGTGCCACAGCCATAAGCGAACGCCGCTGATGAAAACAGCGTTCGGTATTCCGCCTAAGTAATGTTCCGCTGGGCGAAGAGGCTGGCGTCTTCGAAGAAACCGAACAGGAGGCGTATCTGGGGGCTGTTCTCATCGGCTTCGGCATTATGCAGATAGGGCGGTAGATAGAGCCGGATGAAACGCGCTTTGGCGTCGAGCCCCTCAGACGTGACCGCCCTGATCTCGGTCAAAGCTTCCAACTGAGCGTCGAAATGACAGGTGAGGGCGAGATACTCCTCATCATTCAGCTCATCCTCGTGGTCCTGCAGGAGCTGAGAGGTGGCGCTGGCCTGCGCGATTTGGGCCAGCAGCACGGCATCGGCGCTGTCGGATGCCTTTGCCGACGGTGAGAGGGCGCCGTTAGGCCCGACAAGGGGCAGGGCGGCAAGAAGGGAGAGAACAGCACGTCGAGTTGTGCTAGAGGAGGCGTCAGCCTTTGGCATGGGGGTAAGTCCTTGCTGGAGGTTAGGCCAGGTCGGGAGGGCTCAATCTCTCGATCTGGCTGTATAAACTGGCACAAGTTTATAAATATTTGCAAGGATTGTGGTGTAGACGTCGATCGTTTATGTTTTACTGCATGGCAGAAGAACTGAAGTCAGAACGCGTCACCACAATGATGACCCCCTCGGAAGTGAGGGAGATCGATGACTGGTCTTTTGAAAGCCGCATCCGTAGCCGAGGCGAAGCCATCCGCCGCCTGATCAAGCTTGGACTGGAAGCAGCAAGAGACGGGAAGGGTTAGGAAAAGGTCACCCCCCAACCCTGTCGTCCTCCTGAAGTTCCGACGTATCTGCTCCCGGTGTTGAATAACATCAAGTAGTGGCATCCGAGACCGGCTTTAGTGTGCGGGGGTGCAGATAATTCAACTGAAACTTAGATAAAATATGGTGCAAAAAGACTGGATAAAATTTTACTAACTTTCACTTGCGGGTGACCAAAAAAGATTTTGACATGCAAATGTGCCTGAAGTAATGTAAGGAATAAAATATATTTGATAAATACCATTCACTATAAGTAATTGGACTTTAAATGAAGAGCGAGTTTTCTAATTACGTGTATTTCCCATACTGCGTCGTCGTATTGGTCTTTGTTTTGGGTATGATAGCGTACATGATAAAATTCTTTTCCGATTTGTGCCCAAAGACCATAAAATTCACCGTATACACTTATTTTATGACTTTTTATACGGTTGCATTTTTTCTAGTTCTTTCAGAGACTTTGTCGTGGATTGCAGAGGATGGAAAACCAGCTTCTGTGTACGGACATTATTTTTTACTGATATTGACTTTTTTTCATAGACGTAAAAACTGAATTATATATTATCTTGATTGGCTTATCCTTCATATTCATACCAATTATTCTTTCTTATATTGTGTGTGGTTTGGCAGGTCTGGGGCGACTTCCTGTCAACCTTGGGAAAGCAATCAGAATTGCGATACTAATATATGCTAAAAGTCTTCTCCCCTTTAGCGCTATTGGCATGGCCTTTTTGGGTGGCCTAATGTTCACGAAATGGGGTAAAGAAATTCACGCTCTTCGGCTTTTTTACCTCACATCATGCCTCACGGTCACTTTCTTCTCGTCTTTCTTAATTTTTGTCGTTACGAGTTGGAAAAATATTCTAACTAGAACCAGCATGGGTAATGCGAAGATAGTCATAATGATGAAGAAGATTAATGACTATATGATACGAAAAGAGCCGCAACAAATATTACGCTTTCCTGATGAATAAATATATCTATTTCTTTATATATCGGAGCTCCGCACTTTACCTTAATAACTATTTGGCGTGTCGGTTGAAAATGGACGGCGTACCGATCGATTACATATCAGATTGGTTGGCGACCGATCCGCAGACACGGCGTATCGTCTAAAGTGAAATGGATTCGTCATTTCGCAGGAATGATATCAACGATTTCGAGAGGTATTGGAGAACCTAATGCAATAAAAACGATATGAATAATGGAATTAAACTAATTCGTTTCAATGAATCGTTATATAAGAACATAAAATTTTCATATCAAATATATTTACAACGTAAATTGCTCGAAACCTGATCCTAAAAATCAATGTATTACGAGTGATATTTAAAACAATTCATGGTGATACTGCAGGAATACCTCCACAAGGGCGCGCAAATATACCCTGATCGTACAGGGTCTCAGTTCAAGGCACTGCGAACACTGCCCGACATACGGTTTGCCAGTTGAGCAACCCTGACAGCGCTCACGCTCACTCGATAAAGCCAACTCCAAACCGCCCTCTCTATGGAGGTGGATGAGTTGGTGCGAGAGATAATTAAAAGACACCCAGCTCTATGTGAGAATATTTCAAAAATAAATACTGCAAGAACTGATTTGTTTTACCTACCTCACGACCCTTATCATGAAACCACGATTGATAGGTTTTTGAAGAGATTCAATGGATGAAATGCACTATACTGTAACACTGGCAGCCGCAAACACTCAGCTCAAGCTCTCGCAGATGCTTGCGATCCGGCGATCTGTCAATCGCACTGAGGCGCCACAAAGCCGAGGGGGTGGGTTCCGTCAGACGGACCGGAGAGCAGATTGTCCGATACAAGACGTACCACCCCTAAGGCAGTGCACAGCGATTGGCCCTCATGAAACCGACTTATTAAGACCGAAGATGGCGAACTGTAGTGCGTATCAGCAGCGCAGATTGCCGAGGTGATTGCACGAGGTAGTGCAGAAGGAGGCATGTTGAGGAGGGCTGCATAACCTCTCCTGCCCGACCGCCATCTCGGGCCAAACGAATCTCGCGGAAATTGAGCATTAGACGCGCGCATGGGACGAGCTCCAAGCGCTCGCAATGGCGAAGGGACCACAATTCCATATTTATTTTATCAAAATAATTATGGAAGTATACTATATTCAAAAAAATTCAGTCAAATGTATATAGATTGAATTAATAACCCGAAAAAGGAGAGAGAATATAGAGAACCGAAAAATGGTTTTCAGTGTCTCTTCGGAGCGGGACCGATTTGCTGCAAAGGGATGTTTTGGGAGTAAAGGGAGTTGTCTTAAAGTCTTGCAAATGTGGATCATAAAGAAAATTGAGACTTGCAGGCACAAATATTGCAACTGATCCGGGATGTGAGACGCGTATTGTATCAGCGTGCTGCTGGCTCCTAAGTTCCTCTCTGCCTCGTTGCCATAACATGTCTGCGGAGGCGTCACGAAGAGCCCCGACGCGACTAGTTCAGATGACGTTTCGAGGGTCTTTTTTTCAGCCCGCACTTTGTTCAGAACTAAACCTGAACTTTGAGATCGATTGCGCGTCTCTTGCGTTCTAGTGGAGTTGTGACCGATCGCGTTCGCACGCTATTCAGTACTAAGCTTCCTGCGCCGATCCATCAATGAACGGAACGAACAATCTTATGGCCTCTCCACTCATTTCCGAACGTCACCCCTGGGTCAAATACGTCGCCCTCATCGGCATGGGCGTTGCGATCTATGCCGGGGCGGTCTGGATTTCGTTCTCCCTCATCGTTGCGATCGCCTGGGGAGCCGTCATTGCCATCGCCGTTCGGCCCATCCAGCGCAAGCTCGGCAAGTTTATTGGTGAGAAGCTGGCGGCAGTCAGCCTGATCGCTCTGACCTGCGTGATCTTCACGGTCCTGGCAGGGATGGCAGGTTATGGCGCCGTGACCGAGATTGGGTCGCTCTCCGAAAAAGCCCATCGTCTTATTGCTCCGCATGAGACGTCGGCCCCGGCGAAAGCGCCGGGAGGGGCATCGCAGGACCAGGCCGCGTCGTCACAGGGCGACGGCAGTGCGGACAAGACCGAGCCGTCAGATCATCGTGACGAGGCGGCTCGCACGAATTCGACCACGGATCACCCCGAACCGGCAGACCGTAGCGGAGACGCATCCGGCGCGACCTCACCTGCTGACGCCAAGCACGGCATTCCGCCCGCCATCGCCGAGCCGATCCACAAGGTGAAGAGCGTTCTCCCTCCGAGCCTGGCAGACAAGATCGACCCGCAACAGATCCTGAACATGGCCAAGGCTCAGGCTAAATCCATCTCCAAAATCGCAGGGCTGGCTGCCTTCTCGGTGCTCAAGGGCATTCCGCATCTGATGGAGGCTCTTTTCGTCGCGATGCTGACTGCCGCCTGCTGCCTTCTCTCTTACGACCGCGTCACGTCTTCCTTACGTACGGTGAGCATCCAGCTCACGCAGCGCGACGACATCCTGCTTCACATCGTCCGCAGCGTTCGTGGTGCCGTTAACGGGCTGGTTCTTGTCGGTATTGGCGAGGCGCTTGTCTGCTCACCGCTGATCTTCGTCGCTGATGCCGGGCATGCGGTCATTTTGACATTCATTCTGGCCATTGCCGCGTCCATCCCTTTCTGCGGCTATCCCGGAGCCATTCTGATCGGTGGTATCATTGCCGCCTCGGGCTCGCTGAATATGGGCATTGCTGTTGCGTGCTGGGGGCTTTTCGTTCTGTTCTGCGGGGAGCATTTCGTTCGCCCCAAGTTCATTTCCGACGAGACCCGCTTGCCCTTCCTGCATACGATCGTTGCGATCATGGGCGGCTTGCACATGCTCGGCCTGGTCGGTCTATTTATCGGACCCGCCATTCTGGCAGCAGCGCATATGCTCTGGTGCGAACTCGATGGGTCTCACAAGGATCATGAAGGCTCGGAACAGAAGGCCTGAGTCACACAATATGCCACCTCGTGACAACAGGCGGCATGCATCCGGGCAATCTTGCCGGCAAGAGCGGCGATGTCTCCGGGCATTGTCCGCATTAGGCCCACCTATGTTTTTCAGCACGTGAGGATATTCATCAAAGCGGATGCCTGTGCCGCTGTGCCACCAAGCCCAGCATTGATCAGTCTCAAGCGACTGACGAGGCTTAGAGCTGCCGCCTCTTTAGAGCGGGAGTTGATGCGACTGGGTGTGTCCAATCAATAGGCTGATCGCGATGCGGAGCGACGCTCATGTGTAAGCCTGTGGCGCATCATCTCAATCCCTTCTTCGGCTTCATGGTTTGCGCTGGGCGGCGCGACTATTGAACAGACGTCAGGCTAGTTGACGACCGGTCCGCAGACGCTGCGGCGAACGTAGCGGGTCTCTGTTCGAGACGCTGAGGGCACCGCCAGCCGCATGGCTGCCCGTTGGACAGCCATGTCAGCGCTCACGCTCACTCGATAAAGCCAACCTCAAATTTCGCCTTGCCAGCCAGCGACTGCAAGTTGTTGTTTTCCGGATAGGACTTCATGAGCGGGAAAAACACCGACCCACCGATAATCGTACGGCCGTCAGTGTCTTTGGGACGCAGGCCCCAGACATCCTGATATGTCATCGGCACGGTTTGGCCATTCACGGTCGTATTCCCGATATACATCATGATATGGCCGGGAATGTGGATAAGTGTCGTGAACGGCTTACCGTTTTTCACGAGATAATCGAGCCGCGTTTGCACATCCGCTTTGCCCAGATCAACCATGCGGCTTGTCGCCTGGATCTGTGCCTGTGAGTTACGCGGCATGAGGATGCCAAAGGGTATGAGCAGGCTACGCAACTCCGCCGAGCAGTCATTATAGAAGTTGTAATTACCCCAACCATAGGGACGATTAACGAGCGACCGCACGAGCATGGCAAGGTTGCTGCGGTTCATCGCAAGCGGCATCGGCGCAAATGCCTGGTCTGCATCTTCATGCCAAGCGATCTGTGCGTGTCCTGCAGCGTCGCTTACCGGGATGGCCACCTCAGTCTGACCAGATTTGGCACTCCTAAACGGCAAAATCGTGCCGATACGTGCCGTGAAATGAAAAACGTTATCGTCAAAGATCGAGACAGGCTGATGGGTCAATGCGCCGAGATTCGCCGACGCCATTTTAATCCAGCTCTTCACGAATGGCTCACGTGCCTGAGCAATATCCTCATAATGCACCCAGCCTGTGACGTCCGGCGAGGCAACATATCTCCAACGGTGATCACGGCTCACCGTCAGTGTGTAGACTGGGGTACCAGGCCGCACCGAGGACATCTGAAGGTTGTCGAACGGATAACCTTCGCCTGCCATGCGCGGGTCGTTATAGGCGGGGTCATCTGTCGGAAGGACCCGCACAAGGGTTTCCCGCAGTGCGATACCACGATTAGCCGCGTGATAGCTGGTATCGATGTCCACTGCGGCATTATCGCGCACTGCATTTTTCCACGCGTCATCGTGAATTCTGAAGTTCTGTCCCCAAGACTGACGCGCAGCACCCAGATAAGCGTTGATGCCCCAGTCGCGCGTGCTTTGCACGCCGCTTGCGAGCCTTTTTCCGATAAAGACAGGATTCCAAGGTGAACGCCCGTCACCGCCCATCCCGAAATATTGTGATTTCAGCGCCGCGAAGTAACGCTGCTGGGTGGCCGTGTCGATAATGGCCAAGTTCGGGTCGGCGTCGGCCAGGATCCACTGATCGACCGATTGAGAGTAGTTCGTCAGAGGGAAGACAGATTTGGTTGGGTCGATATAGTTCGGGTTCAATCTCGCTGAATTCTGGGGTGCACGATCAGGCCCGCTCTGACAGGCGGCGAGGACGACAGGCACTACAAGACAGAACGAACGTAGTATACTGTTTGGAATTCCATGTCTCATATCGTTACCTTTTACCTATGTGTTGTAAGCTTGTACTATACATGAAAAATAGTTATATGTAACTCCATAAGTTCTTCCGGGATATGCCGTCATTTCCTTCTGATAAGGGTAAATCCGCAGCGCCTTTACGCGACACTCTGCAGCCGACCCGGCACGAACTTTCTGGGTCTGGCCAGGCCCTCTCAGTGATATGCACCCGCTCGGTCATGATTTCCGAACCATCGGGACGGGTGACGGTGGTTATTTTGTGATCCAGCACGTCGTTAGAGGTGTGAGCCTGATAGCCCGGCCAGTGATCGGCAGCGCAAGGACACGAGATCCAGCCATTACGCGCCAGAAAGTCGTCTGAGAAGGATCTGGTCGGGGGAGTGGGTATTCCTGAATTGACGCCGATCTATTCAGGCATGTTTCCATCAAGCCCGCGGCAAGCCAGAGCTGAGGATGCAAAGGTCTTTCTCAGGCGTTCGCCATCGACCATCTTACGGGCCTTTCACCGACCCACGCAGCGGTATCATACGTCCTTTGGGAGCGGTATACCGGTGGCCGACCTGATTTCTCTGCCTCGCTCATGCGAAGCCTCTGATATCAAGGAACCATGATTTCTTGATTCGCTCAGAAATGGCCAAAAATCGATAATACGGTAAATCAGGATTATGCTCTTCACCCATTGGAACCCGCAGAAAACTGCGGAAAATCGAATGGCGTCCCATAGGGGATTCGAACCCCTGTTGCCGCCGTGAGAGGCATCGCCAAATAGTCGATTTCAATGCGCTAGCTGCAACTATCCACAACTAACGACGCCTGCGAAATCTACATCGTGCAACGAGTTGAGACTCGTTTGTGGTCCATGTGGACCTGACACTTTTCGCTTATATTGCCCCTCCATATCGTGCGATTCTAGGGCCTCGCGCTGTTAGGATGAAACTGACTCAGCATCCGGATGATCCCCAGATTGCGCGGCGGGCGTGACGCTCAAGCTCTCATCGTTGTGTTAATGGGGTGGGGGCGGCTTTAGGGCCGCCTTTTGCTTTTACTGGTTAGTCGGATGACGTCCTGAGCTGACAGAAAGGCATCCCATCGCGGAGTGTCTGGCCGGTTTATCGATGGTCAGAACGGTAAGGTTGTTGGTTTGGATCGCGATCAGGAGATCGAATCTTATATATTAAACTTATAACGACGAGAAATTAAATATGAACAAAGTGACAAATATATCTTTAGCAAAGAATATAGCTGAAAATACACTTAGAAAAAATCTTATTGCTTATGGTGTTGGAAAAGATGATGTTATAATTGAAAATGATGCTTTTATCGGTGATCGTTTCTGGGTTTTTTTTCTGGAACGGAAATATTAAAGTTTCTGAAATAGATCGAAATCTAGCAGATGGATGGGCTTGCGCGATAAATGATGTCGGGAACTTGAGATTGTTTTATGATTTTCGGAAAGATGCCGTGAAACAGAATGAGATTTTGAGTGGACTTAGGGTGTGGGCGGCGAGGTAAACGAAAAGCTAGGCTCAGGACCCATTGATTTGGGTAGGTAAATCTGATTCAGGCTCCTTGAGGAGATTGAAGATGAGCGACCTGTATTGGCTAACGGACGAGCAGATGACGCGTCTGGAGCCATTTTTCCCGAGGAGCCATGGCAGACCGCGTGTTGATGACCGGCGTGTGTTGAGCGGGATTATCTTTGTCAACCGCAATGGGCTGCGCTCGCGGGATGCTCCGCGGGAATATGGGCCGCATAAGACGCTCTACAATCGGTTAAAGCGTTGGGGCGCCATGGGGATCTTTGCCCGGATGATGGATAGTCTGGCGGCCAGCAGATTGGATCATCAGACGGTCATGATGGACGCGACCTACCTGAAGGCGCACCGCACGGCCTCGAGCCTGCGGATAAAAAAGGGGACCTAGGCCGCCTGATCGGGCGGACCAAAGGCGGCATGAACACGAAGCTGCACGCGGTGACAGACAGGAATGGCCGCCCGATCAGGTTCTTCATGACGACAGGTCGCATCAGCGATTATGCAGGGGCCGCTACCCTGTTGGACGATCTGCCCGCTGCAAGATGGCTCCTGGCTGATCTCAGTTATGATGCCGACTGGTTCAAGGACGGGTTGGAGGGAAAGGGGATTAAACCCTGCACTCCAGGCCGGAGATCCCGCAAAAGCCCGTGAGCTACGACGAACGCAAATACCGGCGCCGCAATCGTATCGAGATCATGTTCGGCCGAATCAAGGACTGGAGGCGCGTCGCCACTACCGCCATGTTCTGGCGATGAGTCCTGAGCCTAAATTTCGGCCGCAAACTTTACACGCAACCAAATCAAAGATGAACTGTGATGCTACGACGATATGTTATTTTTGACATGTATAGGTTCTGAGTCCGTTGATCATATGGATGGATTTTGTCGGAACGCGGATCGTAATCGTATTTTCTCTATCCTTTGTGCGAATCTCGAAAAAAGATAACTCACCTATCCCAGACAATACTGCTTCGATATTTGGGAAATACCAATCTTTATGACCGTCAGTTTCGGAAACGCATTCTTTAGCAGTGAGATTCAATTTGCGATATGCGAGGTGAACAATTTCGGCCGCCTCTTCGTTCATAAAAAATTTGGTGTTCGCACGCGGTTTCAGTCCAACCATTGTCAAATAAGCCGAATTCACGAACATCAAAATCGGTAGCGCGGTGAAAGGTAGGAAAGGTATTAAGAGAAAACTACGAGATTTTAAGGTGTTGGTGGTCTTATCAAAAGATGAGTCTAAGAAGATTAGGAACAAAAAACCAATAGTAAATACATAGGCGAACATGCGAAGAATGTAAAGATCAGGGTCGGATACTCGCCATCTAAACATATATATTATTGCTAAAAGAAAAGTCATGATGGATGAAAACAAAATAATTGACACCTTCATTTTCGATGAGTTAGCAATAAAAGTGTCAGTATTTTTAATGAAGTACTCAACTCGCATTTCGGGCGGCGCCATTGATCGCCTTTTCGTCGCAATCCACAAAAAGATGTGATACGCTGGGTAAGCGAAAATCGAACCGATTATTGTGAGATACGTCAGAGATATTAAGCAGAACAGACCGTACATTATCATTTCCGATAAGGTTACAGTATGAACAATATCTGGTAGTATATTTTCATATGAGCAGTATGAGAATAAGATAATACCTCCCATAACTATAGATATTTTCGAAATTATGGCGATATATAGTAGGATCTGTTTAAAAACTTTTTCGTTAATCACGAGAGGACTCTTCTGATTAATAATAAAAGGTCCACTGCTAAAAATCACACAAACGATAATGAATGATTAATATTACTTTTACTTAATATAAGATATAGAGAAAAATAAAGATGGTGGAAGCATGTATACGCAACCGGAGGTCTAGAGCGTTAAATATAGAGGGTGAGGATAGTGATATTATATATCTATCTTTATCTTCTTCTGTTTTAATACGAAGTCCGATGCTCTGCTGAGATGCGTTCACTTCACGCAGGCGCGCACCTGGTCCCGTAAGCCGATATAATCGCCGAGCCATCGGACAATTTCGATCCAATCGACCCCTTCAAGTTTTGAGATTGCCTTGATCTCCGCAGCAAGCGCGGCCTGATCCTCTTTGGTGTAAGTGACTAGGCTTGGACAGGGCACATGCTGCACCGACGTGCAGGCAGAGAGCCCGAGAAAGGCAATGAGAGCGACCCATCTCATGCGGAGCCATCCCCGAGGCGCTGCAACACAGCCTCTTTCGTCGCGGGCTTGTCGGCTTGTGCCTGGTTCATCGCCTGCGCTTTGCGGGTCTGAGCTTCGGCCGAGGCTTTGGCGGCCTCTGACGTTCTCACGGAAGCGGCGTTTCTGCCTGCCCTGGTGGCGTACCAGATCAGGGCGCCGAGCGCGGTGACGATGAACTTCATCGCACCGGCCAGGAGTTCCGCCGTCATGGCTTGCCCTTGTCGAGACCGTCTTTGCGGGCAAAGGCGATCTTTCTGACCACAAGCCAGACAACACGGAATTTTGAACCGACAGCCGGTTCCTTCCAGAAACGATAGATCACGGCACTTATGGCGATCAGCGCCGTGACAATATCGGTCACATTGCCCGCAATCTGTGCCGGAAGAAGCGGCATGATCTGAGAATATAGCGTTTGCCAATCGTAATTCATGAGAGTGCCCCCGTTGTGGTGATCTCGCGACCTGCAAAGATTTCGCTTTCGAGCCGCCGCCGCCGTTGAAGGCCCGGCAAGGGTGTTTGGCGTCCGTTGACCGTGGCCTTGTCCCATCTCAGGAACTGCGATTCAGCGGCCTCGTACTTGCCCTGATTGAGCACGCGGAGCAGCGTGGAGCTTCGGAGAGCACCAGTCCCAATATTGAATTGCAGGGAAAGAAGCGCGCCTTCCTGCGAGGGTGTGAGAGGGACTTTGACCATGGTCCGCAATGTCTCGCGCATCCCCGTGAGCGTCTGTCGCACCAGATCGACGGCCTGATTTTCTGTGATGGGCTTTGTGTTTGCCGTGACCGGCTTACCATCCGCCAGAAAACGGTTGCCGATGCCGATCGTCCAGTATCCGGCAGGGCAGATATAAGGCTTCAGACGCAGCCCCTCGATATCGTCCCGACGCAAAAGCGCCGTGGCGATGTCCAATGAGTCAGTCATTTGGTGATTTCCCAATAAAAAAAGCCGCCTTTCGGCAGCCTTGGATCGTGCAAAGTCGAGATAACAGACGAAGCGCTGCTTCTTATCCCGGTGGCAGGTCGACACCTGCCCGCCCGAGGGCCTCGCGCAGCATGGCATTCTGCTTCCGAAGCTCGTCGATCAGCGCCTGCTTTTCTGCTTCGCTCTTTTCAAGCTTCGCCACGCGGTCATTCAGTTGGTCGAGTGCCTGTTTTTGCGTTTCGATCGTGCCCTTCGCGCTCGACGCCCCGAGGCCGATCAGCCAGCGGATTGTGAACATCAGACCGCCGAAAACCGCCACCCACCACGGTTGAGGGGTGAGGTTTTCAGGCATGATCGTTCCTTCCCAGAGCGGCACGGATATTGAGCAGAGACAACGTCGCATAAGCAGCGGTTGCGGGCATCGGCGAGGACTGGCTGATGAGGCTGCAAGCGAAGAAGGCCCACACCGTAAACGCCGCTATTGCCGAGCCGCGTTGCAGCCCGGAATGTCCGGTCAACGCTCCGACGATCTGCGCCCCACCTGTCATCCACGCCAGAACGGCGTAAATCAGCGCCGGATCGTCCAAATGGGGCAGAATAGTGATGAGATCCGCCAGGTCGGGCCATTTCAGATAGCTCTGAGGAAGCGCCAAAAGCAGGCAGCCCCAAAGGAAGATCCCGATGCCGAGAAGTAATTCCTGCACTTTCATCGTGACACCTCACAAAAAAGCCGCCTTGCGGGGCGGCGGTTAGGAAACACTGGTCTCGATCTGATCAGACATCAGGAGGGGGCGGTCTGTAACCGCGCGATATAGACAACGTCACCAGGCCGCACCCACTGAGCCGTAAGGCGCAGACTGTCGCCAGCCTTCAAAACAAACGTAATTTGCTTGCGAGTGATGCCGTTACGAACACTCGATCCCGCAGCAGTCGTAAGGACAGGCGCCGTGACGGCAATGCGGGCATTATCATCGCCATAACAGGCCAGAACATAATCTCCCTGCTGTTCGCTGAAAACGATCGGGCTTTCTCTTGCCGCGTCCTCTGAGCCTTCGCCCCCGATAAGCAAAAACTTGCCCGAGAGAGTCTGATCGATCTCAGGACGATAGAGACCGACAGTGGGCGGCCCGAAGACGATAGAGGCAAGGCGCGAAAAGGGCAGGGCAATGACTGACTCCTTGTCGGGCAGGCGTGCGGTCAGGATGCCATCCTGGGTGAGAGCAATGTTCTTGAACGTTCGACCAAGTGCGTCATTGGCCTTCGAAACAGCATCGATACCCGCCTGCATGGTCGCAAACGTGGTGACTCCTGAGCCATCGGCGTTGCGGGCGGTGCCTAGGGGAGTAGAGAGCGGCAGGCCGTTGGGAGGCATGAATTGCGGCTTGGCAGTCTGCGTCTGGGCACACGCAAGCGACGGCAGCAACACGAAAAGGATTAGAAAGCGCTTCATGTCGTTGTATCCAGTCGCGTCGGAATTTTGGCATTGTTCCACCAGCGCCGGTTGGGATCTGGTGAGTTAGGCAAAGAATCAAACCAAACGGACATCGTGGCATCGTTAACCGCGCTGACATCGACACCCGGTGCGCTCGGTGGCGATGCCGCGATGAGGGCTGGCGTCGCACTGACGACGATCGAAACGACCGCCTGATAGGTCGCGCCAGAACTGCCGAGCACGCATACCGTGACGGCGGTCGCGCCCGATTGAACCCATCTGAACCAGGCGGTAACGGTTGTCCCGCTGAGATAGGTCCAATGCAGCGTTGCGGCGCTTCCAGCGTCGAACGCAAAAGCTTTTACACTTTCGCCGGGGCCTAAAAGGCCTGAGAAATCGACGCTATAATCAGCTCCGCCATTGATGTTGCTGTCAGGCCATGCGAGCAGAGGGTGCATGGCCATGCCGCGCAGTTGTGCGGTCGCGCAGCCGCCTGGGCGCACGATCCGCGCCGATGGGCGCCAGCTCATAGCAATGATCCTTTAGGTTGTTGGGGCTTGCGGCAGGGTTGTGCTTGTCGTGTCCGAGCCATTGGCGATTGCCATGAGCGCCTTGAGATACGAGACCCAAGCGTCAGGCGTTGGCTCGTTCAGAATGCCGTAATTATTGTAAACGTAGTCGCGGGCCGAGATCAGGGCGGTGAGCGCCTGCTCTTGAAGCGTCGGAGGGGGGATAAACCAGTCATCCTCTGTGACAGTGTTCAGGTCGATGACATCCCCGCGTCCGCCGTTATAGACCGCTTGCGGGCTCCCATCTGCTGCGGGCAAAATCCCGGCGCCTTTGGCCTGGGCCAGAAACAGAAGAGCGTGGGTTTCGTCCGAAACATCGACAAGGTCTGTCGGGAGATCGCGATACGCGATATCCACACTGTAAAAACAGCCTGTGCTCTTGGAATACTTGTAAGGCATTCAATATCCGATCACATTAAGGGTTATACCGCCTGTCTGATACACTGTGCCTAATCTCGCCCAGATCCGGACGCTGCCTCGGTCGATGATGGTGATGCCGAACGAGCAAACGCCTGGCCCGACATCATTACCGAACGCGCCCCGCAATTCGGTTTCGAAGGCCTTAGGCAATCTGATCAAGGTTCCGTTTTCGCCGTCGCTCGCGCTGTAGGTTGCCTGAAAGGAATACATTTCAGGATTTGTTGCGCCGGGAATTGTCAGCCGAGGTGTCACGTCAGAGACGAGGGCGGTCTCTTTTCCGGCAACGGTAGGCCTCGTGTCGAAATCCCATTGATCAATGACGTCGGTTGCCCCGTCCATACGTCGCCTTGCATCGCCGTCGATAGAAAATTTGTTGGCGTAAATAGTCTGAATACCAAGACGAAGATCCGTCTTGATTTGCAAATCGCTGCTACCATCCGGCTCGATCGCGTTGCAGTAAAGCGTCTTCTTACCCATGCGCAGGCCAGCAACGATCTGAATGTCTGCACTGCCCGAAGGCGCGCCCAGAGCGTTTACGAAAAGCCCAGACTTGAACGTTGTCGAACTACTGCACGTCTGGTCTTCACCTCCCAGGCGCATGAACGTCAGAAATGCATCTCCTGTCGCCATGACAGCTTTGTTGGTCGTGGCTGTGCTGCTGATTCCAAGGGGGACATAAAGCCCGCCGCTGAAAGTCGTCGGACTGGTTGAGGTTTGCGCGCGCCCGAAATTGTTGAGGAATGACGCTAAGACGTCGCCAACTGAGATCGCCTGTCGATTGGTTTCGTACCAGGCAAGGTTACCGACCGGGATGATCGGTCGTAAGGCGAAGCCCCATTGGTCAGAAACATTTGTGTCGCCCGTGATACGCCGGGACGCCGCGCCATCAATGGCCAGGCTGTTGAGATATGCCGTATTATTGCCGAAGCGGGTACCGGCGTTGATCCGCACATCTATGGCACCGTCTGCCGCGATCTCGCTACAGTAGATGACCCTTTCCCCCATCCGAAGACTGGAGGTGATCCTGATATCAGCCGCATTGCCTGAGGCACCGAAAGCGTTCGTAAACAGACCGTTCGTGAACGTCGTTGGACTGGATGAAGATTGCGCAGGCCCTGCCTTGGCCAGATAATCGGCAAAGAAATTGACCCACGCAGCGCCGTCAGTGCCGGGCGTTGTCAGGTTGTTGTCTTTTGTAGAGCGCCAGTAAAGATCTGCGTTATTCGGATCAGAGACAATCGCGCCTCTTGGATATCCGCGGATTTTTCTGGCAAAATCCAAATCGAATGGTGCGATGAGCCCAAGGCGGCGAATTGCTGCGGTAAGCTGACCATCGTCAGCATAATCGAGCGTCTGGCCTGTTGCCTCAATAGGATGGGCAAGGGCTTCCTGAAGTCCATTGAGAAAGACAGCGTCAACAACCGTCGCCGGGATTCCGGTCACAGGGTTGCCGTTTGTGAAATAACCGGGTGTGCCCTCTGGTTTTGCCGGAGGCCGCGAGGTCGCGGCGGTTCGCGTGCTGATCCTCTGCATAGGTGAACCTCATTTATTTGAAAAAAGAGTCGCTGAAGCTATCGAGGCATCAGGCTGGATGCGCAGCGGTTCTGAATCGCAATACGAGATGCGCCGGGTTGCGCGCCTCAAGCTCGCAGATCAGCGGATCAGCGTTGCCGGTGATCGCAGATCCGTCAGGAGCCGTGACAACCCAGCAATACGCCCACTCATCATTGCACAGAGCATCGCCGCTTTGTGAAATGCCGCAACGAAAGGGCGCGTATTCTTCGACCGCAATTTCGTACCCCAGCGCCGCAGCGAAATCCTTGAAGTAGGACACCGCCGAACCACCGCTATCGCTCAATCGGGCAACAACCTGTGCCCGGCGCTGATCGATGTCGGGATCAGGACCAGAGCACGGGTCAGGCAGCCCGAGCGAGGCTTCCCATTCCGGCAGAAGCTCAAGCGTGGTTGCGGGGAACGCATCGGTCAGAAGATTTTCAGCCCGCGCACTGTTACGGGCAAAGGTTGCCGCCCAGGCCTGTGCCAGCAGATTTACCAGGCTGTCTGGAGCACGCGACCACGCTGGCCCCTGCGGCATGAGCTGCAAGAATGCCTTGCGGAAATCATCGGTCGAAAACACAGCTTTGCCTTTCCTTTCATGATCTGAAACTGACCGATCCCAGCATCGGCATGGCGCCGATATGGGTCGCAATGATCGGCGCGGAGGGCGATGAGATGTTGAATTGCGACAGGCCCAGGGCAGCCACAGCCTCATTCCACTGATTGGGAAAGAGCGTGGCCCCCGGCGCCGATAAGCGCGTAAACATGTCTTGCAGGGCCTGAGCGATCAGGGCCTGATTGGCCGCCGTGTTGTTGGTGCCGAGACTGTCGATCGTAAAATCGACCGTCTGCCGTTCAGGCGAACAGACAATGACCAGCGCCGTGACCGACCTGAGTGAATAGAGCGCATTGGCCACAGTGAGCTGATCGCCCGCCGCAGCCGGATATCGCTTCTCTTCAGAGGCAGCTCCGTCTTTCCCGATCGGAAAGCCCGCATTTGCCGCATTGGCGTTGTCGAGCATGATATAGAGCACGACCGAACCGGCGCCGAAGCCGAGCGGGTTGACCCAGGCGCGCGTTACGCCCGGCACCGCCTTGGCCCAGCCTTCATAATCCTCGCGATTGCCATTTTCGCCCCCGCGCTCGAAGGCCGCGAGAATGCGATCGCGCAAGGCGTCATCTGTCTCGGCATCGGCGCCCCCTGTGAAAGGCTCGGTTACACGGCCCGTCGTCTGAACGCCTTCTTGCGGAGAGCCCAGCGTGGCTGTGGCACCCTTGGCGATGTTGCCCGCTGCCCCGGCCTGCGTGATGGCACAGGGCGCGACCGTGACGCCGTCAGTGGTGACACTTTCGGCGGTTGTCACCGCCGTGCCCCCGCCGGAGATCTGAACGGTCGTGCCTTCAGGAATGACCGGCGAGCCCGTGACGGGAAAGCTGACCTGACCCGTGGCGACCGTGGCCGGTTTTCGAAAGGTTTTCTTGAAGGTGCCCCAGGCCTCGAGATATTCGTCTGTCGCCGTCCAGGGCACGGCCTGTCTCGCGATCCAGTCGAGATATTGATAATGCAGCCACGACAGCCCGGCCATGACTGTGGCCAGAACGTTGAGGACGGAATAGCGCAGCAGGCTGTCACGCCCGGTATGCCGCCATTGAGAATGTCCTGACGTGCCTGTTGCCGTAGATCGTCCAATGAGGGTCTTTGGTAAGGCATTCAGACAAGCCCCTCCCAGGCCCATGAAAAGAGAAAGATTTCACTCGAGTCGATCGAGGGCCGCTTGACGGTAATGCTGAACTCCAGCGCCGAGGCGTTGACCGTGCTCCATCGGGCAGATACCCCGACATCTTCCGCCACGCCGTCCGCAATCAACCATTGCAGCGCTTCACGGCAGATGGCTTCCGCCTCGGCAGGGATCGCGTCATCTTCGACCTTGATCGCGCGTTGCAGTTGTCTCAGGCGTGAGCCGATCGGCTGCTCTTCCAGCATGTCACCCCACCAGCCGCCCAGATCGGCAGCGGCTGTGCCTCGAGCGCCGCGCGGCGCTTTGATGCCGACCCCGATATCGAGCGCGTCCGGCTCCTTGGGCAGCACGCGGTCAGTGAACAGACTGACGATAATCGACGAGCGCAACGGGTTCTCGAGCGCCAGATCACCGGACGCGATGGACCATTCGCCGCGCGCCGCGCGAACGTGCCAGGTAATGCCGACATCCATGATTGATCCGTTCAGCTAGACTGAGGGGGGCCTGATTGATCCGGGCCAGACCTGACCCCCGAATGCTTATGTTTCGTGAGCGAAATCTCGCTCGCAGTGACTTCTTTCGCGGTGACGTCTTCAGTGACCGTCAAGGAGCCCTCGAGCGTCACTTTGCCATTGGCCGGTATCAGCGCGATGGAGCCGTCTTCTTTCAGCCAGATCCGGCTTTTCGTTTTCGGATGATAGAGACAGACCTCGCCCGGTTTCAGGTCCTTGGGGCGGTTGCGCTGGTCGCCTGTGGCCACAACCACGCCGCGAGAGCGATCACCGCCGATAAAGGTCATCACCGCGTCCGACCCCGGCACAGGACGGCTGGCAAAGCCATATTCCTGCAAATACGGCATGTCGGAGCGCAACACCGACCCCGGTAGGGCGAGCTGAAGCGTGGGCGTGGCCGGGGTTTCCTCCGTGTCGGCTGTCACCCTGCCGAGGCCGGTCAGGTTCGACAGGCCTCGCGCGAGACGTTCGATCAGATCGCTCATCAGTCATCTCCATCCTGCACAGCCCGAACCGGTTCGCTATTCGACAGTGGCGCGAGCAGCGGTTGCGGCTGAAACGCTTCGGGCGGCATGAGCACAAGATCGGCATGCGTGCCGTCCTGACCCGCACGCAGGGTGATTTCCCCGATCACCAGGTCGCGCGAATTGCCGTGTTGATCGGTAAACGGTGCCACCGTGTTGGGCTGCCAGAGTTTTCCGGCCTCGTCCCGCCAGCTATCGCAGGTGAGGGTTACGGCCTGCGATCGGCCATAGCGGCGGTTCACCTCCCATTGCGCGCGGCGCTGCGCAATTTCGTGATCGGTGTCTCCTAATTCGATGAGGATCAGCATGGGGCGTTCACGCGTGACGCGCGGATCTATCGCAGGCTCTCCCACGGTGAGCGACCTCATCTGATCGCCGAGACGGTCTTCAGACGGGGCGGTTTGCAGCACGTCGACCGTTTGCAGCACAGGGATGACGCGGGAATAGCGGGCGGCCAGACTACGGGCCTGTGTGATCTGCTCAATATTCTTGCCGAGCGCGAAGCCGCTTGCTGCCCTTTTGGTGCCGACGCCCGAAAAGACGATCGTGCCATCAGGCTGATCGTAAAACAGCACGCCCGCTAGGCGGCAGAGACGTTCGATAACCTGATAGCCGGTCTCACTCAGAATGACCGAGAACAACTTGATATCAGCATTACCCGCCCCGTTGATGGACGAGATCCCGATCTTGAAGCGATCGCAGATCGCGCGGGCAATGGCGAGCGCGTTAGTGCTCGACATCTGATAAGTCGATAAAAGCGCCGAGCATTCCACAAGATCGGTGCTTTTCGAGGCCACGGTCACGCGCAGGATGTGATTGCCCACCTGTGCCAACTCGGCAACCGTCACCACATAGCCCGTGATCACCCGCTGCGTGCCGACCATCACCTCGCATAGATCGCCGGGGTTGATCAGGTTTGTCAGCCTGGTCTGCGGGTCTTGCGTCGTCAGGCCGAGCTGTGCCGTCCAGGGCATGATCTCGATCCCCATGACGATCGCCACATCGGTCCAACCCGAAACAAGATGCTGATTGATTCTGATCGTGACCGCATTGGAGGTCTCGGCAGAGACGCCCAGAAAATCCGTGATCTGTGAAACGATACTCACGATGACAGTGCCTCGAATTGCGTAGGCATGAAAGCCGGATGAATGGGGTTGGCACGGCGGATCAGGTCAGAGGCACGCGCCCCGTCTGAATAGACCTGTTGCGCCAGCACCAGAGCAGGGGCCGGGGCGTTGCGCTCGATCGCGATGATGTCGGGCAGGCGTGCTGCACGCTCGCCCAGATCGCGCGTGACTTCCGTCCGCAGCCCCGTGAGGGCCTGCCACGTCTTGTCCCATCCTGCATTCGCTGCACTGACCGCCTCGGCATCGAGCAGATCGGCCAGCTTTTGACGCATGGCCTCGGCTTCGTTCGAAGACGTCGCCGACCAGTCCGCACTTGCCTGCGCCAGAGAGAACAGCGCCGCAATGCGGCAGATCCGCGCCGTAGCCCCCTCAACCTGAAGAATGGCCCCGCCAATGGGCGCCGTGCTCTGGATGCCCTGCGTCGTATAGAGCGAGAGGGACGATAAAAGCGTAATCTGCACACCCGGATCGTAAAGCGCTGCCCTGAGTGATTCCGTGAGGGTGAAGCACCCTTCGGCCAGAGCCTCGCCGGTAGGGG
>NZ_BAJT01000016.1 GCF_000613845.1 Asaia astilbis JCM 15831
TTCTCGGTAAAAAGCGGTTATGCGCTTTTTCGTCGCGGAGAGTTTCCCCAGGGGTAGCCACGAGGAATTGCACCGCCCGGATCATGCATAGCTAAGAGGGGGGGGCGAGTGACGGAACCAACCCGCTGATCGAAAATCTGCTTGCTAAATTCTCACGGCATAACTATTACGTGAGGGTGATCTTATCGATATATTAAGAAACTATTACTAATTTAATTCAGTCATGTCAGTTGAGAGCATGACTTGCAGAAAATTTGATGAAGATAAGGTCTCTAACTAAATATTCGAATTAATATGCGTTTTACTCAGTATGAATTAGGTTGAATGGCAATGCCGCGACTTTCCCTTGGACGATTGCTTAATATTTCGACCATCCTCATGACGCTCTCTCTGGCAATGAATGTCCATGCATTGGCGAAACACATTGGTCAGGACGATCGGAGTGGCTCGATGAATGGTCGCGGCGATTCAGTCCCGCCTGGCGACAATGGTCAGCCTGACCAGAGTAAACCTTCAGCGGAAGGTCGCATGACGCGGCAAGAGGTTGCCAAGAAGCAGGGCTGGCAGCCGGTGCCTGGCCTGAGCGACGCTGCACAGTCGGTGGGTGCGACAACGCCGGTCGAAGCGGCATTCCTTAAAAATGACGGCCGCTCCTCGCCATGTGGTGTCGGTCCATGTTCAGTGGATGGAAGCTCCGCATTGGGAGCTTCCTCTTCTACCGAGCAGGCTCAGTCCGAAATTGTCAAAAATATTCTGGCGAAACAGGGCTCGATCGACGACGAGGAAAAAAAGCTTGAGGAACAAAAGCGCGTTCTGGACTCTGCGAGAATCGTTCTCGAAGAGCGTATGAAAGCGATTGATAACTCTATGGCTGAGCTAGCCGACAAGCAGGCCCGTCATCGCGAAACGATGGCTGCTGAAACGACTCGACTTGTGAAGATTTACGAGGAGATGCCCCCGCGTGAGGCAGCCGCCGTCTTCAACATCATGGATATTCATGTGCTGGTGTCGATTGCCAATAACATGAATCCAAGAAAAATCTCGGCAGTCATGGGCTACATGTTCCCCGAGCGGGTTAATACGGTGTCTCAGTATCTGGCAGGTGTTCGTAATTTCCATTCGTCGTCACCCCGCTCAGCGGATGGTACAAATGGACGTGGCCCCTCTGCCGGCGTTCTGTCATGGCTTCCGCGTTCGGATTCAGACCGTGGTCCTTCTCTCAGAGACTGAAGCGTCTGTGGAGCGGCGTCGCTTAGCGACGGTACGGGATTTGTGATCGGGCGTAATTTACCTCCCCCAGGCGGTCTGGGTTAGCTTCTGGCGGATCAAGGCGCATATGCGCTGGAAGCGCCGTGTTTGAAATGGTGTAAACAAGAAATGCATCCAGCCCTGAAGGCCTATCAGGCAGTCTCTGACACCTCCCTATCGGGCCGCGAAGCCGAGGCAGCGTGCTTCATCATGATGATTGATGAGCTGAACAGTGCTGAAAGCAATGGTGGCGAGGTTTTGCGGTTGAGGGCGTTGGACCGACACCAGAAACTCTGGTCACTGATCATGAAGGCTAACATCCTTGATGGTGGAAAAAACGGGTCTGACGACCGCGCGCTCATCGTTAATCTGGCCGATCAGGCTCAACGTTACGGAATACGAGCCATCCTTGATCCGTCCCTGACCCTGCTACCGCTTGTCGATATTTGTCAGGATGTTCTGGATGGATTGCTGGAAGAAGCAACGAGCTGACAGCTCACGCTGTCTCTGGACTATGGATATTTATGGATCGTACGAGAAAGGGGCGATGACCTTATCAGGTCATCGCCCCTTTCTCGTATCTGGCGGTTAGCGAAAAAAGCGAAGTTTTGGATCCGATGCTAACGGCTTTGGGTCGGTCTAGAAGAAATCCATTTCGCCGGCGGCTTCGTGGCTCTGGGTCTCTCGGCCGAGGAAGACGCTTCGAACGTTACCGAGGCGAACACCCTGAAGGACCGCATCAAGAGAGATCTCCGCCTTTTCGTCCCAAAGAGGTACGGTCAGGATATTCTGCAGTATTGTTGTGATGGCATCAACGAACTGGGTTGCGTGGTCCAGCTTCTGCAGGTTTTCGATTTCGTCCTCATGGAACGCGTTGCCAATCGCCGAACGCTCAATGGCTGCCTGAACAGAAAGCAGATCTCCGTAAGTGGCGGTGAGCTGCTGAACGATATTTGAGAGTACTTCGCGAGGCTGGGTGTTCAACAGCTTAGCTCCTGTAAAAGATGCGGGGTGCGCTTTAGTATGAAATCAGAAAAGCTCGACGCTCGAAGCTTCTGTGCGCTTCCACTTGTTTTCGAAGTCCGCTTCTTTTTTGTTGTACATCTGCTCTTGAATCCCGATAGCGCGGCTATCTTCGACGAGATTTTGTTGTGCTCTGCCGGTTGTGGGCCAGAATCGGATGCGTCTGGCCTGCGTTCCGCCAAGGCTGTGAGCGACGCAGGTGATACGCTCGTCGGCCAGATAGCGTGTCGCAAAGGCCGAGTTTTCCTGTCCGATATGGCCGAGTGACGGGATAATCGCTGCGCCGCCAAATGCCTTGCAAAGCAGACGATCGCGCCGGCCACCCGAGCTCAGGATTCCGTTGATGAGCTTTTCCATGGCGTTAACTCCGAAACGCAGCGCGGTATTGTTGTCGCAGCCCTCTCCGTTGGGGAGAAGGAAGTGATTCATGCCGCCAATACCTGCGACCGAATCATACATGCAGACAGAGATGCATGATCCGAGAAGCGTGGAGAGGACGACATCAGCTTTGCTCAAGATGACGACATCGCCCTGAATAACGGTATGTGTCTGCGTAGGAGTTTGCATCAGGTTATTGGTCCGAAGACCTTCTCCAGCACTTCGCGTAGCTTGGCGACAGTGTATGGTTTGGCCAAAAAGTTATTGACGCCCGCCTTGATTGCTTCCTGGACGAGATCGCGACTGGCTTCACTGGTCAGGATAACAAAAGCGGTTTTCTGAGTTTTCGGATTTTCTCTCACGGCCCGCAGCAAGGCGAGGCCATCCATGACGGGCATATTGAAATCGGAAATCACGAGATGGGTCGGATTCTGACCCAGATATTCAAGAGCCTCCTTGCCGTCCTTGCGCTGGGCGACCTGGGTGAAGCCCAACTGAGCCATGTTATTGGCGAGAACCTGGCGGATGGAGGCCTGATCATCGACGATCAGGGCTCGGATTTGAGAGGCTGCGGGCATTTCCTGTCCTTACGTCTTCGTGATGATCCAGCTTATCACGAAATCTACTGCTAATTGACTGCTATCGAGTGTGGCGTTTTATCGAGTGCGCGCATTCATTGCTGCGGCGCTGATCTGGGTGAGGGCGACAACCTGTGACGCGGCGCCGAGTTCGGCAGCAACTCTGGGCATGCCGTAGACAACGCACGAGGCCTTGTCCTGGGCGATGGTCCAGGCCCCGGACTTCTTGAGCGCGAGAAGACCCTCAGCCCCATCCTGACCCATGCCAGTCAGGATGATGCCCAGCGACCTCGGGCCGACCTGTTCCGCGACGCTGTCAAAAAGCATATCCACCGAAGGGACATGACCATTGAGAGGCGGCCCCGGCAAAAGACGCGTTGTCAGGCCCTGATCGCCGCGGGTCACGGTCAGATGCCGTGTGCCGCCGGGAGCAATACGGACCGTGCCCGGTTTGAGCACCTCGCGATCCTGCGCCTCTGCGATCGAGAGCGAGGCAAGTTTTTTGTCCAGCCTGTTTGCGAAGCTTGCCGTAAAGAACGCAGGCATATGCTGGCAGATGACAATCGGTGGGCTGTTAGCGGGAAAACCGCTCAGCACTTCCTCGATGGCTTCCACGCCACCGGTGGAAGAACCGATTGCAATAAGATCATGGGACTGAGCCCAGTTCTTGCGTTCCGAAGGCGCGAGCGTCTCCGGTGCCGATGTGACGCCTCTGACAACGGGCTTTGAGCGAGCGGCCTGACGCACGATCCCTGCAAGGCCCGCATAGGCATTGGTGCCAGGGACGGTCGCGGTTGCTTTCGGGTAGCAGTCGAACGCGCCCATTTGGAGAGCCGTTAGCGCAATCTCGGCGTTACGTTCCGTCAGGCTCGAGACCATCACTACCGGAATCGGGCGTAGACGCATGATCTTCTCGAGAAACTGGAGCCCGTTGATGTTGGGCATCTCGATATCCAGCGTAATGACGTCAGGCTGGTCCTGAATGATCATATCGCGTGCTTCGATCGGGTTCGCGGCTTCTCCCGTGATGACCAGATCCGGATGACTCTGAAAAGCGTGACGGATCATGGCGCGCACCGTCCGCGAATCATCGACGATAAGCACTTTAACAGGTGAGGCCATGGCTCAGCCCTCCTTCTGGTAAATCGTAGGAGCGATATTGATCAACTTGCATTGCTTTGCATTGGCGACCCGCTCTGAATGGCCCACGTAAAGGAAGCCGCCCGGCTCAAGTCGTTCCGCAAGCCGCTGCCAAAGAGCTTCTCGTGTCTCATCGTCGAAATAAATCACCACATTCCGGCAGAAAATGATCGAGAACGTCCCGCGGAAAGGCCACCCGGCGTTCAGGTTCATAACGCGGAAGGTCGGCAGACGTCTCAGAGCTTCCGAAAATCTGTATCCGCCATCGTGCTCCTTCAGAAAAAGCGAACGCTCTCTCTCAGGAATGCCTTCCAGCTCGTCGGCAGCATAGGTCGCACTCTCCGCACGGGCGACAACGTCGCTGTTGATATCCGTCGCGAGGACCCGGAAATCATAGGACCCGATTTCAGGAAAACTGGTGGCGACACTCATCGCCAGGCTCCAGGGTTCCTGCCCTGTGGAACACGCGGCAGACCACATTCTGACCCGCTTGCCCTTGCGCAGCGCAGCGGACAGATCAGGCATCATCTCGGCTTTGAGGTGATCGAAGTGGTTTTTTTCCCGAAAGAAGCCGGTCACGTTCGTGGTGAGCGCGCAGATGAGCTTCTCAAGTTCGGCCGCCCCCGATGAGCCCGTCGCAAAATCAAGGTAGTCCTTGAATCTGCTGAGCTGCATCTCCCGCACTCGACGCGATACGCGGGAATAGACCAGCGCTTTCTTCGTGTCGGGCAGACATATCCCGGCTTGCGCTCTGGCGATCGCCTGCAATCTCTGAAAATCAGAGTCGGTATACTCGGGAGCCGAGAGGGTGATGCTGTTTGTCATTCTTTGGTCGTGTCGCCGACGAGGTGTTTCAGAACGGTGTCGAGCTTCAGAATGCCGATCATCCGGTTATCGACGAGAACGAGCCCGTGCAGGCAAGCCCCTTCGTCCGAAGTCGGCTGAACGTCGCCGGTGTTGACATCGGCAAGATCGATCACGCGATCGACGAGCAGGCCGTACACGACGCCGTCCCGGGATTCCACGATGATCACGACGCGTCGCGAGTTTTCCAGCTCGGCCGTGATGTTGAGATAGGCAGCCAGGTCGATGACCGTCAGGATGATGCCGCGCAGGTTGATCGCGCCGCAGACATAGGCTGGCGCGAACGGAAGCGTGGTCGTTTTCTCGAAACCACGGATTTCGCGAACGCTAAGAATGGGAATGCAGTATTCCTGCGCGCCGACAGCGAAAACGATCATCTTGATCGTGGCTGTTTCCGCAGTCTCTCTGGTCGTCAGCTGGTCGGTCATCTTCGTTTCCTGGTTGGTGCTGAGCATGTTCATGGCGGCTTAACTCACGAGCTCGGAGAGGCCGAGCGCTGCTTTGTTTTCGGTCTGGCTAAGGGCTGCAGCAATAAGCGCCGAGACATCCAGAATGAGGGCGACGCTACCATCGCCAAGGATCGTCGCGGCGGAGACGCCGAAGATGTGCCGGTAGTTCTTCTCCATGCTTTTGATCACAACCTGTGTCTGTCCGAGGATCTCATCGACGATCAGAGCGGCACGACTACCGGACTCGTTTTCGACAACGAGAACCACAGCGCCTTCGAGCGATCCTTCGGGCGGGGCGGGACGAGCTTCAGCGTCGACGCGAGAGGGAGGAGCGGGATGCACTCTCCGCGCTTGGAGATGATATTGGTGCCATCCGGCAGCGCGTAGACATCGCCATCGCTTACGATGATCGCTTCCGACACTGCCGAAATTGGGATGACCATCGTTGTCTCTTCGGCAGAAATCAGCATCCCGTCCAGAATGGCGAGGGTCAGTGGCAGGCTGAGGCTGAAAGTGCTGCCCCGGCCAGGCACACTGCTGATGACGATACGACCGCCCAGCTCATGATCGCCTGCTTGACGACGTCCATGCCGACGCCACGCCCGGACAGATCGGAGACTTCCGATGCAGTCGAGAACCCTGCGGTGAAGATGAGATTGTTGATTTCATCTTCACTCAGGACAGCGTCGGGGGCGATGATGCCGCGTTTGACTGCCGTTTCGAAGACACGCTTGTGGTTGACGCCTGCGCCATCGTCCTTGATCGTAATGAGGATGCGCCCTGACCGATGTTCGGCAGACAGGGTGATGCAGCCCTCGGCGGGCTTTCCTGCGGCGAGGCGTGCCTCTGTTTTCTCAATCCCATGATCGACCGCATTACGGAGCATGTGGGTAAGGGGCGCGGCCAGTTTCTCGATCAGGGTACGATCGACTTCCGTATCCTCGCCTTCCAGCACCAGCGTGACGGCCTTCTGGGTCATCGAGCTGGCTTCGCGCACGACGCGTTGCATGCGTTGGAAAACGCTTCGGACAGGCTGGGCTCTGACCGACATCACCGCATCCTGAATATCGCGGGTCAGCGTCTGCATGCCTTCGATGCTCTGCATCAGGTCGTGATGACCCGAAACGCCTGTCTTCTGGCACAGAGACTGCACGGCGGCCTGGGCAATCACGAGTTCGCCGACGAGATCCATCAGATCGTCAACGCGAGAAAGGTCGACGCGGATGGATGCCGCTTCGGCCTTCCGCGCAACTGTCGCTCCGGTGAGAACTGTTGGCTCATCTTCCTTGAAGGCAGAGGTCGGTACGCCGAGCTCTTCCAGAGCTCTTTCGGTCGAAGCGCGTACATCGGCTGCCAGTGACGTTGCCCGCGAGGCGATTTCTCTCGCCTGATTAGAGGCAATCGCCTGTCCTGCGTGCACGTCCTCAATTGAAGAGGGAGTAGAAGCGGTGTCGGCAGAGACCGCTTCTGCTGCATCACTCGATGGCGGTGTTTCGCTGGCGTCAGACTGAGTGATGGTGAAGTCGCAGCTATCGACGACCCAATCGAAGGCTTCTCTGATTTCTGCTTCACCAACGCTTTCGGGAAGGGTGACACGCCAGCTCAGATAGGACGTTTCAGGAGCGAGTTCTTCCAGTGCAGGAAGCTTCTCGGTGACGCACTCGATCTGAGCTGTCTCTCCCTTTTCCTGAGCCAGTGTCGAGAGGGCGACAAGGATATTCCGGGCGTCGTCGCCGCAGCCATACATCGCGTCATGAGGATGGAACGTGACGATTTGCGTTTTTGCGGTCGTTGCTTCGATCGGGTCGCCGAAGTCGAAGGCGACCGGTTCGAACTCGAAGGGTACCGGGCAAAACTGATCTGCCACAGTGTCGACGGTTGCGTGATCCTGATCGCCAGCAGAGTCGGCGGAGATCTCTCCATTCACGACCTTCAGTTCGTGCAGTGCCTCGTTGACGCGCTGCGCGTCGACAGTCTCTCCGCCCCGAGCTTCCACGACGAGATCGCTGAGGACGTCCATGCTTTTAAGGAACGCAGCAATGACCTCGCGGGTCGGGCTGATCCGGTCGGAACGAACACCATCAAGCGAATTCTCATAGACGTGAGAAAAACGCACAAGATTCTGCAATCCGAAAGACGCAGCGCCACCCTTGATGGAGTGCACGGCGCGGAAGACAGCGTTCACGGTATCCGGCTCCGCGCGATCAGCCGCAATTGCGGAAAGGCCCGCCTCGAGCTCTTGCAGCTGCTCGTCGCATTCCTGGAAGAAGATCTCCAGGATTTCGTCCATCTCTGAGCTCATTGTAACCCTGCTTCTCTTATTGGGTGACGCGCCGGATGGCGGAAACCAGGCTTTCGGAATTGAAAGGCTTGATGATCCATCCGGTAGCGCCAGCTGCACGGGCGCGTGCTTTCTTTTCCTGATCGCTCTCTGTCGTCAGCACGATGACAGGCAGGTGCCGGAAACGGTCCATCTTGCGGACGGCTTCGATCACGCCAAACCCGTCGAGCCGTGGCATGTTGATGTCCGTGATGATGACATTCGGAGCGGGATCCGCCGCCTCGAGAACGCTGAGTCCCTCGACGCCATCATTTCCCTGTATAACATCGTAACCCGCCCCTTCGAGCGCCGTACGAAGCATGCTCTGCATCGTACGGGAATCGTCGATCGTAAGGACGCGCAAAGTCTGGGTATCCGTCATGTCATGGGCTCGCTGGTGTTGAAGCAGTTTCCTGCAAAAGAGAGGAGGCACCGAAAAGCGCGAGCGCCTCGGACAATTTCTCGGAGGGGTCGACGATCGGACGCGCACTGGCGAGGATCACCTGCAGGCAAAGCCCACCGAGATAAGTGACGTCAGACCCGACCAGAGCCGAGCCCGGTGAGGCAGCAATGCTGTCCTTGAGGGCCGGAGCGCCGGCAGAGTCCAGCCTGGCAGGCAGTATGACCGGAGGGGGTGCACTGACCGAGTTGGGAAGCACGTTTTCCATTAGAAATCCTCCCAGCCCTGGTCAGATGACGTGACCTGCAAGGCTGGCTTTGGAGCGCTCTTGATTGCAGGCGCAGAAGGCTTTGGTGGTGCTGCGCGCGGGGGAGCGACGGGCTTTGCAACAGGTTTGGCAACGGGTCTCGGGCTGGGCGCTGGCGCCTTGCGCTCGAGAGGCTTTGCTTCCTGACGCTTTCCAACGTTGAACTGACCCAGGGTCTGGGAAAGATTGCGGGTCTCGCTGGTCAGGTTGTGGCTGGCAGCTGTCGCCTCTTCCACCATCGCGGCATTCTGCTGCGTGACCTGATCCATGTCGTTGATCGAATGCGTAATTTCGGTGAGCTGGAGCGCCTGTTCGCGCGTCGTCGCTGTGAGGTTTTCGATGCGACCGGCAATACCTGCGATGCTTTCGGAGAAATCTCCGAGGTACTGGCTCGTCCGGGAGACCAGGCCGACGCCCTTGCTCACCTGCTCGGCAGAGACGGCGATCAGGCGCTTGATCTCATTGGCGGATTTGGCAGATTTTTCGGCGAGCGAGCGCACTTCCTGTGCGACGACAGCAAAGCCTCGTCCGGCATCGCCTGCGCGAGCGGCTTCGACACCAGCATTGAGGGCAAGAACGTTTGTCTGGAAGGTGATGCCATCGATCACCGAGATGATTTCGCCGATGGCGCTCGACGATTTCTGAATGCCGCCCATAGCGGCATTGGCTTCGTCCATGACTTCGGTCGCGAGTTTGACCTGCTCCAGCGTCTTCTTCGCTTCAACACTGGACTGGGAGCAGACATCGGCCGTCATCTGCACACCGGTGCTGATTGTTCTGACCGAGTTCGCGGCCTTGCCGAGATTTTCCGCCTGAATTTCGGTGCGGCGCGCCAGGTCGTCTGAGGCCATTGAAATTTCGCTGGCACCCGTCGTGATGAACTCTGAGCTCTTGGCCAAGGTGGCGAGTACGTTTTTCCAGAACTCGGCAGCGCCATTGCACTTGTCACGCAGCGAGGCATATTCGCCGTCAGCCAGATGGTTTGGAATCCGATGGCTCAGGTCGCCCGAGCCGGCGACGGTCAGGGCCTCTTCCACTGCGGTAAGAACAGTGCTCATTTCCTTGATGCGCGCGCTGCTGCTGACTTTGAGCGCCTCCAGTTCGCGGGCGAGCGCATCTCTCTGCGCGCTTCCTTCGTTCTGGCTCTGTCCTGACGTTTGCAGGCGCGAAATGAGGGCGGTGAGTTGACCGCTTTCGTCGCGATTGTCTGAAGAAGACAGACGGCTGCGTGCATCGCTCAGGGAAGGGGAGCTGCCTGAAGAAACCAGCGCTTCGATCGGCTCCGCGATGGCCTGAACAAGCACGGCGCGCACGGCGACGCTGACCAGAAGAGCGAGCAGCGTGAGCACGAAGAGCGTGTAGAAACCGGTCGATGTGATCAGGTCTCCGTAGAGGAAACCTGCTTCGCACAGAAGCTGCGCGATCAGGAATAGTTGGACGAACAACACGCTCGTTCCGATCTTTGATCGAAACGAAGCTTCTCGATATAGCCAGGTTTTCATCGTGTTCTACTTCGCATTATCAATTAAATACTGGTAAATCCAGAAGCCGTATTGCCAATGGTTTTTCTGTTAAGGTGAAAACGTAAGATCTGATTGCCCTGAAATCAAAATGGGCTTGCAATGCTGAAGGTCACACGAAGCAATTAAAAACAAGTTAAGCAGAACGCTGTTGCGAGCGCGTCATGAAAAAGACCCGAAACTGCCCGAGATAATGCATTAGGGAGCTCCTTGTTTCAGATGTTTATACTGAGGCATTTAGAGGAAAAAACCTCTGGATCGTTAGTGAGGACGTCGCGCGGGCCTGGATGCGACAGGTCCAGTCTCATGGATTTGGCCGCGAAAGAAGAGCTTACGATCCGAAGCTGCGCACTAAACCGCCTGCGACCATCTGCCATCCGTCGATCATCACAAAAAAGATGAGTTTGAAGGGGAGGGAGATCGTGGCGGGAGGGAGCATCATCATGCCTAGGCTCATCAGAACACTTGCGGTCACGATGTCGATAATCAGAAACGGCAGATACAGAAGGAAGCCCATCTCGAATCCACGGCTGAGCTCTCCAACCATGAAGGCAGGCATGAGGACGCGCCAGGGTGTCTCCGCAGCATTGGCAGGCGGGGTCATATTCGCGAGGTGATAGAACGTCCCCACATCGTTCGGTCGTGCATGCGCAAGCATGAAACCCCGGAAAGGCTCAGCAGCTGCTTTCATACCATCGATTTCAGAGACGGAGCCGCTGATCATGGGCGCTATGCCCCGATTCCAGGACTGCTCGAAGGTCGGTTGCATGACGAAAAACGTCAGAAAGAGGGAGAGCCCGATGATGACGGTGTTTGGAGGCGAGCCCTGAGCACCGATGGCGCCTCGCAACAGGGAGAGAACGATAACGATTCGCGTGAACGCGGTCACCATAACCAGCAAGCTGGGTGCAAGCGAGAGCAGGGTGATGAGTGCGGTCAGCTGAATCAGCCGGCTGGTAGTTCCCGCGCTGCTACCGTCATGCCCGAGATCCAGCGAAAGCGACTGTGCTTGTGCGATGTTCGGCAGTGTCACGGCAGCGATGGTCACTATGATCGGCAGCGCGCGCACAAGGAATTCGGTCAGACCTGATTTCCTGCCGGGAACAGCCGGGTGCGAAGCCACATGGCCTGTCGGAACGGTCGAGGCGCTGTGATGATCCTGATAGAGATGCGTCACCGTTCGGGCTCCTGATTGGTCGAGAAGGGCGCCACTGCTGACTGCGTCGCATCTGGCTGGTTTTCGGATCAACCCAGCCCATGAAGATATCTGTCGCGCCTCCGGTCAGCATCAGGCCCGTCCGCTCTCCGCACCGAAAAAGGGTCAGACGCCGCTTTGGGTCCAAAACCAGGGTTTCTTCTAGGCTCAGCTGAGAGGTTTTCCCTCTTCGAGAGAGCCTGGGCTGAAGATAGGCAATCGCAGACCGTAGAAGAAAGATAAGCGCGATCACGAGAACGAAGGAGCTGGCATAGGCACCCCATGACTGAAAGGTCATGCGGTCAGGTACAAATGCGACATGTGCCGGTTTCCGTTAACGCGCTGTGGTCGATATTATTTATGGGCGGCGCTGGATGACGAGGAGAGGATCTCGGTCATCGTCACGCCGATATTGTTATCGTCTACGACCACAAGCTCACCGCGTGCGATCAACCTGTTATTGGCGTAGATATCGACGGCTTCACCGAGCTTCTTGTTGAGTTCGACGACGGCGCCGCGGCCCAGACGCAGCAACTGGCTGACAGGCATCGACGTCGTGCCGATCACCGCTGTGATCTTGACGGGAATATCGTAGACCGCCTCTGATCGGTTTCCGGAAGCGTCTTCCTTGTTCGGCGCATCTTGAGGTGCGTCTGATGTTTCGAAGGAGTCTGAAGTAAAGTCTTCGAGTCCGACCATTTCGCTCTCATTATTCATGGGTCAATGCCTGTCCGTGGTCCTGGAGGTGTCGATATCCCGGTCAGTCGAAGCGCTGACAGAGGTGATGATCCGGTTGATCGCGTTTTGCCGCCACTCATTCGGATCGATAAGAATCGTGCGTGCTCCAGACTCGATTCTGATAGTGGATGCGTCGCCCTCCGCACAAGCGTCAAAGCGGATATTCGTTCTTTCCCCGAGAAGCGCTTGAAGGCCCTCCGTGTTCTCAGGGCTGGTTTTGATGCTGACGTCGCCCTCGCATGCCGCCACCAGATCAGCAGCATCCTGTAGCAGGTCACGTTTCAGACCTTGAAGAGTTTCCCCGGGAAGGCGCGTCAGCGCGACGATGAGATCGAGTACGGTCTGCACCATGGTCTCGCCTGCGCCTTGCGCGGCCTTCATACGACGCGCGCTCTCTGCGTCAAAGGCATCGCTGATCTTGCTGATGAGGGTTGCGAACTCTGCTTCGAGAGCCTTGGTAGCAGATGCACGCCCTTCCTCTCGCCCGCCCTCGAACGCGGTCCGGCAGAGGGCGTCGAGGTCGCCTAGTGTCAACGAGAGCAGCGGTGCGACATCGGCGGTCGTGGGCTCGTCCTGAACGACTTCCGGAACCTCGGCAACTGGCGCCGCCTTCGGGGGAGCGATTCTGAAATCCTCGAGATGCCGGGCAAGGACACGTGCACGTTTCGTCTCGGTCTCGGCGTGGTCGGCAGAGATGCTCTGAGATCTCTCTCCGGCCGAACCAGATCCGCCATGACGCCCGGATTGCAGCAAATCACGTTGTGTTTGCGCTGCCTGTTGTCGAAAAGGAACGAAGCCGGCGCTCATGAAATGAATTCTTCGCCTCCCGAGGCATCGTTCATATCGATCTCGCCGGAGTTCACCAGGTTCTTGATCGTCATGACGATTTCAGCCTGAGCTACTTCGACATCTCTCACGCGCACAGGGCCGAGAGAGGCGATTTCCTCGAGCAGAATGTTGCCGGCACGTTTGGACATGCATTGCAGGAAGAGCTTTCTTTCGCTGTCCGAGGCCCCCTTGAGCGCGACGGGAAGCTTCTCACGGTCAATCTCGTTGACAACCCGCATGAGAGATTCCTGAGAGAGGCGGCTGATATCCTCGAAGGTGAACATGAGGGCCTTGACCTTCTCCATGTCCTCGGAGCTCTGCATCTCCATGAGTTCAGTGAAGCGAGACTCGGTTTTGCGGTCGAAGTTATTGAAGACTTCAGCAAGCAACTCGTAGCTGTCGCGCTTCGAAGAGCGCCCCAGAGAGGAAATGAATTCCGATCGCAGTGTCGCTTCGACGCTCTCAATCACCTCGCGCTGCACTGTTTCCATGTGAAGAATGCGCATCATGACGTCTGTCGCGTAATCTTCCGGAAGCAGTGCGAGAACGCGTGCAGCATGGGCGGGCTGCAGGCGGCTGACAATGACGGCTGCTGTCTGAGGATATTCGCTGCGCAGGTAGTTTGCGAGGATGGTCTCCTGCACGTTGCCGAGCTTGTCCCACATGTTGCGACCAGCCGGACCACGGATTTCGTCCATGATCTTTTCGACCTGGTCGGCCCCAAGTGTCTTGCGCAGGAATGCCTCGGTCGTTTCGAATGTCCCGACGAGACCGTCCGCTGTTTCAAAGTTCTCGATGAATTCACGGCAGACCGCTTCAACCATTTCGGCCTTGATGACGCCGAGCCCGGCCATCGCAATCGAGATGTCCCGAATTTCGTCTTCATGAAGCGATTGCATCATGTTCACGCTGCGCTCGCGACCGATAGTCATGAACAGAACAGCAGCTTTCTGCTTGCCGGTAAGCTGGACGCCACTTTCGCTGCGGCCTTCTTCGGTGCGCCCCGCAATTTTTTCAGCTTCGCTCATGATGCGGCTCCTTGCTTGGGTTCCGGCGCTTCAAGCCAGCTGCGGATGACATTCAGGCTGCTCTCGGGATTCTGGTCGATACGATCGGCCACTTTAGCGATGATACCGGCCCTTGCTTTGCCCTCCACGCCGTCGAGTGCCACTGTCTCACTTCCATCATGCAGCGTGAGGCTGTTCGACTGGCCGCCTTCGAGGCTGTTCTGACCAGCGCCATTGGACCCGAGAGCAGAGTTCTGGAAGGCTTCAAGCGCTGTAGCCCCAGCCCCTGCGAGGGCAGGAAGACCACCGCGACCGCGGCGCAGCAGGGGACGCAGGGCAAAGAACCCGGCTCCGAGCGCGAGCAGGATCGGCACGATCCATTCGGCGAGATAAAGCAGGTTTTCCTTCGAGAAGAAGCCCGGCGCCGCTGGGATCGGTTCGACACCGCCATCAGGCATGAAGCGCATCGAAACGACTTCAACCTGATCACCGCGAGCCTTGTCATAGCCTACTGCTGTTTTGACGAGCGTCGTTATGCGGTCGATCTCGGGCTGCTCGAGGGGTTTCCAAGTCGCATTGCCCTTCTTGTCCTGAACGTAGGAGCCATCAACCATCACGGCGACGCTGATACGAGCAACGCGCGGGTGAATCTGCGACGTGACCTTAACCCGCTTGCCGATTTCGTAGTTGTTTGTCTCCTCGTCGCGTGTGTCGCTCGATCCAGTCTTGTTGCCCTGACCGGCATTGGCGTTCGGTAGATTGTTCGACACAGAGGTGTTCGGCGACGACTCAGTATTGACGCTCTTGTCCGAGCTGGTCTGCTGTGAACGCAAGACCTGCTGGTTCGGATCGAAGCTTTCTTCCGTCTCGTGAACCTCGTCATTATTGATGACGACAGCAGCGCGCGCGCGGATATGAGCAGTCCCGAGCGTCGGGATCAGCATTTCCTCTACAGCCTGCGAAAGACGTGTTTCTTCCGAATGACGGAATTTCTCGAACACGGCTTCCTGACCGTCTTCACTATTAGGCTCGCCTGGCTTGGCCAGAACATCGCCCCGGGTGTCGACGATGGAGATCGATTGAGGTCTCAAGCCCGGCACAGCGGCTGCGACAAGGTTCTGGATTGCCTGGATGCCGTCGGGAGCAATACGTCCTGCGCGACCGATATCGATCACGACACTCGCCTGAGAGGGGTTGGTCTGAACCGAGAAAAGGTCTCTGTGCGGCAATACGAGGTGAACGCGCACGTTGCGCACGCCCTGAAGAAGCCTGATCGAGCGTTCGAGTTCGCCCTCCAGCGCTCGTGTCTCGTTGATGTTCTGCTCGAACTGGGTGCTCGTCAGTGTGGCGCTTTTGTCGAAGAGCTCGTAACCAACGCTTCCGCCATTCGGCAGGCCGTCTTGCGCCAGAAGAAGACGTGCCTTCGCAACCTGGTCCGGTGCAACGTAAAGGCTGCCACCATCCGGCGATGTGGACGAGTTGATATGCGCCTTGTTCAGGTCTTCAACCATGCGGCCTGCCTCGTTGAGATCGAGGTTGCCGTAGAGGAGGGCTGTTGGCTGCTGCGCCTTGCCAAGGACAAGATAGCCGAGCAGGCCGAAAAGCAGGGCTCCGGCGAAGCCGAGGGCGGCGAGACGCGTGCGTCCCAATCCCTTGAGTGATGCCAACAGGTTTTGCATGGAGTTCAGTGTATCAGGCCGGGTTGAGGTTGCGAATGGCGGTCATGGAAATGCTCCCGTGGCAATCATCTGGAAGGAATGTCAAATTAGTCGAGAGCCGGATGGCAAACCTGAGAAAAGGGGTGCCTAAGAGAAGTCGCTCGGTCAAGGGCGCCTCCCGGTAGGCGATCACGGTAGATACGCGTTGGTCGGAGGCGTCTGCTTGAGCGGAAGGTTGAGACGGTTCGCATTTTGCTCCTGCGTCAACCCGGTTGGGCCTTGAGCGACCTGTCGTGCGACGTTGGGCATGAGATCGGGCCTGCTCCAGCAATCGACGCCGTTCCAGCTTTGCGTGCAATACGGCTGTGGCGCAGGGGGGCGCTCGGGAGGGGCACACCAGTCCTCGCCTTCCTGAATATAGCCGGCGTTGCAATCGCGTCCCGTCAGATGTCGGGCGACATCGTCTGCTGCGCAGCCGCTCAGGAGAAGACTCAACACGGCGAGGCTGGCAAAGCGGGGCGACGTCGCCGGTGAAATTCGATAGCTCGGTTTCATGCTTTACGTCTCGTCCGCGATAAACAGAATTGTGCTGGGTGTGCTACGCCCTGAAAATAGCCCATGGGGAGCCTTGCCACCGACGATTGTCGATATCGGGTGAGATCTTGGTGAAACACCAAAGGCACAAAGAGCCGAGGCGTTAAGCGGTAACAGGGGGCTCAGGTTGTGGGCTCCGCCGTGATTTTGTCGATCGCGCTTTGAGTGCGCGTGGCTTCGGTCTGGATGAGCTGAAAATTGAGATCGTAGTCGCGCTGGATCTGAATCAGGTGGGTTGTCTCAGACACAGCGTTAACATTGCTGCCCTCAAGCATTCCCTGATGGAGCTCGGGCGACGTCACAGGGCGGGTCTGAGTCGTTGGCTTCATCAGGTATTGCCCTTCAGCCTGAAGCGTCTGCTGGTTCTGGACTGAAACAATTCCGATCGAACCGAGGGCGCCGTCCGGTGTCGAAATTGTTCCATCCTTGGCAATTGAGAAATCCGCAATCTCAGGTCTGAGAACGATGTTTCTGCCATTGCGATCCAGAACAGGGTTGCCGGAGCCGTCGGTAAGCGTGCCGTCGAGCCGACGCGTAAACTGTCCATTACGGGTCAGCCTTACGCCCTGCGTGGTACGCACCGAGAAATAGCCCTCGCCGTTAATGGCGACGTCTGTAGAATTTCCCGTAGTTTTCAGCGGGCCCTGATCGTAATCACGGAACGTTGCCTTGTCCTCAGTATAGCTTGATCCTTGTCGCCAGAAATTTGCCCTGCGCCTTTTTGATGCGCAAGAAATTGCGAGAATAACTGACGAGAGGTTTTGAACCCGTCAGTATTTTCGTTCGCAAGATTATTGGCGGTGATGTCGAGGCTGCGCTTCAGCACGTCAATTCGTGAAAGCGCAATATAGGCCGTGCTGTCCATTACAATCCGTCTCGTCTTTTAATTACATTGCCGGGAGATCGGGCTTCTTATTTCATTAAATTGATCGTGCGCGTCAGCATTGCGCGCGTAATCTGCATCGTGTTCAGATTGGCTTCATAAGAATGCTGGGCTTCATGTGTGTCGAGGATTTCGGTCATCGTGTCGACATTCGGCATCTTGACCATTCCCTTGGCGTCGGCTGCAGGATGTCCAGGATCGTAATGCGTTTCGAAGTCAGACTGGTCCTCGCCAATTTCCCTTACACCGACAGAAGATGAGCCGTGCTGCGATCGAGCATTTCCTTGAAGGTAATGGTTTTGCGGCGATAAGGATCAGACCCAGGGGTAGAGCCGGTTGTCTCGACGTTGGCGAGATTTTCGGCCGCCACTTGCAGACGTTTCGCCTGCACCTGCATTCCTGCTGCGGAAATCCCGATCGTATCTGAGAAGTTCATGGTTTACTCTTTCCGATCAGCGTTAGGACGACGAGCCGAGGGCCAAAGAAAACATCGACATGTAAGTGCTGTAGGTATTGGTCGCGAGGCGCTGCTGGTCGTTAGTGGAAGCGATTTTTTCAAGTTCGCTTTCCACATTTACCTGATTGCCATCGATCGAGGTGTTGCCAGCGACATGGGCAGCCGAACTTTGCAAGGATGCGGCGGTGATATGACCGGGGTCAGTGCGTGTCAGGGAAACCGCGAGATGGTTCTGTAGCACGCCCTGAAACTGCGGCACGTCACGAGCTGAGTAGCCGGGTGTGTTCGCATTCGCCACGTTGCCTGCAAGCACGGATTCCCGCGACTGCAGCCATTTCATGCGTTGAGTGGCGAGGTCGAGAACGTCCGTTCCGGTGGTGGAAGCAGCCATTTGCACTGAAGCAGCTTGCAGCATGATAATCCTGCCAATCTTTGCGCGGCCTCAAATGTGCCGCTAAATATTTTAAATATGAAAGCACTTTAGTGCGGAACTCTGACAAAGAGAAGCATAACTCTCTCTTGTAACAAAAAAACTCGATTATGTCCTCAGGGCGCGCGTTCATCATCGTTAAGCGACGCATCGTCTGCTCCGCTTTGACGAAGTACTGAGAAGAGCTTTGCATGCGTATCGTCCAGACTCCGCTTGCCGATACGATCCGAAATCCATTGCAGCGAATTCTTGTCGCCCGCTCGAGAGGCATCTGAAGCAAGTCTGAGTGCGAGGTCCTGCTGCGATTTGTCCAGATCACCCTGGGCGGGTATCTGCAGCATCGCTGCCGCCCGCAATTCGGCCGCTGCAGCCAGCCACTGGCCCTGATTTTCATGAAATTGCGCTCCTAGAAGGCGCGCATCCAGACCTGATGTGTTTTTGAGTAGTCCTAACCCTTTGGATTTGTCGCCTTTCATCAAGGCGATCTTGGCCCTTATGAGGTCACGGTGCGCCTGCAAGGGCTGAGGCAGCGACGTGCTTTCGGTCCGGTCGAGCGCGGCTGCAGCCGCCTCGGGCTGCTGATGCGTTAATGCTGCTTCTGCGAGGGACGCGCCCGCATCAGCCTTGCTCTCCGGCGTTTCCAAGGCAGGGATCGCTTCGGAAAGCGCCTGAGTCGCATCGTCTGACAAGCCTAGCGAAAGGAGAATTCGTCCATAAGCCGCGAGAAGTGATGCGCGAGCCGGTCCTTGTGGCAGCGCGGGCATATGAGCTTTCAAGAGAGCTGCGTTTTTGACCAGCTCTTCCTTACTCATTGCGTCATTCGTCTCGGCAGCGACACCCTGCAAAGCCTGAAGCAGGAGCTCGTTGCGGCGGGTGCTGTAGTGCGACGGCCCCCGATGCGGTACGCCTTGATCGATTATTTGAGCAGCGTTCTGCCACTGTTTGGCTTTCGCGTAGATTTCTGCTTGCGTGAGACGAAGATTTCTCTCGCGTCCGGCTAGTCGGGCGTCAAGAATAAGATCGTCGAGTGCTTTGACGGTTTGCTCAGTCGTCAGTTTGCCGCGGTCGTGATCGAGAAGGATTTTCGCCTCGGATGCCTTTTCTGAAAGGCTGAGATCCCGATCGGTGGAGAGGGCAGAAAGTTCAGCATACGCCCGATCATTATTATTTTGTCTCTGCGAGGCGAGCGCTCTTGCCAGACGGTAAGCAGGTTGATCGGGAAGCCTATCGAGTGCGGGAAGATCGGCAAGATCGCCATGACGTGCAATAGCCTCCGCTACCAGAGGCAGAATCAGGTCTCTCAGGTTCGTTGGGTAAGCGCGCACACGGTCGAGATCGAGGGCAAGACGGTGCACGCTTCGACTGTCGCTTTGATCCGCGGCTTCGAGGTAGAGTGCGCGCCAGAGTTGCAGCGCTCTCTGTTGCTTCTCAGGCCAGGGACCGTCCAGGGCGCTCGCATTTTTCGGAAAACCAAGCATCAATTCGGTCGCAGCCAGAAGGAAACGGACTTCAGGCCGTCCGACTTCTTCGGGATCGTCGCGAAGAGCGACGGTCAGAATGCCTCGGGCTTCCATAAAAGCGCCCATGCTGAATGCGACGCGCGCCGCGTCGATGCGCTTGTCGAAGCGGTCGGCCGGTTGCGAATCGGCGGCTTTGAGAAGGCGGTCGTGATAGCGCTTGAGCAGTTCGGCGTCCGGAAGATCCTGAAGGCCCAGCCATTTGAGATCGACATCATTCGCATAAACGGATTGTCCGTCATCTTCGAACTTACGGCCGTCTCTGTTCAGGAGAAGTCCCGATTGGACGGCGACCAGAGCAATGTCTGGGTCACGTGCTGCAATGACCACGCCCTCAAGGGTTGGCCAGACATCGTAACCCTGGGCGTGTCGCATCGCCAGTATTCCCCCGTCATCGAGAAGCGACGTGCCGACAAGCAATCTCTCATTGGTTGAGGGGTCTGCCACAGTCAGAACGCGTCCACTTCGACGCATGGGATACAATATGCCCTCATTGACCGCAGACGGGTTAATGACGTGATTTTCGTGCGTTTTCACGTTGGGTGGCGCTTTGTCTCCAAGAACCCATCCCTCGGCGCGCTGGTAAAGAAAGAGTTGTCGGGTATCGTCCCGTTTGAGCTGAATGAGCGTCGCGTCAGGAAGGAGACTTACCGTTAATGAGGCAAAAAAACCGCTTCCATGGATGGTGCTAGTATCCATCGGAAAGGCATTATCTACGACGATGATGAGTCGATCGCCGCTCTCAAAAGCGGCTATTCCAGCTTGCGACGGTATGGGCAACAACACCTGGTCGACAGCCGCTCCATCGAACGCAGGGCCTGCCGCTGCTGGCGCACCGTTGTTCGGCGGGGCAACGGGAAACGTCCCTTTCCCGACATGACCTTTCGCCGCGTCGGATTGCGTCGGTGCGTCGAGAATTTTCGCACGCCAAGATGGGGGGAGGCCGTTAACGAGATCACCAGATGTCAAGTGGGATGGGTCAGTCGCCACCGACTCCTTCGGTGCAGGGGCTGGTGGCGAAGACTTATGCTGGCGATCTGGAGAGTGCTTTTGGGGCGCACCCTGCACCGGGGCAGCGAGAAGGCAGCCGTAAACGATGGCGCCGCATTTATAGCGGAGCCTGGGAGACGTGAACTTAATTATGCTGAAAACCACCTTCTATACTGCCGATCCATGAGGCTGAAATTGAGTATCTTCTAGGATTAGGAGCACTGGGGGGCTCAGACAAGAGAGCGACCTCTAACTTTCCTCAAGTGAGGAAATTGATCGCCTGGCTCAACGTTGAGGAGCTTTTCGATCCGCTGGAGCGCAAGAGACCGCCATTGGAATCGAAATCGCTCGACAAAGTAGAAGCTGTTTTCTCGACAGCTTTTGCGATTTGATTTTGGCCCGTCCGCGCAGTGTTATAGGCGTCATGCGACGCAGAGACACTCGATTGACGCAGGTAATTTGAAATAGTCGATGCGGCGGAAATATCTGACATGCTGCCCTCTTCGGCGTCGAATGATTGCGCGGTTATATTCCGCACTCTTGTGAAATAGACTTGTAATTATTGAGCAAGGCTTAACGCCGACACATGGAAGTCCGTGTGCGGTAATTTTTTGTTAAGCGCATTTTGTAAAGTGGTTCGCGTTCGAGAACGCTTTTTCATATTTAAATCCAACACCACATTCTTAGCATGGAAGTTCGCTACGTAAAATTATTTTTTCGGGCACTGTCGAACGTTCGGCGCCTATTGGGAGTTACACGGGCGCAGCTATTTCGCTTTCGAATGGGGTTTAACGTTCTTTTGCTCACACGGGAAAAGATTTTGCCGCATTTTGCTACAAAGGAGTGGTGCTTCGAGAATGACTGATGTATGCGTCGAATTAGCCGCAACACATGGAAGTTCGTGGCGCTCATTCAATGTGACGCGAGTCACAGAAAAATTTTCTAAAATCTTTCCTCAATAAGAATTTGTTAAATAAACGTAGATATAATTATTTGTATCGCAAAAAAAATTAGGCGGTGAATTACAATGCGCGTTTTGTGTGTTGGTGAAAATATTTTATATGGTCGTCCGAGCGAAGCCCTTTCTAAGGCTGCCGTTGCGGGCTCATTGTCCCTTGCGACAAGTGAATTGTCGGGTGTCGTCGAGACGCTGCGTCGCTCCCATTACGATATAGTCGTCGTACAGCAATCTGCTTCGGACGTGCGCATCGTGCGACAGATCCGAAAAGGAAAGATTTCTGCGCCGATCGTCGTTGTGCGACGTGACGGAACCGCGACCGGAGAAGTCGAACTTCTCACTGCCGGTGCAGATGATTGCGTTGCCGAAACTGCAGACCACACGGTGCTTTTGGCCAGGCTCCGCGCCGTTATCCGGCGCGCTGGCGGCCATGACAGCGCGACGCTCCATATCGGACGTTTGACGGTCGGCATCGAGCGCCGCGAGGTACATATCGATGCAGCGGTCGTTCCGTTGACACGCAAGGAATATGATCTGTTTGTTTTGCTTGCGATGCGCAAGACGCAGGTTCTCAGCAAGGAAGTTCTGCTCGATAGCCTCTACAGCGGTGAAGACGAGCCGTTTGGTAAAGTGATCGACGTCATGATCTGCAAGATCAGAAAGAAGATCCGAGCTTTCGGGATCGATGAGCCTTTCACCACTCAGTGGGGTATCGGTTATCGCTTAAATGAGAGTGCGTTTAATCCAGTGACAGTCACTCTGCCTCAAGAGGATTATCGTATCAGGCCAGCAGTGAGAGAGAACTGCCTGCCGGTTCTTGCTGGCATCAATATTCTTGGGATTGTAGCACCAGCAAATCGCCCCTGATCCGGGTCATCCAGCAAAAATAAACGCCGTGGAATTTTTTCCCCGTTGCGGATAACGCAGCGGGGTTTTTCTTATTTGACTCTCTAAGTTTGTCCTGCGCGTAGGCAGTCATGGCAGCGCCATGCCTCGCATTGCCCTCATATAACCAAAAGTCGAACGGCGTGAGATGTCGGTCCGGGCAGACCCGGTGCCCTTGCGGCCGAAAAGGAAGGCATACTCGTGTGATCAACTGCGTACGAGATGCTGACCTTCGATAGCGCGGCTCTGCTAGATCATCGGAAGACGAGCCGTTCGTCGGCGTGATCGACGTCAGGGTTTGTGCAATCCCGAAGGTACCCGTTTTTTCGGGAGCAAAGCGTTGTTCACCGTCAAAGGGAAAACAGTTGCTGACTGAATAGCGCTGCTCCTGATCCAGGGACCGGATTTGGCGCATAAAGCTGACTGAATCACGCCCGCGATGAGCGGAGATCGCAGCTTGTAACCTCAACGAGGTCAATATTTCGGTGATTGTTGCGCCAGGGCATCGCCGTTGATCGACGCATAGGAAGGCAAAAAAGCCCAAAGAGGGCTCCCCGCTGCGTGAGGCACAGCGGGGATTGTCGCACTCAGCTCTCGGTGGTAGCGGCTGTCGAGGCCTTGCTGAAGTTCGTAACGCTCGAAACGGGGATCGACGCGCGACCCATTTCGACAACGACACCCGAGCTTCCCTTGCTTACGCCGGTGACGGTTCCAGAGACGCTGAACGGGAGATCCGACGTTGTCCCGGTGGAGTCCATCGTTTTGACCGAAACGCTGTAAGCGCCGTCGGCAAGCTTGTTTCCGGAATTGTCGGTTCCGTCCCACTTCCAGGTATTCGTGCTGGAGGCGGCGGCGCCGGTATCTGTCTTGACGATTTTACCGCTCGAATCGCTGACCGCGATCGCGACGGTTTGACCCTGAGTTGCGGAGAAGCTCAGAGATGCCGAGCTGTTCTGTAGCGGCAAGGTCGTAGAGGTAGCTGTTGCGACCTGACCAATCCACTGGCTGCCCGAGCTGAGCTGGCTGCTTTCGTTGAGAGAAATGAGTGTGGAGAGGTTGGTGTTGGTCTGTACCTGCTGTTCCGTTCCGGCAAATTGGACCAGCTCAGAAGTGAAGGAGTCTGAGCTCATTGGGCTGCTCGGATCCTGATGCTGCAGCTGCGTTGTCAGGAGCGTCAGGAAGGTCGTGTAATTATTCGCGAGGGACGAGAGCCCGAGGCTCGACGACGAGCTTGAACTCGAGGAGCTGCTGGATGTGGAGTTGGCCGACGCCTTCGCGGTTGCTTCGGCTGCCTGGATGAGTTTGGCTTCGTTGCTGACGGTTGACGTATCCATAAATGTCTTCCTTTGAAATAGGTTCTTCTAAAAGGGCGCCGTCCACCGAAAGCGAGGCGCGCGAGGGAGATGACTTAAGCCGTAATATTGACGCCACCTCCTGCCTCGACCGCTGTCGACGCCTCACGCAGCGGTACAATGGAGGTGTCTGTCTCGCTGGATAGTGTGCCCTGAATCCAGGGGCGTGTATTGGAGCCGCCCTGCTGGTTCTGTTGTGGGGTGTTGCCCATGAAATTGCCGGACAGATCGGGGCGGCTGGACGAATCCTGCTGTCCGTCACCGCGCTTCGAATCTCCCGTGTTAACGGCAGCCGCCACAACATCGAGCTTCATTCCATTTGTATCAATTCCAGCAGAGCTCAGGGCTGCGAGAAGATCCTTCTTGTTATTGGCCAAATGCTCAGCTGTTTTTGTGTCGTCGCTCTGAAGAACGATCCTCGTTGCCAAGCCACCTTCGCCCTCGAAAATAAGCCGGACTGGCGTGTTATCTTCCGTCTGTACCGTCATTGAGAGAGAGCTCGACAGGTCTGCGCCCGAGGCGCCCTGGTCGGAGAGGCTCGTCTTGGCGGCTTCGGCCGTAGCGAAAGTAGTCGTCTGCTGGGGCGTCTGTGTCTGGCTTGTCGTGTTCGCCACGAGTGACTGGAATGTCACAGGATGAGACGTGTTCGTCGCAAGTTGCAAGACCGGGCTTTTGGCTGCGTTCTCGGTGCTTGGCTCGTCGTCTTTGGAAGAGGAAGAGTCGTCGCCCGACATGGACTGATGGTGTGACATATCCGCGCTACTGAGCGTGACCGGCGCCTGGGCCTGCACAGGCTGGTTCGTCGTCGTTCGTGCAAGGGGGGTCGCTGTCGATTCTGCTCCTGAAACCGGGAGGCGCGTCGATTGACTTCCGATTGTCTGGGCGAACGGCGTCGTCTGTACCTGGGCGGAAAATGCGCCACTTGTCAGGCTCATAGTCTGATCAGAGGGCGCTACACTGTTCTGTGTCAGTTCCTCCGAGACAGGAGGCTTTGCTTGATCGGTCTTCTCATCCAAGATGAATGCTGTCGAGACCGACTGGATTACTGGTGCCGAATCCTTGTTTGAGACATCTGGACTGGTCGATCCCGCCTTGACGGTCACATTCGATATCTGCGCACCATTAGGTGCCACTGAAAAAGCAGCAGAAGGCGTAGCGCCTGAGATCGCGCCGAGAGAACTGAGAGTCGCACCCGAGCCAGCGCTCGCAACGACGACTTTCGGCGCTGCTGACGAAGGTAATGACCAGTCGGCACCTAAAACGGCTTTCTGTGAGGGAAGCTGAATTACGCCTACGGAGGCCTGTGGTGAGGACGTCGTCGTGTCGCCCAAGTTGGACGTCACGGCAGAGCTGAGCGTCGACAGGCCCCAGGACGCATCTGCCGATCCCGTGGCGCTGACCAGACTGGCTCCAACGGACGCCGACATGATGCCACTGGTTGTTGCTTCTGCTGGCTGAGCTGGAAGGGCGGAACTCTGCAAAGACGCCCCCATAAACAGGGAAGCGAAGGTAAGGGCATCGACAAACTGGGTTGTCGTTGCCTGGCTTGCCGCGGCGCTCGTCAGGTTCGTGTCTTCATCATCTACCGAGGCATTGCCGGAGGTCGCGTGTCCAGACGATGTCACATTTGCCAGCGTCGCGTCTGCACTTGCCGGGGCAGGTGCTGGCGAAGTGGGCTGCTCGGAGGGCAGGGAGGCATTTGCATCGGTATTTGCGTCGACGCTGCTACCGCTGTTGTCTGAAGAACTGTCAGAAGGAATGGTGTTTTGACGGCTCGACGACGTGTCATTGCGCTGCGTACCGGCATTCGCTGCTTGCAGCTGTGTGCTGAAGCTGTCACTCGAGCTCGTTCCGACCGTCGCCTGATTGGTTTTGACTGACCCGCCTTGCAGAGCGTCAAGAAGCGATGTCGCTTTTCGCCCGGCCAATCTGGTGGAGCCCTCAGCGGCCGACGGATTTACCGGAACTCTCATGACTTATCCCCTGCGTGCGACTGTAGGCTCATACTCAGCTCGCCGCCTGCGATTCAGATAATGCCATATCCAGCTCGAAAAATGTCGGCATAAAATGCGGTGGAATGTCTTTTCTTCCTATTTCCGCGCTGACCTGTGGCGGATTTCCCTGCAAATGAGCAACGAGTACCGTTTTAATGATGTTCTGATAGCGACCGTCCTGCAAAATAACGGACTTCATGCGTGAGGCCAGTGGGGAAACGACCCCGTAGGCGAGCAACACGCCGAGGAATGTTCCGACGAGCGCACCGGAAATCATTTCACCCAAAATCGCTGGTGGCTTGCTGATCGACGCCATCGTCTTGATAACGCCGAGCACGGCAGCGACAATGCCAAGGGCAGGAAGAGCATCCGCCACGCCGCTCAGGCTTTCGGAGATATGGAGTTTTTCGGCTTCGTTTTTATTCAGCTCGCGTCCCATTACCTCGTCCAGCTGATACGCATCTTCGAGGCTCAGGCTGACCAGACGCAGGTAATCGCAGATGAGATCGCGTGTTTCCTCATCGTCTCTGATTTGAGGAGAGAGGGCGAAGATCGAGCTCTCCTGAGGGTTTTCAACATGCTCTTCCAGCGCCATGGCACCTTTGGTGCCAGCAAGACGTGTGAGGCGAAATAGAATGACGAGCAGCCCGATATAGGACGCTTTGTCATGTTGTGGCCCTTTGAGAACCAATTTGAAATTATGGGGAAGTTCTTTGATCGCGCTCAGCGGGTTCGACATCACAAAGATGCCGACTGCTGACCCCAGAATGGTGAGTAGCTCGAACGGCATCGATGCAAAAAGCGGTCCGAGCACGCCTCCAGAAGCGGCAAACGAGCCAAAAACGCAAAGGAAAGAAAAGAGGAGACCTCCGATAAAAAGCATCTGGTACTGTCCGTTTCTATCTCAAATTGCGTATGACGATTAAATTTAAAGTCTGAGTGCGGCGTTCAAGTATTCTAAACTGTAATAATGAACCTATCATTTTTTAGGTTCGGAAGTCGTCTCTTTTTCCGATGATGCTGCGGCTGCCGGTGCTGTATCCGGGGCAACCTGCTGAGCCGGATCGCCTTTGATCGGATGCTGACGATGCAAAACAATGACAACCCGTCGGTTCGCAGCGGCGGACGGATCTGCCTCTTTGGCAAGTTCGCGATCAGCCCCGCCAACGACATCCTGAATGCGCCCATCGGAAAAACCAGCCTTGACGAGAACTTCACGCGCACGATCGGCACGCAGCGCCGAGAGCGTCCAGTTCGACATCGCCCCTGCGGAATTTCCACGAAATGGCGCGGCATCCGTATATCCCACGATCGAGACACGCTCTGGCATTGGCGCGAGCCATTTTGCGATTTCTGTTAGCATTGCCGTGCCTCTTTTATTGGGCGACGACGCTGCGAGATCGAACATCGGTTCGTTCTCGGTATCATGCAGCTCGATCCGAATTTCCTTACGACCGTAAGAAACGGAAAAATTATCGATTTGGGCTTTCGTCTCTGGGTTGGTCTTGAGGGATTTCTCCAGATTCTCGGTCATTGTTTTCAGATTGGCCTGCTCGGTCAGGGCGACGTCTGAGTTGCCCGACCCGAGGGGGGCCGTCGGAGAGCTTCCAGCACCGCCGATGGGGACGATAGCCGCCAGAGTTCCTTTTTTGTCGAGCTTTGCCAGAGTGTTAACAGGCATCTCTTCCAAAGCAGACGTGCTGCTGTGGCTCTTATCGGGCACGGGAACGGGCCCTGTCGTGTCAGAATCGTCCTCGTCATCTTCCAGATGATCAAATCGACTACCCGCAGAGGTGGGGGAAGGCGGGCTATCGATCGGTTTTGTCGGCGGCACCGCAGATTTTTGATCAGCAAGAGGATTGAAGTACTGAGAAATACCCCGACGCTGCTCATCTGTCGTGGCATTTAAAAGCCACATGACGAGGAAAAACGCCATCATCGCGGTCATGAAATCCGCATAAGCGATCTTCCATGCACCGCCGTGATGGGCCGCGTGGCCACCTCCGTCCTGACGACGGATGATGACAGAAGGGCGGTTCTTCTTCGCCATGAGCGTTTACCGTCTCAATCAGGAGCCTTTGAGGTGCGTCATACCTACGCGCGAGGAGGGTGTGCCGCTGAACGAGGCACGTCCAGCATGAGTCAACGAGATTGAGGTGTCGAGCCAGACCTCGCCGCCAAGGTCACGCCAGCGCTTGCAGAACGTAAAGTCTTCGCTGAGATACGTGCCCGTTTCCTGGTCGATACTGCCATCGAAAAGGGCGTGAGAGACGCTGTCCTGTTCTCCAACAGCCGCATCGATTCGACGATAGGCGGTCTCGGGATGGTGCTTGATCATGGCGGCGATCGCCTTGCGGCTGATCATCATGAAGCCCGTTCCGGCATAATGGGTTCTAAAGAGAGGACCCTTTTCCCAACTCGAATGCATCGCATCGGTTTCGCCCACATATCGAAGCGAAGCAGTTTCCATCGCCTCACCACGGTTCAGGTTCTCCTGAGTACCCTTATCCCAGAAGCGTTCCTTGATCGGATACATGCCCGCGATCACGTCCTTATCTGCCGCAAGGAGTCGGGCAGGGGCCTCTGCAGGAAAGCCGATATCAGCATCGACAAAAAGAAGATGGGTTGCGTCGGAGCGTGTGTAGAATTGATGGACAAGTGTATTGCGCGCGCGACTAATCATCGCATCGTCGCCAAGAAGAGAGAGTGTCATAGGAATGCGAATAATGCTGGTGCAAGCAATAACCGATTCCATATATTCTTGAGTCACCAAGCCACCGAAGCAAGGAGTGGCGATGAAAATCTTTGCGGTCTGGTTTTCTGGCGGCTGCATGATAATCCTGATTGATTTTATGGTGTGAAATCTCTGCCGTACCGACAGAAGGAATTGAGAAATTACTGTTTAGAAAGTCAGACCTGTACGGCCGATATATTTAATAGTTTGAAGACGTAAATGTTTCGTTGATCAATCTGCGGCGGGCAAGTTCATCAAGCTCGTTGCTCTCACGGCGCAGGAGAAAATCATTACGCTCTTTTTCTCGACGCTGGAAGATATCTTGAGTCGCTTTATGAACCATTGTTGCATGTAAAGCAGCAATGCGTGCCTGTTCGACGGCTTGAAGGGTGCGATCGTGAGCTTCGCGTGCCTGCTCGATGCCATTGAGGCCGATCGGGAACCAGGTTCGGAAATCGTCAAGCTCGGAGCGCCCGAGCTGAGCGATCTCCCTTTCCTGCACCATTGTATTTTCTGCGTGCGTTAAGACATTTCGCGCGGTTTCTTCGGTTTCCCGCGTCATGAAAAGTTCTTTTTTAGCGCGTGATTTTTCGGTGTCCTGGATCTTGATGAGACAGAGAAGGGCGCGTGTGCGTCTGGTCATCAGGATAGACCTTGTGAAGCGAGCACGTTGCTCAGGGCCAGAAAGCTGTCCTTCAGGGAGCGATGCTCAGACCGGGATTGCCTGAGCAGGACCTCGAGCTGCGGAGCGACGCGCAGCGCCATATCGGAACGCGCATCATTGCCCTCTCGATACGCGCCCAACTGGACGACATCCTGAATGTCTTCCCAGGTTGCGAGAATGGCGCGTGCTTCCTGAACGAGCCTGTTCTCCTCTACGGAGTTGCAGCCCGAGGCGGTTCGTGAAAGGGAGCGCAGGACATTAATGGCAGGATAGCGTCCTGCTTCGGCAATGCGCCTGTCCATCACAACGTGGCCATCCAGAATACCGCGGACAGCATCTGCGACCGGCTCGTTATGGTCGTCGCCTTCCACGAGAACAGAGTAAATCGCAGTGATCTGGCCGGCGGGCTTGTTGCCAAGTGGCAAGCCCGGACCCGCGCGCTCAAGGAGGCGAGGAAGTTCGGCAAATACGCTCGGCGGATAGCCTCGGGTGGCAGGGGGCTCGCCTGAAGAAAGACCGATTTCGCGCAGGGCGTGGCAAAAGCGCGTAACGCTGTCCATGAGGATCAGAACGGATTTCCCCTGATCCCGAAAATATTCGGCAATTGTGGTCGCGGTATAAGCTGCTTCGCGCCGCATCAGAGGCGGTGAGTCAGAGGTCGCAATGACGACAACGGCCTTGGCCAAGCCTTCGGGGCCCAGGTCGTCCTCAAGAAATTCCCTCACTTCGCGGCCTCGTTCGCCGACGAGAGCAATGACGGCGACATCACAATTACTGTCGCGTGCGAGCATTCCCATGAGAGTCGATTTTCCGACGCCCGAGCCAGCAAAAAGCCCGAGCCTTTGTCCCTCGCGGCACGTCGTGAAGAGGTCGAGCGCACTTACGCCGAGCGTCAGGCGTGGGCCAAGCCGCGCGCGCAGAGCTGCTTCAGGAGGCTTGGCGCGAAGATTGCAGGAGACGCCCTTAGGGGAGAGCGGTGCCTTACCATCGATGGGGCAACCCATCGGATCGATGACGCGACCGATCAGGCCGTCATTGAGGGTCAGTGTTGCCCCGGTCTTGAGCTGGCGATGATTGGCCGCGTGCAGTTTGAACAATGCGCGACACCCTGCACCGAGACCATCCAGAGCGCCGAATGGCATCGCGATGGCATGTTCGCCGCGGAACCCGATGATCTCGGCTTCGGTTTTCCGCCCATCGAGACCGAGCAAAGTCACGCGATCGCCGATCCCCGTGAAATCGGTCATTCCTTCGAGAGTGACGGATAGCCCGATAACACCGGTAACCCGTCCTTCGAGTGTTGCGACAGGTAGATCTTCCAGCGGAACACGCGCGCCTTCCAGAACTGCGCGCAAGCCTGCCTGAACGTTGCTTAGCAAATCACTCTGGTTCGAAACCGCAGGTCGAACGGTTTCATCCTGCATTAAAACAGATCCGAGTAGGTGCTGGACGACGAACTGGATGTGCCGCCAAACAGTGCCAGAATACCGTCCTTGGAGGAGTCACCTCCGAAGAGGTCGAGCATGTTCGCCGGTGTGTCAGCCGGTTGCGGATTGATCTGTAGCATCGTGAGATATTGTTCAGCATATTTCTGAATCTGTTCGGTAGTCTTCAGCTTGCTGAAATCCACCTTGCCCGTGAGCATGCGAACCTGCTGATCATAGCTGAGTGCGCCAAACGTCGAGGGGTCGAACCCTGAAACCGTCTCAACAACTTTGAGAAGCGCACTATCGGACATCAGCTGGCTCATCGATGTGACGCTTGCCATCTTGCGGGTGAAGTAAAGTGCGTTGCCTACTCCGCTATCGGTGTTGTCGTCGTTCGTTTCAAACTGTTGCTTCTCATAGTCGGAGACGATCTCATTGACTGAAACGCCATTGACCGTGCTCGAGACGGTGCTGTCTGTCGTCATGACGCTTTGAGCTGGCTGCGCGCTGGTCGAGAGAGACGGTGGCTGAAGAGTTACCGAATACTGGACGCCGTTTACGGTCGCCTTGAGCTGCGGCAGGTCATGGGAGTAGTTCCCATTGACCTTGAGCAGATTGCCGGAGTCATCAAAGCCAACCGAAATGAGCGTGCTGCTGACGTTAGAGCCATAGGGATCGATGACGTAGGCGTTCCATGTATCGGGTGAGTCTGCGTCCTGAGCCCATTTTACGGAGAGATAGGTTCGCCCCAAAGTGATGTTGTTTTTGTCGTCAGCGGCCTGATTAGGATTGAACGGCGCCGTGATGTAGCTCTGTCCCGTCCCGGTGAGAGACCCAATCGTTGCGGAAGGCATCGTGAGGGAGGTGCTATTTGAGGAGTCGGTATTCTGCAGGCTGACGGCCTGGCTGGTGCTGCTCGTTTGATAGCTGTTACCGGCCATCACCACACCGCTGGTGCCACCGATTGTCCCGAGCGAGATGGAAATGGATTGGCCCGTGCCGCTTGCGTCGTTCAAAGTGATCGGGAGAGCGACGGCCTGACCTGATGTGCCAGACGCAATCGACGCGCCGGTCAGCGTGTTCGTTGCGGACGCAAGCGTGCCATCCTGATTGAAATTCACGGTAAAGGCGTTGCTATCAACCAGCGCATTGCCGTCTGCATCATAGGCAGAAACGTTCCAGCTGAGGGGGTCTGAACTGCTTTGCGTCCATTTGAGCGCAACTTGATGAGCCGCCGAGAGATCGTCGTAAGCCGTAACCGACGGAGATGTGTAAGTCTGACCGGTCGAGCCTGACGAAGGGAGCGTCGCACTCACGGTGATTGTTTTGGTCGGGGTGTAGGTCGTGCTCAGTGCCGTGGAGCCGCTCCCAGCGATGAACGTCGTCTCCGAGCTTGAGCCCTTGTTCTTGCCCCAAACAGAGAACGCATCGGCGAAGGCCAGCCAGGTTGCGTTCTGGGATTTCTTGGCGAGCGAAGTGCTCGATGTAGGGTCTTGCGTCAGCAATTGCTTCAGCAGCGCAGTCGCGTTGCTATATGAGCTCATGCCGAAGGCGCCCAGAACCACCTGTAATGAAGAGTAGTCCTTGAGCAGAGCATCTGCCGAAGTGATTGCAGGTGCTTTTTTCTCGAAAGACGCAATAGCCTGCTTCGTCGCAACGTCGGATTTCACGTAGTTGGACGCCGCAAGGTCTTCATCTTTCAGGGCTGAAAGATAGCTTGCAACGGGGGAAACATTAGTGATTCCGGCCATTTGAATGATCCTCGACTTTTGCCCGCTTCGACCTGCGATTGCGCTTGTCAGACTTGGCGAGGGAGAGGATCGAAAGAGCGTCCTGACAGCGTTATAAGACGCCCACCTCCGCTCCATTCGCCCCATAATTTTGGTGCGAAAGTACCGTCTGTGAGTTCCTCAGGATAGGATGTTAAGGTTACCAATAAGTTTCCGAAGCTGGTTTTTACCCTCGGCGATAACGTGTCGCAGATAACCGATCCCTGACGGGATCAGGCGATCGTCTCGATCGTCTTGATCCGGGCGCGCGGATAGATTTCTGTCTGGGATAGGACAGGGACAGACGGTCGGATACGCTCGACGATAGAGCGCATGGGCTCACGCACGGGCGATGAGACGACGATCACAGGCACTTCGCCGCTTGCAGAGACATTGTTGAAGGCATCTCGAAGCTTCCCGACGAACCGATTCAGCATTGAGGGGGGCATGGCCAGACGCCGTTCATCGCCTTGGCCTGCAATATGCGTCGCGAAATCGTTCTCCCACTCCGGAGAGAGGGTGATCATGGGGATGTAGCCACCCGGTCCTTCGAGCCCGGTGCAGATCTGCCTCGAGAGACGGATGCGAACATGGCCTGTCAGCGCCTGAATGCCACGCATGCCCAGACCGCTTCCTTCCTGAATACTTTCGAGGATGGTTGGCAAGTCGCGGATCGAAACACGTTCTGCGAGCAGAGACTGCAGGACACGTTGCACGGTGCTGAGCGAAACCTGCGAGGGGATCAGATCGCCAACAAGTTTCTGCTGCTCGCGAGGGAGCTCATCGAGCAGGCTCTGTGTCGCGACATAAGTCAGAAGATCAGGAAGATTCTGTCTGACCAATTCGCTGAGATGGGTCACGAGCACGCTGGCTGGATCGACGACCGTGCATTTCATGGCGACCGCCCTCGGCTTGAGCGACGGGGCGATCCACACGGCTGGCAGTCCAAAGGCTGGCTCTGTTGTTCGCTCGCCTTCTAGATCGGGAATGCCACCAGACGGGGTCATGGCCATCAGGCGTCCTGGTCTGACATCGCCGGACCCGATCGTGATCTCCTTGAGCTTGATCACATAGCGTTCGGACGGCAGGAGGATATTGTCCTGGATCCGAATGGGCGGAGTAATGAAACCCATCTCGGCGGCAACCGTGCGACGAAGTGTCTTGATTTGCTCGGTAAGCTGCGCGTTTTCACCATTGGTCATGGGCAGCAGGCCAAAGCCGAGTTCGAGCCTCAACAGGTCGAGTTTGAGAACTTCCGAAATTGGTGAGGCATTGGCTTGGGGGGCAGCTTCGGCCTCTTCCTCTTCGACATGATCCTGCACAGGTGCTTTCCAGCGCCACCAGGCGGCCGCGCCAGCCAGACCCGCGATCGTCAGAAAGGGCAGAGCCGGCAGTCCTGGCATCAGCGCGAAGCACCCCGAGAGAATGGCTGCCAGAGCCATAGGCTTGGGGTTGCCGCCTAGCTGACGCACGAGGGTCACGTCGGCCGAGCCGGCAGTGTTGCCTTTGGTGACCACGATACCCGAGGCTGTCGAGACAAGAAGAGCGGGGATCTGTGACACCAATCCGTCGCCGACTGTGAGCGTGGTGAACGTGCTCGCAGCGTCCGAGATAGGCATGCCATAGCGCAGCACGCCAATGGCGAGGCCGCCGACGATATTAATCGCAGTGATGATCAGTGCCGCGATGGCGTCTCCGCGCACGAACTTGGCGGCGCCATCCATGGCACCGTAGAAGGAACTCTCTTCTTCCAGCTCTCTGCGCTTTTGTCTGGCGACACGGTCATTGATGGCACCGGATGACAGTTCCGCATCGATCGCCATCTGTTTTCCCGGCATCGCATCGAGAAAGAAGCGCGCTGCCACTTCGGCGATACGCCCAGACCCTTTCGTGATGACCATGAAGTTCACCACAAGCAGAATGCTGAACACGATGCCGCCGATGACGACATCGCCTCCCATGAGGAAGCCGCCAAACGCTGCGACCACATGGCCCGCTGCGGTAGCACCCTCATTGCCATGGCTGAGGATGAGCCTCGTGGTTGCGATCTCGAGTGACAGGCGCAGCAAGGTTGTCAGCAGCAGAAGTGTCGGAAACGACGTGAACTCGATCGGGCGCTCAAGAAACAGCGAGACCATCAGGACGAGCACGGACGAGGTGATCGAGAGCGACAGGCCGAGATCGAGAATGAACGTCGGGAGCGGAATGATGAGAATCGACAGGAGCATGAGTACGCCGATGGCGAGACCCACGTCAGTGCCCGGAATGGCTTTGCGCCAGGACGTCTTGTAACTGCCGCACCGGTAGGAATCCGTAGCACGCGTCAGATTGCTCGAGAGGGAGGAAAAAAGCTTGGTCGTGACTGCTTTGCCGGGATATGGCTTGGGAGCGCCGGGTCCGGGAGAGCCTTTCGCAGTATCCAAGATTTCCATTTCCCTTATTTTTTCGCGCTGACACAGAGTCACATTTAGGCGTGATCGCGGTCGGCTAAATTATTTGATGAATGATGAGCCCGTTTACGCGTTGGACAAAGCGCGGATTTCAACAGAGAGGTATCCCGACTTCTCGGGCGAAGCAAGATATTAAGCGCAAGCTGCATGTCTTGCTGTGCTCAGAGCGACAGAGGTTTTCCAACGCATATGGATCACAAGATGAGTCAGGACGCAGGCGGCCCGAGTGGGCCGAAAGAAGAGCAGACGATCGCAGTTGGTGTGGTTTCCGCTAACGAGGAGAAGTGGTGGATAGATCCTGCTTCTCCTCCTGAAGCCACCCGGTTTGCTCAGTCTTGCGAGAGCCTTTTCGAATCTGGCGAGGGCGTATTAGCCCTGCAGCGTGTGCTGGAAACGCTATCAGTGCACGGAAACGATTGGCAGCTGTCGCTTGCAGGGGCATCTCTCGTAATGCGTTATACGACACGTTACGATATCGTCGATGTCTTGTTACGCAACGTCTTGAGACTGCAGCCGGACAATGTTCAGGCGCAGTCGTCGTCGGCTCATCTCAGTATCGCTCGGGGCGATATCGCTGGGGGATGTGCGCGTTTTGCGGAAATGATCGCTCGCTATCCAGGGAAAAAGATCGAAATTGGTGAATACATCACCATGTCATTGCTTGAGGTCGGATATCCAAGCGAGGCGCTGGAGATTCTCAAATACCTGTTAGGGGCGGGCAATGTCAGTGCATCTCTTTTGAATAATCTGGGATGCGCTTTGGAACGCCTCAATCGTTCTACCGAGGCGCTGCCTTGGTATGAAAAAGCGCTTCAACTCAGCCCGGAGCGCCCTGAAATCGTCTTTGGTTATGCCTGCACCTTGATCAAGGCCGGACAATTCGAAAAAGGCTGGCCGGTCTATTTCGAGCGCGCCCTACAATTGAGCAAGATACAAAATTGGCTTCGCGGGATGCCACGCCTGCGCCCGGATACCGAGCTGAGTGGCAAGCGTGTCCTTCTTTTTCAGGAGCAAGGGCTGGGCGACACACTACAATTTATTCGCCATGTGCCGGTCCTGCTCGCTCGTGGAGCAGACATAAGTTTGCATGTGCCGAAGAGTTTGGTCCGTCTCATGCGCATGTCCTTCCCGGCGATAACTGTTTTGGAGCCTGATCCAATCTCGGAAGGGGATCTTTACGACTATGTAGCACCGATTCCGGATCTTCCCTATCTGACAAACGTGCACTCGATCGGTGATGTGCCGGCAAAGGTGCCTTATCTGGTTGCCAAGACCGAGGACACAGCCCGTTTTGAGGCATCGCTTCCGCAGAAAAAGCCGAGAATCGGCTTGGTCTGGGCGGGCGAGCGGCGCTCGCGCTCGGAATTCGCTCTGGCAGATATGCGTCGGTCAGTGAGCTTCGAGGACATGACCAAGGCTCTGCTTCCGGTCGAGGCAAGTTTGGTCAATTTGCAATTCGGTGTTGAACGTAAGTCTCTGGCGGAGTGGCAGGGTCAGGAAATTTGCGACCCTATGGGTGCTGTCCAGGACATGGCCGACACGGCTGCACTCATGCAGGGGCTCGATCTTATCATCTCTGTCGATACCTCACCCGTTCATCTGGCGGGGGCACTCGGACGCTGTGTGGCTCATCAGCCGATGGGACGCGTGCTGGCGCTGGGGGGATGAGGGACAGGGTAGCCCCTGGTATCCGACAATGCGCGTTTTCCGCTCAGGTGAGCGGTCATTTGCCTCGGTGTTGCAGGAAGTGGGTAAGGCGCTTCGTCTTTGGGTGGATATGTGGCAACCGCAGTGAGATCGATCAGCCAGTCGGCCGGGCGATCTGCACGGGCATACTACGATAGGACGCCAGGCTGCGTCCTTTCATGCCTGTCATTCCCGACCGATGGGCGAGCGGCTGTGTGAAATGAGAAAACCCGGTAAAAGGATGAAAATTCTTGACGACCGGTGGGGGGGAGGTCGGACCGTCTTCGGCCATCATGACGTTACGGGTGGCGGCAGTCGCAGGCATTTGCGCGAGAGTACGGTGTTTGGTGGAGCTTGGGGGAGCAACCCGCTCGTCCTCAGGGATCGCCCAGGTTTCCAGTACCTTCCATTGATAAGGCGCACCAATTCCCGGTGTCTGAGAGTGGTAAGCCGCGGCAGCGCGCGGCCAGCTGCCCATTTTATCATGCATCTGGATGAGGAATCGCCCGGCATAGAGGGCGTTCACCGTTGGGTCGAAAGCCTGATCCAGTGACGAAAAAGCATCAGGGTGTTGTTGAAGGTTGACCTGCATGCAACCGACATCGATCGACGTGACGCCTTGCGCGCGAAACTCGGCAGCGGCTGCGACTGCTTCGCTTTTCGACTGATAATAGTGACCCACTCCACTCGCCATGATTGTCCAGGGCCAGGCAGAGAGATGTCCGCTGCTGTCTGTTTTTCCGCTCTCGACCCGACTGATCGCATAAAGAAAGCCATCGGGGATGTGCAGGGCGCGTTCCGCCTGGCTTGTCGCGCTGTGGCATAGTTCTGCCTCTGCCGTTTGTGCAATAGCCGGGGCGGACAGGGCCGATGACAGAAATGCCATGCTCAGTGAGCTGGTGAAAAAAAAGGATTTCATGATTCCGATGACGATCTGGCATGAGCGCACGGCTCTGATTAGCTGTATAGAGATATTCTTAAGAAAAAGTTTTCGTGCCTGAATTTCAGGATTTAAATCGGGATTTTCCGTATCGCTAGCGGATCCTGATCCATTTTTACAATCATAATCGTACGTGACGCGGTGCTTCCGAGAAAAAGCCTCTTGAGCTGTGCGATGTTATGAGCCGAAAGAGTTGTAAATTGATCAGCTGTGACGTAGGTTGATACCCGAACAGCCCTCAAAGAGATCGTGAACTGACGGCATTTCAAATTATCAAATTGTATAGATTTTATTGGCATAAGGCGCTGTTGGCGCCGGGGCGCTTATTCATATGGTGACCATTTTAATAAAGACACAGTCTATGGGGGTCGATTTGGCAAAGCGCTGGCTCGGATTTGCGCTGTTTCTTGCTATCGCAGCCCCGCTGCTTGGCTCTGCGCCTTCTGCACATGCGACCTCTGTCAGGGTCAAGGATATTGTCGATTACGAAGGCGTGCGAGACAACCAACTCGTTGGATATGGCCTTGTCGTCGGTCTCAGAGGGACTGGTGATCGTCTGACCAATACGATTTTCACGCGTGAGACGTTGATCAGCATGCTCAATCGTCTTGGTGTCAATATTCGTGATCGTCAGGTGCAGTTGCAGACGCATGACGTCGCCGCCGTGATGGTGACTGCGACATTGCCACCGTTTTCCCATGGTGGCGGTCGAATTGACGTGACGGTCTCTGCCGTCGGCGACTCACAGGATCTGGCGGGTGGAACCTTGCTCGTTACGCCTCTGCAAGCAGCAGATGGCGAGATCTATGCGGTTGCTCAGGGCTCTCTTGTCACGAACGCCTTCGCTGCGGGCGGCGCTGCGGCTGCTGCTTCCCGAAATATTCCGACGACAGGCCATATCGCGAATGGTGCTGTGGTTGAACGCGAAGTGCCCGTTGTGCTCGGTGCCGGCGGTGTGATCCATCTCTCCCTGCGAAACCCGAACTTCACGACAGCCAACAGGATCGTGGCAGTCATCAACCGTGCGCTCGGCAGGGGAATTGCGCGCGTAGACGATCCCAGCACGATTGCTGTCAGGATGGCAGGGCGCGATGCGCCGTCATTGCTGTATCGGATTGGTGATCTCATGGTTGAGCCCGACACGATGGCCAAGGTCATTGTCGATGAGGCGAGCGGCACGATTGTCATGGGTGATAACGTCCGGATCAGCACGGTCGCGATTGCACAGGGTAATCTGACGATCCAGGTAACGGAAACGCCGCTTGTCGCGCAGCCTGCCCCTTTTTCGAACGGGACGACGGCGATCGTACCGAGAACGCAAATCAATGCGTCAACGGATGACTCTCATCGGTTAGGAATCCTCCGCGAGGGGCCGACGCTCGCTAGTCTTGTGTCAGGGCTTAATGCGCTTGGCATGGGACCGCGCGATATGATCAGTATTCTACAGGCCATCAAGGCCGATGGCGCTTTGCAGGCCGATCTGGAGGTTCGATAAGACCATGAGCTATTCTTCACTTCCAGTTGGCGCTCTTACTGCAGCGCGCGTGGCAGCTCAAAGCGCCACTCAGCAAACGACGAATCAAGCCAAGGCTGACAAGGCACGGGAAACGGCGGTCTCTTTTGAGGGCGTGACACTCGGCGAAATGCTGCAGCCTATGTTTGACACGGTGGACACGTCAGATAACGCGTTTGGCGGAGGGGCTGCGGAAAAGCAGTTTCGTTCTTTGCAAGTGCTCGAAATGGGTAAGGAAATCGCGAAAGGAGGCGGTATCGGTATCGCCGATAGCGTCTATCGCCAGATCCTCGTCATGCAGGAGAAGGCGTCGTCATGAGTGCTGACATCTCCCGATACGAGCGCGATGTTCTCAGAGCGATCGACAAGCTCACAGCCACGTTGAAAAAAGAAAATGCGCTGCTCACGGAAGGGCGCGCCGAAGCTGTGGCGGATCTTCTCGAAGATAAGGCACAGCAGATCGAAGGTCTCGAGCGGGCGTTACGCGCCTTTGTCGAGGCGGGCGGGGATAAGAAGGCCCTGCGTGAACCGCTCGAGAAATTCGTTGCGAAGGCCGGTGAGAACCAATCCTTGATCGAGCATTCCGTCGAGGCGCAGATGTTCTTCCTCAAACTGCTCTTCAGCGAACCGGAGGAAGACGGCGTGAGAGGGTATAGCGCGAGTGGCGGCTATGCAGCTTCTTCTCCGTCCAGCGAGGCGCTCACGCTCCGGAGCGACGTCTGATGTCCATGTCGGGTGCCGGAGACCGGCCTTTCCAGAGATCCATATCCGGTGTTGTGCTTAGAAACGCGCATCTTATGGGCTCCTTTATGGTGGTCGCAAGCGTGTTAAGTGCCTGTCAGTCACCGGCCAGGCCTTACCTCGCTATGGGGCGTCGCGTTGCCGAGGCGGGCTTTATTGCCCACCTGCCGACACGACTGCCCGTTATGCAATGATGAATACCCTGCCGCCAGGCATGATGACATATCGAGCCTCTCCGTCCGGTCTCATCTATCTCTATGCAGATCCGATCGGCTGTGGCTGCGTGTATATGGGATCAGAGGTGGCGTATTCGTATCTCGTGAACTCGACACCTGTGGTGAAGGGTAGGCACACGCCTGTCAGCGGTGTGCCTCCGATCTCAGAGATGGCTGCCGAAAACCGGAGAGACAGGGCCATCTGGGACTGGAGTGCCTGGGCGAGCACTGCAGATCCAGGCGCCACCCAGCCACGCTATGTGAGCGGTGCCTCCTGGTAAAAGCCCTTGGGTTAGTTCTGCACCCAGGTGGTGTCAGGTTTTTGGGCCGCCCAGGAATGTGTTTTCAAAGCGCTGTTTGACCGTTTTAGTCGGCGTATTCTTCGGGGCGGGCGGCGGAGTGCGCTTTGGCTCCGGTGCCGTCTTGGAAGAGGGAGCGCTTTTCGTCGGTTCAGCAGGCTTGCTCTGGATCGCTTCTTGCTCGGTCTCATCGGAATCGGGAACGAGAGGTGTCTCGATCTTCCTCAGCATGTCGAGTTTGAGGTCAGAGGCGTCGTCCAGAAGTTTACCGAGAGCCTGCTCACGCGTCGCTGCCTTGGAGGTGAGTTCGGTAAGCTTCTCTGCTTTTGAGTCGGCTCGATCGACAAGGGTGTCTAGCTCCGTACCGACAATCTTGGCCTGCTCGATTGTACGACTGAGCGGGCGTCCGCTGACCTGTCCCGCCACGCGCAGCCTTTCGACGCCATCATGAGCATTCTTGATGCTTGTCTCGAGTTTCTCGATAAGCTTGATAAGATTGGCCCGGTCGGCCTTCAGAGCCGATAGGGTCTTGCTTATGTAGAAGTTATAGGCAATCCCCAAAAGAAGAAGGACAGATAGAGCGATCTCTATGAATATTTGTACTTGAGCTAGCATGCTAGATCGTCCCTCTTATGATCGGACCCGAAAAGGGGCGTATGTTGCACTCTTCTGCGGCCTAATCATAGGCGTGAGGTTCGCTCGGACTGTGAGTGTGGGGGCTGTCATCGGGTACCAGGCGCTGATCGATCTTCACGGCAGCCTTTCCACCAGATTGACCCAGATGACCTTCAAAAAGTGGGGTCTGGCTCGACTGTAGTGTCACAGGCAAAGAGCCCTGTGTCTTCTGCGGGAACAGGATCTGCATCCCCGGTTTCATGTTCAGAAGCTGTGACAGCGGGATCGTCTGTTCTTCCAGAACCGCCTGTAGTTCAGCATCGGTTTCCATGATCTCGGAAATCAGATGATTCTCCCAGACGGAATCACGTCCGAATCTTTCTCCCATAAACTGCTGGGAGAGCAAATCGCGCACGGCTCTAGCGTCGCATAGGGGATGACGAGATCCATGTTGCCGTTGCGATCTTCCATGTCGATATGCATTTTCGACGTGACGACCGCATTGGACGCGCGGGCAATGGCGGCGAAACGGGAGCTGACTTCCAATCTCTCAAAGAGCAGCTCGACCTCGCACACGGGGCTGAATGCAATCGAGAGTTCACGAAGCGCAAGAGCAATGAGCTTTTCAAGTAATGCGCGCTCGATGGCAGTGTGCGGTCTTCCCTCGATGCCTGAATGACCTTTCCCTCGCGGTCCGCCCATCAGAGTATCGATGATCGAGTAGGCGAGCGCCGAGTCGATTACGACAAGTCCGTAATTCTCCCACTGAACAGCTTTGAACACGGCAAAGAGAGAGGATGAGGGAACGCTGTTGACGTAATCACCGAAACACATCGACCGAGTGTATTCCATGGTGATTTCGACGTTGTCATTCGTGAAGTTTCTCAGGCCGGTCGTCAGGAGGCGCACGAGACGATCCAGGACAATTTCGAGCATCGGCATGCGCTCGTAAGCGACAAAGCCAGCCCGGATGATCCGTTCCATCCCGCTTTCCGTGCGTTCCGGCAGGCCGCTGAATGAGCCGCCGAGGAGATTATCGATCTCCGATTGGTCGAGCATGTCGTTCAGCGTGTCACCCTGAAAGGGGTCATTTTCATCATTGCCCGCTTCAGCCTCTTCAGAACGAAGGAATTCTTCGTTGAAATGGCGGTCGTTCGAATTGGGGGATTGATCGTTATTGTCTGTCATTCTGCCTGTCGATCAAACTGAAAATGCTCCGATCTGTCAAACGACTGCGAGTTACTGGATCAGAAATTCCGTGATGTAGAAGTTTGTAACCTTGAGGGGGGCAATCTGGATACGAAGGCGCCGGAGCAGGGTCTCCCTCAGACGATAGATGCCGTTCCCCCGGATCTCCTGGGGCCGCGTCTCGTGCAGGTAGGTCTGGAAGATGTCCTGAATTGCCGGGATATATCCCCGTAGCTCAGGTTCCGAAACTTTCCCGGCGACTTCAATCTTGGTTGTCATCTTGACATAAACCGGACGACCATCACCGTTATCCAGGCTCGATATAATCGCCGGGATTGTCAAGAAGGACGTCTCTCCCGGCGGAGCGTCGCCTGTCTGACTGGCCGTCTGGGCCTTTTTGTGACCGAAAATCCACCCTTTCTCGATCGCGAAATACGCGCCCCCTCCCAGCAGAGCTAGAACGAGGATGCCTACGATGAGAAGGAGGCGTTTTTTTTTTCTTGGGAGCGCCGCCAAACCAAGTCGATCATCGTCAACGGGGTTGACGTCGAGATCGTCGCCGAAACGTGATTCGCTCATGGGTTTAAAGCTCAAAATCAAGAAGAGATGGGCAGGAGGCTTATCCTGCTCATCTCAGTGAACGCCTAGTTTAACGAGGCGGGGAATGCGGAGGTATTTAAAATTTTTGCCCAGAAAGTTCAGACCTAGACTGCCATCCCACTCTGGGAAGAACGACCTAACATCATCTAAACGGGCGGGTCGACCCTGCACAACAAAACTTATGTAGGTTTTCTGGCGAGAGCGCCAACCTCGCCAGAAAGTAGTTTTACTGCTTCATCGCAATTGTGGTCTGCAGAAGCTGATCGGCCGTTGTGACGATCTTCGTATTTGCAGAGTAAGCCTCTTGTGCGACGATAAGCGCGGAAAGATCACTCGTCAGATTGGTCGTCGACGATTCCGTGTACCCGACGGAAAGCGTCCCTGTTCCATTCGCTCCGACCGTCCCGATGACCGGATTTCCAGACTGTGCCGTGGCCGTGTAAGCCTGTCCGTCGACGGCATTCAGTCCGTTGACATTGGCAAAGTTGGCGAGGGCGACCTTGCCGACAAGCTGCGTAGCGCCGTTGCTAAATTGCGCCGTAACCGAGCCGTCGCTGAGAAGCTGAACGCTTCATAACTTCCTGCGCTGACTGCATCAGAAGTCAGGGCCGTCGTGTCGGTGCCAAGAGTGCTCGACGGAGTGAGAAGTGGGCTGGCAGCATTGGTCATCGTCGGCAGATTGACCGTGTACGCTGTTCCGTTGATCGTCGCTGCAATCGATGTCGGCGGTGCGTTGGCAGTGCCGTCTGCATTGAACGTGATCGAAGAGGTCGCGCTCAGCGCAGCGCCGGTCGAGGAGTCGATAGCAGAAACGTTCCAGGTCGGCGGTGATGCTGACGTCTGCGACCAGAGCATCGATACCGGAACGCCCGAAACCGTGACAGGTGATGTCATGTAGCTCTGATTGGAGCCTGTGCTGGTGCCGATCTGCGCGCTGCCTTGGGTCAACGTCGACGTGGTCGCGTCGAGGGTGAGGCTGCCCACGGCGCTTTTGCTGGCAGTTCCCGTGGAGGAGGCCATGATCGTGCCGCTCGTGCCCCCGATGGTCCCAAGAGACAGATCCATCGTCTGGGTCGAGTTGGACCCATACGTCGCGGTGATCGGCAGTTTCACGGCAGAGCCGCTGGTCGTCGAGCCCACCGACGCACCAGTCGAGTCAGTGACACTCGCGAGCGTCCCGTTGCTGTTGAACGTCACGTTATAAGTGTTGGCGGCCTGATCGATCGCACCTGTGCCGTCTGCGTCGTAAGCACTCACCGTCCAGACCAGGGGGTTCGTGGTGCTCTGGTTCCAGGTAAGGGCGACATGATGGGCTGTTGCGTTGGCATCGTAAACGGTTGTTGGTGCTGTTGTGTAGGTCTGCGCGTCTGCTGCGGTGTATTTTGAAGTATCGGCCGGCATCGTGCCGACTGTAGCTGTCAGGGAGATCGTGCTCGTCTGGGGCTGGCGGTACGTAACATTGCTCACATTGATTGCGCTCAGTGTAGTGCCAAGCTGCCCGGTCGAAGGGTCGACCATATACCCGTTGAGGTAATATCCGCTGGTATTGACGAGATATCCAAGGTTATTCTGAGAAAATTCGCCGTTTCGAGTGAAGTAATCACGGTCCTGGAATTGAGTGGTTCCCGTATTTCCAACGCCAGTGGCTTTGGACACGACGAACATGCCGTTGCCTGAAATCGCTGCAGAGAGGCTGCTGCTGCTGCTTGTCGGCGTCCCCTGCTGGTCAACATGCTGCACCGTAACAGCTGAAACCGAGTCTGAAATATCCGCCGATGCCGTGCTCCCGATCAGTGAGCCTGCCACGAAATTTTGAAAAGACGTCGTGTTAGCCTTGTAGCCAACCGTTTGGCTATTGGCGATGTTATTACTGAGATTCGTAAACGCTGTTGATTGCGCGTTAATGCCACTGACTGCAGTGGTGAGGGCGTTAAATACTGACATTGCCTGTCCTCGACTGGTGCGCCGCGGATTGCTCCGCCTGCCCGAAGGAGATGAAATTAGAAATCTGTATAAGGTAAATTAGTTTATGACTTGGAAATTTAGCCTGCACGCGCGGAAATCGGATCTGGGAACGACCAAGCTCTCGTGAGCAGAATATTTCCCTAGCGACATGACGCTCAAGTTCGCCATATGGGTAGCATGCGCGCCGTGAAAAGCAAGCGTTGTTACGCTATCTTTGTCCGCAAAAGGCAGGGGCAGGAGTCACTGCTGCCAGGTTTTCGCTGAGGCCTTTAACGGCTAGGCTGCAAATCAGTGGAATTGCAAACTTTTTGTTAACCATTTCCATGCTTCTCCTTCAGTGAGGACAGGTGCGGTGGGATCGCCAAACCTCTGAATTCCGGAGCCTGCATTGGCACCTCGATGTCAACTATTTCTGTAACCAAGCTCCAGGCCCGTAGCGCAGCTGAGTAATTTTGAATCGAGATTGAAGGCCGCTGCTATATCGATTGATTATTCGAAGAGATACCATGATCGTTGCGAGTCCGACATGTCTTTTACCAGAAACCAGATCCTTTGGTTGAGCGTTTTAATTGTATCGCGTTTTGCGCCAGACAGATCGCTGTTTCGATCTTTGTAAGTCGGAGATAAGATCGAATGTTGAAGTCATGGCCGGGTGGTTGGGCTGACTCCAAGGCCAAGCTTGCGGCCCTCGAGCGCTCACTCGCTTTCATCGAGTTTGAGCTCACTGGAAAAATCATCAGCGCAAACGCTAATTTTTGCGCAGCGATGGGCTATAGGCTGGATGAGATCGTTGGTCGGCATCATTCTCTTTTTGTCGATGCGTCATATGCAAAGACATCTGAGTATGCAGATTTCTGGCGTAAATTAGCTTCTGGGACTTCCTATTCGCAGGAGTGTGTTCGCTTTACCAAAAATCGTAACGAAGTATTGCTTCAGGCAAGTTATAATCCGGTTTTCGATGTTGCGGGTCGAATTTACAAAGTCGTCAAGGTTGCTTCTGTCGTGACGGAGGCTGCAATGCTCCGGGCTGACGCGCAGGGAAAGCTGGACGCCATTTCCAGAGCGCAAGCGGTCATCGAATTCACTCCTGACGGCACGATCCTGACAGCTAATGATAATTTTTTGACGGCAATGTCCTACGAATTGGGTGAAATTGTCGGAAAAAAACATCGCATCTTCGTTGAGGCGGCGATCGCTAATAGTGCAGAATATGCTGAGTTCTGGCAAAAGTTACGCAGTGGTGATTACATTCCGCTCGAATGCCGACGCGTAGACAGGCATGGTCGTCCCGTTTGGTTACAGGCGTATTATAGTCCGATACTAGATATTAACGGTCGTGTCGTAAAAGTCGTCAAATACGCGACCCTGATCACGGGGCGTGTTCAGGCGATCAACGACATCGGCAAAGGACTGGCGAAGCTTGCCGATAATATCCTGAGCTTTCGTATGGATGGCGTGATCGATCCGACTTATGCTCAGCTTCGTGAAGATTTCAACAGCGCAATTTCAAAACTCGACAACACTCTTGGCGGTGTCTGGTCTGCCGTGGGCGCCGTCGCGATTGGGGCAAATGAGATTGCTGTTGCGTCGAGTGACCTTGCAAAACGCACCGAGACACAGGCTGGAAGCCTTGAGCGTGCCGCGCTGACATTGGACGACATCACGGCGCGTGTTGGCAGAGGTGCAGAAAACGCGAAGAGTGCTGCTCTCTCGACATCTCAGGTGCGGATCGATGCGCTCAAGGCCAATCAGGTTGTCAACGAAGCGGTTGTTGTGATGGACCGAATGAAGGAGTCGTCCAAATCCATTTCTCAGATCACCGGTATGATCGAGCAGATTGCGTTTCAGACTAATCTCCTCGCTTTGAACGCTGCGGTTGAGGCGGCTCGGGCCGGTGAGGCGGGGCTTGGTTTCTCTGTGGTGGCGACAGAGGTGCGAGCTCTAGCCGAGCGATCTTCGAGAGCCTCCAAGGAAATCCACGAACTGATTGAGAAAGGCGGTGTTCATGTCGACCGCGGTGCCGAGTTGATTGTGAATGCGGGGAGCGCTTTGGGGGGTATCGTACGACAAATAGCGGAAGTCGATACCGTTCTATCAGAGATCGCCAGGGGCTCGGAAGAGCAGGCTGCCGGGCTCGATCAGGTCAATCAGGCCGTAGGTCAACTCGACCGTGTTACGCAGCAGAACGCGGCGATGGTTGAGGAGGCAACGGCTGCGGCGACCACGCTCGAAAAAGAATCGGGGAAGCTGAAGGGGTTGGTTGGCGGGTTTACTTTAGGGATGGCTCTCCCTCCGTTGTGAGAGATTGACTCATTTCTCGCTATTCCTCGGAGCGATTTATTGGCGCATCTGAGGTATGACCGATCCTTAGCCGAAACCTTTCAGAAACTATTAGCCACTAGATGCTAGGTTCAGAACTGCTTCTCCCGTCTGAATAAGCGCTTCGATCGGTCGTGTTGACCGTGAGTATTCGTGATTTTCATGAGGAATGGAAAAAAGATGAACTTACTGTCTTCAATCTCGATGGCAACAGGCACCATGAAGTCGATTGAAGCGCAGTATGCTCTTCTGTCGAATAATGTGTCCAATGCAAGCACTACGGGCTACGTGCGAGAGACAGTGGCGACCGTTGCTCAGGTCGCTGGAGGAATTGGCGTCGGTTCACGTCTCGCCAATACCCAGCTCGCGGTCAATCAGGCGCTGCAGTCGACATTTTATCGTCAGAATGCAACGGCCTCTTCCTATGATACTCTGAACAGCTCGCTCAGCGCGCTCTCGGCCGTACAGGGTTCGACCTCCGCCGACTCAGGAAGCACGACGTCCCTTAGCGACCAGCTTGGCAATCTGCAAAGCTCGCTAATATCGTTGACGTCCACCCCTTCCCAGAGCGCAGCGCAGTCTGCCGTCATCAACAATGCAACGGCGCTCACGAATACAATCCATACGCTTGCATCGACGTACACGACCCAGCGGCAGGCGGCGGCAGATAATGTTGTCTCGATCGTCTCGTCGGTTAATTCCGATCTTACTCAGATCGGCGCCCTTTCTCAGCAGATCATCAAGTTTCAGGCCAAGGGGCAGGATACAGCCGATCTGGAGAATCAGCGTCTCGGCGTGATGTCCGATCTTTCTTCCAGCCTCAGTGTGACTTTCTCGACGACTAGCAACGGCGACATGATTGTTCGCACCGAAAACGGAGTTCAGTTGCCGACGCGTCCAGACCAAATCGGCCAGGATAACAATACGCAGACCCTGCCCAGCTCAACCTGGCCCCTGACGACGTCAAGTGCCACGATTGATAGCAGTAATTACTATAGTGCTCAGGATCCGAACTCGGTTCCCGCAGGAATTATGCTCAAGGGGCAGGATATTACCTCGAGCCTGACGGGCGGTGAGCTTGGGGCGAATGTATCACTGCGTGACTCAGTCTATCCGCAGATGCAGGCACAGCTTGATTCGTTCTCGTACACGATGATGAATCGCGTTAATAGCGCTGGGCTCTCCTTGTTCACGACGAGTTCTGGTGGGTCGAGCACAGTGCAGTCGACCAATTTGAACCTTCCCTCGCCGCAAGGGATTGTCGGTCTCTCGTCGACCTTGAGTGTCAATGCGACTTATGCTGCGACACCCTCCTTGCTTGTGACCACGACCAATAGTGATGGCACGACGAATTCGAACGACACGAGTGTCATCAGCAAGGTCCTCTCCGTTTCTTTCGGCTCGGACCCGAGCGACGTGAGCGGCAGCCTGTTGGCACCGACGAGCGGACTGGGCCCGAATGGCGCACTTTCGACGGGGTATAGCGGCAGCCAGGGGCTTTTGGCTCTTTCCAGCGCATTGACTTCCAATCAAGGCGCCACCATTGCATCAGCCAGTTCTGGCCTGACATCGAGCACAGCTGTGTTGACGACGCTCCAGACCAAGATCGCGTCGACGTCGGGTGTTGTCCCGAATGATGAGCTCGCCAAGACGGTCACGCTGCAAGCAGCCTACTCGGCCAACGCCAAGATTATTTCGATCGCGCAGACAATGTTCAGCGCATTGATCAATGCGATTCAATAAAAAGGGACGGAGCGGAAGATGAGCAGTTCTATTACTCAGTACGGCAATTCGGCCCTTTCGCTCATGATGGCGGCCAGCGTTGCTAAGTTGACTGCACAGCAGCAGGTGACGACTTATCAAAGCAGCACCGGAATTATCGGATCTTCCTACGCTGACCTCGGATCATCTCGCGCCACCGTGCTCGATCTGACTCCGAAAATCAGTCAGGTGCAGTCCTGGCAGTCGAATATTTCTAACGCTCAAACCACATTGTCCGTGACAGCCACGGCGCTGAACCAGCTGGTTTCTCAAGCTACAGCCCTCTCGGCGAGCCTGCTGGGGGTCGCGGGAACCGCGACAACGAGCCAGGTTGCTGCTGTTTCATCGGCTGCGCAGAGCACGCTCGAAAGCATGAAGACGGTCCTTAATACAAGCGATGGCACCAATTATGTTTTTGCCGGGACGGACGTCACGACGTCGCCGGTCAAAGGCGAAACGTCGCTCTCAACAAGCACGCTCGCTCAGCAGATTGCCTCAAGCGTCCAGTCTCTTTCCAGCAGCAGCGCAGACGACGTTTTTGCTCAGATAACGTCACTCGCGGCATCGAATGACTCATCGGTGTCTGTCTTTTCGCCTGCGCTCTCGGTGTCGGCATCCCAGGCTGCGTCTCAGCAACGCTCAGTGATAAGCGGCTCGGATTCCACGACCAGCCTCGGAATCGTAGCGACGCAGAGCTCGGTGACGTCTTCGGCATCGACGACCTCGACCGGTTCTCCTATTCGCGATCTTATGCGTGATCTAATGGCTGCCTCCGCAATGAAAGGCATGTCCTCTGAGACGCCTGGATATTCCGATCTGGCCAAGAAAATCTACACATCGCTCAGCACGACGATCAGTCAGTTGACGGAGCAGCAGGGCGCAGTTGGCGGAACGCAAAACAGCCTTACGGCGCAATCGACGCTTTTGAAGGGCGTGAACACGATGTTGCTGACCCAGCTGGGGAATGCTCGTGACGCTGACATGGCGACAGTGGCCACTGTCGCGAACCGTGTTCAGGAAAGTCTGACCGTCTCGTACACGCTCATCTCGCAGATGCAGAAAATGTCACTGGCGGATTATCTGTAAGGTGAGTCACCCAGAAGGGAGTGCCGAGCAACTGCAGCTGGCTGGCCGTCTCGCAGAGGCTGAGGATGCTTACAAGCTCCGACTGGAGAGGACACCCGACGACGCGAAGAGCCTGAGTAATTACGGGGGATTGATGAATCTCCTGAACAGGTTTGACGAGGCGTTAGCTCTGCTCGGCCGCGCAGTTGCGCTTGACTCTTCTCTGGCTGACGCCTGGTCTAATCTGGGTAACAGCTTCCTGTTTTTGAGCCAGTACGAAAACGCGATCGCCTGCTACCGTAACAGCCTGCAGCTGGATCCAGGACATGCGCTCGCTCTCAGCAATATGGGCGTTGCTCTCGATCACCGCGGCGCGCACACGCTGGCCCAGCAATTCCATCGTGCTGCGATCGCGCTGGATCCCGAAAATGCCTACACCCGGACCAATAATGCAGTCTCTCTGTTGCAGGACGGTCAGTATCTGGAAGGTTTCCGCGAGTACGAGTTCCGGTGGAGCGCGCACGACAGTCAGAGCTTTGATCTCAAGAAGCCTCGCTGGGCAGGAGAAGTAGCGCCGGATAAGGTCCTGCTCATATCGACCGAAGGCGGCTTCGGCGACGTTATCCAGTTCTCCCGCTTCTTACCGCTCGCCGCCGATCGGGTAGGAAAAGTCTTACTCCGGGTCAGACGTGAGCTGGTGTCTCTGATGCGAGACAGCTTCCCGGAAGAGATCGTCCTGAGCGAAGATGATCCGGTTCCATTTCATGACCTGGAATGTCCGGTCCTTAGCCTTCCGCGAGCATTGGAAATCACCCTCGACACCATACCGGGTGCGGGGGGGTATCTGCGGGTTGACCCTGTCAAGGCACGGTACTGGCAGAAACAGGTTGAACAGGAAACAGGCGAAGGGAAGGGGCGGGCGTTGCGCATTGGCCTCGTCTGGGCAGGCGCTCCCCATCCCGAGGTTCAAGCCGCTTTTCTGGCCGATCACCGTCGTTCAACCGATTTGGCGACTTTCGCGCCTTTGGCCACCGTTCCTGAGGTTGTCTTTTACAGCCTTCAGGTTGGAGAAAGATCCGCTCAGGCCAGCGCGCCTCCTCCCTTGATGCGCATCATCGATCATACAAAAGAACTGCGCGATTTCAGCGATACCGCAGCTCTGGTTAGCGTGCTCGACCTGGTCATAGCCGTTGATACCTCGACCTGTCATGTGGCGGCCGGTCTTGGGAAGCCGACATGGTTGCTATCGCGATATGATCAATGCTGGCGGTGGCTCTCCGGCCGAACCGACTCTCCCTGGTACGACTCGTTACGGATTTTTCAGCAGAACACTCCGTTGGATTGGAATGGTCCGCTAACAGGAATCGGGGGAGCGCTGCGAGGCTTCTCATCAGAGCATCTGGCCTCAACAGCTCGGATTTCGTGAAAAAAGCGAGAAGCTGCTCTTCAATGCTCGCATTGAGTGAGTGAACGTTGTAAAGAGCTCGTGTTGCGTGATTGCTTGCAGAGGCATTTTAGCCTGCCAAGCAATTTACGATTCCCTAAGGAATTTTCACTAATTCTATTTTACGTGAGACACGGCGGCGTCGCCGTTTGTAATTTGTACCGTGTCACATCAATTTGAAATGGCGCTCGTATTGAGAGGCGTCGGGAGCTCGTCAGACAATGATGCGATCGCTGGATATTGCGAACACGGGCATGCAGGCCCAAACGACGAATGTTGAGACGATCTCCAACAACATCGCGAATATGACGACGACGGGTTACAAGCGTCGTCGCGCTGAATTCCAGGATTTGATTTATCAGGATCTACGTCGCGCCGGCACGATGAGTTCGGATACGGGCGATCTGGTTCCTGCAGGTGCTCAGGTTGGTCTCGGTGTGCGAACGGCAGGTATTTATCGCATCAATGAGCAGGGCACCCTTGAGCAGACCGGAAATTCGCTCGATCTCGCTATTGAAGGGCGTGGCTATTTCCGTGTGACGCTGCCTTCAGGCGAGTACGCTTACACGCGAGACGGTACCTTTTCGCTCTCGCAGGACGGAACGATTGTGTCGGCAGACGGCTATCCCTTGTCGCCGAATATCGCCGTGCCGAATAATGCCGAAAACATTACGATCGATCAGTCCGGTCAGGTTCAGTATACGCTCTCCGGTCAGACTACAGCGGCAGTAGCGGGTCAGATCCAGCTCGCGACATTTCAGAACGAAAACGGCCTTGCCGCGATGGGGCAAAACCTGTTTACCGAGACGACCTCATCTGGCACAGCTAATCTGAGCACGCCCCAGAGCGAGGGTTATGGTTCGGTGCGTCAGGGTTTTGTTGAGGAATCTTCTGTGAACGTTGTTACCGAAATTACGTCGCTCATTACCGCGCAGCGCGCTTATGAGATGAATAGTAAGGTCATCACAGCCTCTAACGAAATGCTCCAGACCCTTACCAATCTACGGTAAAGCTGCGATGCGCTGGCTCTCTCTAGGGTTGCTGGGTGCCTTCGCCCTATCGGCATCAGTTCCTGAGGGTCAATGTGCGACCCTGCGTCATGCTTCGACGATAGCGTCCGGTAATGTCCGTCTCTCGGATATTTTTGCCGGGCTTGAGCAAGGGCAGGATCGTGTCCTCGGCCCAGGCCCGACACCGGGGAAAACGATTGAGGTGAGCGGCCAACAGCTGATCGCCATTGCCGATCAGTACGGCATTGACTGGGAAGATCAGTCCGCAAACGCGTCCATGACAATCATGCGGTCGGGCCGGGTCCTCGACGAATCTTATTTTAACGCCTTGGTTCGCAAAAACCTGCCTGATCTTGGTAACGGGCCGATATCGATTACTTTCCACGATTTTCATCCGATGACAGTGTCTACGGACGAGGCAGATCCCGTTATTCTCTCTGATGTCAAATGGGATCAACGAAGCGGCTGGTTTTCGTCTACAGTCTACCGTGCCCACCCGTCGGGTGATCTTGTTTCAGACTCATTTATGCTGACGGGTGTCATTCACGCCACGCAACGTGTCCTTGTCTATACAAGGTCACTTCCTGCTGGGAGTGCTATCACGGCAGCAGACGTGAAGTTGGATGAGTCCTATTCTGGGCATCTTCCGTTGAGAGCTGTGTCCAATGAGACCGAAGTTGAGGGATTGAGCGTGAGCCGTGGCGTCGTGGCTGGCGCTCCTGTGGTCGCGCAGGATTTGCAGCGCACAGTCGTGATGCATAAAGGCGATCCCGTTTTGATTTCCTATCTCGCTCAAGGCCTGCGCCTGTCGATTGCCGGTCGAGCGATGGAAGATGCCGGGCTGAAACAGCAGGTGAGAGCGCTCAATGTATCGAGCGGCATGATCGTAAGCGGTCAGGTAACGGACAGCGGCAATATATCAGTCGAGCTTAGCAGCCACCCGATACCTTCCGACCCTAACACGGTTCGACGACTGGCGATGTCGGCACGGAATACATTGCCATGACCTTTTTCAGGATTACATCGAACGTCATGCTTATGAAGCGCTCTTTCTCGATGGTTGGTTTGATCGCATTGACGTCGTTGAGCGCCTGTACCTCGTTAGCCAACCTGTCCGAACTTGGTCATCCGCCTCGGATGACTCACACCTCGGATCCTACTCAAGCCCCCGATTATCGCCCCGTAACGATGCCGATGCCGCCGTTACAGCCCCCGCCGACAGAAGTCGGGAGCCTTTGGCGTCCAGGGAGCCGCGCGTTCTTCAGAGATCAGCGCGCATCTCAGGTCGGAGATTTGATCACGATTAACGTCAATATCGCCGATAATGCTGCGGTCAACGACAACACGACCGTCTCGGGGAGCGGATCCCAGACGTTCGGTATTCCGAGTTTCTTCGGAGCGCAGGGTAAAGTGCTCTCCAGTGCAAGTGCACTCGATACAAGTAGTGCGAGTGCGAATACCGGCGTTGGTGTTATTCGAAGAAACGAGACAGTCACCCTTTCTCTTGCGGGGACGATTACGCAGGTTCTGCCGAACGGTAACTTTGTCGTCGTTGCAAGGCAGGAAGTGCGTGTGAATGGCGAGCTGCGTCAGTTGATGGTAAGCGGTGTTGTGCGCCCTCAGGACATCACCGAGGATAATATCGTGACGCATGATCGCATTGCCGAAGCACGTATCTCCTATGGCGGACGTGGACAGCTCTCTACAGTACAGTCCGCACGCTACGGACAGCAAATTATGGATAGTGTCCTACCGTTCTAATGGTCGCCTGAGGTCAACGCAGTCTCTGCAAATTAGCCAACAGGGTCTAATATCGTCGATGACCGCTTGCCCAGCGCCTCGACGCGTCAATCACGTTCCGCGAGCAGTCCGTTCTGTAGTTGTTTCTATCCTCTAAAATCAGAGGTGATTTGCGATGGCAGAATGACTCGGAGCGCCATGCTGGCGTCGAAGACCTGAATAAGCGTTCAGGACAGGGGAGTTTTCATTGGACAGGAGAGGTTCGAAGAATTTTCTCTTAACGTTTCGCTCCTAATATCGGGTCTCGTTTCTATATTACGGGATTTGTAAGTGTCATGCTGGCGAAAATTATGCTCGTCTTGGCGGTCTTTGGTCTTATCGGGACTCTATGTGCTCATGGTCTAACCGTGTTGGGTGACTGGCTCGCTGAGCAGGGAATAGTTTTCAAAGACTTCGGTCTACTTGTCGCTATTTTTGAAATGGTTGCTGAGTTTTCGGCATTTTGCGTTATTTCATCGCTCATGATTGCCTTTATTCTGGCATTGAGAAAAACAATATTCTCGCGATTTCACAAAATTCCTTAAAAAACGATACTCTAAATAAGCTATGTTCTTTTGTTGGGGCATGCATAACTGTGTGGTCTCTAAAATATAGCAGTATCTCGCGATGAAAGAGTTATTTCACACCGATTTGTTCGGTATCTGAAATAATTATCTCATTGCTGGAAATCTGCCGGTCTAAATAATCATAATTTCCATATTGAAGTCTTTTGCGAGTCCAGAGAGACCCTCCCATCTTAACTCTTGGAGAGGATTTTTTAATGTTTGTCGTTGAACATCTGGAAACACGCCGAGATAAGGTTCTCCCTCCCATGTTCAGCGCCCTTCGTTTCAAAACCAAAATTGCCGCTGTGGCGATCATTTTGACATTAGTGACTTTTATTGGGGCTGCATTTTTAGTGCAGAACCAGAGAATGACGGACACCCGTTACCGGGCTTTTATCAGCTCGGATGACCGTGGCACGATTATTCTTGCTCGTATTTCAGATAAACTTAATGCGCTCCTTTACGCGTCCCATCTTCTGACCGATCAGGCTCAGAGCCCTTTCGTTGGGGAGGTGGTGACTCGCTTTCAGAAGGACATGAGAGGAACCCGGGATCTCTTCAATGAGGTCACGAAGGTTGACCCAAGAGTTGTCCCTACGCTTGCTCCGTTGATGGCCCGCTATGATGACTTCGAGCAGCAACTCAATAGCCTCGTAGCAGCCCTAAACAAGGGTGACGTCGCTCGTATGCGGACCATCATGCAGGCATCCGATCAGGACGGCGTGCATATTGCGATCGATCTTGGCGCGCTGACCGGGCGTCGTATCACCCAGGTTGAAGCTGACTCACAGACCTTGGCTGCAAGTGCGGCGGCATCAGTGAGAAACTGCGTTATCGGCCTGGTCGTGATCCAGCTGCTGATCCTGGTTGCCACGTTGATCATGAGCCAGAGAACAATCGTAACCCCGCTCCTCTGGGTGCGTGACCGCATGCTCGGTATTGCTCAGGGTTCGCTCGACGGCCCTGTGCCATGCCTGGACCGGGGCGATGAAGTCGGAGATATGGCGAAAGCGCTCCGAACCATGCAGAGCGGATTGCAGCAGGCGAAGACGCTCGCAGCAGAACAGGCAGCCGAGCGCGAGATTATCGCCAAGGAACGTGCAGAGAACGCCGAACGGGTCGCTCGTGAGCTTGAAGAAGAATCGCGCGCGGTTGAGTCCATTCGTAAGGGCCTCGCGGCTGCTTCTGAGGGCAACCTGGTCTACCGCATTGAGGCAACGCTTCCTCAGCGCCTTCAGGTGATGAAGACCGACTTCAACGACTCCTTTGAGCGTCTCAATCAGACTTTTGGTGTCATCCAGCAGAGCGTCATGGCGATCGGATCAGGGACCGGCGAGATCTCTGTCGCCTCCAACGATATGGCCCGCCGTACCGAACAGCAGGCAGCTAGCATCGAGCAATCATCCGCAGCATCGAGCGTGTGGTGAGCATGTTGAGCGATGCGGCCGACAGCGCGAAAAAGGCGGCAACGGTCACGGACGAGACTCGTGTCGGTGCGGAAAAATCCGGCTCGATGGTTCATAACGCCGTCAATGCCATGAGCCAGATCGAGAGTAGCTTCACGCAGATCAGCCAGGTTATCGGTCTCATTGACGAGATTGCTTTTCAAACCAACCTTCTGGCCCTCAATGCCGGAATTGAGGCCGCTCGTGCCGGTGATGCTGGTAGGGGCTTTGCTGTGGTTGCCACTGAAGTCCGCACTCTTGCACAGCGTTCGACCGAAGGTGCGCGTCGGGTGAAGGAGATGGTTTCAAGCTCCAGCGATTATGTGTCCGACGGCGTGCGCCAGGTGCGCGAAGCTGGCGGTGCTTTGGGCGTGATCCTCGGTCAGGTTTCTGAAATCGATAAGCTTGTTGCCGAGATTGCGCAGTCTGCAACCGGCCAGTTCTCAGCGATGCAGGAGATCAATCTTGCGGTCGGCGAGATGACGAAATCGACACAGCAAAACGCGGCTATGGTTGAAGAAAATACGGCGGCGATTGCCTCTCTCGACAAGGCAGCTTCGGTGCTGAGGGAACGCGTGGCGCAGTTCACGCTGAGCAAGTCGAATGACTACTAAATAGTAATTGGGTTTTACTCTTCCGTCTTGTGACTCTTTTACGGCCAGAAACATCGTTTCTGGCCGTATTGTATTCTGATTTGCCGCTGTGACATCTGGACAAGACTGATGTCCGGGCTGGGTATCTTGCTTGCCCGAAGGTAGACCTCGCGCTTGCCGAAAAATGACCGTCACCTGATCTTCATCTTGCGAGCCATGCCGCTACAGAAAACATGGAATATCGATTTTTCTATAGACGAAAATCGTGGCGAGACATGTATCAGCCGTCTACCTGAGACCTTTGATCAGGCGCCTGCGTGGCGATAGCTGATCACGCCGGGGTGCTGTCCGGAGTTCTGATCGTTATCAAAACGCGATTGCTCATCTCGCCGAACATCTCGGGAGAGCGAAGGCGGCGCCGACGACACCGCAGGGCATAGGCGATATTCTCTCAAGACACTTCGGATGAGGCGCGTTGTGGCCTCCACACGTTTCGCGTGTCGGATCGGTGAGAAGCCAATGAAACCAATGTATAAGGGCGCCGTGCATGGGCGCAGCTCTCCAGAAGGAGCGTCTCAGCTGTAAAGAAATAGGCCGGATTCATGCCGCACTCACGCTACGGCGTGTGCGATATTCTGGAGCACGCTAGACTGAGGGCGGCCCGTTCTGTCAGGCCTGCCGACACTCTCGTTGCAGGAGTGTCGGGCAGTGTGCAGGTGCCAGAAAATAATTAAAGCGTTTAGGTGTCAGGCTGACGTCAAAGGTCGAGAACGAGTTTCTGACCTTTGCAGCGAGAAACGCAGACCATCATGCTCTTGCCAGCCAGCTTCTCGCTCTGACTCAGGACGCCATCGCGATGGTCTATTTCTCCTGAGAGAACCTTTGTTTCACAGGATCCACAAACGCCCTCACGGCAGGAAAGCGCGACATCGATCCCCGCATCGGCCAGGCAGTCGCCGAGGGACTCGCCCTGCTGCACGGTCAAATTCAGCCCGGACTGAACGCATTCGACGATGAAGCTTTCGTCCTGCGCATCGTCGGCGGGAGCTTGGCGGCGAAGCGTTCAAGATGCACCGTCTCGGGGGGGCAGGTCGCAGTGGCCTCCTCAAATGAATCGAGCATCCCCGTTGGACCACAGCAGTAAAAATGCGCGTCCGGATGAGCAGCGATGACGTCAGGGAACGATATTCTCGTCCCTGTCTCGGCGCTTAAATAGGGAGTTACAGAGGCGAGTTTCTCGAAAGCGTCCATAAACGCCAGATCGGCGCGATTGCGAACGGCATAATAGATATGCGCCGGTCGGCCTGAGCGGGCCAGTTCGTAGGCCATGGACAGGATCGGCGTGGCGCCGATCCCCCCGGCAATCAGCACGGCTTCCTTCTGCGATGCATCGAGCGCGAAGTGGTTGCGCGGTGCCGAGACCGGAAGGAGCGTACCGAGACGCAGGTCGTCGAAGATATAACGTGACCCCCCGCGACTTGCCGACGCTTTGCCAATCCCAAGCAGATAGTAGCTTCGCTCAGCCGGATCGTTGCACAACGAGTAGCTGCGCGTGATCCCGTTTGGCAGATGCAGATCGATATGGGCCCCTGCCTCGAATGCAGGCAGGGGAGTGCCGTCAGGCGAACGCAGCTCAAGGGTGAGTACGTCCGGAGACAGCCAGCGTAGCGCGGTGACGCGAAGAGTGAGACGTTCTTCAGACAAGACCGGCATCCACAAGCTGTTTTTCGGCTTTCTGCTTGAAATACCGGCGCAGTCGCACCAGCCCCATATCGTGCTGATAGAGGATTTCACGCAGATTGGCGCCCGGCTGATAATCTTCGATCAGGACGCGATCCTGCTCAAGCACCTGCCAGTGACGGTATTCCAGACGGTTCTTGTAGAGAAAACGCCAGGCGTCGCGCTGCCAGCCGGAGACCTTGCGGGCGCGCCAGTGGAAAACAGCCGTCCAGCCATCCTGCATCGGCGTATAGCTGCCGATGATCATGAAGTTGCCGCCCGGTCCGCCCGTCTTGGGGTAGGGGATTTCGAGCTTCAGCCAATGGGCGCCCGTATCGACGAATTCGGTCCAGTCGAAGTTGACGCCGCGCTGGCCGTCTTTTTCGAAAACGAAGCCGTTATCGATCTCACGTACCTTGAAATTGGCTTGCGTGGAGCCTTCAGCCATCGAGTGGGAATGGTGATGCAGGAAGGTGCCGTGCATCGGATCCATGACATTGTCATAGACGTAGCGGTAATCGCCGCCCCACTCGGTATAGCAAAGAAAATGACTATATTCGTCGCTTTCCAGTTCGGAGGGGAGAATCAGTTCACTGGGTTCCGTGTTGGGCTTCTCCGACACGAAGAGGAAAATCGCGCCTGCGCGTTCCTGAACCGGAAATGACCGTGTTGCACGCATGCCTTCAAGGCGGCAACCAGGGCTGCCCGGTACGGAGACGGCAACGCCTGTCCCATCGACCTGCACGCCATGATAAGGACAGGCGATCTTGTCATCCATCACTGTCCCTTGCGACAGGGGCGCACCACGGTGAGGGCAATGATCTTCCAGGGCGATGACGCGGTTTTCTTCATCGCGCCAGAGCACGATACGAAAACCGAGGCGGAAGATCGAGCGGGGCGAGGATGTGACAAAATGCGCCGGCAGAACCGGGTGCCACATATTGCGATGCCCGACGCGGAGGCGGTTCTCTAGAATGTCGGCAGAGGCGGTCATGGCAATTTCCTCAACAGGACGAGCGTGAAGGAAGGGCGGGGGTGTTCGAGGCAGCGAGCCTTTCGAGCTCTGCCGCGAGCGAGTCTTCAGTCCAGCCGCCTTCAGGGGCTGGCACTGCGGAATCCGTCATGAACTGCGCCAAATCGGGTAGTGTGGTCAGACCCGATGCAAAGGCTTTTTCCAGAGCGTCGCCAAAGGCGTTCTCATAGGCGTCCGGTTCACGGTCGCGATTCTGGAACGGTTCATTATAAGGGATGAAGGGCTTCATAGTCGTTGCAACTCCATCGAAAGTGGAACACTAGCCAAATATGGACAATGTGACTAAATATCGTTACGATGTCGTTCTTGTTCTGTAAAGAAAAATCGTTGAAAAGATGTCTCACATGAGCGTTAACGAAGGGGATCGTTATCTCGTTCCGGCCCTTTTGCATGGTCTTGCCATTCTGGAGTGCTTTGAAGACTCCACAACAGAGCTCAGTCTGGCCGAGGTGACACGTCGCGCAGAACTGCCCCGTGCCAGTGCCTTCAGGCTTGTCCAGACACTGCGCCGGGCCGGATATCTGGTAGGGGGCGCTTCCCCGCGTTTGCTCCGTCTCGGAGAGAAGTGCCTCTCCCTCGGGCGTGGCAGAGAAGCAGGGAAGGGGCTGATCGAGACGGCCATGCCGATTCTCGAAGCACTCCGTGACGAGACGTCCTGTTCCACTCATTTGGCGCAAAGAGAGGGCCATGACATTGTCTATGTGGCGCGATGTGCCGCGTCTGGAGATGAGCGGAGCGTCGTCGATATCGGTACGCGTCTGCCCGCTCATGCGACGGTGATCGGTCGGGCGATCCTGTCCCAGATGCTCACGGCGGATGTCGTGGGTCTCTATCAGGAATACGCCTTCCCGCTTTTCACGAGCGCGACGCCTGACGATCTGAGTGCGCTCGTCCGTCAGGTGGAAGAGGATCGAAATCAGCGGAGTCTCGCCAGCTGGGGCTATTTCGAAAATGACATTGTCAGCATCGCGAGCGTTGTGCGTGACCGGAGCGGCAATGTGCTGGCGGCATTGAGCGCCGTCTGCGCCCATGGCCGCCACGACAGGGCCTTGCTTGAAGACTACGTTCGACCCTGCGTTGAGAAAGCAGCTCTGCTTCTGTCGTCACGCCTCGTCTGAGGCGGCGACAGAAGCGAGACACGCCTCGATGGCGGCTGTAAAGCCCGAGGGGTTCTCCAGATAGGAGGCATGACCCGCATGCGCGATGACGGTTGGTGAGGGCAGGTGGCGCTCTTCTGCCAGCGCATGGACGCGTTCCGGCTTGATGATCTGATCATGCTCGGCCGTAATCAGACGAATTTTATCACGGGGAAGCGCTGACAGATCCGCCGAGAGCGAACCGCGTGAGAGAAGAGTCACAGCGTCACGATACCCGGTGATCGAGACTCGTGCCATGGCTTCAGCCGCCTGATGGACCAGGTCGGGGCCAGCTCCGGGTGAGAGCGTGCGTGCGGCGCGTTTGGCGGCCATACCCGCCGGACCCAGCGTCTCGACGTCGGTCAGTCTTTCTTTCAGGGCAGGAAGAAGGTCATCCTGCTCTTCCTGTCCGTAGCCGCTGGCCGGGCTGGAGAGAAGAAGCGCGCTGACCCGGTCTGGGTAAAGGCGCATAAATCGTGCTGCAGTCAGAGCACCGAGAGAGTGCCCTACGATCGCACAGGTTCCTACATTGAGGGCATTCAGGCTCTCGGCGAGAAGCTCGGCATAACGTGTCGGATTTTTGGGGCCACCTTCCAGAGGGCTGCTCGTAGCATAGCCCGGTGCGTTCCACGCCAGAACGCGTCTTGTGGCGCTGAACGCTGTGAACTGGCTGCCCCAGGATCCTGCGTCTGAGCCGATCCCGTGCAGGAGAATGAGCGGTTGACCCTGGCCTTCCTCCAGCCAAGTGAGCGTGCCAAGCTCCCGATCTCGTTTGGCACGAGACCGGGAAGGGGAACGGAGTGTTCGCGTGTCATGCCGGAGTATAAGGCTGAAAATCAGGATCGACCGGATGAGGGGTGCCGATGGCGCTGAAAAGCGTCACAGGTGCCAGCTCGTCATTGCGGAAATAATGCGCCCGTCCTGCCGGTGAGAGAATGACATCGCGTGGGCCGATCTGACGTTCAACGCGCTTGCCGTCTTCTTCCCAGCCGACAGTGATATGCCCTTCGATGACGAGCCATGCTTCTTCGCAATCGCGCGTGTACGGGGCGACGCCGGTGCCGGGCGGGATCAGGAACATTTCCTTGCGGGCCGTCGAAGGGGGCGCGCCGCCTTCACCGACATAGATCTTGCGGCCGAAGCCTGCTTTGGTCCAGTGGGTCGGTGTCTCGTCATAGCGCACGACATGGAGCGCCATGAAACGCTGCAAGGGGTGATCGCCCTTGGCGGACACAGGAAGAACCTGCCCCGGCAACGCGCCGAAGGACTGGGCCAGTTCGTCTCCTACCTCTTTGGGATGATAGGCGTATCGAGGTGGAAGAGGCTTGCCGACACCCACCATGATCGACATCAGAACGGGCTCGACGCCGGCATTGCGAAAGCCGTGAGGAATTTCGCGGGCGTTGAGGATCAGATCTTTCGGACCGAGATTGACCTCGACGACATGGTTTTTCTCTTCCCAGCCGACAGTGAGAACGCCCTGAAGCACCAGAAAGGCCTCCTCGATCTCATGGGCATGGCAGGCCGCGTATTTGCCCGGATGCTTGTAGACGAGGCTGAGCGTGAAATGGTCCGGTGCGAGGGTGTCGCTCTCGCCCGCCTTGGGGGAGCCGCCCGATCCGATGAATCGCATCTGTGCCCGCTCGAGATCGGGAAAGCCTGCGTTCGATGGAAAGGCATTCCAGTCAAAACGCTTGTTGACGTATTGTTTCGTATGAAAGTCGAGACCGGCACGAAGGGTATCGGATTTTGCTTCACTCATGAAACGCAGGCTCCTGGTTGTAATATCGTAATACCTTGACGATTCCATATGATATGGAAAGGAGTTCCCGATCAATGGAAATATCGGTTCCAAAACGATTCCGTAGTCTTTAAGCTTTCCCTTAGGTAGAGAGGGAGCGGTTTCTCCTGATTTGCTTCATATATAAATCAAACGACACGAGGACTGTCGCATGGCCCTGACTGGAATAGATGCAATCACCTTCGGCGTGCACGATATGGAAGCCGCGTATCGCTTCCTGATCGATTGGGGCCTGACAGAGCGTCTCAAGACACCTGAGCGACTCGAATTCACGACGCAGGATGGCGGAGAGGTGATTGTGCGTCCCCATGATGCGCCTGATCTGCCGCCTGCTATTGAGGAGGGGAATACGGTCAGACAGATCGTCTGGGGTGTGGCTTCCGAGAGCGCGCTGGAAGAGCTCGTTTCCCGAATCGCAAGCCATCCTGAGTACGAGGCGGCAGAGCCAGGCGGTACGCCCCGACTGCGCGATCCGAACGGTCTCGGCCTTGCGTTTCGCGTCAAACGACGTCAGCCTGTCAAGGGCAATCCGACCTTGCCGAATGCTCCGGGCGTGACGCATCGTCTGGATCAGCGCTCCCCTGTCTACACACAGGCAAAGCCCCTCCAGATCGGTCATGTCGTACTGTTCACGGCAGATTATGCAGCGATGCGGGCTTTTTATCTCGACGTGCTCGGCTTCATCGTCAGTGATGAATATCCCGGTCATGGATGCTTCATGCGATGTGCCCAGCGCGGTGGCCATCACAACCAGTTTATCCTCAATCGTCCGGGTCGACCGGGTGTCAATCACGTTGCGTTTACGCTGAACGATGTTCACGAGGTGATTGGCGGCGGTCTGGCGATGAGCCGTAAAGGCTGGAAGACCGAGATCGGTCCGGGTCGCCATCCGATCTCATCGGCTTATTTCTGGTATTTCGAGAATCCTCTCGCAGCACCGCTCGAATATTATGCGGATGAAGATTATTGCACTGAAGCCTGGGAGCCTCAGACCTTCGAGCGTCGTCCCGAGCTTTTCGCGGAATGGGCGATCGCCGGAGGCATCGATGGCACAACGCGACGTCAGGTCATCAAGGGTGGCGAGAGCGACCGGGGTCATAACTGAGATCGATTACGATCTGATCGGTCGACATGAAAGAAAGGGGCCGGAAACGGCCCCTTATTTTTTGCTTAGCAGCGTGTCAGTGACTGTTTTGCGACGCGACGGGGTTCTCTCGCTGTCCAGAGAATGCCCAAAGCGGCAAGGGTATAAGGCACGAGGAACAATGTGACGCCGCCCCAGGCATGGTTGCTGAAGCCAACGCCAGTGGCCGCGACGAAAAGATAACCGGCGACAGCGGCACCAAGATAATAAACGGTCAGCAGGACGCCAATCGCAAAGGCTCCGTCCTGAGCCGGGGCCTGCTCACGAATGAGTGCGTAACAATTGCCGTAGACACCGCTGATCCAGACCCCGAGCAAGAGGGAGAGCCAGGCTGCCAGCCCCGGTGTCAGCGTCGTTCTCAGAAGCACCATGCCGGTCACGCCCGTCAGGAAAACCACCAGGGCAAGGCCGATCTGTCGATTGGTGCGGTCAAGCACGTAACCGATCGGTGTGCTGCCGAGTACGGTACCAATGCCAAAACAGCCCAGCGCAAAGGACGCGTCATGGGGTGTGATATGAAAACAGAGCCGTGCGTAGGTCTGAAACAGGGACATATAGGCATAACAGCCAACGCCATTGACGACGGCAACGAAGAGCGTCGCCAGAGTCGCAGGGCGGAGAAGCCAGCGATAGGTTTGGGGTGTCGCGTGGGCGCGTGGTTCATCCTGCGACCCGCGAGGCAGGAAGATCAACAGCATGAGGGCGCCGAGCACGCCCAGCGCACCGAAAAGGTAGAAGGGACCACGCCAGGTCGCGAATGTCGCCTGCAGGGAGACGACAATCATAGGGCCGATAAACATCGAGACGCCAAAAACCGCCAGAAGGGCACCGATCGCCGTGCCGGCATGGCGGGGGAATCGCGCAGATGTGAAAGTGAAGAGCGCGATGCTGAAGACGGCTTCACCCATGCCTGTCGCGATTCGACCGATAATCAGCAGCCAGATGTCGGGAGCGAGGCCGGAGAGCAATGTTCCGCAGGAGAAAAGCAGCATGCTGAGGCTTATGGCCAGTCGCAATCCGGCTCGTGCAACAACCAGCCCGGCCGGTACCGACATGATGGCGATGCCGAGCGTGAAGATGCTTGCGAGCAGACCGGCAATGCGGGGCGTCAGGGAAAGAGCGCGGCTCATCTCTACCAGCTCGACCGGCATGACCTGCCTGTCCCACCCATAGAGCATATAGGCGAGAGCCAGGAGAAAGAACGTGGAAACGAGGGCGGGACCGCCAGATGCATTTCCGGGAATTCGAAGGCGGATCATTTGATTTATCTCCGACATATTCCGATATCGTAACCAACGAATAGAACCGTGCACGCTGTAGCTGACAAGGAGAAAAACGTTTCTTCTTGCCGTTTTATTCAGGGAATGCCGATTTTGTTTTGACGCCGGTTCGAATGATGATTAGTCATATAAGAACGATCTGGCCGTATATGGTCAACTTAAATCGAGAGGTTTGGATGTCTTCTACAGTGAGCACTCCTGTTTCGCCGGCCTCGGTGTCCCTTGCCGGACGACGTATCGTCGTCACAGGCGCAGCCCGTGGGCTTGGTCTTGAGATCGCAAGATATTGTGCCCAAGCGGGAGCACGACTCTGGCTGATCGATATCCTCGAAGAGGGGCGTGAAGCAGCCGACTCGCTTGCTGCCGAGGGTGGCGAGGTTCACTTTTCAAAGATGGATCTTGCCGACCCCGATAATGTGGCGTCGGTCTGTGCGGAGGTCGCTTCTGAATGGGGAGGTCTCGACGGTCTGGTCAATAACGCCGCCATTGCGACCAATGTCGGCGGCAAGGTGTTCGAGGATATCGACCTCGCGCTCTGGGACCGTGTGCAGACGGTGAACGTCCGGGGGACCTGGCTCGTCACCAAGGCCTTCAGCCCTCATTTCTCCTCAACTGGCCGGATCGTCAACGTTGCGTCCGACACGGCTCTGTGGGGCGCGCCGCGTCTTCTGGCCTATACGTCCAGTAAAGGGGCAGTATTGGCGATGACAAGATCACTCAGTCGTGAACTGGGTGCGCGCGGTATTGGTATAACCGCGGTTGCCCCCGGTATCTTGCGCTGCGAGGCGACCGAGTATGTTCCACCAGAACGTCACGAACTTTATGAAAACGGACGATCTGTTCCCGGTGCACAATTCCCCTCCGATGTGACCGGCGTGATCGGATTTCTGCTGACCCCGGAGGCGCTGGTTCTGACCGGACAGACCTTGCCGGTTAATGCCGGATTCGTGTTTGCATAAGTTTTACGGGTTTTCAGGGAAAAGGCGATCCAGTCTATGTCAGACACCGAAGTGGAAAACAGTATCTCACCGCCGCTTCATCGCGCTGCAAGGCTGCTGCGTTATATTGGCGATGGTGGATCTTGTGCCAATATTCGCAAGGTAAGCGAAGAACTCGATATCAGCCGCTCGACGCTCCTGCGTCTCCTTCAGGCGTTGGAAATGGAGCGCTTCATCGAGCGTATCGTCGGCGACGAATACCGGATCGGGATTGGCCTGATCAGTCTGATCGGCGAAAATGCCTCCGGTCAGGATCTCGTACGTACGGCCTTGCCGATTGTCTCCCAGCTTGCTGAAGAAAGTGGGCTCTCGGCGCATCTCGGTGTGCTCGACCGGCATGAGGTCGTCTACCTTGCGCGGCGCGTGCCGAATGTGCCTCTGGCCAGCAATATAACGGTGGGCTCACGCGTGGCTGCTCACGCCACGACGCTGGGTCGCGCGATCCTTGCCAATATGACGCAGGCTCAGGTCGAAGCGCTTTATGCGGACAAGGTGCTCAGTTCTTTCACCTCCCGCACGCCGACGACCCTCGATCAGCTCCATGAGACGTTGCGGCGCGAGCATCAGGCCGGTTTTTCGGAAAGCGACGGCATTCTGAGCACAGGCGTCAGCTCGATTGCAGCACCGATCTTCGGTCAGGATCGAGACGTTCGTGCGGCGATCAACGTGACCGGGCCGACGAGCCTGTTCGATATGGGAGAGGGGCGTCGCCGCAAGATCGTGTCGCTCGTCACAGCTGCTGCCAACGAGGTGTCCCTCCGTCTCGGTTATCATGAATCGGCACCTGGTGCCCTCGATAAAGGCTGTTGAAATGGATTTAGGGCTCGTAGGAAAAGTCGCTGTTGTCACGGGCGGTAGCTCAGGGATCGGGCTGGCCACGGCTCGTGTTCTTCTGGGTGAGGGGGCATCTGTTGTCATCTGCGGGCGTGACCCGCAGAGACTGGAGGCCGCGCGCGAACAGCTCGCCTCTGCTGGCGACGTTTTCGCTCAGCGCTGCGACGTCCTGCTCGAGCAGGATGTGCAGGGCCTTGTCGACGCGGTGACGTCCTGGCGCGGATCATGCGATCTTCTGGTCAATAATGCCGGGCAGGGACGCGTTTCGACTTTCGCAGCGACGAGCGATGAGGCGTGGCGTGAAGAGCTGGAGCTGAAATTCTTCAGTCAGATCAGAACGACCCGGGCCTTCGCACCGCTCCTGCGCAAATCTGCCTCGGGCAGTATCGTGGCGGTGAATTCCCTGCTCGCCTATCAGCCGAGCCTCACATGGTCTGCACGTCTGCCGCACGCGCAGGTGTGCAGAATCTCCTGAAATCTCTCTCTGTCGAATTCGCACCCGACATCCGCGTCAATTCTGTGGTGGTCGGTCTGATCGAGTCCGGGCAGTGGGAACGTCGTTTTGCGGCGCGTCCCGACCAGAGTGTCGGGCGAGACGCGTGGTTCAGTCAGCTTGCACGCGACAAACATATTCCTCTTGGCCGCCTCGGTGCCGCCGAGGAAGTCGCGCGCGCAATCGTTTTTCTCGGTGCTCCGGCCTCGGCCTATACGACAGGAGCAACCCTCGAAATCTCAGGCGGTTTGTCACGCCACTTTTGAATGGAACAGGTTGCGATGTCAGCATTCAAAGTTGATCCGTCTGCTGCGGAAAAAATCACGGCGGGTGAAGCCGTTGCCGAGTGGCTTGCCGAAGCCGGTGTTAAGGTGGTTTTCGGCGTTATCTCGATTCATAACATGCCGATCCTCGACGCTATCGCGCGTCAGGGCGTAATCCGCTTCGTTCCCGCACGTGGCGAGGCCGGCGCCATGAATATGGCTGACGCCTATGCTCGCGTGTCGAATAGCCTGGGTGTTGCGCTCACCAGCACAGGCACGGCGGCGGGTAATGCTGCGGGGTCACAGGTGGAGGCGCTCACTGCCTGTTCGCCTGTGCTGCATATTACAACCCAGATCGATCGTCCGTACGCGGATCGTGACCGCGCAGCCATTCATGACGTGCCTCGTCAGCCTGAAATGCTGCGTGGCGTTTCCAAAAGCGTCTGGCGCGTCTGGGAAGCTCATGCCGTGCCGACCATGCTGGCCGCGGCAGCAGCCAGCGCCCTGAGCGCGCCGCGCGGCCCGGTTTCGATCGAGATCCCCATTGACGTGCAACGCGCCATGCTGCGTCGTCCGTCTTACTGGCCCAAGCCGTGCCTGAGCCGGGTCACGCCCGATGTGGCGGCGATCGATGCGCTCGCCGAGCTGATCAAGAATGCACGCCGTCCGGTCTTCTGGTTCGGTGGCGGCGCCCGGGAAGCCTCGGAGGAGGCGACTGCACTGATCGAGCGCGGCGCTCTTGCCGTGACGAGCACCAACGGGCGTGCCGTGGTGCCGGAGGATCATCCCTGGTCGCTGGGCGCGTTCAACATGACGCCTGAGGCGCAGGCTCTTTATGAGCAGGCCGATCTGACGATCGTCGTCGGGTCCAAGCTGCGCGGCAACGAAACGCGCAATAACCAGATGATTCTCGGGCAACGGCTTGTGCAGGTCGATATCGATGCAAGTCAGGGCGGTCGTAACTATCCGGTCGATCTGTTTGTGCAGGGCGGCGCTCGTGAGGTGCTGGCGGCGCTTCTGGAGCGACTGCCAGAGCGTCTGGATACCGACAGGGAGTTTCTCTCCGGCGCCACGATTGCCCGCGCCCGCTCCGAGGCGGCCTTGCTATCGACGCTCGGTCCTTACAGCCATCTTGCGGATGCGTTGCGCGAGCGCGTTGGCAAGCAGGCTCTGACATTCGTCCGTGACGTCACCATTGCCAACTCCACCTTCGGAAACCGTTATGTGACACTCGCCAAGCCGACACTGGGCGTGCATGCGCTGGGTGGCGGTATCGGTCAGGGCATCGCCATGGCAATCGGCGCGTCGATGGCGAGGCCCGGTCGTACGATCGCGCTCGTTGGCGATGGTGGTGCAATGCTTTATCTGGCGAACTGGCCGCTGCGGTCGAAGAGCAGGCCGAAATCGTCTTCATTCTGATGAATGATCGTGGTTATGGCGTGATCCGCAATATTCAGGACGCCCAATATAGCGGGCGCAAGCACTACACGCTTGAAAACATTCCCGACTTTGCGAGCCTCGCCAAAGGCATGAATCTCGCGCATCGCCGTGTTCAGGCCATCGAAAACATCGGTGAGGTCCTCGATGAGTGTCTCGCCCTCTCGGGCCCGATCATGATCGAAGTCGATATGATTGCGATCGGTCCGTTTGCCACGATCTTCTCGGGCCCGCCGGCTGGTGCGGCTGGTAATCCGGTATGAGAGCCTCGCTCGATATCGGGATCCTCGGTTGCGGTGCCATGACAGGCACCGCAATGAGGGCGCTCCTCGCATCGGGTGCCCGGATTGGTCGCTGTATCGTTCTCGTCACCCCCCGCAGTCGTGCGGCGCGGGCTGCGGTTTTGGAAGAGTGGCGCGCACGCACGGCTGAATTCAAGGTGACAGAGAGCCTTGACGATGTCATCGCGTGGCGACCGGAGCTGGTTCTCGAAGGCGCGTCTCAAACAGCTTTGGCAGCGCTTGGCAGCACCTTGATCGAGCGTGGCATCGATGTAGCCGCAACATCGATCGGTGCGCTTGCAATGCCCGATGTTCAGGCGCGTCTTGAGAACGGGCCCGGACGTTTCCTGGCAGCGCCCGGTGCGATCGGTGGCCTCGATGTGCTCGCTGCGGCCAAGCTCTCGGGTCTGACCTCTGTAACCTACACGGCGCGCAAACCCTTCCACGCCTGGGGGCTGGAAAACGATGGCGGTAACGAGCGGCATGTCCTGTTTCAGGGCTCCGCTCGCGATGCGGCATTGCGCTATCCCCAGAACGCCAATGTGGCCGCGACGATCGCCCTTGCCGGGCTTGGCTTCGATGCGACGCGGGTCACGCTGCTGGCCGATGCCAAAGCGACGGGCAACACGCACGAAATTGTTTTCACTTCAGCCTGTGTTGATGCCAGCCTGACTTTGCGGGGCGTGCCCACGCCCGATAACCCGAAGACCTCGCTGACAGCGGGGTACAGCCTGGCTCATATGGCGCTGACGCATGCCTCATGGCGCGGTAAAGCGGAGTAATTCGAATGTCGGCAGAACTGCGTGCACCCGGGGTCTTCCCCGGGGATGCAATTTATATCGGTGGTCACTTCCGCAAAGGCGGAGGTGAGGCAGTTGAATCGCTTTTTCCGGCAGACGGGACGCTCAACACAATCGTGCATTGTGCCTCTCAGGAGGATGTTACCGACGCGCTGAAGGCGGCACGCGCTGCTTTGGCTGATCCTGCCTGGTGCGACCTCTTGCCGCATCGTCGGGCAGCGTGGCTGTCACGTATTGCCGACGCGATAGATAAAAATAAAGAGTATCTCGCCTGGCTGCAAAGCCGCGATACGGGCAAGACCTTGCGCGAGACGACCATTCTGGTCGGGAGCGCGGCCGATACGATGCGTTATTACGCTGCGGTCGCAGAGACAGCCGAGGAGGCGATCACGCCGAGCCGCGGTCCGTATCTGACATTGTCGCGTTTTGAGCCGATCGGGATCATCGGTGCGATCACGCCCTGGAACTCACCGATTGCCAGCGATGTGCAAAAACTGGCGCCAGCGCTGGCGGCAGGGAATGCGGTCATTCTCAAGCCCTCTCCCTGGAGCCCGCTGACATCCCTGGCGCTCGCGCAGATTATTGACGAGACGGGATTGCCCAAAGGTCTCGTTTCCGTGCTTCCCGGTGGCGCGGAGGTCGGATCCCGCCTTGTCGAAGACCCTGAGATCGGACGCATCGTCTTCACGGGGGGGACAACGGTCGGTCGCAAAATTGCCGAAGTAGCCGGTAAGCGTCTTGTGCCTGTTTCGCTCGAACTGGGCGGAAAATCGCCTACAATCATCAGGCCTGATGCAGATCTCGATCTCGCATTGGCAGGTGTCCTGTTCGGTATTTTCTCCTCTTCCGGGCAGTCCTGCATCGCGGGGTCGCGACTTTTCGTGCACCGATCGCTTTACGAGACCTTCCGTGAGCGTCTCGTCGCGGCCACAGGGAAACTCGTTGTCGGTCATCCCTTCTCCGAGCGGACACAGGTCGCGCCCATGGTCCATGTCGACCATCGAGCGGCGGTGGAGCGCTGGGTTGCGCGTGCGAAGGAAGAAGGGGGAAAAGTTCTGATCGGCGGCGCGCGTCCCGAAGGTGCTGATTACGACGATGGGTATTATTATTTACCCACCATCATTGAGAGCCTGACCAACGAGGCGGTCTGTTGCCGCGAAGAGATCTTCGGTCCGGTTCTGATTCTGCTGCCCTATGATGATGACGAGACACTCATCGCCCAGGCAAATGATAACAGATATGGCCTCGCCTGCGGCATCTGGAGCAAGGATATCATCGGGGCGCTGGCGCTGGGCCGCAGAATCACAGCAGGCACCGTCTGGATCAATACCTACAAACAGTTCTCGGCCTCCACCCCGTTCGGTGGTGAGAAAGACAGTGGTATCGGGCGGGAAAAAGGCCTCGAAGGAATGCGCGCTTATATGGTGCAGAAATCCTACTACATCGATACCTCGCAGGCACCCCATCCCTGGGCACGGAGCCACGAGACGGATTGACTCTGGTTTCCAATCTCCCTGCCGGGAGAGAGGAACGGCTTTTCTGATACACGGGCAAAACCTGTACGTTTCTTTTCCGAAACGTACAGGTTTTTTCATGCCTGTTTTGGGAATGACTCGCATTGAGTGCCCAATCGAAACGATTCGCTGATTCTACCCAAGATCTGCGTGAGTTTCGTTGACAATTCGGAATGAAGAACCTAGGCTGACAATACTAACCAAATATGGACAGACGACCCAAATGAGGTCGCCTCCATTCGGAGTGGTAATCATGGCCAAGTGTTGTCTTGCTGTTCCTGCTATGCCGATCGGACGGCTTGTTTCCGTAAGTGTCGCCGCACAAATTATTGCCTCCATTTTCTTCGTGCCATCGGCCTATGCGAAGCACAGCGAGAAAACTGGGACGCGCGCTCATTCCCGCCCCGCCATTGCGTCTCGTGCACCGGTTCGCCATGCGGCGACCCCGCTCTATGCAAAGTCTGTTGAGGGCATTGAGGTCAAATCTGCCGTGCATCACTCTCCGAGTGGCAGAAGCGGGCGCGACATTGGCGGCGGTCTGATGACGCGCCAGACGGCAACGACAGCCCTGAGCACGGTTACGCGCGACTTCGTCGCGACCCAGTCTCCGTCGACATCAGCTTACGAAGTTTTGCGGCTTGTTCCGGGTGTCAATGTGGCGACGTCGGACCCGTATAACATCCAGTCTGGCAATATCATTGTGCGTGGTCTGAGCGGCGATGAAATTGGCTTCATGATGGAAGGGGCACCGCTTAACAACGTCGGAACCTATGTCACGCTGCCCTCTCAGTATCCCGATGGCGACAGCATCGAGAAGGAAACCCTGCGTCCGACATCGGTCGATCTGACAGCGCCCATGATCGGTGCGGCCGGTGGTCTTACGAGCGTTGATCTGCGCGATCCGGCTGATCGTCGGGGCGGTATGCTCAGCGCATCTTTTGGGTCGCATAACATGTTCCGCCAGTTCCTGCGCCTCGATAGCGGTAAGATCGGGCAGAGTGGTGTGAAGTTCTTCCTCGGCTATTCGCATATCCTTGGTGATAACTGGCGTGGACCTGCGGCTCCGTTCCGCCGTGACCATGTCGATTTCAAGCTGGTGAAGGACTGGGGTGCAGTCGGCAAGAGCCGCCTTGTGGTGTCTTACACCGACTTCAATATGTATCTGTTGAGCACGCCCACTCTGGCCCAATATCGTTCGACGGGTGGCAACTACAATTTCTCCAGCAGCTACGCCAACCAGAACCCGCTTTACTACAAGCTGAGGGGACAGAGTGCGCGTACTGTGATTGTCAGCGCGCCGACCGATCTGTCATTGCAGCATGGCGTCAGCTTGTCGATCACGCCTTATTATTACGGAGCGTGGGGCGGCTTTGCTTACGGGGCAACGCTTCCGAACTCGGGACGTGCCTATTTCGGAAACCAGCTGAGCAGCCTCGATCTCTCCTCTTTGAATAAGGGGACGGGCACGACCACGACGGTCAATGTACCGACAGTTTTCGACATTCAGCACCCGGGTCTCAACACACTTGTCTCGTGGAAAAGCGGGATCAACACGGTCAAGGCTGGTTACTGGTTCGACTATACGCGTCAAACCTACCAGAACAGCTTTGGCTCGGTGTATAGTGATGGATCACCAGTCGCCAAGCTCAACAACTCCGATCAGGTCGCGCGTCTGAAAGACGGTACGATTTATCGCTCCACCGACTGGCTGGCTCAGACCTATACGAACTCGGTCTATCTGGGCGATCAGATCAAGGCATTCAACAACCGCTTTCTGGCTGAGGCCGGGATCAAAGCCGTATGGATTCATCGACCTGGCCAGAATTTTCTGCCGGGGCCGCAGAGCGACGTTGGACAGAACGCGTTTCAGGTTACCCCCCAAGTCGGGCTTCGCTATGAGTTCAATCAGCACCACCAGATCTATCTGAGCGGCAATACGGCATTCCGCGTGCCAACAGCGAATTCGCTGTTCAATTCCTATAACGGCACCACGGGAACACTGCTGATTGCCGGAAATAACAAGCAGAAGAACGAATATTCGATCTCTGAAGAAATCGGCTATCGCTATAGCGGACCGATCCTGTCGGGCAGTGTCTCGTTCTTTAACTACAACTTCACCAACCGTCAGATTTCGACGGCGGCGATCATCAATGGTGGATCGGTCAGCACCTTCATCAATGCGGGTGGCGAGACTGGGCGTGGTGTCGATATCCAGCTCGGAACGCGCCCATGGCACAATCTGCGTCCCTATGTGTCCGCCGAATATATTCGCGTCACGACAGATAATAACCTGCTCAATGGATCGGACTATCTTCCGACCAAGGGCAAGATCGCCCCTCGTGCACCGAAATACAGCGCCGGTCTGGGTCTGAGCTACGACGATCATTCATTGTTCGGCAATATTACGGCCAAGTACATGGATACCCAGTACAGCACCTTCATGAATGACGAGGCAATTCCTGCCCATACCAATCTCGATATGTCGATTGGTTACAGGTTTCACTCGTACGCGTTCCTGAAAGAGCCCGAGCTGCGTCTCAACATCCAGAATCTGGCAGGGGCGACCTATCTGAGCGGCTCCAACTCGGTAACAGGGAACGCTAAGGCTGTTCGCGGTGTGTATGGGACGACGATTGCCGGATCGGCACCGACCTATCTCCAGGGAGCAGGACGCGCCTTTATCGGCACCGTGACGGCTGGCTTCTAAGACGAAACCCGCTCTGCACACAGGAACGTATGAACTGACAGGAATGGCATGACGGTCAGATATCCTCTTACTTCCATCGAAGACCTTCGGCTGGTTGCCAAACAGCGGCTACCGAAGCTCTTTTACGATTTCGTCGATTCAGGTTCCTGGACGCAGTCGACATATCGGGCAAACGAACAGGATTTCGAGCGGATTCTGCTCCGCCAGCGTGTCGGTCGGGATGTGCGTGAACGCCTGCTCCAGACCCACCTTCTGGGACAGAAGGCAAGTATGCCGATCGTGATCGCGCCGACGGGTGGAGCGGGCTTTCTTTACCCGGATGCCGAAATAGCGGCGGCGCGTGCGGCTGCCTCGGCGGGGATTTCCTACGGTCTGTCGGTCGGGAGTTCCTGTTCGCTCGAAGCTGTGAGAGCTGCGAGTAACGCGGATATCTGGTTTCAGGTATCTCTGTTCAAAGATCGCCTCTTTCTGAAGCGGTTGATCGAGCGCGCCAGGAACGCCGAATGCGGGGCCCTCATTCTGACGCTCGACTACCACGTTGTTGGCCAGCGTCATTGCGATTTGAAAAACGGGGTGGGCTTTCCTCCACGAATCACACCGCGACTGCTGGCCGACGTAGCGACCCATCCTCGCTGGATCCTGCGCATGGCAAGAGCGCGCCATCGCGGTTTTGGAAATGTCATCGGGCATGTCGAGGGTGTCACCGACATCAAGAGCTTCGGCCGGTGGCAAGCCAGCCAGCCTTTCGATCTCAATCTCGACTGGGAGGCTTTGCGCGTCATACGCGACGCCTGGCTGGCAAGTTGCTGATTAAGGGCATTCTGGACCCGGAAGATGCAGAGAAGGCTTTAAGTATCGGAGCCGATGCGATCAGCGTTAGTAATCAGGGTGGGCGTCAGATCGATGGAGGGCCTTCTTCGATTGCGATGCTGCCCTCGATTGTCGATACAATTGACGGGCGAGCCGAGGTCTTCCTCGATGGTGGCATACGCACGGGTCAGCAGATCTTGAAGGCGGTGTGTCTGGGCGCCAGAGGTGTGCTGATCGGTCGAGCTGCCCTTTACGGTCTTGCAGCTGGTGGAGAAGCGGGTATGACCCAGGCGCTCTCCCTGTTGCGCAAGGAGCTGGATCACTCCATGGCTTTTTGCGGTATCAGAGCGCTTGAAAGCAGCTCGCGTACGAATTTGTCAGCCTTCCAGAGCATTCAGGCGTAACTTTTCAGAGAAGGCGGAAAAAGAGAAAATGACTAAGCAAAGCCTGGCGATTCAGGACGAGGGTGTTTCCGACGTTCTTTTGGGTGATGAACTCAAGGCAGCGCTCATCGGGACATGGGAACTGGTCTCTTACGTTGTGGAAGAAAAAGAGACCCGTACCCAGATTCCTGCCATGGGTCAGTCACCCAGAGGACGGGTCATCTTTACGGCCGATGATTGGGTTGCGTTCAATCTGGAGGGGGAGGGCCGGTCGCCGGCTCAGACCAAACAGGAAAAGGCCGAGCTTCTTCAGACCCTGGTTTCTTATATTGGACGCTTCAGAATTGAAGAAGACGCGTGGATTACGCGCATCGAAACGGCCTGGATCCCTGAATGGGTTGGCTCGGAGCAAAAGCGGTTCGTGCGCATCGAAGGCGAGATCGCCCATGTGACGACGCTTGGCGTCACATGCCCAACTGGCAACCCGACCGGCTGACACGAAGCAGGATCCAGTTTCGTCGTCTGGGCTCAGATACCTAAAGCCAAGTCGAACTTGCCTGACTGCTTGGTTACATCTGTGACGATACTTAAGAACGATGAGCTGCGATCACTAGTTTGTCTCCCTCCAAATAAGTGGCCGTCTGAGCTCAGGCGGCGAGCTGTGGATACTGGCGGGTAATAGCTGCACTCTGGATACTGCGATGGTCCAACGGGCGACGGCGGCAGGGTGGGGCGAATGTCGGCAGCGCGCGCGGTGAGGCGCCGAACCAGACGTGTTCGATCAACTCGAGCAGCAAGGCTGTTCTGGCGGCCCTTGGGGGCGATCTGAAATCGGCAGGAGCGACGATCGACAGCACGGGCGATATGGTGCTGTCAGCGGCGAAGTCTCTGGATCTGTGGTCTGTGACCGACAGCATCAGTTACGATACTTCAGGCAAGAAATCGGGCCTTCTGACGCATAGCCGCTTCAGCGATCCCGGTAGTCAGTCGGTCGAGCACGGCTCGAACGTGACATGGGGCGGCACGCTGACGGGTCTTTCCGGCGGGGATATGAGCGTCAAAAGGTTGATTGGCGCCCAGAGCGATATGACGCTTTCAGTAGAGATCGCCTGAGGCCATGACAATTTTTATCCAGATGGAAATATTACTCATGGATATCAGGTGATAGAATGTAGATGATGTGTAATATCTTTATTGATTACGAAGCGAAGTATTCGATCAACCACCATCCTGAATGTGATGGTTGGATCAAATATGAAGTTAGAAAATTACTTCGTTGATATGATGGCGTACAGAGAAGGTGGAAAAATTTATTATAAATCGAGAGGTGAGATTATTAAAGATTTTCGTGAAGTATTAATTGAAATCACTATTTTTGGAATGAAAATAACGAGGGTATCTTTGAGCGGTAGGATTCGACTGTGCGCCCTGTGAAGATGACCATTTCCTTCGACGGCTGGACGATTGGAGAGTCAATGAAGAAAATTAATGATATTTGCCTGCCTTTGATACAGAGAAGTTATCATTGAGGGAGTGGAGTGTTTTTCTCTCTGGACGCAGGATAATAGGTTACGCTGTGAGGGAATATGATATACAATCTTCGATTCAAACATATCTTAAATATACATAAAGAATTTATTTCTGATATTGCGAAGATAAATAATATAGATATAGACACTGAAATTATATCAAGAGGGTTTATTTATGAAGATAATTGCTTATATCTAAATTTTTTTACAGAAAGAGTGAATGAAGATTTTTTCTGCAGGGAGGATGATTACTACAGACAAAACTCCATAAATACCATCCCTATGGATTGGTATTACCCGGATAATACGTTTCTGAAAACTCTAATATTTTGTCATAAATTATTTACAGAAATTGCAATGATCAATAAAAACATATCGTGTATCATGCTGATGTGCATGGATACCATTGATGATGGTGCTGATTTCGACGATGAATCTGAATATAAAGTGTCGATAACCTTAAAAATATTTGCCAAATCCGCACCTGTTTCATCTTTGTTTTCTGATTTATCCCGGTTTCATAACGGAAATGCGAAGTTTGAAAGTAAATCCGATATCACGACGTTCATACACGAGCTTCGTTCAACCCGATGATCTACATATCTGCCGATCATAAGATATCCGCCGGCATGGCCCGATTATTAACAGCGTGACTCTGAACGATTATCAGGTCAATGGCAGCATTCAGAACGAAGTGGGTTCCGTCGGCACGATTGCGGCGAACTGTGCGGCAGCAATGTCTGCGAGCCGCGATGTCAGCTTCGAAATGTGTCGTTTATTCCTTGCGAATATAGGCAATCTTTAGATTTTCCATCTGGACGGTGTGCAGATGGAAGTCCGTGAAAGCAGCATCATGGTATCCGCTCTGGCCAGAAGGGGGAGGTGAACAAGGTGTAAGCGATCGAGAAGGGTTACCACTCTTAACGTACTGACGCAGGCGGTGATCGTGAGACGCACGATGTCAAATGATCACTTCCGTATCTCTCCTGGTTTCTGCATGAATGCTCCATTTTGGTCAGTTACGTGAGGTGATGAGCAAACCCTTCCCGGAGAACTTGCTCACACCTTGTGCCACGACACTTCACCATTTGCGCTGTGGCCGGTTTGGTCACAAAGGCCTCACGAGAAAGCTGCTAACATCGATTTCAAAACTACCGTCCGGTTCAATGCAGAAGTGGCGTTTCACTTCCTCTGGAGCGGAGTGCTGTAGCGAGCGTATTGCCGCGACGTGTTCGGAGGGTGTTTTTGTCCGGCTGACCCAGCTTTTGAAATCCATGCGCAGGCGATGTGTCTCCGTGGTCTGAAGAGAACATCCTGCCTGTTCCAGTAAGGCGGCCCATTCGGAAATTCTGTAATCCCGGACATGCGAGACGTCCCGCAGCAATTCCATCGACTGCAACCAGCTGTCCAGCAGAGCTGAAGAGGGGGCCGTGACATCGATGAAAACGCCGATGGCATCACGGGTCATCACACGCTTCGCCTCGCGTAGTCCCGCAACAGCGTCGGTCCAGTGATGGGTTGTGAAACGGCAGAACACCCCATCGAAGCTTCCGTCTTCGAAAGGGAGTTTTTCAGCAGGAGCCTGCATTGTCGTGATATTTGTCAGTCTCTGCCGCGTGGCCTCCTGCGCGACGGCTTCCAGCATCGTTCCTGTCGGGTCGCAGGCCACGACTTCGCTTACATGCGGAGCCAGCCGGTAGCTGACATGACCGCCCCCGCACCCCAGATCAAGGACGCGTTGCAGCCCTTTCCCTGCGACCAGCCGTTCAATCTGATCCAGATCAGTCCCCTGATTATGTACCACGCTGGAAACGTAATCCTTTGCTCGCGAGGCGTAATGTCTTGCGGCAAATGGCTCTGTCATTGTCTTGCTCCATCGTTTGAGTCCCCAACGCGATAGATCCTGTCGGAACGAACAAACGAGTATAAGTTCCTTATTTATACTGGTATAAAAACCACCATCATGCGCCGCTCTCCCGAACAGCATCGTGCCCTTGGGGCTTTCCTGCGTGCCCGCCGTGAGGCTCTTTCGCCCGAAGGTGTCGGGTTGCATCCTCTGCCGGGGCGCCGCCGCGCTCGCGGTCTGAGAAGGGAAGAGGCTGCTCAGCTCTGTGGGATCAGTACGACCTGGTACACCTGGCTCGAGCAAGGGCGGGATGTCTCATGCTCGACGGCAACGCTGGCGCGAATTGCCACGGCATTGCGGTTGTCTGCGGCGGAGAGGCTCTACCTGTTCGAGCTAGCGCAGTTGAAAGATCCGGACGTCACACTCACGCCTGCTTCGTCTGATCTTCCCGAGCACATCCGAACTTTTCCTGACCATATGACTGTTCCCTGCTATGTGCTGGACACGCTGTGGAACGCATGTGCTGCGAACCGGCTGGCTCGACTTCTTCTTGTTGGATGGCTGGACGGCGCAGAAAAAAATCTCCTTCGTTTCGTTTTTCTGTTCCCCGAAGCGCGCGCCCTCCTCGACGATTGGGAAGGCAGTGCCCGACGAGTGCTTGCCGAGTTCCGAGCCGCCAGCATTCATGGCAATGAAGAACAGGTGGACGTGCTTGTGGAGGAGCTTCGATCTAGGAGCCCAGACTTCGAGCGTTTGTGGCAGAATCAGAGTGTATTGTTGCGTCAGGGAGGTGCTCGCAGATTTTCCCATCCGCTTCACGGCCGGATCGATTATACCCAAACGACTCTTACTTTCACGTCCTGCCCTCAATACCAGCTGGTGACGCTGAAACCTGCTTAGTTACGCCAGGCTCTGATGGTTATTCTCGATCTTCCAACGGTCATCGATCCACGCTCTCTGAGCGAGATCGGGATTAGCTGGATGCATCTGACTGTCGCGGTGAGTCCGTAATCCGTTAGGCACTCGAATATGGAGAAGCAGAGCCTTTTCTTACATCAAGGGGTGATTGATGAGTGCCGAGAGACGCTTGATATCATGGTTTCAGATTTGAGAGAAACATTCTTGATGCGGATCGGTCTGCAATGAAAATATTGCACCTTCAGTGGTAAGTGGCGGATGTATCCGTAATTTATAGCTATGATTCAATGTTTAATGAGAATAACTTTACCAATATTCACATAAATAAGTGAAAAAAACAGGTAAGATAATAATATTTTCAAATATTCACTAATTCAGCGTCTTTTCAGCATTTTACATTCACAATATGGATATAATGTAATGAAATAGTTCGAAATCTTTTGTCGCTTCAACCGTTAATAACCCGCGAATTGATGTTTATTTGTTACGAAAATATGACACGGGCTGCAGGGAGAGGCCGGAATTGGGATTTCTGTGAGTGTTTGATTCTGTCTCTCCTCTTTCCGGGTATATTCAATTGATCTATAAACGTCATTATTCTTATTTTGCTCTTGTCGGTATTACTTTGGCGTACGGTAATTCGCCATTTTTTGGAACGGCACTTGCAGCTTGTGTTAATATAAGAGGAACCGTTACATGCAGCGGGGTGACCCCTGTCCGGATCGGTACTGGTCCTAATGATCCGACAACGACCCTTAATGTTGTTTCAGGCGCGTTGCTACGAGATGACAATCGGAGCGTCTCTTTAAGTCTTGGATCCGGGACCACGGCATCGCGAAATGTGATCAACATAGACGGAACTGTTCAAGGTTACGGTCGAACGGGCGGTCCATATAATACAGGCGGGAATGTTGTAGAATTTGGAGGAAACACTGTCGTTAATATTGGGACTACCGGTGTAGTCAGTCAGCTAGCGGGGGGGACTGGGAATTCCGAAGCGTTCAACCCGACGGGCGGTAATAATATCTTCAACAACTATGGTCTGATAACCACCGCAACCTCGGCAGCTTTCTGGTTTGAGGGAACCCAAACTGCGACAGCGCGACTTGGCAATACCATAAACAACTACGGCACCATTACTGCGGGAACCAGTGGTACGGGCACGATTGTCGGTAATTCCAGCGCGGGTAGCATCAATTTTACCAACTACACTGGCTCCACTATCAACGGCAATATCAGCTTGGGAACGAGTGGTTCTCTCTCTAACAATGTGACACTGTATAACGGCTCCACCGTCAACGGGAATATTTCGGGAGGAGGAGACGCTGCTGTCCTTAATCTTGCCGGTGACAGTGGTTCTGACACTCTGAATGGAACGGTGCGAGGTTTTGGCACCCTGAATAAGAACGGCGATGGCATCTGGACGGTGGGAGGGGCTTCACCCCTCTCAAATCTCAGCTCATCGCTCTCATTGAACATCAACGATGGCACCCTCATTCTGGCCGGGACCGCTTCCTCGTCCCAGACACGCGCCACGATCAACTCTGGGGGCACCTTTCAGCTCGGCACTGGGGGAACTGCAGGGTGGATCGACGCGGTTCAGGCCAATAACGGCACGCTCGCGTTCAACCGGTCTGATGCCAATACCTTTGGGACGGCGATAACAGGCTCGGGCGACGTGGTGCAAATGGGCTCTGGCACGACCACGCTGACAGCTAATAATACCTATACTGGTGCTACATCGATTAACAACGGCACGCTTGCGTTGAGCGGATCAGGCGCGATCGCGTCTTCCACCGGCGTGCACAATAATGGCACGTTCGATGTCTCGAACGCGACGTCGTCAACCCCTTCCATCAGGCGCTCGATGGTGGCGGCCGGACCATTTTGGGTAGCAAAACGCTCGTTCTGACCAATGCCAATTCGACGTTTGGCAATAATTATTCAGG
>NZ_BAJT01000015.1 GCF_000613845.1 Asaia astilbis JCM 15831
GGTCAGCGGAACATAGATATTCGCATTCAACCGTGCTGTCCGACCATGAATCTGAATCGACCCGTCAACGCCCGTTTTACGTCCAGGTGATCCGTTGCCAGCCGCCTCATCAGGGGCCCCTCTGGTGACAATGTCGATGTATTTGGTCTCGTTATCGGCACAGATCTCAACAGAGGCTGATCCAATCGTCTGACCTCCAGAGCGATTGGCGTCACCTTGTATTATCGCCTCTATCTCCGCAACGCGGACAATGCCTGAAGGGCACCGGATACTATCTCCCGTCCCTTGATCCACCGCGATCGGACCAGCAAGAGCGCTCGCAGGCATTAATGAGGTCAGGGCTGCAAGAGCCCCCGCACAATAGAAGACGCAACGCGCCTTGGGAGCAAGCTCCAGCGTTCCTGGCACTCGTTCTTTCCTTAGCCATCGTTTCAAATCATATTCGGGGGGAGCGTATTGCAAGAACACCCATGAGATAAGGCGTCTTGCACGAAAATGGTTTAGAAAACGTTCCTTTTCGCGACAAACGAACCGCTCCACCCTATTTAATTAGTAGATCTCGAAACATGTTGCCGCAGGCATCAGATCACGTTACGAACGCTTAAAGGAAGTGACTTATCGCTTCATCACGATCTCCTTCAAAATTGGTGTAGACCCATGATCAGCGACGTCACCACCCGTAGTCTTGATGCGTTGAACGCTTACGGACAAACCCAACGCAGCCTGCAAACCGGCATGGGCCAGAGCGATAGCAGCCAGCAATCGACTGATAGTGTCACCAATTTCAGCAACGTCCTTGGAGACGCCCTGAAAAGCGCCATCCATGTCGGCAAAGCCGCAGAAACACAAGCGGCTACAGGCCTCTCAGGGGGAGGCGATCTGACCACGATCGCAACATCTGTGGCCGAGGCCAAGATGACCCTGCAAACGGTAACAACCGTTCGTGATCGCTTCGTTCAGGCCTATCAGGACATCATGAAGATGTCAGTCTAACGCTGAGCGACCATGCAGCCAACCGTCGATATCCATGAAATTCTGCAACAAAGTCTTTTTGTTGCAGTGAAGATGGGTGCTCCGTCGCTTCTTGCGTCGCTGGCGGCTGGCATCTTGGTCTCCCTTTTTCAGGCCGTCACACAGGTCAATGAAGCGACACTCTCCTTCGTCCCGAAATTTGTTGCCGCAACGGCGGCACTGATGCTTACGAGTTCATTCCTGTATGCGACGCTGCATAGCTACGCCATGCAGATCTTCGATCAAATGGTCATCGCCGGGGGGTCATGAACGGCACGGCCAACAACCCGTGTTTCCCTCATGCGTCGCAGTAGCCCATGATTGACCTCTCTATTCCTCTACCCGTCTTGTCGGCTATCTTCATACTGACCTTGTGCCGGGTCAGCGCCCTGATCATGGCTGCGCCTGGCTTCGGAGAATCGACTTCTCCCATGGTCGTGCGCGCCGGTCTCGCCATCACAATCTCGGTCCTGATCATGCCGGTGGTCCAGCCTCAGCTCGAAAAGCTGGCGACACACATCCTCACGAGCCCCACTTTGCTCGTCGTAGCCGTTGGTCAGGAACTTCTTGTAGGGATTTTTATCGGCTGGATTGCAAAGCTGGTTGCCCTTTCTCTGGTCATTGCCATGCAGTTCATTGCGACCTTTACCGGCCTAGCCAGTGTGTTGCAGCCCGATCCGGACCTTGGCGCTTCAAGCACCGCAATCAGTCACATGGCCTCTTCCCTGATTCCTGTCCTGTTTTTGACAACCGGGCTCTACGTCCTGCCGCTTGCAGCCCTGACAGGATCATATAGCGTCTTCCCACCGGGCGAGATGCCGCTCGTGAATGACATGGCCAAAGCGCTCGTCATCAGTACGGCACTCAGCTTCAAGCTCGGCTTTCAATATGCTGCACCGTTCGTCCTCATCGGCACGCTCTGGCCGGCCATGCTTGGCGTGTTGAACCGCCTGATGCCCTCTATCCAGGTTTATGGTATCGCCATGCCTGCACAGCTTCTTGGAGGCGTGTTGCTCATCGCCCTCCTGATTCAGGTTATCACCGGCGTTTGGCAGGAGCGAATGCAGGAGGCACTGTCAGAACTTCCCGGAATTCATGGGCAGCGCTAGACTGGCTGCCTCGATCTTGCAAAACGCGTCCGCACTCGATGCGCTATTTGAGAGACATACTGCGATAAGGGTGGGCTGATGGCAGAGGAAAGCAGTAGCGAAGATCGCACGCAAGCTCCTACAGGCCGACGACTTGCCAAGGCGCGAGAAGATGGCAACGTCGCCCAATCTCGCGAAACCCAGATGCTGCTGGTGTTGGGCGCGTTCCTTGCTGTGTTTTCTTTCGTCGGGGCAACCTCGGCCTCCCGTTTCGTCAATCACATGCATGGGCTCATCGAGCATTTTTCAACGCCTATCGACGATATGGCCACGATAGGCCTGGTCTTGCGCCAGGCGTTGCAGGAAGGCTTCATCCTCATGGCACCTCTGGTGCTTGTGAGCATCTTCGTTGTGGTCGGATTCAGCCTATTCCAGACCCAGTTCCTGTTCCGTCCTCAGGCTTTGACCCCTGATCTGAAGCGCCTTTCACCCATCACAGGTGTCAAACGTGTCTTCAGTATGAAGAACGTCATCGAACTCCTGAAGAGTATCGCAAAATTTCTGATCTTCGGGATCGTGCTTTACAATATTGCCAACGGAACACTGGCGATCGCCCCGGAAGCCGAGAGATGGACGCTGCGCCGCCTGACCTATGAACTCATTTCCTGGTTCATCTACGCCACTCTTGTCATTCTACTCGTCCAAATGTTCATCTCAGGTCTGGATGAGCTCTGGACCCGGTATAGCCGGATGCAGAAGCTGAAAATGAGCCATCAGGACGTCAAGGACGAGACCAAGCAGGAAGATGGCGATCCGAAAATCAAGGCAAAACGTCACCATCTGCGCATGCGCCGCGCCCGGCAACGCATGATCCAGTCAGTCAAAAAAGCGACTGTCGTGGTGACGAATCCCACTCATTACGCCGTCGCTCTGTCGTATGAGAGTACGGAAGCAGCAGCGCCCAGAATTGTCGCCAAGGGGAAAGACGAACTCGCAGCCCGTATCCGCGACGCGGCTCAGGACGCCCGCGTCCCTATCGTGAACAGCCCGCCCCTCGCACGCGGCCTCTACACCCTACCTCTGGATACAGAGATCCCGCCTGAGTTCTTCAAACCTGTTGCTGCGATTATTGCCTACGTGATCAAACTCAAAACACCGAGATCACGAAATTAGGCCGGCATGACTTTCGCCTTGCCCGCAGGAGAGATCCGACGAAAACGGATGAGGCTTCGCGTCATCTTGTCGGGAGCCCAGTTCGGCATATAGCGCCACGGAGTGGAAACGTCTGCGAAGCCGTTTTCAATGGTGACGAAACGCTTCTGCTCTGAGCCAACCCATTCCGGCACCCACGCTGTCTCAATCTGAGTGATCCAGGCATTTCCCTCGATCCTAAAACGTCCGATATAAGAGACGAGCGTCTGCAAAAGCGCCGCCCGATCCAGATCATTGCGGGCAGGAACCCGGCCCTCTCCCTCCAGATTGAACGCAACCCAGTCGTCGTCCGTGAAAATCACACGCCCCCGCGGGGCTTCTCCCATTGCCGGGACAAGGCAGGCCGTATCACGTTCTTCGACGCTGTAGGAGACGAGTTCCCAAGTCCCGATCAAGGCCTGGCGTAGCGCGTTTCCACTGAGCGTTTTATCGTCACTTGTTTCATTTACCATCTGATCTGCCCGGCTGTTTAACTCTCGCTACTGAGCGCGAAACGACTTTCTGAATGTCTGCATAAAAGCCAGAGCCCTCTGAATTCAATACAAGATCGCGCGAAATCAGAACAATCAGATCCACACCCCACCCGCGTCACAGTTGGTCCAGGCGTGGCTGTAACCCCGCCATAACCTCTAGATGACCCAGGCAGAAGAAGCACGATCTCAAGAACTGCAGCGATGTCCATGACGAGGTTACCCCTGCTGCGATGATGATGACATCGCCGTTTCCCCCAATCACAATTTCACCCCACAGGCGGCAGCACATCGAAGGAAGAGGCGAACACGGCTAGCTGCAATTCCCCTCTCAAATCGAGACCGAACCGAGCAGCAGTTGTTGCCGTTAGCCCTCTGGTGCAAGACTACCCCAGCGGCCGTTCGAGCCAACAAGATCATTTTCCACTGCCCCTTTAACAGATGCGACGATGAGGCTGCGGCGCAAAAAATTGAAGAATTCCCTTCCCCTAAGAAGGCATCTAATCTCTTAGAACTGCTCAGCAGCTTTAATTTCTACGAACAGGGCGCTCTCAGAGCAAGAATCCCAATGAAATCACATTCATCTCTTATCGATCGGCTAAAGATACACAAGAGGAATGACATAAGTTTTTGATTATCTGCTCGATATATAATAGTATAGATTTTACTATGATCATAATGTAACGAAAAAGCATTTCTTATATTGTTCGTTTTAAGTATCGAATGAAAAAAATCTTCGGAATTTATAACTCTAGACTTCATCTGTATCACCTTACGGTATCTTCGTGACAAAAGATCGAAAGAGATTTTCTGCGTTGATTTGGAAGCGATAGCATGAGACCTTCCGATCATACCCTGAAAACGAGGCTGGACACGATGAGAAACCCCGGGCGCACTGCTATCCAGGGTGTTCCTCTGAAAAAGAAACGCAGGCTCGTTTTTACTCTTTTCAGCAGCTGTACCTCACTTGCGTTTCTCAGCATCGCAGAGGCAAAGACGACGCAGAAACCTTCTCCGTTGAAGACGATCGGATCAAGGAAAACGCCTCCGAAGATTGCCCGGAAAGAAGACACCAGCAAGGAAACAAAGAAAAAATCACTGCGTGAGATTCTCGCTGAGCCGCACATGGAAACGGAAACGCTCTATGTGACCGGCACACGTCTCACCCAGTCCCGATTGAGCAACGTAATGGCTGGCTCAACGCTGAGCAGCGAGCAAATCAAACGTCGCGGTTATCTGGATCTGGGCCTGGCCCTCCTCCGTGAAAACCCTGCGGTAAGCATCCCCGATAATGCTCCGGTCGGGGGACAAAACATGTACGGTACGGGACAGTCTTTTGTCAGCCTGCTCAATCTCGGATCGCAACGCACGCTCACGCTTGTAGACGGTATGCGTATGGGAGGAGGCGCCTCGGCCTCCATCTATGGTGTCGGTTCCGGCTCTCAGGTCGACATCAGTGCGATGCCAACGTCACTCGTCAAAACCATCGACACACGCCTGGGCGGTGCTGGTGCTGCCTACGGCGCCGACGCTGTGGCGGGCGTCGTCAATTACGAACTCGACGACCATTACAAAGGCGTCTCGCTAAACGCTCAGGGAGACTGGTCGCAAAAGCTCGATAACGCCGCTGAGAAAATCACCTTCAAGGCAGGAAGAAGTTTCGACCATGACCGGGGCGGTCTTGTTTTCGACGTCGAGTATCGCAACCAGGCCGGGATGCTTCTCAGGGATCGACCAGACATCCTGAGCGAAGGTGCGGTCTTTTATCACCGTCCGACGCTTGGAGAAAAAACTGCCTACACAAACGTATTGGGGTCAGGCGCGCGCATGATTCAATACTCTCTGACCGGCATTCCAACACTGCGTGGGAATTACGGCGACTTTCCCGTCTATGGAGGCGTTTACGGCCCGACCTATGCAGGGCTTGCCGATGCGGGAATTCCTAGCGCGAATGGCACCCCGCTTGTCTTCAGCCAGAACGGTCAGGCTCTCGTACCATATAATAGCGGCACGCTTCTCCAAGGGGACAACGCTCTTGGTGTTGATGGCGATGGCGTCGCCCTGCGCAATTACACACAGATGCGCACCCCAAGCGAGAAGATCAACCTCACCCTGCTCGGCCATTACGATCTTACGCCCCATTTTCATGCGACCTGGCAAGCTGGTACGCCAGAGGCAGCGCGGTCAACCAGAGCGCAATGGGCATGTTGAGCAGTGCCACAGTCAATAATGCCCTGACTCCCAATTCCAACGGACCGCGAAGCAGCAGCTTCTTCACGGAAGGCGTGACAAATGGTCCGCTCACGCTAAGCACCGATAACCCTTATCTCACGACTGCAGAGCGTGACACGATCAAGGCGGCTCTCGCAGCCGAGGGCCTCCCCACCGATCAGTTTTATCTCAACCGACTCAACCAGGATCTCGATACGGGGTACTCCCGCACGACGATGCAGATGTATCGTTTTCAAGGAGGATTGCACGGGGACTTCTCGACACTGGGCCGTCGCTTTGACTGGAAGGTTCGAGGCGAATACTCCCGGTACAGCGATATCACGACCCGGCCCTCACTGGTCGTCCCCAATCTGGTCAACGCCCTAAATGCGGTACGCGCTGCCGACGGAACTATCCAGTGTGCTGACGGGTACGAAAACGCGCCGATCGCAACCGGAAGCAGCGTCTGCGCTCCGCTTAATCCGTTCGGCTTCAACCAGATGACCCCTGCGGCACGCGATTACGTCACGGCTCTTGCCCGAGCGACAAACCGCAACTCGCTTCGTGACATACAGGCGGAAATAGGGTCCACCATTCTCAAACTGCCTGCCGGTGACATACGCTGGGATCTGGGCTACGAACACCGCCGTGAGGCCTATCATTTCGATCCGGGAGCTTACTGGAGCGGCTGGAAACAGGCAGATGGAAGCGCGCTGCAATATGGCAATGACACGCCTGTTCCAACGACGGGCGGTGCTTATCATACGCATGAGGGCTTTGGTGAACTCGATGTTCCCCTTGTCTCACCTGCCATGCACGTTCCGGGTGTGTATCACCTTTCACTCACAGCCAATGGACGGCTGACCTATAACAGCGTCTCCAATGCCTACTGGACCTATATGGTCGGCGCATCGTGGTGGCCGACACGGGATTTCGGCATCAGCGGGAACTATGCCGTTTCAGCACGCAATCCTGCTGTCGGTGAGCTCTTTGCCCCACAATCGGGTACCTATCAGGGAGGCATTGACCCCTGCTCGTCGGTCGGTCTCGCTTCCGGCCCCAACCCTGCCTTGCGCGCCGCAAATTGCGCGAAAGCCGGGATAACCCAGCCCTTTATCTCGAACTTCAATTCCTACACCGTATTCGGGACTGCAGGCGGCAACACCAGACTGCGTAACGAGCATTCTAAAAGCTATACGGGCACCTTGAATTCCGTCCCCACTTTATTCGCGGCCTGGATATGAAAGCCTCCTACGTGGATGTCAGGATAACGGATGCAATCACCTATCTGAGTGCCAAGAACCTTCTCGACGCCTGTTACGACTCAGCAAATTATTCAACAAATGCGTTCTGCTCGACCTTCCAGCGTGACTCTACAGGGCAGATCACAAGCTTCGAGTCAGGCTACTACAATATCGCCAATTACGATACGCAGGCGTTGCAAGCGACACTTGAGTACACCTTCTCTCTGCAGCGACTGGGAATGCCGATCGACGCGGGTACGATCGATTTGCAAGGCAACTACGTTCATTATTTCAAAAATCAGCAGAACTACCTTGCCAGCGCCTACCCTCTGACTGGGAACACAGCGTCGCCCAGAGACAATTTCACGATCAATACCACCTGGCAGCGCGGCGCTTTCTCCGCGCAATGGCAAACAATGTGGTACGGACCGAGCGCTTTCATGCTGCAGGTCCCTGCGAACACTTATGAAGACAATCAACGTCCGCCATTTGTTCAATTCAATCTCGCGCTCAGCTATGACATCACCAAGAACCTCTCTACGAGCTTCGTCATCAATAATGTCACCGATGCAGTGCCTGACTACCCAGGCACCTATAGCCTTGCCCGTTATTACGAAGCGCTGATCGGACGCAGCTTCCAGATGCAGATTGGCGCCAGTTTCTGACTGGCACCACAACCGGAATCACCCCCTGCGCCGTCTGTCTCTTCGTGTCATGGCCAGCGACAACATCCAGGCGAGCACGAACAGACCGATCACAACAAAACCGATCTGGTTGAAGCTATCGCTCACGAGAGACACGAGCTGCCAGAAACGCCCCTCGAAACCGATCTTGTCACCCAGCAGTTTCAGCGTCTCGATACTGCCGATCCCGACCGCAACAATCACCGAAATGAGCGTGATAATAATATTGTAGCGCAGCTTGCGCAGAGGATCGACGAAGGCCCAGCGATAGGCACCCAGCATCAGAACGCCATCGGCCGTATCGATCAGGGCCATGCCAGCGGCGAATAAAGCCGGAAAGATCATGATCGTCGCCAGGGAAACCCCCTGACTTGCCTGAGACGCGGAGAGCCCCAGCAGCGAGACCTCCGTCGCCGTATCGAAGCCAAGGCCAAAAAGGAACCCAAGCAGAACCATATGCCAGCTGCGAGACACCAGACGAAACAGGGGGGTGAGCAGGCGGGCCAGAAGCCCTCCCCGGCTCAACATCGCGTCGATGTCCAGCTCTTCGACAGCGCCTCCCGCTCTGACATGGCGCCAGGCCTTCCACGCCCCTCTGAGAACAACGAAGTTCGTGATCGCCAGCGCGAACAGAAAACCTGCCGAGATAAGTGTGCTTGTCACGCTCCCGATGTCGCGCCAAGCCTCGAACCGGGCCTGCATCGCTTGAGACAGGAGAGCCGTGCCGAAAGCGGCCAGAACAACGATCAGGGAATGACCGATTGCAAACCAGAACCCGGTCAGAAGCGGCTGACGGCCCATCTGGATAAATTTGCGCGTGACGTTATCGATCGACGCAATGTGATCAGCGTCCACAGCATGTCGCAGACCGAAGCCATATGCGAGCAAAGCATTCCCCAGGAGCAGGGGCTTGTCGCGTAGCAGGACGAACGCCCAGACCCATAGCCCGAGATTGGCCAGAACCAGACCCACCCCAAGGAGCGCAATCCGCCAACGCAGAAGATCGGTCGGCATGGTGCCTTTCATGACGTGATCGCTCACAGGCACACACTTTCAATCGAGAGGCCCGACCGCGAGAAGAATAATCCAGCTGCCAAATCCGTGTCTCCGACAACCGGATCGACCCGTCCGGTCATACTGTCAACATAGACGAAGGCAGGTCTCCTGGCTCACGGTTCACCGTCGCCTGCGCCTTCCCGGGGTATTTCTATCCCAGTGGCCTGAGCAGGGACTCTCCGTTCACAGTTGCGGGGACAGCTGCCGCCTCGAACCCGATCCTGACCGGATCCGCCAGTTCATTCGGCATTCCCTTTTCACTCGCTTGCGCAAGACCTTCGACATGAAGGGACGTACCCCTTCATCGACCTCAAAGCCAAGCCACTTTCCGAGATGAGAGCCTCGTTTTCTCCCCTCGGCGAGAAACATGGGCGTTCGCACGAAACCGTTGTTTCGTTACATTGCACGCAACCATCACGCAGCTTCATCCTTTTTATCCCATATCAAACACCCGGACACACACCGGGTGGCCACAGGACAAGGAGAAGGCACGATGAGCCTTTATCGGACGATCAACGGCAACGGGCAAAACCGAACGCGAATTCGAACTCCACACGAAGGATCAGGCTTTCGAAAAGCTTGAGGCTGCGCATAAGCTTTACAATGATGACTGGCGCCATCGCAGCTTCGACGAACGCAAGGCGGTCATCCTCAAGGCCGCCCAGATTCTGGAGCAGAGCAAAGAGAAATATGCCCGTCTCATCTCCATCGAAATGGGCAAGGTTCTTCCGGAAGCGATTGCGGAGACCGAACTCTCGGCCAACATCCTGCGCTTTTATGCCGAGAACGCCGAGAAATTCCTCGCGCCACGAGAGATCGAGGTTGCCAAGGGCCGTGCCACCGTTCTGAGCCAGTCTCTGGGCGTCATCTATTGCGTGGAACCCTGGAACTTCCCTTACTACCAGCTTGCCCGTGTCGCCGGTCCCAACCTGATGGCAGGTAACGTCGTCGTCGCCAAGCATGCGCCCGGCGTCCCACAATGCGCTCTGGCGTTCGAAGCCCTGTTCCTGGAAGCGGGCGCCCCCAAGGGAGCGTGGACCAATCTGTTCATCGACAACGATGTTTCCGAAGAGCTGATTGCACGCCCTGAAGTGCGTGGTGTCGCCCTGACAGGAAGCGAGCGGGCAGGCAGTGCCGTCGCAGCTCAGGCAGGCAAGGCGCTGAAAAAGTCCACGCTCGAACTCGGCGGCTCCGATCCGTTCATCGTCCTTGCCGATGCCAATCTCGATGAGGTCATCCCACGCGCTGTCGCAGGCCGTATGTCCAATAACGGTCAGGTCTGCACTGCGGCCAAGCGCATGATCGTGCACGAATCACTCGCTGATGATTTTGTCCGTCGCCTCTCGGACGCCATTACCGAATTCCGGTATGGCGACCCTCTGGAGCAAGGCGTCACTCATGGCCCTATGAGCAGCGAAAACGCTATGAAACTGGCCCTGAGCCAGGTCGAAAAGGCTGTTTCCCATGGCGCGACCCTCGTCACGGGCGGCAAGCAGCTCGACCGCGAGGGCTTCTTCATGCAGGCAGCGCTCCTGACCGGCGTGACCAAGGATAACCCGATCTTCTACGAAGAGATCTTCGGTCCCGCAGCGATCGTCTATTCGGTCAAGGATGACGACGCCGCCATCGATCTGGCCAATGACTCGCCCTTTGGCCTCGGGGGGTCAGTGCATACAAGCAATGTCGAACACGGCCGCAAGCTGGCCGAGCGTATCGAGACCGGCATGGTATTCATCAATGAATCCACCGGCACAGCTCCTGAGCTGCCGTTCGGCGGCGTCAAGAACTCCGGTTACGGTCGAGAGCTTTCCTCATACGGTATCGAGGAATTCGTCAACCACAAGCTGATCCGCTCAGCCTGATCCGACGATCGACATCAGGGGCTTTGTCCCCTGATGTTCTTCACTGGGGAACTACACCTTACTCTTTCGCGATGAAGACAGGCTGGCAAGGCGCCGCGCCCTTTCCGTCTTCAACACGAAGGTGTTCCCCATGACAGATTTCCCCAAGCCGCCTTTCGATACCCCCCTTCAAGAGCGCATTCCGGGTCAGACGGATGCCATGACACCCAAGCCCGACCATGGTGAAATCAGCTATGAAGCTCGGGCCGTCTCGAAGGCAAGGTTGCGCTTATCACTGGCGGTGACTCAGGGATTGGACGCGCAGTTGCGATCGGCTACGCCCGTGAAGGCGCCGATATCGCGCTTTCCTATCTCGAAGAAGAACAGAAAGATGCCGAAGAGACGGCGGCCTGGATCGAGAAGGCAGGGCGCAAGGTCATCCTTCTGCCGGGCGACCTGAAGTCACGCGAAATCTGCAAATCTGTCGTGGACAAGACTGTCTCCGCTTTCGGGCGCCTTGACGTGCTCGTCAATAACGCAGCCTTTCAGGTCGAGCGCCTCGCGCTCGAAGATATCTCCGAAGACGAGTGGGACGACACCTTCGCGACAAATATCGGCGCGACCTTCCGCATCACGCGTCATGCCGTGGCCCATATGAAAAGCGGTGCGTCGATCATCCACACGATCTCGGTCAACGCCGACAGCCCGAAACCAAGGCTGCTCGCCTATTCCGCCACCAAGGCAGCGATCCAGAATTTCAGTGGTGGCCTCGCCCAGCTTCTGGGCGAGAAGGGCATTCGCTCCAATACCGTCGCCCCTGGCCCGATCTGGACGCCGCTCATCCCGGCTACAATGCATGGCGATCATGTTCATGTATTCGGTGAGGATACGCCGCTTGGGCGCCCCGGCCAGCCTGTCGAGCTGATCGCACCTTATGTAATGCTCGCCAGTGATGAGGCCAGCTACATCTCGGGCGCCACCATCGCAGTAACGGGCGGCACTCCGGTCATCTGAAAACAAGAGAGGCTTTAGAGGGATGTCTCCCTCTAAAGCCTCTCCAAGGGCCGTCCTGCTTGCGACGGCCCTTTTTCTGCCGAGACGACGATCAGCGATGACCGCTGGTCAGCTCATCCGCCAGAACGTCTTCATGATAAACCTTTCTCAGAGCAGCAATAATTGAGCTCGTATCGGTCGCAACAGCCCGGTTGTTGCTGATGTCGTAATACAGATCCCCGGCAAGGCTCGGCAGGTTCCCGTCAAATATCAGCCCAACCGCCTTGCCGGCACGGTTGATGACAGGGGAGCCTGAATTGCCGCCGACAATATCGTTGGTCGAGACGAAATCGAGATGCGTAGAAAGATCGATCTTTGTCTTGGCGTCGAGCCAGCGTTGCGGAAGAGCAAAAGGTTCGCTGCCCGTCGCATGGCGATACATGCCCGCAAAATCGGTAAAGGGCGCAACATCCACCCCGTTCTTCCGCCATCCCTTGACCGTCCCGTAAGACAGACGGGGCGAGAAGGTAGCATCGGGAGAAAGTGTGTCGAGACGTCCTTCATCCTTCGCCTGAGCGAAACGGACACGGGCGATATCGCCCTGAGCCTTGTGCAAGGGAGCGCTCACCTCATCGCGCATTTTGTCACGCAAGTCGGTGTAGCTCGGATAGAGCTTGCGGACGAACATAACCAATGGATCTTTTGACGCCTCGATCGCCTTGAGGCCTCCGTTCCACAAAGCCAGGCGCGCCGATGGGTCGCCCATCCCCGTTCCCTTGATGAGACGTGCCGCGAGCTCGTCCGGTGCATCGGAACCAAGCGCCAGATGCACCAGAGCGTCGTCCGCTCCGACCGTCTGACGCAGACTGGTCAGGCGCAGCGCGAACATGGCGGTCTCGAGATCCGAATGGAAAGGCTCTTGAGCGCCCAGAGCGCTCTCGATTTCACCCAGCTGCGCATCATGGAACCCCGCATGGCGCTTCGCATCGGGCATGCCGCGCTCATGCGCGCCCTCGACCAGGGTAATGACATCGTCGAGAACACCACCGAACACCATGCTCAGCGCCAGATTGCGCGCGAAGAGGTCCTTTTCGAGGGCGATAGCCTTGTCCACCTCCCTGAAAGGCTGTCCATAAGCTGCCTTCCGGGCTGGATCCGCATCGATCCAGCTCTGCAGCGCCGCGTCTTCTTTCGCACGACGTGCCACGATGTCACTCGACTGGAGCGCCGCCTGTGTTCCTGAGAGCGATTTCAGAGCATTCTGAACGCCAAACAGCGTATTTTCAGACTCTTTGGCGTGAGCTGCGCTCTCACGCCCGTATTGCCACAACATCCCCACCCTGGCGGAATACAGGGCGATGACCATCGGATTGACGACATCCCGCTGGAAAGCCAGAGCAGCGGCAGGGAGCCCGCGCTGCGTCCTGCCCGGATTGCCGGATGTAAAGACAAGCTCGTCAGCCTTCGGACCTGCGGGATCGACCTGCAGGAAGGGAGTGTGAACCGGCTTTCCCTTTTCATAGACCCGCAACATCGACAGATCGATGTCGTAGCGCGGATAGTCGAAATTGTCGGGATCCCCCCCGAAGAACGCAATGCCCTGCTCGGGCGCCATGACAATGCGCACATCCTTGTAACGGCGATAGCGATAAAGCGCTGTCTGGCCGCCATGGTAAAGCGACACCATATCGCACCGCCAATGCGTGTCATCACCGCCAATGCAGTCCTTGGTCAGCTTGCTCTCGACCTCCTGAAGCGCTGCCGAATAGGCGGCACCCTGCTTGCCCTTGGTCGCGTCGGCCACCGGCGCAGAAACATCCTTCATCGTATCGAGACGATCGAGCTCCATTCCGGGGCATTGGCGCTCCTCGGCGAGGTCTTTGGTGTAGAAGCCTTCCCGGAAATAATCGTGGTCCTTGTCTGACAAAGCCGCCAGACAGGAATTGGCACAATGATGATTGGTCATCACCAACCCGTCGCCAGAGACGAAGGAGGCAGAGCACCCTTCAGCCAGACGGGCGGAGGACTGCACCACATGCTGAACCCAGCTGGCGTCGGGCGTAAAGCCATAGGATTTCTGCAAGGCAGCCTTGGGCAGATGGTCGAAGGTCCACATCCCTTCATCCGCCTGTGCAGATCCGGCAAAGGCGACAGCGCCCAGCAGAGCAGAAGAGAAAAAGAGCGGAGGTCTTTTGAAAGCCATGGATCGAAAGCTCAGAACTAGAGAATGATATAATATATCAATCCACATCATGCCCTGATTTGCAACCGGAAGACTCCGCACCCGGAGTGAACACGCCCAAGCTGGAATCCTCTTCTCTCATCGGTAGAATTGATATCGGTAGAGAAACATTGCGGATCAGGCCTGTCAAAACGCCGTTTCGGTTTCGTGACAGTTTCATGACATGATCCAATTTTTATCGAACCCCCTCGAAAGCCCTCTCGACCCTGCAAGGCCCTTCCCGGAAGGATGAAACAGGCTTTACGAAGTAGTTACATGACGTTTCAAAAGAGAGGAGGCCTCTCCGCTAGGAACGTTCGAGTTTTCGAGGGGAGACTACAACCGGCATGAACGCACGGTGATTAACTCTCATCGCTCGAATGGATAAAAAAATCACCCGAATTCCTGCATGTTGTCAGTTAAATCGAAGCGAAAGTATATCTTCTTGCATTGAAATCTTGGTGCAATCTTGTTGCATCTTGAGCGAATTTTTCTCTGTTACATTGCCGGAAATATTTTCACAGAAAGTAGAAATATTACGACATATTGACATAAAATCTTAACTTTACTCCGACCGCCTCAGTAACGTTTTTGCGACCCGTTACATCCAGACACGTGTCGGAGAGCCCGGTGAAAAGACTTGCCCTGTTCCTTGTTGCAACAACTGCTTGCACGCCATTCCTGAGCGCTGGCGCTTACGCTGCTGCCGCATCGGCCACACAGGAAGTCGACCAGAAAAAGGCCGACAAGACGACTGCACTGACGAAGAAAAACAAGTTCGTCACAGGTTCGGATGAATCCGAACAGGTGGTCGTCACCGGTACGCGTGAGAGCCATGTGAAGGCACGCCAGAGCATCAGCTGTGGTCGTGATCTCCTCCAAGCTCTTGAGCGTTCGGGCGAGCTCAATATCGCCAATGCGCTGACACGGACCTATCCGTCCATCACCATGAGCGCCCGTGGATCGAACACGAACTCGCTGGTCTCTTCCGTTCAGATGCGTGGCCTCGGCCCCAACGAAACGCTGGTTCTGGTTGACGGCAAGCGCCGCCACTCGACGGCGAATATCGTTCAGAAGCCGGGCCCCCAGTTTGCCTCGTCAGGCGTCGATCTGAACATGCTTGCGGGCAACATGATCGACCATATCGAAGTGCTGGAAGATGGCGCAGCCGCCATGTACGGCTCTGACGCGATCGCAGGCGTGGTGAACATCATCACCAAGAAAAAAGATCACGGTCTGACGCTGAGCGGACAGGGCGGCGCCAATGCCTATCTCGCAGCGGTGAGCAGTATCAGCTCGATGCCGATGGCGGCTTCAAGCTTGGCAAGGACGGTTTCGTCCATCTCGGCGCCCAGTTCTATCAGACCGAACACGCCATTGCCTGGGGCCCCGACCACGCGCTTCTCGGCTACTGGCCTGCTGGCGCCGATACCAAGAACTACTTCGTTGGCGTCAAGCCCGGGTCAGAAAGCTGGCGCGGCCGCAAGACCGATTATCTGAGCACCCCGAAAGAAACGCGCGAGACCTTTGCGCTTAATTTCGGCAAGCCTCTGGCAGCAGGGATCGAGCTCTACGGTCAGGCAACGCTCGGTTATCGCCATGCCGAGATGATGGCTTACAAATATCCCTATATCGTTCCGGCTGCCGGCATCACCGAGCTGCGTCCGATCACGGGTGATGACGAACTCGATTACGGCGTCGAGCTTGGCCTGAAGGGTCACGACCTCCTCGGCTTCGACTGGAACCTCTCCACCGTCTATGGCGGCGACAATTCGCGCATCAGCATCCGCGACGTGGTCAATCTGGGCCAGCTCGCCCGCACGGGTTACTCGCCGAGCAAGTTCTGGGATTACACCCAGAAGAACACCCAGTGGACGAACAACCTCGATCTGCGTCGTGGCTTCAAGATCTGGTCCATGCCGGTCAGCCTCGCCTTCGGCGGCGAGCATCGTCTGGACTCGTACCAGATCGTCTCGGGCAATCCGGAATCCTACCTCGACGGCGGTCCGGTCGAGCACGCCGGCATCCCGCCGCAATCGGCAGGCACCTGGTATCGTAATATCTATTCGGCCTATGTGGATGCGACCATCCGCCCGACAAGCAAGCTGTCGATCGATGTCGCTGGCCGTTACGAATACTATACCGACACCGACAACACCGAAAACGGCAAGCTCTCGGCGCGCTACGATTTCACCAACCGCTTCGCCCTGCGCGGGACGATTGCCAATGGCTTCCGTGCTCCTACCCTGCAGGAATCCCATTTCAGCCGCCTGAACATCTTTGCAGGCACAGGCAGCGTCGGCGGTCAGCTTCCGGTTGAGTCCGCAGCAGCACGCTCGCTCGGTGCCCAGGGCCTGAAGCCGGAACGTTCGGTCAATGCCAGCGCAGGCTTCACCATGGAGCCCGTCCGCGGTCTGCATGTCGAAACCGACGTCTATCAGATCAATCTGCGTGACCGTATCGTTCAGGGTGGCACCGTGCGTGGTGCTCAGGCACTCGATGCGATCCGTTCCTTCGGCTTTGACGTCTCTCCTTCGGCAACAAACGCCGCTGCATCGTCAGCCTACTTCCTGTCGAACGGTGCCAGCACCCGTACGCAGGGCCTCGACATCAAGGCAGACTACCTTCTGCGTCTGCATGATTACGGCAATGTCGCTCTTATGGCGGCCTTCAACCTGAACCGTACCCGTCTGCACCACAACGGTATCTCGACCATCGGCAAGCCGCTGCTAAACGAACAGACGATTGGCTACATCACCACGGCAACGCCGCGCAGCAAGATCATCCTCAATGCCTTGTGGACGATCGGCCGCTTCGACGTGAACGTTCGTCAGAGCCGCTACGGCGAGACGACCAACATGATGACGTTCCAGGATTGGACACCTTCTTCTGCCACCTGCCCCGGCGGCGGCGCAGCGCGCTACTCCACCTCCTGCTTCGGTCAGTTCAAGAACTCCCCGCGCTGGCTGACGGATCTCGAAATCGGCTACAAGATCACCTCGCGTGTTCATGCATCGATTGGCGTCAACAACGTGTTCAACGTGCGTCCCCGTCGCCTCCCCGGCAATCTCGTCCCCGCCGGTGGCTCGATGTACGATCAGTTCTCCAATCAGGTTCCGTTCACGGGCGGCTATTACTTCGGCCGCATCAGCGCCAGCCTCTAAGCCAGCGTCGAAACATGATTTAATAAAGCCGGGGGCGGAAACGCCCCCGGCTTTATGCGTTTAAGGGCCAGGCGCAATACGCCCTCGCCTGGCGTCATAAAGTCGCCTTCCTGACCCGGGTCCCCTGCATCGCAGAGCGACCTGCCTCAAAAAAGGATCAACTCCATGTTCAGTCACATTGTCGTCGGCAGTAACGATCTCGACGCGTCCAAGGCATTCTACGATGCCGTTCTCGGTGCGCTGGGATGTCCGCCCGCCAAGATCGACTATGATGCAGGACGCATGCTTTACGTCCATGACAACGGGCGCTTCCTGGTCACGAAGCCTCTCAACGGCGAAGAAGCGACAGGCGCCAATGGCGGTACGGTCGGCTTTGCAGCCAAGTCACCGGAAGAAGTTGAAGCATGGCATAAAGCCGGTCTCGCCAATGGCGGCGTAACGCTTGAAAACCCACCGGGTCCCCGCGATACCGTCATCGGCAAGCTCTATCTGGCCTATCTGCGCGACCCCTCAGGCAACAAGATCTGCGCTCTTCACGCCATGGGCTGAGCACTCTGCTCCGCCTCTGGGCCCTTCGTCGGCTTATCGTTGAAGAAGCGGGCATAGAGCAGGGGCAGAACAAGCAATGTCAGGAGGGTTGACGTCATCAACCCTCCGATCACGACCGTCGCCAGAGGTCGCTCGACTTCGGCCCCCGACCCGGATGAAAATGCCGTCGGAAAGAAGCCGAAACTGGCAACAGAAGCCGTTGCGAGCACCGGGCGAAACCGCGCCTTGGCAGCTTCGAAAGCAGCCTGTGCCGCTCGCATCCCTGCCTCGCGGAACTCCTGAATCTGGCTCACCAGCACCACCCCGTTGAGAATAGCGACGCCAAACAGGGCGATAAACCCGATCCCTGCCGCAATGCTGAAGGGCAACCCCCTGATCGCAAGCGCAAAAACACCCCCGGTTGCAGCGATGGGCAGGTTGATAAAGACGAGCAGCGCTGCTCGCGGCGTCCCGAGTGCGAGGATGAGAAAGACAAAAATCAGTACAAGCGCCACGGGCACCACGAGGCTCAGCCGCTTCATGGCAGAGTCGAGATTACGAAACTGACCAGCCCAGCTCAGCTGGTAGCCCGGAGGCAGAACCAGATCCCGGGCAACGGTCGACTGTGCTCGGTGACAAAGGATTTGAGATCGCGACCCCGGACATTGGCCTGAACGATCACCCGACGGTGCAGCGACGCGCGATCGATCCGGGCATTGCCCTGCTCGACCGAAAGACGCGTCACGTCCTTGAGCAAAACCCATCCATGCCCGTCTTCCCGCCGGATCTGCAGACTACCAAGTCGCTCGGCAGACGCACTGACCCCCTCGCTGAAACGGATCTGGGTCGGGACTAACGCATTATCGAGAATGACCGGACGCCCGATATGCCCACCGATCGCCTCGATTGTTGCGAGGATTTCAGGCACGGCGACACCGAGCCGCGCAGCCGCATCGCGATTGACGTCGATATGCAGGTAGGGGACCGATCCCTCACCCTGCTGCGCAACATCAGCTGCGCCCGGAATGGCGGAGACAAGGCTGACAACCTTGCCAGCCAGCCGGTTGAGCATGGCCAGATCGTCGCCATAGATCGAGATCGCGATCTGGCTGCGGACGCCCGACAGCATGTCATCCATGCGCATCTCGATCGGTTGAGTCCAGGAATACGCCGCATCGGGGAGATCATGAGCCAGTTTCGCGCTCATGGCCTCGACCAGACGCGCTTGGGTCATGCCCGGCCTCCATGCCTCTCTGGGTTTGAGAAAGATAAAACTATCCGTCTCATTTGTGCCCATCGGGTCGGTCGGAATCGCCGAGGTACCGGTATTGCTCACCACGGTCTCCACTTCAGGAAAATCCTTGATGATTTTTTCCTGCTGCGTGACCGAGTGAAGCACGGTCGGTAGCGACGCGCTCGGCAGACGATTGGCAACGACGACCAACGCTCCTTCTTCAAGCTGCGGCACAAACTCTCCCCCAAGTCGGGAGGCCAGGATCAGCGCCAGGACGAAGATCGCTGCTGTGGCGAGAAAGACCGTTTTCGCGTGCGCTGCACACCACGCCAGGGCGGGCTCATATCCCTCGCGCAGCATCCTGACAAAGCGCGTCTCGCGGTCTTGAGGCGCACGTCGTAACACCACGGCGGACAAGACCGGCACGACAAGAAAACAGTAAAAGAGTGAGGTCAGCAGCCCCATGATGATCGTCTGCGCCATGGGACGAAACATCCGCCCTTCGACACCCTGCAAGGTCAGGATCGGCAGATAGACCATCACGATCACGAAAATAGCGAAACTGACAGGGCGCAGCACGGCGCGCACTGTGTGTACGGCAAGGCTTTCAAGCGACTCACCCGGCGCGCTCCGGCTGCGCTCGACCATCAGATGCTCGACGATCACCAGAGATCCGTCGACGATCATCCCGAAATCGATCGCACCGAGGCTGAGAAGATTGGCCGATATGCCGAAAAAGCGCATGCCCACAAACGCAGCGACAAGGGAGACCGGGATAACGGACACAATCACCAGGGCGGCCTGCCAGTTACCCAAAACAGCAAACAGCGTCAGAAACACGAGAACCGCTCCAAGAAGGAGGTTCTCCTTGATGGTATGCACGGTCTCGCCCGTCAGCGTTGAGCGGCTGTAGAACGGCTTGAGCCTGACGCCCGGCGGCAGGGAATGCCGGATCGACGGCAGGGCCTGGGCAAGGGCTCCGAGTGTCGCATTCGAACTCGCACCCTTTTGCATCATCACGACACCATTGACGATCTCGCCCTGACCATCGCGAGTCACGGCGCCAAGGCGCAGCCTGCCGGAGAGCGAAATGCTGCCCAGATCGCGCAGGCGCAGAACGACACCCTTGTCACCCATCACGACCGGGATAGCACCGAAATCTGCCAGAGAACTGACAAGGGCGCGCCCGACGACGATCTGCTGCTCCGCCTGCCGGGCAATCCATCCCCCACCCGACGAGGCGTTATTGGTCTCGATCGCTTCGTAGATCTTCCCGATTGGAACGTTATGCGCGCGCATGCGTGCCTGATCGAGGGTGAGCGTATAGGTCTCTTCTGCGCCGCCGTTGACGTTGACGTCTGCAACACCCGGGACAAGACGCAATTGGGGCGCGACCGACCATGTCATGAGGCGGTTCAACGCGAGCGGGGAATATCTTTTATCGCCCTCGATCTGGATCTGCATGATCTCGCCCATACCGGTGGCGAGCGGCCCCATGGACAGGTCAACGGGCACGGCGATGCTCTCACGCGCCTTTTGCAGCCTCTCATTCACACGCGTCCGATCCAGGTCGAGATCGGAATGTTCGTCGAATTGCAGATAAACGACCGATACCCCGGTGCGGGACACCGAGCGCAGATCGATCAGATCGGGCAGACCGGTCAGGCTGGCTTCGAGCGGAAAGGTGATCTGCTTCTCGACTTCCTCCGTCGCAAGCCCCGGTGCCGTTACCGAAACCAGGACCTGTTGCGGTGAGATATCGGGAACAGGCTCGACCGGCAGGCCCGGCACAACGCAAAGCCCTGCGAGCACGAGCAACGTGCACAGCGCCAGGACTGCCAGCTTATTACCTTGGAGAAACTGCCACATCGTCCGGTCAGTCATCCGTCATGGAAGAGAGGAGCAACATCGATTTCAGCGTGAAGCTTCCGGCGCCCACAATCCGGTCGCCCTCATGCAGCGCACCGACCACGAGAGCACTCTCCTCATTCTGCTCATCGAGCTTTACCTCGACGGGCATGAAATGAGTCGCATCACGCTGCAGAAAGACCAGCTTCTTGCCATCGACTTCCTGAAGCGCTGCCTGGGGCACAACCAGACCTGTTTTTCCGGCACCGGTTTGAAAGACAGCATCGAGCATCATGCCGGGCCTGATGAAGCCGGGCGGCTTCTTCAGCGTACAGACCACGCGCACCAGCCTGTGGCCGGATCGGCAAGGCCCGCCACCGTATCGACATGGGCAGAAATCGCAGGGGCGTGATCCTGCCCTGCTGCGTGAAAGACAGCTCCGGCACCCGGGACAAGACGGGCAGCATCCTCCGCAGAGAGATCGGCGACGAGCCAAAGCCGGGAGAGATCGACCACCGTCACGAGATTATCGCCCGCCGTGATGTCAGCGGCGACAGAGGTACGGATCGCCTGCACGATCCCGTTGACCGGGCTGATCAGATCGGAGGCTTCATCCTGCACGATACGCTCGGTGACAGATGTGAACTCTTCGGTCTGACGATGTTCGAGCGTCTCCAGATCGGCCTGACGGGCTGTCACCTGCCCCCGTTGCTGTTGCAGCACCATGCGCCGGCGCTCGAGCTCACCTGTGGAGACGGCACTCCCGACGAGCGCAAGACCCCGTTTATAAAGCAACTCCGCTTCTGTCTCGCCTGCTCGCGCTGACGCCAGAGCGGCCTCGACCTGCTGACGTTGCAGATGAAGTTCGTGCAGGGAATGATCCGTATAAGAGATGAGCGCCTGCCCCAGTGTAACCGGCTGCCCGGGCGTCACATGCACCGCCGTGACCTTGCCGCTACCGGCTGAGTGGATGTCGATCACGCGGCTGGTATCGGCATCGACACGGGCCATAGCCGGAACCAGATGAAACAACACGCCCTGTTTCAAAGGCAGAACAGCGAACTGCTCATTGCGCTGGGCCTCTTGCGACAGCTCAAGAGGCTGCACGCCGTTGGGCGCCGCCTGTGCAGGTGGCGCGCCGACTGAAGATGCCCCGGTCGATGTTCCAGCTGGCGACGCCCAGACCGATGCACCAGAGAAGAAGAATGCTGTCGCAAGAAGCAGGGCAGCACGACGCCCTGATTCCACACCCCATCCCGGACAGAAAGTGACCCTCATCGCCCGCACCTTTGTCAGAGATATTTCACAAGACGTTCGAATTCCTGCACGGCATCATCCCGGCTAATCCCGCCATCGGCCATCGCTTCGACGATGCAATGCTCGACGTGATCCCGTATCAGGCTCCGCTTCGCGTTGCGCAGCGTGTTTTCGACAGCCTGAATCTGCTGCGCCAGATCGGCGCAGCTTCGATCGGCGTCGATCATCTCGAGAATACTCTCGAGATGACCACGGGCCTGCCTGAGACGAAGAGAAATCTGTTTATGCTGCTGCGCGCTCATGCAGTCCCTATACTAGGGGGGAGGGTATAGGGAAGGCTTTTATGAGCTCTCTTCTGCCCGCAGGATCTTCCGATCAGGGAGCCGTCTCGACAACCACAATCTCGGAATCGTCATGTGCCGTCAGGATGAGGTCCCCTTCGTCCCGCAAGGCCACCCCATCTCGTGGATTCAGGACAATGCCTCCCAGCTCGATGGCGCCAGAAGCGAGGACGGCATAGCCGGACCAGCCCGGCGCCAATGCCCAGGTAACGGTTTCGCCCCGCTTGATCGTGGCTGCCTTGACCCGAGCCGATGCATTGATCCTGAGCGCGTCTTCATCGCCTTCCATCCCCGATGCCAGCGTCACAAGGCGGTTGTCCCGCGCTTCGACCGGGAAGGGTCGCGTCCCCCAGGACGGCGCATGACCCCGGCGATCCGGCATGATCCAGATCTGGAAGAGCGTCGTCACGTCGGATTCCTGATTCGCCTCGCTGTGAACGATGCCACTTCCGGCTGACATGACCTGAACCTGACCTGCCTCGGTGCGCCCCTCATTGCCGAGCGAGTCTTTATGGGTGATGGCCCCCTGACGCACATAGGTGATGATTTCCATGTCCCGATGCGGATGGGCCGGAAAGCCGCTATCTGGCGCGATCTCGTCGTCATTCCAGACACGCAGCGCGCCCCACCCCATACGCTCGGCGTCATGATACCCGCCGAATGAAAAATGATGGGTAGCCTTGAGCCAGCCGTGATCGGCATGGCCCAGAGAAGCAAAAACGCGATGGTCGATCATGAGTTACTTTTCCTTTCCGCTATGCTGCGACAATAGGAACCCTTCCCTCAGTTAAGATATAGAAAGTATGGCAATTGATCGGTTCCGATAAATGACAACACGCCTGCCCGATTTCGAGGCTCTCGCCATCTTTGCCCGTATCGTGGAACTGGGATCTTTCAGCGCTGCGGCGCGTGCCCTTGGTCTTTCAAGGCCGACCGTCTCGAAAGCGATCGCGCGCCTTGAACAGAGCACTGGCACTTTTGTCTTCAACCGGACCTCGCGCCAGCTCGCCCTGACCGAAACAGGACACCGCATTCTCGCGAATGCCGTCCGGCTTCTGGGCGAGGGTGAAGCTGCTGAGGCTGAGCTGAGAAAGGCCGTACTCCATCCCCACGGGTTACTCAGGATCACGGCGCCAATTTCGTTCGGCCTCAACCACGTAGCACCGCTCCTACCGGATTTTCTGACCCGTTTCCCCGATATCTCGCTTTCCATGACCTATACCGACGATCAGCTCGATCTGATTGCCGGGGGCTTTGACATAGCGATCAGGATCGCCACCCACGCCTCGTCTTCGCTGCGTGGCTTGCGCCTGTGCCGTATCCCGCTGCTTCTGGTTGCTACACCCTTCTACCTCGATCAGCACGGACGTCCCGCGCATCCGAGAGAACTCAAGCAGCATCAGGGCTTTCTTTACACAAGCACGCAGGGCGGCAATTTCTGGCGTGTGAGCCACGAGGATGACATGCTCCAGATCGAGCCCCCCAAACCGCGCTTCAGCGGCAATAATGCCGAAGCGTTCCTGCCCTCACTTCTGGCCGGGCATGGCATCGGCCTGTTTCCCGAATTCATGATCTCGACCGATTTACGAGCAGGAAGGCTTGAGCAGGTCCTGCCCCAATGGCAGTTCCCCGACACGGAGCTCTGCCTGCTGACGCCCCCGGGCCGGTCGCACCCGGCACGCGTTGCTACCTTTCTCGATCAGATTGGCGAAGCGCTTCGTCTCACACCGTGGCGGCATTCTGAAGACACGCACCAAAAAGGAGGGTGATTTTCTTCACCTTCAAGTGCTATTTCATGATCAATAAAAATTCTGCAGAACAGAGAGAAAAAAGATATGCCCGCTCAACAGAAGGGAGAAATGTCGCCAAGTTTTGTGCTCACGCGGCGCATTGCAATGCTTCGAAAAAGTCAGGGACTTAGTCAGCAGCAACTTGCCGACTCTCTGGGTGTCTCACGCTCTGCTGTTGCTTTTTGGGAAACAGGGCGTGTCGGTAGTTTGCGTAAATACATTCCCAAGCTTGCCGCTCTGTTTGAAGTCTCGACCGAAGCCTTTCTGACCGGCATGATCGAGGAAGAAATTCCGGCAGTTCTGACGCCTGACGAAAACGATCTTCTTCGTCTTTACCGTCTGCTGGACCCAGAGCTGAAACTGACAGCGCAGAAATGGATGGAGCGTCAGGTGCACAAACAGGCTCTTGCCAGAAAGCAGGAAGCCCTGCGGGCTGCCTCGTCTACCCCATCCGAGGACAGTCAGGGGACACTCCCCTGACATTTCTGACGATTTAGATAATCTCCTTCAGAGAGGTTTCATCCCGTCCCCTAAAGCGTCTTTGATAGTGCGCATCATAAAGAGCGCTCTCGCGGACCATTTCCGGATTGAGTGCCTTGCCAACGAGAATCAGCGCAGTCCGCGTTTCAGGCGCGTCTTTCATGACCGCGACGATGTCGCCCAGCTTTGCCTCCACGCACCGCTCATCCGGCCAGCTGGCACGGGCAACCACCGCGCTCGGGCAGGAGGCCCCATAAAACGGCACCAATCGCGTCACGACCTCCTCAAGCCTGTGAATGGCAAGATGGATGGCAAGTGTAGCGCCTGTCGCGGCAAAGGCCTCCAGCGTCTCTGCCTCAGGCATAGCCGAAGCCCGTCCGGAAAGACGTGTCAGAACGAGGCTTTGCACAATTCCGGGCACGGTCAGCTCGCGCCCGAGAAGGGAAGCTGCCGCCGCATAAGCCGGCACACCCGGCGTGAGCGTGTAAGGAATGCCGTGTTTCTCAAGCCGCGCCACCTGCTCGGCAACAGCGCTATAGAGAGAGAGATCTCCTGAATGCAGCCTCGCAACATCGAGGCCATCGCGATGGGCCTCGACGCAGAGAGCCTCGATTTCGTCCAGACAAAGCGGCGCCGTATCCACTAGCCGGGTCTGCGCCCCGCAAAACCCCAGAATTTCGGAGGGAATGATCGATCCGGCATAGAGGCAGAGCGGGACCTTCGCGAGAAGGTCGCGACCTCGCAGGGTCATGAGGTCTGCTGCCCCCGGCCCGGCTCCTATGAAATGCACGGTCATGGTGTCAGCGCCTCTTCATCGATCGACGCAAACGCGCATGTCACGCCTACTCCGGCAAGCCGGGCACCCAAAAGACGCGCATTCGGCCCCAAAGCGGCCAAAGCACAACCCTCTGCAATTGACCCAAAACCTGTTGCGATACGCGCAACCTCGGAATGGGTCAGGCAACGTGGCTGCACGGAGGCGAGAGCCAGAAGATCCACGACGGTGATGGGAAGGGCGAAGAACTGCGAAACCCCCAACATCGCCGCATGATGCTGTCTGAACGCAGGCACTGCCAATCCCTGAGGAGCCCCCCAAAGGGCAATCGCCTGCTCGACAACCGAGATCATCGCCTCTGGAGAGGCATTAAGCATACAGCCCAACCCTGCGATCAACACGGCCTGACTCCCCGATACTGCGTCACAGTCATCGCAGGCCTAAACCCAAACACATCACCTATCGGCCCCAGACGCTCCAAACTGATGCGCGATAGCGCACCCCCCCACTCTTTGAAAGCCTGAAAGAGCCTCTGCTCGCCCTCAAGCGTGACGGCATTGGCGACCAGACAGCTCCGGGCTTCAATGCCGACCATCCCAGATCGAGCACGCCAGGCACCCCAACACCGCCCCCCACAAAGACAGCATCGGGCACCGGCAAACCGGGCAACGGGCAAGGAAGAGCGTGCTGTTCCACGTGAAGCTCAGGCACGCCCAGGTGTTCCGCGTTGCGCAGAATACGGGACACGCGTTCCGGCGCGCGTTCGACGGCGAAACAACGATTGGCCGGATGGCGCAGCATCCACTCGATCCCGACCGAGCCCGAGCCTGCCCCCAGATCCCACAAAATCTGTCCCGGGTACGGCCCGAGAGCCGAGAGAGTGACAGCCCGTATCTCCTGCTTGGTCAGTTGCCCGTCATGCTCGAAAAGCCGGTCAGGTAACCCGCTGCTTAGAGAAAGAAGCTCCGCTTCTGGCCCGGCAACGACCTCAACGCCGATCATGTTCAACCGCGCCAGATTCTGGGGAATGGCATCGCAGGCGCGTAATGTCCGCACACACTCGCGAGGCCCATCGAGGGCCTCAAGCAGATGAAGAACACTGTGCCCGCATCCCTGTGCTGTCAGCCAGCTGGCGAGTTGGGCGGGAGTCGCCTCATCGGCTGAAAGCACGAGAAGCCGCGCGCCTCGCTGCAAAAGAGGTCTCAGACGAGCAATCGGACGCCCGCAAAGCGAAGCAATGCTGACCTCCTGAGCGGCCCACCCCAGACGCGAACAGGCAAGTGTGACGCACGAACGCGCAGGAAGGATCTCGAGCGCATCCCGGCCGAAATGCGCCACGAGCTGAGTACCCACACCGAAGCAGAAGGGGTCGCCGGAAGCCAAGACAACGGTCTTCTTCCCGGCGCAGGCTTCAAGTGCCTGCATCGATTGGGTGAAAGGCGAAGGCCAGGGCAGACATTGTGCATCGCTCTTTCCTTCGATCAGGGAGAGATGACGTGTGCCTCCCATGATATGATCGGCCTGGACGATAGCCCGTTGCGCCTGCCGCGAAAGCGCCTCAAATCCATCTTCACCAAGGCCGATGACGGTGAGCCAGGGTCCGGACTCTGACAGGGAAGCAAGAGAAGGCAAACGATGAAAATCCTGATCCTGGGGGGGACGAGCGAAGCACGCCAGCTTTGTCAGGCGCTGGAGTCTCTTCACCAGCATCATATCATTTTTTCACTGGCTGGGGTTACCAGCTCTGCGCTGCCCGTGCCCTGCAAGACACGGAGCGGCGGATTTGGAGGGGTGTCCGGACTGAGCACCTTTCTCCGGGCCGAGGCGATCGACGCGGTGATCGATGCCACCCATCCTTTTGCCAGCCAAATGAGCCATCACGCCGTCGAGGCGCCCGACACTGCGACATTCCACTGCTGCGTCTCACGCGCCCGGCATGGCAGGCCCCAGCGGGAGCATCATGGCAGCATGTCTCGAACATGACCGATGTGTCAGAGGCTCTAGGCCCGACACCACACACTGTCTTTCTGAGCACGGGCCGCAAGGATCTCGCTCCCTTTTTCGACACACCGCATCGCTATGTGCTGCGCAGTATCGAGCGTCCATCAGGGAGCCTTCCCCCTCAGACAACGCTCATTCTGGCACGGGGTCCGTTTACCCTTGAGGACGAGACAAACCTTCTGCGCCATCATGGAATCACCTGTCTCGTTACGAAAAACGCAGGGGCTAAAGAGACCGCCGCCAAGCTGGACGCCGCCAACCAGCTGAACATTCCCGTCATCATGGTCGACCGCCCTACCCTGCCTGACGCACGAGAATGCCAGACAATCGATGCCGCTTTAGACTGGATTCAGGGGATACGACGCAGCGTGTAGAACCAGGGCGGCCGCCCGGGCCGTTCGATCTGGCGGGTCTGGGCGCAGCCGATCAACACCAGCGTGCTCATATCGGCACTCGCCCCCTCTGCCTGCGCCAAAACCGTGCTTTCGATCCGCTCACCCGGCCTGCCGATGGCGCGGGCGAATATCACCACCGTCTCCCCCGAAAGCACGTCACGCAGCACGGCGAACCCCCGATCCAGCTGGTCCGGGCGCGCCAGAGAGCGCGGATTATACAGGGCGATTACGAACCCGGCTTCAGCGGCTAGACGCAATCGTTTTGCCAGAACGTCCCATGGCTTGAGATTATCCGAGAGCGAGATGACGCAAAAATCGCCTCCCAAAGGCGCGCCGATACGCGATGCTGCCGCCAGAACCGCCGTCACACCGGGAAGGACCCGTATATCGATCTCCCGCCAAGAAGACGGCCCTTCCGAAACAGCCTCGAACACGGCACTCGCCATACCGAACACACCGGCATCTCCACCGGAGACCACAACAGGGACACGCCCCTGCTGAGCCAGCGTCAGAGCGTGACGAGCCCGGTCGAGCTCTTCCCGGTTATCCGTCTCATGTGCGATAGCCGTTTTTGCAGCCCCAAGCGCAACGGCCCTTGCAACATAAGGACCGTAACCCAGAAGATCCGTTGCCTGCGTCAGAGCGAGACACGCTTCCTGCGTGATCTGCTCCCCGGAGCCCGGCCCCAGCCCGACGACATAGAGAAGTCCCGTCATCGCGCCCGGCGTCGCCCCGGCACGAGAATCATCGAGAAATAGGGCGCTTTCTCAGGCGCCTGACCGAGGGGCAGACAGACCTGTCCCGACTGGGTCCCGCGCTCGACATAGACCGCCTTGTCGTGGCGACCTGCACGCCGCAGTGCCGACTGAACCTTGGTGAAGTTGCGGCCCAGCTTCATGATGACATGAGCATCGCCCTTGCTCAGCCACGCGGCCAGGCTATCCTCATCGAGGGTCGCAGGCAGCACGCTCAGCACATCGTCGCCATGGACCATCGGCAGATGGGCCGCAGACCAGCACCCGCTCATGCCCGAGATACCCGGCACAATTTCGCAACGATGTTTCGGGCTGAGCCGGTCGAAAAGATACATTGCCGAGCCATAGAGAAAGGGGTCACCCTCGCATAACAAGGCGACCTGTTCACCACAATCCAGCGCTTCGCCGAGGCGCTGGGCGCAGTCATCGTAGAAGGCCCCCATCTCCAGCAGATACCGGGGGTCCTCTACCGGCACACCTGTCGTGAAAGGGTAATCGAAGCGCAGTTCTTCGGCAGACGCCGGGATGTGGGCATCGGCGATCACACGCGCATGACCGGGGCGTCCGCATGCCGCAAACCAGGCCACACGATCGGCCTGTGACAAAAGGCGGACGGCCTTGAGTGTCAGCAATTCGGGATCGCCCGGCCCCATGCCAAGAATTCGGCAGATACCGCTCATTCCGTCTCGCTTGCCAGCGCGTTCACGCAAGCAGCGGCCATGGCGCTACCGCCTAACCGACCGCGGACAATGGCCCAGGGAATGTCATCGAGAAGCGCCAGAGCCTCTTTCGATTCCGCGGCACCAACAAAGCCGACCGGCATGCCGATGATCGCTGCAGGACGTTTGCCGCCGCGCTCAATCAATTCCAGCAGGCGAAAAAGAGCTGTCGGCGCGTTACCGATGGCGACCAGAGCCCCCTCAAGCGTGTCACCCCAGAGATCGACCGCCGCGGCCGAGCGCGTATTGCCGATCGACGCCGCAACTTCCGGGGTGCGGGGATCGCGCAGGGTGCAGATTACCTGATTATCTGCTGGCAGGCGCGCGCGTGTCACACCGCGCGCCACCATTTCCGCATCGCAAAAGACCGGTTTGCCTGCAAGAAGCGTGGCACGGGCAACGGAGACGAACCGAGGCGAGAAAGCCAGTGATCGCGTTACCTCGACCATACCGCAGGCATGGATGACCCGCACTGCGACGCGGGATTCATCAGGTGTGAAGCCCGAGAGATCGGCCTCGGCCCGAATGGTCGCAAAGGACTGCGCGTAAATTGTCGCCCCATCGCGAATGTAATCGTAGCTCCCCTCGGTCATGGGCGATGCCTATCCTTCCTGTCACCTCAGGCCCTTTTTACGCCCGGCAGAGACGCCTTCGCACGTCCTCGACGTCAAGACCAGTCTCTACCGGATGATCGCGCGTCGTTCCCTGACAGATAAGATCATACCCGCCCTCACGCGCGACCAGTGTGACATCGCTGCTGTCACGGGACGCGCAGCCTTTGGCGCAGCCTGAGACATGCAATCGCCTGCCCTTGAGAAAAGGCGCCAGGAAAAGCGCATCCTGTCGCGTCGACGCCAGGCCCTGCCCGCATCCATCCCGGCCGGGACACGCCGTCAGCGCCAGACGCGGATCACTAGGACCGGCGATAAGGTCTGGCGCCGCGACCGGACGATCCATCACCAGACCGCGCCAAGGTGTGACACGAACCCTCGCCTCCGCCTCTGCGATCGCTCTGAAACCGGAAGCGCTGATTTCACCCATGATCGCTACAGCGCCGAAACTGCCCGGCAGGAAGGCACCCAGCAATCGAGGGATCGCTCCCTTGAAAGGAGGCGCCTGATGGAGCGGCCGTCCGGCATTGGCGGCCGACGCCGAGGACGCGAGACGCTCCAGCACGAGAGGCACAAGCGCCTCCCGGTTTGAGGCGTGTCGCTCCGCACCACGATAAAGGCACCATACTCCGTCTTCATGGCGCAGCATGAGATCGGCACGCAGGGCACCGGACGGGATGAAGCCGCCGCCATCGACCGCGACGCTGTATTTTTCGGGGGCTTGCCAGCTCTGCTGGGGCGATGTCAGCGCCGCTTCGAGCTCTCTAGCAACCAAAAGCGTATCAGGAGCACAGGCTGGATCGATGCCCGCAAGAGGAGACATGAACAGTAGACGCCGTCGCGCCTCGCGTTCGGGATCGGCAAGTCCCAGACCCTGCCCCGCAGCATCAGACGCGAAGCGTTTTGCCGCCTGCTCCTCGAACCCGCGCAGCTGCAGATTACCCCGCGTAGTGAGGCTGATCCGTCCATTTCCCCGCGTCGCAGCCCGTTCCGCCAAAAAAACCAGCTGAGCGGGCGACAAACCCTCAAGATCAGGCGTCACCCGCACGAGCCAGCATCATGGGTCTGCATGGGAGCATGCAGGCTCGGGCACCATCCTTTTTTAAGCGGAACGCGTGTCATGAGGAGGGTGATAGCGCCGGCAGGCGATTTATACCCATAAAAAAAAAGCTGCATGCCTTACGACATGCAGCTTGCTCACCCCGGGCAGGGCGGCGTTCTCAAGGCAGTGTCGCAGGCGCCGAAGGGACAGGCGGCGCCACAACGAGTGCCTGACTGCGTTGAACGAGCGTGCTGGGGAAAATGCCCAGCAGGATCGTGGCGCAGGCCAGAACCGTTATCAACGCTGCATTGACCGGGGTCGGTGCCGTGAGCTCGGCATCGCTCTCACGGCCGGCTGGTGCAGGTGTCAGCATGATCAGGATCAGACGCAGATAGTAGAACAGACCGATCGTGCTGCTGAGGATCAGAACAAGGAGCAGCAAGGTCTGATGGGCCGAGACACCGGCTGCAACTATGTAGAACTTTGCGAAAAAGCCGACTGCGGGCGGGATGCCTGCCAGCGAAATCAGCATCGCCGACATGGCCAGCGCCGCCGCAGGCTTGCGACGGAACAGACCGTGCCATGCGCGGATATCCGTTCCCTGAGGCAGGACGCCATTCATGATGGCGAACACACCCAGCGTGGAGATGGCATACGCCGCGAGGTAGAAAGCTGCAGACGCCACACCGAACGGGCCCGGCGAAAGAAATGCCACCAGCAGATATCCGACATGAGCGATCGACGATCCTGCCAGGAGGCGACGGAGGTCAGTCTGCACCACCGCCATCAGATTGCCACCCAGCATACTAAGGACGGCCACGATCAGGATCTCATTCACCTGCGCCCCAGGCAGAGAGAGATCGACCGACGAGAAGTAGCGCAGCATTGCCGCAAACAATGCGATCTTGGAGGTGACCGCGACAAGGGCCGCCACCGGCACCGACGTGCCTTCAAGTACATCGGCCAGCCAGAGATGGAACGGCACGGCTGAAAGCTTGAAGAACATGCCCGTCAAGACGAGGATCAATCCCATTGCGCCGATAATCGGCTCGGGAGCATGCGACAGATCAGGCGCAGCGAAACGTAGCGAGCCGGTCTCGGCGTAGATCAGCGCAAAGCCGAATACCATGACGGCCGAGGCCACACCCGAGAGGAGCAGATATTTCATTGCCGCTTCGCCTGCGTCCAGACGCGTGTTCCGAAACGCGATCAGACCGAGCAGGGCCAGACTGAGGGTTTCGAGCCCCAGGAAGAACGAGACGAAATGCACGGCCCCTGTCATGGCGACTGCACCCAAGGTGGAGAGCGTCAGGAGCAGGAAATATTCGCTGTTGACGGTCGGATCGGCGCTGATGGCGCCATGACGCGACATCAGCACGATGGCCAGCGCAGAGAGAATGATGAGCGCGCCCGCAAACGAAGCCCACGGATCGGGCGCGAAAAGAGGCATCGCGCCTGTCATGATCAGCACGGTCGGCATCATGATCGACGCAAGTGCGGCGACGAGTACCAGCACGCACAAAAGGGCATCACGAGCGACATGGCGCCGCCACGAGATGGCGGCCAGCTGCACGAGCCCCCCGAGGCAGAGCACCAGCACAGCATTAGGAAGGAACGAGAAGGACATTACTGGGCCTGCTCCTGAGCGATGCTCGCGATATGGGGGCTCGCAGGAACTGAAAGATTCAGAACAGGCTGCGGGTAGACACCAAGCGCAAGGAGAAGAAGGGCCGCCACACCGAGAACGGCGATATGCGGCACGGAAGGCGCACCAAGCGGAGCGGCAACATCGGTCTTTTTCGGGCCGTAGAAGACGCGGAACATCATCGTGAGCGAATAGACCGAGGAAAGAACCAGACCAGCCGCTGCAAAGAACGTCATGGTGTGGCTAACCTGCCAGGTGCCCATCAGCACGAGGAACTCGCCAACGAAGTTACCCAGACCGGGCAGCCCGAGCGACGCCGCCGCAAAGAACATCGCCAGTGCCGAGAAACGCGGCATTGCGGGCCACAGACCGCCCATCTTGGACATGTCACGCGTGCCGAGGCGATCTTCCAGCAGACCTGCAATGACAAAGAGCGCGCCGGTGCTCAGACCATGCGCCACCATCTGCGCGATTGCCCCTTCCATACCGATGCGCGTGCCCGAGAACACACCCAGCAGAATGAAGCCGAGATGGCTGATGGACGAATAGGCAATGAGGCGCTTGATGTCGTCCTGTGCGACGGCAAGCCAGGCGCAATAGAGAATACCAACGACACCGAGCGTCATGGCAAACGGCGCAAGATGGGTTGCCGCTTCAGGAAAGAGCATGACCACGAAGCGGATCAGGCCATATCCCCCGGTCTTGGCCAAGACGCCCGAAAGCAGAAGGCTGACCGCCGCGGGTGATGCGGCGTAGGTGTCGGGCAACCAGGCGTGAAAGGGCAGCATGGGCAGCTTCACCGCAAAAGCGATGAAGAACCCCAGCATCAGGATCGGCGCAATCGGTGCGATCAACGCTGTCTGCGAGAGCGCGAAGTAGTCGAAGGTGATGACATTGGTGCGCTGGGCATTGACGATCACCAGCCCCAGAATGGCCAGAAGCATCAGCAGGCCACTGCCCTGCGTAAACAGGAAGAATTTCAGCACGGCGCGCTGACGTCCGGCATCACCCCAAATCAGGATCAGCCCGAAAAGCGGCAGCAGCATCAGTTCCCAGAAGAAAAAGAACAGGAACAGATCTGTCGCCATGAACACGCCATTGATCCCGGCGACGGTCGCCAGAAGCAGGCAGTGAAACAATCCGGCGCGATCTGCCACGTTACGTGAGCTGAGCAGCGCGCAAGGCAGGGAGACCAGTGCGTTGAGCCAGAGCATGACCAGGCTCAACCCATCGAGATCAAACCGGATATTGATGCCGAGCATCGGCACCCAGGCCATGGAGAAATGGGCGAACCATCCCCCTGCCCCGGCACCATTGGCAAGGCTGCTAATCGTCACCTGAACGAGAAGAACCACCATCAGGGCCAGGGTGATCAGCGACGACACCCAGGCAGCGCGAGATGCACCTCGCAACCCGACAAGCCAGGCTGCGAGACCCCCGATGAAGGAAGAAGAACGAGAGCGGGAAGTGCCAACATCGTCATACCGCCAGACAAAGAGCTGCAACCGTTCCTGCCGCGATCCAGCCAGCATAGCGACGCACCTGGCCGCTCTGCAGCTTCGCAACAGCATGTCCGCTGCCCTGTGTGAGGGCTGCAACCAGATCATAGAAACGATCGATAAAATCACGACGGTTCAGATGGGCAAGCACCATGAACGGCCGTACGAAAACCCGGTCATACAGCGTATCGAAGCCCCAATCGGCACGCAGCGTGGCGATGGCGGGGCTTTCGGCTGCGACCGGCGCTTCGCCCTTGGGGCGCCACAGCGTCCAGGCGATGGTCACACCGGCAATCGGCACGAGAGAGCCGAGAATGAGCAGGCTTGTATTATGCTCTTCGGGCAGGGCACCAAGGACAGGGGCCAGCAGGTTCGAGAAGATATGCACGTTTGCGATCACATCTGGCATTTCCATCCAGCCACCGCCAATGGCGAGCACGGACAGGATGGCCATCGGCAGCGCCATGGCCATGCCCGACTTGCCGTGAGCATGGGTGCGATGATCGCCCCAGAACACGATGAACACGCAGCGGAAGATATAGATCGAGGTCAGGAACGCGCCGAACAGCGCGCCAGCCCAGAAGATCGGGCTCAGCTCATACGCACTGCCAAGAATGAGCTCTTTCGAGAAATACCCGGCCGTGATCAACGGCAGACCGGCGAGAGCAGCCGAGCCCGCCAGGAACGCGGCGAACACCCAGGGCATATCCTTGCGCAGGCCACCCATCTTGAAGATGTTCTGCTCGTGATGCACGCGCAGGATAATCGAACCTGCCGCCATGAAGAGCAGCGCCTTGAAGAAGGCATGGGTCACGAGATGGAACATGGCTGCATGCCAGGCGCCACACCCGAGAGCCAGATACATATAACCGAGCTGACTCATGGTGGAATAAGCGAGGATGCGCTTGATATCGGTCTGAACCAGCGCACTTCCTGCTGCGAGCAGGATGGTGACAAAACCAACGATGGCGCAGGCCAGCATGGCGAGTGGCGTCAGGACAAACAGCCCATGCAGACGCGCCAGCAGATAAACACCGGCCGTGACCATGGTTGCAGCATGGATAAGGGCCGAGACGGGCGTCGGGCCCGCCATGGCATCCGGCAACCAGGTCTGCAGCGGCACCTGAGCTGATTTGGCCATCGCGCCACCCAGAAGCAGGAACATGCCCAATGTCAGCAGACGGGGGTCTGCATGCGGGCCGACTGCGAGAAGCGTCGGAATATCCAGCGAACCGACAGCCGTTGCCATCAGCAGCATGCCGAGCAGGAACAGCGCATCGCCAACGCGGGTAACCACGAAGGCCTTGCGGGCTGCGATGGCATTAGCCTGCTCGCCGTACCAGAAGCCGATCAGCAGATAAGAGCAGAGACCCACCCTTCCCAGCCGATGAACACACCCAGCAGATCCGACGCCAGCACCAGCAGCAGCATGGAGGCAACGAACAGCGTCATATAGGTGAAGAACCGGGCAATATCCGGATCGTCATACATATAGGCGCAGGCATAGACGAGGATGAGGAAGCCGACGCAGGAGACGACCAGCATCATGACCAGCGAGAGCCGGTCGAGCGTGAGCGCGATCTGAGCGTTGAAAGAGCCCACATTCATCCAGTTCCACAGCACGACGTGCAGCGAACCGAGAGAGTCGGGACCAGACAGAAAGCTTGAGGCCGAGATGACAGCGAAAAAGGCGCAAAGACCCATTCCTGCGCCGACGAGCAGCGTCGTCGCCCGTGCGGGCAGCTTTCCGCCGGTCAGCATCAGAATGATGGAGACCGCAAGCGGACAGAGAATGACAAGAGGAAGCAACATAGCCACGAGACTAACCCCCCAGACGGTTGCCGGTATCGGCATCAAGCGTGGAGCGTCCGGCAGCATGCAGGCGCAGGATGATGGCCAGACCGACAGCGGATTCCGCTGCAGCAAAAGCCACGACCATCATGAACATCACCTGGCCATCGGCCATGTGCCAGCGATTGCCCGCCGCAATAAAGGCGAGGCAGGCCGCGTTCAGCATGATTTCGGTCGACATCAGCATGAAGAGCAGATTGCGACGCACGAGGACGCCGAGGGCTCCGAGCGAAAAGAGAATGACAGCGACAATGAGCGCGCCATTGGGATCGGCAGCAGTCATATCAGGATTTTCCTCCGATCCGGCGCCCGATGTGATAGGCGCTCACAAGTCCTGCCAGCAGCAGGAACGAGGAAAGCTCGACGGTCAGGATATACGGGCCATAAAGGCAAAGACCGACCGCCTTGGGACCGATCGGGGCACCAACCGTGCCCACCGTCATGGTGTTGTGGCTCAGGCCGTAAACCAGAAGCCCCATCAGCAGGACGGAGATCACGCCGGGGCCCACCCAGGCCCCACCGGCAAACCAACCCTTCTCACGCATCTGGTCCGGCTGTCCGAGGTTGATCATCATCACGACGAAAACGAACAGCACCATGATGGCACCGGCATAGACGATGATTTCGAGCATGGCTGCGAAGGGCGCCCCGAGCTGCTCGAACATGCAGGCCAGAGCCAGAAGAGACACGACAAGATAGAGCAGGCCGTGCACCGGAATTGTGCGGGTGATTGCCAACGCGGTCGCGCCGATGGCAATCAATCCATAGAGTTCAAGCATGATATTCATGATCAGGGCATCAGCGCATGAATATCGACAGGCTTGGCTTCATTTTCGGCTTCACCTTTATTCTTGCCCGGGATCTTGAGCCCCGAAACATTATAGAAGCTGTAATCATGTACCTTGCCGGGTCCGCTGATCAGGAGGTCTTCCTTCTCGTAAACCAGGTTCTGGCGCACATATTCGCTCATCTCGAAATCGGGAGTGAGCTGGATGGCGTAGGTCGGGCAGGCCTCTTCACAAAAGCCGCAGAAAATGCAGCGTGAGAAGTTGATCTGGAAGAATTCGGGATACCAGCGTCCTTCCTTCTCGCCCTTTTGCAGGCTGATGCAATCGACCGGGCATGCCGCGGCACAAAGATTGCAGGCCACACAGCGCTCCTCGCCGCTGGGATCGCGGGTCAGAACGATACGACCGCGATAGCGGGGGGACAGATACGGTTTGACGTCCGGATACTGCACCGTTTCATTGCGATGAAACATGTGCAGGAACGTCATCCATATGGTGCGGAGAATACCGAGCATGGCGCGCCCCCTCTCAGACGCCCGCGCGCAGCAGAATGACCGCGCCGGTAACCAGAATGTTGAGCAGAGACAGCGGCAGCAGCACCTTCCAGCCGAAAGACATCAGCTGGTCGTAGCGGGGACGCGGCAGCGCTGCACGCAGGAGAATGTAAAAGCAGATCAGCAGGAAGACCTTGATCGCAAACCACAGGATCGGCGGCAGGAACGGACCGTGCCATCCACCCAGATAAAGCGTGGTGATCAAGGCAGAGCTGAGCGCAACGCCAGCATATTCAGCGAGATAGAACAGACCGAATTTCATGCCGGAATATTCGGTATGAAACCCTGCACCGATCTCGTTTTCACCTTCGGGAAAGTCGAAAGGCAGACGATGCGTCTCGGCAATACCTGCAAGCAGGAAGATCACCGCACCAACGCATTGCGGGATAATGAACCAGCAATTTGTCTGTGCCTCGACGATGTCACGGATGCTGAACGAGCCGGCCGCCATGACGACGCCCATGACCGAAAGCCCCATGAAGACCTCGTACGAGATCATCTGGGCTGCGGCACGCATGCCGCCGAGCAGGGCGTATTTATTGTTTGAAGACCACCCGGCGAGGACGACCGAATAGACACCCAAACCCAGCATACCGAAGACGAAAAGCAGACCGACATTCAAATCGCCTGCAACACTCCAGATGGGTGTAATCGGCACAACGCCGAAGCAGAGCAGCACTGCCATGAAGCCGATGATCGGGGCGATGAGGAAAACCCATTTATCGGCGAAAGGCGGGATCCAGTCCTGCTTGAACAGCATTTTCATCGCATCGGCGATGATCTGGAACAGACCGAACGGCCCGACGCGGTTCGGACCGGGACGATCCTGGAACACGCCGAGAAGACGCCGCTCCAGTGTCGTCGAGAGCGCTGCGACGCGAGAACGCCAAAGACGGTCACGACGATCACAAGAATTGGCCACACGATGGGCATCATACCGCGCTCTCCGTTCCAATACGCTCGGCAGGCGCCGTGATTTCAAGAGAGACCCAGCCCGGCGTGGACCAGGAGCGCGACACCATATGCGGGGGGCAGGTTGCCACCCCTTCCGGCAGGCTCGGATCGGAGACGGCGTCAACAGTGCAGAGCTCGCCGTTCAGGGACAGACGAACCTGCGCCCCCTTGGCAACCGCCCCGCCGACACGAACCACGGCTGGTGCCGCACGATCTGCGATCGGCTGGGACATCATGCTCATTTCATCAGTTCCGAAGACGCGGGCCTCTGGCAAAAGCATGAACTGACCGGCACGCGGCGCGAAAGCCGACGGCACATCCATGGCATAAGATCCGGCGGCGTTGGCAATGCCTTCAACCAGACGGACGCCACAATCACCGCCGCGCATCTTGCCGCCAATCTCCTGCTGGAAGCGGTTCAAGGACTGCTCCGAGTTCCAGCCCGGCACCTGATAGAACGGCACAAGCGTGCCGGGCATGTCGGTGCCGTAGGAGCCCTCCATCGTGGAATGCAACGGCGTATCGGGCGAAGCTGGCGGCGGAATGTCGCGCACGCTGATATTGGCGCGGATCGCCGTGCGTCCGCTGACACGATGGGTCTGGCTCCTCAGAGGAATGCCCTCGAGCGTGTAATCCGAGCTGGGTGCAGCTTCAGGGATCCTGGCAAAAACGGGCAGTGTCGCCGCAATTTCCGCAATCAGATCGTCCAGCTTGCTCCAGGGCTTCACATGGTCAAAGCCTGCCGCTTGGGCCAGATCAGCGATCCAGCGCCAGCCCGCCTGAAGCGGCGCGTCGGGATAGACGACCTGGAAGAAACGCTGAGCACGGCCCTCTGCGCTGACCAGTGTGCCATCCGTCTCGGAATAGGCTGCCGAGGGGAAAGTGATCTGGGAGCGGATCGCCGTCGGGGTAACCGAGTGATCGAGCACAACGAGATTAGCTGCTCCCCCGGTCACAGTGTCGAACGCTGCCTTGTCGAGACGACGGCTCAAATCATTTTCGAGCACGATCAGCGTCGAACCAGCTGCACGAGATGCGATCTCATCAAGAGACAGCCCCCCCATAAGCGCGAGGCCCATAGAGTTGGCTTCTGGCAGGACAAAGCTGAGGAGCGGTGCCTTGCCCTTGGCCGCGAGCGCCGAAGCGATGTTGGCTGTCGCCTGAAGCAGGGCGGCCGAGGCATATTGCAGACCGGAAACCAGAAGCGGCTTTTCAGCAGCCAGCAGGGCGTCGGCAATGCGCGATGCCGAGGCGGCTTCGCTTTCGGTCAGGCCGGCAACATCCGGTGCGGAGTCATCGATGCGATGCGCAATTGCAAATCCAAGACGCGCCGCGTCTTCAGGCATGGTCCGAATGGGATCCTGTGCGAACCCATCCAGATCGGTCACTGTCGGGGAGACCAGGAACAGCGGCGAAACCGTATCCTGACCGAGCGTACGCACGGAGGCATCCATCCAGTGCGGGACGCGTGCCTGATCTGCTGCCTTGTTAAAGGCCGTGCGCTTGATCTGGCGCAGCGCGAGACTCATGCGCGGCGACGTTGCCGCAACATCTTCACCCAGGATCAGCGCACCGTCCGAGGTTTCCATCTCCTGCATGGTCGCGATCCGAGCCGCGCTCGTGCTCATCAGCGAAACCGCCAGTTTGACAAGGCTATGCTGGGGTTCGGCCATGCCGGTGGAGAAGTTTTCTTCTCCAACCAGCTTGCGCAGCGCGTAATTCGATTCAAGCGACGCACGCGGTGAGCCGATACCCACCAGCTTGCCCGCATTGGCGATCTTGCCGAAATGATCGAGCGCTGCCTGTGCCGGAACCGGCGTCATGTCACCATTGATGACGTAGCCTGCCGAGCGCAGACGCGTGGGCGCATTGACCCAGCCATGCCCGAAACGACCGCGATCGCAGAGGAAATAGCGGTTTACTTCGTCGTTGTAGCGGTTGAGCGTCCGACGAACCTTGCCTGCGCGCTCGTTGATGATCGTGTTGCACCCCGTCGCACAGTTCGAGCACACGGAAGGTGCTCCACGCATGTCCCATTTGCGGCTGTACATTTTCGAGAACGGCTTGTCGGTGAAGACACCTGTCGGGCAGACCTCGATCAGGTTGCCGGAGAAGGGGCTTTCCAGCGTACCGCTCTCATGACGACCGAAATAGACGTTGTTATGCGAGGCAAATACGCCCAGATCCTCGCCGCCCGCATAGTCACGGTAAAAGCGCACGCAGCGATAGCAGGAGATGCAGCGGTTCATTTCGTGTTTCACGAAAGGACCGAGTTCCTGATTGTTATGGGTGCGCTTGTCGAAGCGATAGCGACGCTCGCGATGACCGGTCATGACGGTCATGTCCTGAAGATGGCACTCGCCACCTTCTTCGCAGACCGGGCAGTCATGAGGATGGTTGGTCATCAGCCACTCGACGACCTCACCCCGGAACTCCTTGGCTTCCGGATCGTCGACCGAGAAAATGGCGCCCTCGGTCACGGGCGTCATGCAGGCCATGACGATACGGCCGCGCGTATCATCGGCGTTGGCGTATTGCTTGACCGCACATTGGCGGCAGGCGCCAACCGAGCCGAGCTCGGGATGCCAGCAGAAATAAGGCAGGTCTTTTCCTGCTTCGAGACAGGCCTGCAGAAGGTTCACGTCAGTGCGTGCTTCAACCTCGCGGCCGTCGATTACGATTTTTGCCATCGGGCCGTACCTCCTAAGCCGCCTGCCTGCGGCGCCGCTCTCTGCGGTGCCGGGGGTGGGCTTGCTGACAAGTCGCTGGAAATCTTCGGCGAACATCTTCAGGCCGCTGGCCAGAGGCGCGATCGCGCCCGGTGCATGGGCGCAGAATGTACGCCCCATCGGACCGATCAGACGGGCTGCATCGTGGAGGCGTTCGATATCCTCCGGCGTGCCCCGTCCCTCTTCGATGGCAATCAAAAGACGCTCGACCCAGGGCAGGCCGTCACGACAGGGCGTGCACCAGCCACAGGATTCCTGCGCAAAGAAATGCTCGAGATTGCGGATCATCCGATCGGGCTGGTCTTGTCATCGAGCAGAATGGCCAGACCCGTGCCGAGGCGACTGCCCGCCTTCTCCGGTGTCGGATAATCCATGATGATGTCGGCATGTTCGGCACCGAGAAACGCCGTCGAGGCGCCACCGGGCAGGAAGGCCCGCAGCTTGTACCCGTCCTGCATGCCGCCTGCGCATTCGTTCAGGATCACGCCGAGCGAGGTGCCGAGCGGCAGTTCGAACACGCCCGGACGCTTGGCACGACCGCTGACACCGTAAAGCTTGGTTCCGCCATCGACGCAGGCACTCAGCCCCAGATACCACTCGGTGCCATTGGCCAGGATATGGGGAATATTGCTGAAGGTCTCGATGTTATTGACGACCGTCGGCGCGCCCCACAAACCACCGATCTGCGGGAACGGTGGCTTGGCACGCGGATTGGCACGACGGCCTTCCAGCGCCGTGATCAAGGCCGTTTCCTCACCGCAGATGTAACGACCGGCGGAAGGATGAACGTGCAGATCGAAATCGAAACCCGAGCCAAGGATATTCTCGCCCAGGAACCCGGCTTCACGCGCCTGAATGACCGCCTGCTGCAGACGCTCCAGACCCAGATGATACTCGCCACGCAGAAAGATGATGCCGTGCCGTGCCTGAATGGCGTAGGCCGAGATGATCATCCCTTCGATCAGCTGAAGCGGATTGCCTTCAACAAGAATACGATCCTTGAACGTACCCGGCTCCATCTCGTCACCATTGGCGACGATGTATTTGAGACGGTCTTTTGAGGATTCCTTGGGGACGAAGCTCCACTTCATGCCGGTGCTGAAGCCAGCACCGCCACGACCGCGCAGCTTCGAGTCCGTCACCTCGGTGATGATTTCAGCGGGGCTCATGCCAAGCGCACGGCGCAGACCGCGCCAGCCGCCTTTCTTGTCGTAACCAGCCGGATCGAGCGGCGTCTCGCGATTGACGAGCGCCAGAAGCGGCTGTTTTTCGGGGTTGAGACCTGTCATCACTTCTTCCTCGCCCGAATGTCGTCGATGATGCCGTCAATATCTTCCGGACGGACCGGGCCGTAGAGGTCCTTGCCAACCAGCATCGCCGGGGCATGGTCACAGTGACCGAGGCAGACGATCGGCAGGACGGTGAAGTCACCATCGGGCGTCGTCTCGCCCATCTTCACACCCAGCTTCTTGCAGAGGCGCTCGCGTGTCTGTTCGGCGCCCATGATGTAGCAGGAGACGGAGTCACAGAGCATGACCACGTTTTTGCCGACCGGCTTGCGAAACAGCAGATTGAAATAGGTGGCGATACCATCCAGATCGGCCTGGGACATGCCCAGAACCCGTGCCGTGTGGGCCAGATGCGCGTCATTGATCCACCCGAAGCGCTCCTGCACCAGACGCAGCGCTTCAATTGCTGCGCCGCGCGGGTGATGCTCGTGGGCTGCCATGTCGATGAAGGTATCGACGAGATCCTGAGGGAGTTCGGCGTCCTGCGCCGTAAGGTCAGCGGTCGACATCGGCCATCACAAAATCGATGCTTCCGATAATGGCGATGAGGTCGGCAATCATGGTGCCGCGTGACAGCATCGGAAGCTGTTGCAGATGAATGAACGACGGGGTGCGGATACGTGTCCGGTAGGACATCGTGCCGCCATCGCTCACGAGGTAATACTGATTGAGCCCCTTGGTCGCTTCGATACAGGAGCGCACTTCGCCCTGCGGGATGACGGGCCCCCAGCTGACGCCCACGAAGTGATGGATGAGCGTCTCGATGTCATGCATCGTGCGCGGCTTCGGCGGCGGCATGGCCAGCGGATGCTCGGCCTTGTAGTCGCCACCCGGCATGTTATCGAGGCAGTAGCGGATGATACGCAGGCTCTGACGGATCTCTTCGATATGCACCGCAGCGCGATCGTAACAATCGCCATTGACCGCGGTCGGAATATCGAAATCGATCTGGTCATAACCGGAATACGGCGCCTTGCGACGATAATCCCATTCCAGACCCGTAGCGCGAAGGCCCGGTCCCGTAACGCCCCAATCGATGGCCTCTTCGGTGTTGTAGACACCAACGCCTTTGGTACGCGCCTTGAAGATCGGGTTCTTCATGACGAGTTCGTTATACTCATCCAGACGCTTGGGCAGGTAATCGAGGAACGCACGTACCTCGCCGTCCCAGCCCTGCGGCAGATCCATGGCCACACCGCCGATGCGGAAGAACGCCGGATGCATGCGGAAACCGCAGATCTTCTCGATAATCTCGAAAACGCGTTCGCGATCCGTGAAGATATAGAAAACCGGGGAAAGCTGCCCCAGATCCTGAACCATGGTTCCGTAGAACACGAGATGGCTGGAAATACGGAAGAATTCAGCCAGCATGACGCGGATGAGCTGGGCGCGCGGCGGCACGGTAATGCCCGCCAGTTTCTCGACCCCCATCACATAGGGGAAGTTATTCATCACCCCGCCGACATAATCGATACGGTCGGTATAGGGGATATAGCTGTGCCATGTCTGGCGCTCAGCCATCTTCTCGGCGCCGCGATGATGGAACCCGATATCGGGCACGGCATCGACAATGAACTCGCCCTCAAGCTGCAGCACGACGCGGAAAACACCATGGACCGAAGGATGATTCGGGCCGAGGTTGAGGAACATGAAGTCGCTGTTTTCGGACTGCCGCTTCATCCCCCAGGATTCGGGGTCGAACTTCAGAGCTTCCTGCTCGTCGAAAACCTGATCTTCGGAGAGTGTGTAAGGCGGCCGTTCGGTGGCGCGGGCGTAATGGTCTTTCCGCAGTGGATGACCAACCCAGGTCGGGGGCGTCAAGATACGAGAGAGATGCGGATGCCCCTCGAACACGACACCGAACAGATCCCAGGCTTCGCGCTCAAGCCAGTTTGCATTCGGCCAGATGTCGGTGATGGTGCCGATATTGGCATCGTCAACCGCAAGCGGCACTTTGAAGCGCACTTCGTCAATCGGACCGTCGAAAGACTGGATGTGATAGATAACGGTAAAGTCTGACGCCGGAAGGCCATCACGATGGATGCGCTGGCGCTCATCCACACAGGTCAGATCCAGCAGCATACGCAGCGCGCCGCCCGACTTGACGGCCTGAAGCACAGCGCGGATCTGACCACGGGAAACCCAAAAGGTCGGCACGCCATCGCGTGTCTTCTCTTCCATCGTGATCATGTGAGGTGGGAAGGCAGCAACCGCCGCTCCCATAACGCCAGAACGGCTTTTCTCGAAAACTTCGCTCATTCCCACGCTCCTCAGATCGTATCCGGGGTGCGCAGCTTGGTGACCGCCATGCGCTCTTCGCGCTTGAGGTCACGCATGCTGGGAGGCGTCACCTTGGTCACTCCCTGGTCGCCCACCATCCAGCTCAGAGGACGCCGCTGCTTGCCAATGGAATCCTGCAGCAGCATCAACCCTTCGAGCAGCGCGTCAGGGCGCGGCGGACAGCCCGGCACATAGACGTCTACCGGGAGAAAGCTGTCGACACCCTGCACGACACTGTAGATGTCATACATGCCGCCAGAGTTGGCGCAGGAGCCCATGGAGATAACCCAGCGAGGCTCAAGCATCTGGTCGTACAGATACTTCACGATCGGCGCCATTTTACGAAAGACCGTGCCGGCGATCACAATCAGATCGGCTTCACGCGGCGTGGCACGCAGAACTTCAGAACCGAAGCGCGCGATATCGTAGCGGCTGGTAAATGCCGTCGCCATTTCGACGTAACAGCAGGAAAGACCGAAATTGAACGGCCAGACAGAGTTTTTTTGCCCCCAGGAAATAAAATCCTGAAGCTTTCCGACAACAAGATTGCGACGCACATCCTCATGCATCAACAACTCTTCCGGAGACTGCAAACGGGGCTCGCCGACGGCGGAGGTAAGAGTCCAAGTCATCGTTATACGACCTCGCGCTCGGGGATTTTGACAAGTTCAACGGGGGAGTTGGGCGGCACCTTGACCGGCATGCGGCGGTGCTTGGGGCCCCATTCAAGGGCGCCACTGCGCCACAGATAAATCAGGGCGAGGGTCAGAAAGACGACAAAGGTCAAGACCGAGAAGAAGGCGGCCCAACCGGCCTCGACCACTACGGAAGCCCAGGAATAAATAAACACGCTCTCAACGTCGAAAATCACGAAGAAGACGGCCAGAAGGTAATACTGCACCGGCAGACGGATACGCGCCGAACCCGTGGAAAGGATGCCTGACTCGTAAGGGAGGCTCATTGAGCGCCCCCGCGCTGCGCCAACGCGACGAGGCCCGAGAGCAGCAGAGAGCGCCACCACAATGCAAAGGAAGATGACCGTAAAGGCCACGTAGATCGCTAAAGCATGATCTGCGAGAAACTGAGACACTGGCGCAACCACCTATTCCCGACGAGACCAGAAGCCGATGTACCGTTGCAGCGTGTAACACTGGTCCGGAACTAAATAGCTAGTGGTCGTGAGGTTTTTTATCTGCGCCATTGCGTAGCATCACATCAAGTCCCTGCCTATCACCAGAAGGGGAGCACACGAACCCGTGATTATTAGTATAGTTTCAGTCCTCTTTTTGTTGATATCTATTATCAACTCAATGCCGTAACGAAAAACTTCATCCCGAAGACTTGTTGATATTTATTATCAACTTCGCAATCCTTCATGAGACAGGGCCTGATCGAGGTATTGTCCTGCCCTGATTAGCGCGAGATGAGTAAAGGCTTGCGGGAAATTGCCCAGATGTTCGCCGGTCGGACCAATTTCTTCTGAAAAGAGGCCCACATGATTGGCATAAGACAGGGTCTTGTCGAACAAGAAGCGGGCCATCATCACATCGCCTGAACGCGCAAGACACTCGATGTACCAGAAAGAGCACATGGTAAAGGTGCCTTCACTCCCGGAAAGACCATCATCATTATCGCCTTCGGCCACGCGATAACGGAAAACATGGCTGTCATCGACCAGTTGCTCGCCAACCGCCTTGAGGGTAGCGACCCAGCGTGGATCCTGATCGCCGATGAAGCCCATCAGAGGCATGAGGAGACATGAGGCATCGATTGCCGTACCCCCCTTGTACTGGACAAAATACTGCAGATCCTCGTTCCAGAAGTTATTCTGCACATCCATGTAGATGGCATTTCGCTCCCGCACCCAGACGGCAATGCGTCCCGGAAAACCGCGCTCCTCAGACAGGCGGATGGCACGATCCAGAGCGACCCAGCACATGATGCGGGAGAACAGAAAATGCTTCTTGCCGCCGCGGACTTCCCAGATACTTTCATCCGGCTGATTCCAGTTAAGACAGAGCCAGTCGATACCCTCGGCAATCGACTCCCACGCCTTCCAGCTCAGGCGCTCGCAATGACGGTCTGCATGATAAACGGCGTCCATCATTTCGCCGATGATATCGAGCTGAAGCTGATCCTCGGCACCATTGCCAATACGAACGGGACGTGAGTCCCGAAAGCCGCGAAAACGGGTCAGCTCTGTTTCGGGAACGAAATCCTTGCCATCGATCGCATACATCACCTTCAGGCGCGCTTCATCCGGCTGTGCATCGAGACGACGCTGGTGCAGCCAGCGAATGAAGGCTGTCGCTTCTTCCGTGTGACCCGTTTTCATGAACGCGTAGACCATGAAAGATGAGTCGCGGATCCAGCAATAGCGGTAATCCCAGTTCCGCTCGCCGCCGGGGTCCTCAGGCAAACCGAACGTCGCCGCGGCGACCATCGACCCGTGCTCTGCCGATGTCAGCAATTTGAGGGCCAGAGTCGAACGCGTGATTTGCTCGTGCCAGCGCCCGTGATAATCGGCCCGGGCAACCCAATCGATCCAGTAATTGGCCGTCGCCTTGAAGGCGTTCGAGGTCCAGTGATCTTCAGTGCAGAGATTTTCATCGCCGGTCAGACTATCGAGCATGAAAATGGCGGTCTGGTTGAAGTCCAACACAAATTCCGCACACGCATCGCCCTCGCTAATCTCAATGGGGATCGTCGAGCTGATCCGGAGTTTCGGCAGATCGTCGCGGTCCGGCTCGAACAGAATGACCCGATCACTGAGTGCGCGCGCTTTATGGCCTACCCGTGCGTAATCGAAGCGGGGTGCACAATGCAGCCGGAACTTGATGGAGCACGCACGGCCTTGACGCGACGGATGACACGCTGCTCGGGATAATCAGCACCAAGCGTCATGAAATCCGAAATTTCGCTGACACCCTCGGTCGAGAGGACGCGCGTCAGCAGAACATTGGTATCAGGCACATAGAACTGACGAAACGTTCCTCCTGCGAGCACCGGCGCCAGAGCAAAGCTACCGGCCTCCGGCTCGAGCAGAGACGCAAAAACGCTTGGACTGTCGAAGCGCGGCCAGCACATGAAATCGATCGATCCGTTGAGCGCGACAAGTGCCGTTGTTCTCAGATCGCCAATGACAGCGTGATTTTCGATCGCCATGTTCATCATCAGTTCTTTCAACCATGCCCTTTCGACGGGCGTCGGTTAGAGAAAAATGGGCTCGTGCCTGGTGAAGCGACATGCTGAAACCCGGCACAAAATTCTGTGCCCAGAGTGTTAAGTCACGGGAAGCCAGCGTCGGCCGTCACGCTCAAGCAGCGCCGCTGCCTGATCCGGTCCGTCCGTTCCGGCCTCGTAGAGAAAGGGCTCCTGCGCAGGCGCCACGATCGGATCGACTGCCGCCCATGCTGCCTCGATCGTCTCTGCGCTCTGAAACAGCATCTGGTTACCGCTCATGCAGTCATGCAGCAGGGCTTCATAGCCGACATTGGGTGTCTTTTCGAAAAAGTCGTCGTAGAGAAACCGGCTCTGGACCGGCGCAATAATCTCTTCGAGCCCCGGTTGTTTGGCATCGAAATTGATCGCAACGCCCCGCACAGGATCGAGCAAAAAACGAATGACATTGCCGATGCGCGGATCATCCATATCCTGATTGAACAGAGCGTAAGGCGGCTTTTTGAAGACCACATTGATCTCGCTTCGCCGTGCTGACAGGCGCTTGCCGGTACGCAGATAAAATGGCACCCCGCCCCACCGCCAGTTATCGATGTGCAGCTTCATGGCGGCATAGGTTTCTGTCTGGCTGTCTGGGGCCACACCGGGCGCATTGCGGTAGGACGGCACGGCGGCCCCTGCGATCTTTCCTGCCCCATACTGTCCGGGCACATAGTCCTCGACTTTCAGCGGGCGTATCGCCTGAAGGAGACGCGTCTTTTCCTGACGCACGGCCTCGGCTGCGAGAGACGCAGGCGGCTCCATCGCAATCAGGCTTAAGAGCGTAAAAAGATGATTAGGGACCATGTCGCGAAGAGCGCCCGTCTGCTCATAGAAGGACCCGCGCTTTTCGACGCCGATCGTCTCGGCGACGGTGATCTGGACATGATCGATATATTCCCGCCGCCAGATTGGTCGAACAGTACATTCGAAAACCGGGCGATCATGATACCCTGATTGGCTTCCTTACCCAGAAAATGATCGATCCGGTAAATCTGGTTTTCCGTCGCCTGTCCCCGCATCACAGCATCGAGCTCGCGCGCCGAAGCAAAATCATGACCGAAGGGTTTTTCGATGACGATGCGTCGGTAGCCTCGCCCCTCTTTCAGAAGCCCCGCCTGCCCCAGCCCCGTCGCGATGCGGGCAAAAAACCGCGAGGCAACAGCAAAGTAGAAGATAACGTTTCCGGCGCCCAGCGCCTCACGCAGTGTGTTGTAGAGATCTGGCTGGGTAAAATCGCCGGAAAGATAATGCGCCTTCGCAGTGACCCGCTCCCAGACGCTCCGATCGAGCTGGGGGCAGGAGAACTCCGCCGACGGATCCTTGGCGTCCTGCTCGGCAAGTGTGAAGAGTTTTTCTGCCCATTCCTCTCCCGACTGCTCAGCGCGATCGACCGCCATGATCTGAAAATCAGACGGCAGAGATCCCGCCATCGCAAGATCATAAAGAGAGGGAAGAAGAAGTCGTCGGGTCAGGTCGCCGCCTGCCCCGAAAATAACCAGCTTGCAGGGCAGGAGATCGTCCGACTTCTGGAATACGCCACGAAGCTGATTAGTAGCCGTTGACATGATGCTCCTCCCTCTTACTCAGCGAGCAAGAGGGAAAAGCTTAACGAACCGGATAGATCATCCGATTATTTTCCACGCCTCAAACAATTACGTGATCAGGCGTGGTGAGATTTGTCATCCCCAGCCTGTCTGACAATTGAATCTACAGGCTTGTCTTGCGGAAACTGCGTCTCCCAGCCCCCGCCCAGAGCATTGTACAAACGGGCCATATTGCTGGCGATGGTCGTCGTGCTGTCTGCCAGCTGAAGCTGGGCCGACAGCAGATCGCGCTGCGCCGAGAGAACGTTCAGATAGGTAGTCAGACCGCTACGGTACTGCTCCTGCGCCAGCTTCAGAGCGCGCTGACCCGCGTCAACTGCTCCCTGCAGACCGTCGCGTCGCCGTTGCTCGTCACGATAGGCGATGAGGGCGTTATCGACATCACGCCACGCCCCAAGCACCGTCTGGCGATAGGTGATCGCAGCCGCTTTTTCGGCATAGCGGTTCAGCATCAGCTGCCCACGCAGACGCCCGCCCTGAAAGATTGGCAGTGAAATGGAGGGGCCGATATTCCACGCACGCGCGTTCCAGAACCCAAGATCACGGAACGACAGCGATTGCAGACCGAAATCGGCGTTGATCGTGATTTTGGGATAAAACTCGGCCTCTGCTTCAGCAACATTGGCAACAGCCGCATGAAGCTGCGCCTCGGCCTGACGAATATCAGGACGGCGCTGTGCCAGCTCGGACGGCACGCCGACAGGGACGCGAGGAGGCACGACAGGAATCCCCGCCGTCCGTGTCAGCTCGTCATTGAGCGTGCCCGGAGGCGATCCCAGCAAAAGGCTGATCGCATTGATCTGCTGTTCAACGCGCTGCTCGAGCTGGGCGATCTGGGCCGTCGTGGAATCAAGCTGAGCTTCGGCGCTTGTCACGTCGAGTTCGGTGACGAACCCTGTTTTCTGACGCTCTTTCGCCAGCGCAAGCGTTCTGGCCTGCGTGTCACGATTAGCCGTGGTGATACGCAGCTGCTCCTGAAGCCCACGAAGGGTCAGGTAGTCATTGGCCATGTCGGCCTGCTGCGCGATCAGGATGCCCCGGCGTTCTTCATCCGTTGCCTGCAGATCAGCCTTGGCTGCCTCATACTGTCGGGCAACACGCCCCCAGAGATCGACCTCATACTGAGCGTCGATCGAATATTTCCACTGGTTCAGCAAAGGAACCGTGGCGTCACCCGAACTCTGATCCAGCAGGGTCGCGCGCTCCTGCGTCAGAGCCCCGTTACTGCTTTTCCCGACACTGGAGATGATGCGCTGGATCATCTTCGAGCTGTATTGCGAGCGCGTATAGGAACCGCTGGCCGACAAGCCCGGAAAGCGCTCTGCGCCCGCCATCATCAGCTGCGCACGGCTTTGCGCCAGCTGTGCCGTTGCCCGCTGGATATCGAGGTTCTGCGTTGCCAACCGGGTCTCGAGCGAGGTCAGGGTGGGGTCGTTGAAGATCTTCCACCAGGTCGGATCGGGCGCATCGGCGCTCGTCTGACTGCCTGCCTGGCCAGAGTGCGCATGCATATCATACTGGCTGGGCGACCACAGATCGGGCTTGTGGTATTTCGGCCCGACGCACCCGGGCAGGGTCAGAGCCATGGCAAAAGAGGCGCCACTCATCATGAGCGTGCGCGGGGAACGGCCTGTCTTCAAGGCGTGGCTCCAGAAGGTCAAGAAAATCGTCATTAATGGGCACCTCCGGCCGGGCCTTTTTTAGCCATCGGAGACAGCAGGAAGCAGAAGGGAACGACACAGAACGCCATGATGCCGATCACCATGAAGGTCTGGTTGTACGCCACCATGGATACCTGCTGCATGAAGCTCTGATAGTAACTATGGACAGCAAACTGATGGGCCGCAGGCGACGGCAAGCCTGCATCCACGGCCACCTTTTGCACTGTGTTCAGATAGTCCTGCCCATTGGCATTATAATCGGAAGACCAATGCGCCATCAGGCTTTGCCGCACCTGCTTGGTTTCGGTCACAGCGGCCGTCGCGAGTGAGATGGCCAACGAGCCGATATAATTGCGCGACATGCTGAACATTGCCGACGCATCCGAATTCAACTCCTTGGGCAAGGTCGAATAGGCAATGGTCGAAAGCGGCACGAAGAGGAACGCGAGCGCCGATGTCTGAAAGACACGGTATCGCACAAGCTCGGCATAGCTCGTCGTCGGAACGAGCTGCGCCGAATAGAAGAGCGCAAGCCCCATGATGAAGAAGCCACAGGCGATCAGATAGCGCACCTGCACGACGCCCATCAGTTTTCCGACGATGGGGATGAGACAGATGATCACCGCGCCACCCGGCGCCAGCACCTGACCCGATATGGTCGCCGTATAGCCAAGAACCTGCTGTGCGAATTGAGGACGATAATCGCGGACGAGTAGAGAAGCGCCCCGACCATGGCCATCAGAAACGTGCTCACGGCAAAGTTGCGATCTTTGAAAATGGCAAGATTCAAAAGCGGGTTCTTGGCGCGCAGCAACCAGATGATCGCGCCAATCACACCAACGGCACCGAGCACGGCCATGGTGATGATGAAGGGCGACCCGAACCAGTCATCGTCTTCACCGCGATCGGCCATGATCTCAAGACAGCCAAGGCCGAGCGTGATCAGGCAGATGCCGATGACGTCGATCTTCTCGCGTTTCTGCTTCTCCCACGGTGGATCCTCGACCAAGGCCGACACGCCCACCAGCGTCAAAAGACCGAACGGTACGTTGACGTAGAAAATCCAGCGCCACGAGAAATTATCGACGAGATAGCCACCCAGAAGCGGACCGAGAATAGGTGCAACGATGGTGGCCAGAGCCGTCAGACCGAATGCGGCACCGCGTTTTTCGGGCGGAAACGTATCGAGGATGATGGATTGCTGGTTCGGCTGCAATCCGCCGCCGAACAGACCCTGCATCAGACGAAAGATGATCAGCATCGGCAGGCTCGTCGACAATCCACACAGAAAGGACGACACCGTGAACATGGCAATACAGATCAGAAAGTAGCGCTTGCGCCCGAGCAGCTTGCCGAACCATGCCGAGATCGTCAGCACGATACCGTTGGCGACCAAATAGGCGGTCAATGCCCAGGTCGCATCGTCGTAGGAACTGCCAAGCGCGCCCGCGATATGGGGCAACGCCACATTGATGATGGTGGTGTCGAGCACCTCCATGAAAGCGCCCAGCGTCACCACAACTGCAATCAGCCAGGGGTTTGCTTTCGGCTTCCAGCTGGAATGGTCGGCTTTGTCGCTGGACGCGTCGCTCATGGGACAGTCACCGTCGGAACGACAGAAACACCAAGCGGCAGCGGCACGTTCGGGTCGAGACCGCTATCGATCAGGATCTTGACCGGAACACGCTGGACGATCTTCACGAAATTGCCGGTCGCATTTTCAGGCGGGAAGGCGCTGAACGCCGAGCCTGCACCGAGCTGAATCGAGTCGACATGACCATGAAGCTTGAGGTTCGGGTAGGAGTCGACCTCGATCTCGGCCTTCTGACCGGCACGCATTTTGGCGATCTGCGTTTCCTTGAAATTGGCAACCACCCAGACTTCAGGCTCGACGATTGAGAACAGCTTCTGCCCAGTCTGCACGAAATCGCCCTGCTCGACATTACGCTGCGAAATCCAGCCATCATGGGGCGCCCGCAGTTCTGTCCAGCCAAGGTTGAGCTGCGCCTGCACGAGATCAGCTTCTGCAGCCTTGAGAGCCGCTTTCTGCTGCTGCATGGACGATTCCTGATTATCGATATTCGCCTGCACAGGGGTGGATTGCTGCAATTCACCCTCAGCGCGCATGACTTCAGCACGTGCCTGATCCAGCGCAGCCTTTGAATAATCGATGTCCTGCTGAGTCTCGCTGCGCGCGACACGCTATGCTGACGGCGATAATCGGTCTCGGCCTTGAAGAGCTGCGCCTGAGCAGAAGACAATGCGCCCTTTGCCGAAATCAGACGGCCCGGAAAGTTCTGCTTAGCGACCAGAACCATCTGCGTTGCCGCTGCAAAATTGGCCTGAGCCTGCGCGATGCTGGCCTCAGCCTTGTGCAGCGAAGCGAGATAGTCACGATCGTCGATCTTGACCAGAATCTGGCCCGCATGAACGAATTGGTTATCGTTCACCAGAAGCTGCGTGACATAACCATTGACGTGAGGCGCGACCGAAAGCTTGCGACCTGCCGTAAAGGCATCATCGGTTTCGATCTGGTTGCGGGTCAAAAGCCAGTATCCCAGCCAGACAACCGCAATGACGGCAACGACCAGAATCAGGATCGCTATCTTGACCGGGCTGCGCTTCTTGCCCCCGTTCTGCTTACCCTGATCGTTCTTCTGCTCGTCATCGCCCTGCGATGCACGATTATCCTGCTCGTCGCCCTGCGCCATGTGCATCCTCTCGGCGTTGTGCCCTCTCCTGAGGGACAACTCGGTTTTTGGGTCTGAAGACCCGAGTTCTATCGGCCGATCTGAAAATGACCGTTCGGTTCGGTCACGAACTAGCATAGCTGTTTGGGGCCATCAATCATCTGTTTCAGAGAATGTCTCGTCTTTCACGAACTGTTCGCAAACCCTTGAGGCTCAACCCTCACAGGGTTCCGCAGTTGCGTGACACTTTGAGGTTTTCCCCTCTCGATTCTTTTCGACATCGAAAAGGCCAAACCAGCTCTCTCTCCCCTTCCGGTTCATGGACACGCTTGCGTCGCGCCCCAGATATGGAAGAGGCCAGTCGATCAGCTCATGATAGGGTTTGCGCTTCATGCCGCTTCTTGGGAAAACATCACCTATGGTAAGGGAGCGTCTATGTTCGATCTGCTGACAGTAGAAATTGCCGACAGCCTCGTCAGGGATTCCGTCGCACCCTTCGGTCAGGAAACCGTCCCGCTTGAGCAGGCTGCCGGGCGCATCCTTCATCAGAGCGTGAAGGCGGAGCGCGCGCTTCCCCCCTATGACCGCGTCATCCTCGACGGAATCGCTGTCAGGTGGCAGCCGAACCTCTCGGCATTCACGCTTTGCGGCACCCAGCCGGCTGGCCACCCGCCCATAACGCTGCCGGACGCGCCTGTCTCAAACGGAACGGCCTCGGCCATCGCTGTCATGACGGGCTCGGTCCTCCCCTTCGGCACAGATACCGTCATTCCGCGCGAGCACTTCAAGATCGCAGGGGATCAGGTGACGCTCCGAGAGGGCTGCCTTCCGTCAAAAGGACAGCACATCCACCCCAGAGGCGCGGATTGCGAAGCTGGAGCCATCCTCCTGCAAGCAGGCATCAGACTCACCTCGCCCGAGATGGCCATTCTGGCCGCCAATGGTGTCTCACATCCGAGCGTCACGACTATTCCTTCGATCGCCATCATTTCGACAGGGGACGAGCTGGTCGCGCCCGATGCTCCTGTAGAAGCATGGCAGATCCGTCGTTCGAACGACTATGCAATCTCCGCCTCCCTGTCCCGCAAGGGGTTCACGCGGCAGGCTTTGTGCCTGTTACCCGACGACCTGCCACGCATGACCGAGAGCCTTGCCACATTGCTCGATCAGCATGACGTGCTGGTTCTGAGCGGGGGCGTTTCGATGGGGCAATTCGACTTCGTACCCAAGGCGCTGACCGCCCTCGGTGTCAAAACCGTGTTCTACAAGGTGGCGCAGCGCCCCGGCAAACCGTTCTGGTTTGGCCTTTCCGCCAAAGGCCAGCCTGTTTTCGCGCTGCCCGGCAATCCCGTTTCCGCACTCGCCTGTTGCAGCCGACATGTCGTGCCCGCTTTGCTGGCGGCTCAGGGGCTTTCTGTGGCCCCCCTTCGTGTATTGCTCGACGCATCGCTGACGCCGCTCCCGACCATGACCCGTTTCGTCCCGGTCCGTCTGATTCATGACGAGAACGGCGCCGCCCGTGCTCAGCCGCACCCGATGCCGACATCGGGCGATTTCAATCGTCTTGGCGTCACCCATGGTCTCGTCGAGCTCGCACCGGGTGAAACGCCTCTACCTCCCGGAAGCGTCGTGCCTTTTTATGAGTGGTGAAACGTCTCTTCCTGACGCGCCCCGGGATCGCCTCGCCCGGCCCTGGCATGATTTGCGTATTTCGGTCATGGACCGGTGCAACTTCCGATGCCCCTATTGCATGCCGCAATCGGTCTTTCATGACGATTTTGCCTTTCTCGCCCCGTCTCAACGCCTTGATTTCGATGCGATCATTCGCATCGCGCGGCTTTCAGCAGGTCTCGGTGTCAGTAAACTTCGTCTGACGGGGGGTGAGCCTCTTCTCAGACCCAATCTTTCCACACTGGTGCAACAACTCACCTCCCTGCCGGGGATCGACGATGTCGCGCTCACGACCAATGGCGTACTTTTGGGGCGCCATCTCGACGCCCTCCATGAGGCTGGCCTCTCGCGCCTGACGATCAGCCTAGACAGTCTCGATCCTGTTATTTTCAGCCAAATGAGCGGGGGCCGTGACGTCCTCAGCACCGTGCTGAGCGCTATCGACGCTGCGGCCCGACGCGGTTTTCCGGGCGGCATCAAGGTCAACACAGTGCTTCAGCGCGGCGTCAATGAGAAAGATATCCTGCCTCTCGTCGAGCGGTTTCGCCATTCGGGCATCATACTGCGGTTCATCGAATATATGGATGTCGGCACGCGCAATCACTGGTCCGAAAGCGCCGTTGTTCCTTCGGCATCGGTTCTGGAGCGCATCGCCGCGCGCTGGCCGGTCGAACCCGTGGCACCGCATTATCGCGGCGAAGTGGCACAGCGCTATCGCTTTACCGATGGCGCAGGTGAAATCGGCTTTATCTCGTCTGTGACAGCCCCGTTTTGCGGTGATTGCTCGCGCGCGCGCCTGTCTTCTGACGGACAGCTCTACACCTGTCTTTTCGCGGATGAGGGCACCGATCTGCGCCCGGCTCTTGCCGATCCGGATGATCAGGCACTCGACAGGCAATTGCGTCACATCTGGCAAGGGCGCGGGGATCGTTATAGTGAAAAGAGAAACCCCGAGCCGCAACGCGCCTCGGGAGATCGCATCGAGATGTATTATATCGGAGGCTGAAATGGCGTCGCTGACCCATGTAGATGAAAGCGGGCAGCGCCCCCGTATGGTCGAGATCGGTGACAAGAGCGTCACGCGCCGCGAGGCCCATGCCCGAGCAAAACTGCGTTTCCCTCCCGAAGTCGCTCAAACACTGGCCGATGCCGGATATATGACGAGCAAGGGCGCGGTCCTGACCGTGGCACAGATTGCAGGTATCATGGGCACCAAGGCGACCGCACAGCTGATCCCGCTCTGCCATCCCCTTTCTCTTACAGGATGCAAGGTAGAGATCACGATCGAGGATTGTGACGCCATTATCGATTGCCGCGTTAAATGCGAAGGCAAGACTGGGGTCGAGATGGAGGCCCTGACCGGTGCCACCGTCGCGGCACTGACGCTTTACGATATGTGCAAGGCACTCAGCCACGACATGGTCATCCACGATGTTCGGCTGATGGGAAAAACCGGCGGCAAGCGCGATTTCGGGCACGATACTCATGATGCTGGCACGCCCTGAGATGCCTCGCCTCACTCTGGAGTATTTTGCTTCTCTTCGCGATGAAGCCGGATGCGCGCAAGAGCAGATCGAGAGCACTGCGCCAAGCCTGAGCGCTCTTTATGACGAACTCTCGCAGCGACACGGCTTCAGTCTGCCCGCCACCCGGCTGCGTGTCGCCGTTAATGCTGCTTTCGCCCCGTGGGACCAGTCGCCCAGAGATGGCGATCATGTTGTCTTCATTCCTCCGGTATCCGGCGGATGAGCGCTTTTCTTCTGACAGAAACGCCGATTGATCCCACATCATTCAGCGCCGATCTACGGCGCGACGAAGCCGGCGGCTATTGCAGTTTCGAAGGTTGGGTCCGCAATCACAGCGACGGACAAGCCGTCCTCGGGCTCGATTATCAGGCTTACCCGGCTCTTGCCGAGACAGAGGCTCTTGCGGTGCTGAGGGAAGCGGAGGCCCGTTTCGATATCGTTGCGGCTTCGTGCATCCATCGCACAGGCTCGCTGGTAATCGGTGACATGGCCGTCTGGATTGGCGTGTCAGCCGCCCACCGCGATGCGGCCTTCACGGCCTGCCGCTTCGTGATCGACGAAATCAAGAAACGCGTACCTATCTGGAAGCGAGAACGCTACGCAGACGGGCATTCTGAATGGATCGCCTGCCATGAAGTGACTGAGAATTCCTGAGATCGTAAGGATCCCGTCTCCCTCATGAGCCTTTCTTCAGATCAGACGCCAGCCCACGATAAACAGCACCAGCGCGAGCACCGTGCGCTGCACACGCTCATTCACGAGACCGACGCAGAGGCTCCCCAGCACAATACCCGGTATGGATCCGCAGAGCAGTGAGACGAGCATCGGGACTTTCACCGCGCCAAGCCACCAATGCCCCATGCCTGCGATCAGAGTCAGGGGCACAGCATGAGCAATATCTGACCCCACGAGACGGGCCGTGCTGAGTGACGGGTAGAGCAGGATGAGCACAGTCATGCCGATGGCCCCAGCACCGACAGAAGACAGCGTGACCATCACGCCCAGCGCCGCACCGAGAACGACCGTCAGAATGGCTGCGCTGCGGGTAGACAATTCGCCTGCGTTACGATGCGACCAGGCCTGCAATTCCTTGCGGAAGAACACGCTGGGCGCCGTAATCAGCAAGGCAACGCCGAGAACCGTTGAAACCAGTTTTGTCGTGTCATGGGACGGGCTGCCATACCAATGGAGAAAGAGCAGCGATGCCAAAGTGGCGGGCAGGCTTCCGGCAAGCATCCGCAGAACCACGCGCCACTCGACCGCCCCACGCTGACCGTGAACCAGCGTACCGACCGATTTTGTAATGGCAGCGTAAAGCAGATCTGTGCCGACAGCGGCCTGGGGATGCACCTTGAACAGCAGGATCAGAAGCGGTGTCATCAAGGATCCGCCTCCGACTCCGGTCATACCAACCAGAAATCCGACACCCAGACCGGAGAGGATGAACAGCAGATTCAGATCGGCAAGCAGTGACATGACAGGGCCTTGATGCGCATTTGGGGAATAAGGGATGATTAGGCCATATTCCCCCTCATTAATCAACGATCGTAGTGGTTTGAATTTAATAAACGATTTGACGTCGTTGTTATCGTGACCGCGCCTTGCCTTCTCCGGGCACGACGCCAATAGTGTCGCACCTCTCAGTTTAAGACCGGAAAGACCATGCTCGACATCCAGATCCAGGCACCGTTTCCAATCCTTCAGGGCAAGGGCGCCCCGGAATCCGAGCAGACGCTCGTTCTGATTACAGGGCCGGATTTCGACAACGCAAATGGCCCCTTTTCGCATCTCGATGCTGCCACAGGGGGCGCGCTGGGACGCGCTGTTGCCATCTCCCGCTTCAAGGGGCAGCGCGACCAGAGCTGCGTCCTGCTCGCCCCTTGCGCCGCTGTGGCGCGTATCGTGCTGATCGGCTGCGGGCCGGACGAAGAGCTGGATATTCCGACCATGGAAGCCGCTGGGGGGCAGGCAGCCAAGGCCGTGCACGACACGACTCATGCTGACCTCGCCTTTGCGGGGCGCTGTGCCGAGTTCGCCGCCCATGCCGCTTTTGGTGCCACCATCGGGCGCTACAGATTCGACCTCTATCACACAGAGGAAGCCGAGAACGCGCCGCAACTTCAGCGCCTGCACCTTGGTGTCGATAACCCGGATGCGCTGCGCGAGGAATGGGAAAGCCTCCGGGCCGTGGCGCAGGGCGTCTTTCGCGCGCGTGATCTCGTCAGCGAGCCGCCGAATATCCTGAACCCGCCCGAATTTGCGCGCCGTATCGAGACCCTGCGTGACCTTGGGGTCGAGGTCGAAATCCTCAATGCTGCCACCCTGCGCGAGCTGGGCTTTGGGGCTCTCCTCGGTGTAGCGCAGGGCAGTGATCAGGAAGCGCGCGTCGCGATCATGCGCTATCGCGGTTCCGAAGAAGCGCCGATCGCCTTCATCGGTAAAGGCGTAACGTTCGATTCAGGCGGCATCTCTATCAAACCGGCAGCCGGCATGGATGAGATGAAGACGGATATGGGCGGCGCTGCGGCTGTCGTAGGAGCGCTTGAAGCCGTGGCCCGGCGCAAGGCGAAGACCCATGTCATCGGTGTGGTCGGTCTCGTGGAGAACATGCTATCGGGTAACGCCCAACGTCCGGGCGACGTGGTGCGCAGCTATGCTGGCAAGACCATTGAAGTGCTCAATACCGATGCTGAAGGACGCCTCGTCCTCGCCGATGTCCTAGCCTATGCCAAAGAGCGGTTTCAGCCGCGCCTCATGGTCGATCTGGCGACACTCACCGGCGCCATCGTCGTCAGCCTCGGTCATGTTCGGGCTGGCCTGTTCAGCACCGACGATACGCTGGCCAACGCTCTTTTCGATGCGGGTGAAGAGACAGGCGAGGCCCTCTGGCGCATGCCAATGGGCAAAGCCTATGACCGCCAGCTCCGCTCCGATATCGCCGATATGAAGAACATTACCGGTCGCCCCGGCAGTTCGATCACGGCGGCCCAGTTTCTTGCCCGCTTTGTCGGCGATACACCCTGGGCGCATCTGGACATCGCAGGCGTGGCCTGGCGCTCCGATGCCGCACCGCAATGTCCCAAGGGAGCGACCGGGTTTGGTGTGCGCCTGCTCGACGCGCTGGTGCGCCGTCATGAGCAAAGTGACCGCGCTGCCTGATGAGCGAAATCGGCTTCTACCATCTGACACGCTCGACACTCGAAGACGCGCTGCCCGCATTATTGAGCCGCACGCTCGATGCCGGGCAGCGCGCCGTCATACGCTGTCGGGATGCAAGTCAGGTCAAACAGCTCGATGAAGCGCTCTGGAAAGCGAAGTCCCCTCTCTGGGTTCCGCATGGTAGCCAGAGCATGGGGCATGGGCCACGCCAGCCGATCTGGCTGACCAAAGGCGATGACGTACCCAACGAAGCGCGTTTTCTCTTCCTGCTCGACGGGGGGCAGGAAGAGGGTCTTGAGCAGTTCGACCGTATCTTTACCCTGTTCGACGGCAACGATGCAGAGGCGGTCTCACGTGCCCGCACGCTCTGGACCAGAGTAAAACAGGAAGGCCATACGCTGGCCTATTGGCAGCAGCAGGAACGTGGCTGGAAGAAAGCGGGATAACCGCCACGCCAGATCCTCTCTGACACACTAAATCTTGCTCATCACAAGACGATCATCAAGAAATCTCCTCTGATATTACTGCGTTTACTGATCATCTATCAGGCTAATGACGTTTAATACGAAAAACGCCATAGCCTCTTCAGGAAAGAAAGATCATGTCAGTGAACGGAAAAGTCGTTCTCGTCACCGGTGCAGCACAAGGGATTGGTCGCGGTATCGCGCTGCGTCTGGCGAAGGACGGCGCCGACATCGCCTTGGTCGATCTCAAGACCGACAAGATCGAGGCCGTGAAGTCGGAAATCGAGGCTCTCGGACGCAAAGCCTGTATTTTCGCGGCCGATGTCAGTCAGCGCGATGCGGTTTATGCCGCGATCGATCATGCGGAGGCCGAGCTGGGTGGCTTCGATGTCATGATCAACAACGCGGGCATCGCGCAGGTCAATGCGATAGCCGATGTTCTGGCGGAGGAAGTTGACCGCATCCTGCGTATCAACATCCAGGGTGTGCTGTGGGGTATTCAGGCAGCGGCGGCCAAGTTCAGAGCGCGCAAACAAAAAGGCAAGATCATCAATGCCTCGTCCATCGCCGGTCATGACGGGATGGCGATGATCGGTGTCTATTCTGCGACTAAATTTGCCGTACGTGCACTGACACAGTCGGCGTCAAAGGAATATGCGAACGCGGGCATCACCGTGAATGCCTACTGCCCCGGCATCGTCGGCACAGATATGTGGGTCGAAATCGATGAGCGCTTTGCCGAACTGACCGGTACAAAAAAGGGCGAGACCTACAAGAAATTTGTCGATGGCATTTCTCTTGGTCGCGCCCAGACACCCGAGGATGTTGCGGCTCTCGTCGCCTTCCTGGCGGGTTCGGATTCCGATTACATCACCGGTCAGTCCATCCTGACAGATGGCGGGGTCGTCTATCGCTGAACCGTCCAAGGGCGACCTTGACCGAATTTTCTCTCAACACTCAGGCAGATTGACGGCCAGTCCGCCTAGCGAGGTCTCCTTGTAGCGATGGTTCATATCGCGTCCTGTCTCGGCCATGGTACGGATAACCTGATCGAGCGAAACGATATGAGCCCCATCGCCATTCAGGGCCAGAGATGCCGCATTGATGGCCTTGATCGCGCCAAAGGCATTACGCTCGATACAGGGTACCTGCACCAAACCGGCCACCGGATCGCAGGTCATTCCCAGATGATGTTCCATACCGATCTCGGCGGCATCCTCAATCTGTTCGGGCGTACCTCCGAGCGCTGCCGCCAGGCCGGCAGCAGCCATGGAGGAGGCAACCCCCACCTCGCCCTGACAGCCGACTTCTGCCCCTGATATCGAAGCGTTGAGCTTGAAGAGCCCCCCAATCGCAGAAGCGGTCAGCATGAAATCATGCATCCCCTGTTTGATCGAAGAGGCCGCAAGGGGAGAACAGTAATCGCGGTAGTAACGCAGCACGGCAGGGATTATGCCTGCAGCGCCGTTAGTCGGCGCCGTTACCACACGGCCCCCAGAGGCATTTTCCTCGTTCACCGCAATCGCAAACAGGCTGATCCAATCCATGATTCCATGGGCCGAATGCGTATTGGCACGTTCGCGCGCCACGAGTTTTCCAAGAAGTGCATGCGCTCTGCGGCGCACCTTGAGGCGTCCCGGCAAAATTCCGGTCTGCTCGATACCCCGCGCAATGCACGCCATCATGACAGCGATGATCTCTTCGAGATACGCCTCGACCTCGCTTCTAGGACGCAAAGCGCATTCATTTTCCATCACCAGCTGCGCAATGCTCAGCTGATGCGTCTTGGCCTGACGGAGCAGCGCGTCCCCGCTACTGAAAGGATACGGCACTTCGGGTTGCGCGTATCCTGCCGTTTCAGTGACCTCTTCAGGTACGATAAAACCGCCACCGACAGAGCAGAAACGAGCCCGTTCGATGCAGCCGCCTTCGCCATCAAAGGCCTCGAACTGGAGCGTGTTTGGGTGAACGGGTGGGGCCGTCTCCTTGTCCAGAAACAGATCGAGTGCCGGATCGAAGGGGATGAACACCCCACGAAAGGGAATCTGACGGGTTGCCCCTACCCGGGAGACAAGCTCATCCGCGGCATCAGGATCGACCGTCTGGGGCAGTTCACCGCACAGCCCAAGAATGACAGCCTTGTCCGTTGCATGCCCTTGGGCGGTCCAGGCCAGAGAGCCATAGAGCGTGACTTTGATACGAGCCACCAGACCCGGATCGGGCAGTGACACCATGAAGCGCTGGGCCGCACGCATAGGCCCGACCGTGTGAGAAGAAGAAGGACCGATGCCGACTTTGAACAGATCGAAAAGGCTTATCATGCAGAACTCGTCATGCGGATGGGCCTCTCAAAAGAGCCACATCAGCGTCGGCAAAGGATGGGAACGAAGGCGGTCAGAGATCTGGAACGTTTACGATCCAAACGCAACAACTCAACGACAAATCCCTGACGAGACGCGGAAAGGTCTCCCCTTGTTCTCAGAGAGACGACAAGGTCGAAATCATGGCCACGTCTACGCATAGATGAGCGGCCACCACTTCGGGCGAGGACGCTGCAAGCCATTGCGGCAAGGACAGGTCATGATAGTGATCCGACCGAAAGACTTCGAGCACTCTCAGCGGTGTGTCACCGTGGTTGCGAATAAAGTAGCCTTCGGCACGAGGCACATGACCAACGCCACCCGAGCGAAGACGCCCTTCCCGCCGGGCTTTCCCAGCAGGAACCCGCGTCACATCGCCTGCTCCATCAAGGCATAATTGCCATACAGACGTATTAAGGTGCCAGTGAAGGTCGGTGCAGCGCCCGGGATCGATTTCGATCAACGCGGCTGAGAGCGCCTCGGGGTCGCTGAAGGCATCCGCCTCAACCACCCTGATCCTTCCCCAATCTGTCGACTCAGCTTTCTGGTCCAGCAAGGGATGGCGGAATGATCCGGTGCTTGACCGGAGATCGCTCCCTTCCAGATCGTTGCCAGCTTGAGTCGTCGGCGCAGCACGCCCGCCAACAAACATGACGACACTCGCCGTTTCTCTCGCCTCGCACTCAAGCCAGGCAGTCGACGAAACGGGTACGCTCCAGACATCTCCTGTCTTCAGCTGATCGCTGCGCCCTTCTCCATCTCTTCCCGAGCGGGTCTCGAGTTTGGCCCGGCCCGCGACAACCATCCCCCACCCGCCAGCCGCGCATCTAGAGACGCGACCTTTCACACCGAGACCGAGTTCATGGTGCCTGACCTCGATTTCCTCTGAACCGGCAGCCTCGGCCCGCCCAGACCATGGCCAGCAAGCCCCATTGAACGCGTTAGAGGTCTTGCGCGCACGTACCCGGGCCGACCATCCCCCTTTGCTGTCACGTCGCCTCACATAAGAGGTTGGCTCCACAACACAACCTGCCCCGAAAAGGCGCTGAAGAACGCCATGATCAAAAGACACCATTTTCGGTCTCCTTTTCAAAAACAGGGGCTATCCTGAAGGTTCGCGATATCCAGCCTAACGCCAGGAAGCTCTTCAAAAGGCCAATCTCACGAACTCGTGAATAATCTTCTTCCAGAAGATCAAATGCAGATTAAATCTGACGCCTCGAGCTTCGAAATAAAAAGGAAGCTTTCGTGAAGAAGAGACGAATTTGCGATGACCGCGTCGTCGCTGCACGGAGCACGAGCCGCCGCATGATCGATCATCGGCACATTTACATCGACCCATCTGTCATAGATAAGCGAAAGGCTCGACACACCCTTAAACTATAAACAACGTCGATTTACCCGAAAGCCGATTTAGATATTTCGATCAGAGCCCCGCTTGCAGGAACACCGGTTTCAAAACCCACACTCGTTCCTAATCGGGAAATAAAACTGAGCTTATTCTGCTATGGTTTCAGTTTCTCAGCGGCGCGTCTCCCGGACATAAAGGCTTGATTGGACCAGAGATAATCCCATTCGCCAAAACGCCCTGCCAGCATTATCCCCTCGCTCTCGACCCACCGACGGACGAGATCGCGGCGACACTCCATATCCCGGTCAAAGACGACATTCCCAAAAGGAAAGTATTTATAGTGAGAAAAGACCACATCGTGGCGCGTTGCGATCTTCATCCTCATGAGAGCTTCAGCATCTAGAGTTCAGTATTTTGTTGTATAACGTAGCAGCCAACGCTCGACGATTTTCTCTCCATACTGATGAACAAGCTAGTCCCGATAATTGCCGACCCGATCAATCGCAGGAAGATTGGCTAGATGATCCGAGAAATCGCTGATAATCTCCAAAACTGCGGCATGTTGTTATTCGGCTTCAGTGCATTTTTACCAGTTTAACGTTCTCTCGACACGAATATCGTTAAACTATATACTTTTCTGAGCGATTTATAACGACCTTACGCATCGCGTCGATTTTCTTTGCTCAAGCACCGTTTTAATCCAGATAAGAATGTCTGGTTCATCTCCGAGAGACGTCAGTCCTATCCGGACACTGCCAGTTTGGAAACAGGCGAGCAGTTCCTGCATTCGCAGGAACTGCTCGTGAAACCATCACCGATTAAGCCACAGAAGCTTGCCCTCGAAGGACGTGTGATACGGAAAACTGTCTTATGTTTGTAATTTGACAACGTTAATAATTCGTATCTATTTGTCCCGTCTGATGCGGAATCAGAACGATCGTCCGTGCGTGCCGGTCATGATGCTTTAAAGGGATCTCTGATGACGACTTTCCTCTGGACGGGTGCAAGTAACACCAACTGGAACAACAGCAGTAATTGGAATGTGGTGGATGGCACCACCGTCACGTCACGCACAGGTATTCCAGGTTCTGCCGATACGGTTCTCATCATGAGCGGCAATACCTTGCGGCAAGCAGGGTACACCTTCAATGGCGACACAAACGCTATAAATAATGCCGTTAAAAATATGACACCGACCCTTAACGGCATTACGTCTATAACGGTCGCCAATGTCACGCTTGGTGGCAATGGTGGGCCAGCGACACTTATAACAGGAAGCACGCCTTTCACGGTCACGGATACACTGCAGGACCCTCTGACCGCAGGATTATCGAACTCCCAAGGGGGATCATATAGCCTCCAGGGCACAAATATCTACATCGGTCACCTGAACTGGGGGACTGGTGGCAGTGTGTCTTACGGCACGAACGGCTCACCTGCTGCCGTTACAGTCGATTGGATGAGAGGCGCAGGTCAGAACGCGAACGGCAACTATTCAACGATTACGGTTACCAAGGGCTATGACGTCGACAGTAGCGGCGCACCTCTTTTTCGAAACGGTCAGAACGGCAATAACAACTGGAACTTTGCTTACGCTCAAAGTGCTACACCAAGCTCCTCCGGCAACTGCTTCTTGCCTGGAAGTCTGATCCTCACCCCACGTGGCAATGTTCCTGTTGAAGACATTCGCCGCACGGACAGCGTCATCGTCCGGATTGGTGACCGATCGGTCGCACGCGAGGTTGTCTGGACAGGCAAGGCACGCGTTATTGTCGACACGTCCCGTCCGGTAGACAGAGCGGGTTATCCGGTCCGGATCATCCGTGACGCCTTCGCTGACGGCCGTCCTGCGCAAGACCTTCTGGTCACCTCGGAGCACTGCATGCTTCTGGACGGCAGGTTCGTCCCCGCCCGAATGCTCGTTAATGGTGCCTCGATCTTCTACGACACCTCCATCACGTCCTACGACCATTATCATATCGAGACGGAAGAACACTCGATCATAACGGCCAATGATGTGCTTACCGAGAGCTACCTCGACACGGGCAATCGTCGCTCCTTCCGCCAGGGCGGAACAGTTGTCCAGTTCGGCAGCCGGGCGTTGACCTGGGAGAACGACGCGGCAGCACCACTCGATGTCAGCCGCACCTTCGTCGAGCCGCATTTTCGAAAACTCGAACACAGAGCCGCGACCACGCTCGGACTGAGCAGCCAAAAGCTGCCCTGCGGGACAACGACAGAGCCTGATCTGCACCTTTTGACAGACGCTGGCCACATCATCCGCCCGACCCGCATCAAGGGAAACAAGGCAATGTTCATGCTGCCACACTCGGTCGACAGCATTCGCATTCTCTCTCGCACGAGCCGGCCCTGTGAGGCGATCGGAGCGTTCATCGATGATCGCCGCGACCTCGGCGTTCTGATCGGGCAGATATCCCTTTTTGACTCGGTTAAATCCGAAACGATCGATCACCATCTGACCTCCAGAACGCTGATCGGCTGGGAAGCAGCCCATAATGCTCACGCACGCTGGACGACCGGGAATGCCGAACTCCCGCTGGGTAAAAGGACACCCAACAGCATCGGCATGCTCGCACTCGAGATCCTCTCGGCAGGCCCGTATGTCGTAGCCCAGACAGACCAGTCTGCGATGGAAATTACCCAGAGCGTCCTGATCGAAACTCAAGGCTTATTTGCTTGAAAGACCTCTGACGTCACAAGGGCGACGACAGGTACTGCTTTGCCCTTGTGAATTACTTTGGCCGCTACCCAATCGAGAGCGTATGGTAGCGGCCACCCCCGATCCCACTTTGCATCATGGACGCTCTGTGTAGCTCGGCCGTGATTTTCCACCTTCTCTCACCAAAAACAGACGCCATCTGACACCCCATGCCGGAAGGAATTGGGTCGCCTGAGAAACTGAGGTAAGAAATCTCTGACCCGCTCTCGCCATGTCAGGATCCCTCCCTGCTTTCTGCACTCTGCCTTATCCTTCTGCTGACCTGCTTCGCACTCCGCCTTGCGACGGGTTTTCTACAGGTTCCCGCACTGCCGTTAGCCCGAATAGCACTTCTCGGTGCACAGGGAGCTGCTGGATGCTGGGGGGCGCTGAGCACTCATGTCGCAATTCTCGGTCCGTTTACGCTCGATCCTCTTAACGCCTGCTGGATCGTCCTCTGGACGCTGACCCTGATCGCCTCCCAAACCGCCCGCTTTCCTCTCGCGGAAACCCTGGGGGGGCTGGGCCTGCTCTGCCATAACGACGTTCTAGCTCTGTTTTGCTTCCTGACCTGCATAACCGTGCTCAACGCTCAAGACCGCGGGTATGAGACGAAATCCTCACTTCCGGCCTGGCGGCTCGGCCTTCTGGCACCTGCCGGCTGCGCTCTGGCCATTCTGCCCGCCATCCCCGATCTGATTTTTCTGGCTCCGGCTGCGGGACTGGCAACGCTGCCCGCCTTCGCGGAAATGCCACTTTTTTCCTACGCACTTTTCGTGCCGCCCCTTCTCGATAACCAGGGCTTCGTCTGGCCGGTCATCCTGATCCTTCTCGGGAGCGGGCTCTGTCTTTTCTCTCGCACCGACAAGGGCCTTACCCATTGGCCACTCCTGCTTTTAGGCCTCACCCTGAGCGCACGGGCGGGAGGCCTTGCTGATAGCGCGCTTGCAGGGAGCGAAGCGCTGATTCTGGCGCTTGCCCTTGCAGGACGAGACAGCAGAGCCATCCTCTTTCGGACCCCGCTCCCTCCACTCGCCGGTTTTTTGCCTTTCTGGCTCGGATTACATGTTGTCAACGGACTGAGCGGACTCTCTCCGGTCTGGACAGCCGCAAGCATGATCCTGAGCCTCCTGATCGGTGTTTTGATGGTCCGTGCATGGCTTTGCGCATGGTCTCATGTGAGCCAGGCACTGACGCTCACAGATCGAGGGCTCATTCCTGCGCTCACCCTTGGCCTTTGTCTGTCGATCTGCCCTGGGCTGTTGCTCGGCCTGCTGCATGTGACAGCGCTCGACCTTGCCGGGGCTGGCCCCGAAATCTGGCGGGCCTGGCCGATCTGGTCCGTGGCCGGGGGGGATGGCGCCTTCTGGTATCCGGCGCTTGTCTTTCTCGTGCCCGCATTGATCGCTCCCGCCATCATGAGCCAACGCGCAACAGCTCTGAAGCCCCTCCCTTCATGGCCGTCGCCGTCGTCTGAGCTCAAACCGCGTCTCCCGTGGGGAGTAAAGCGCCTGCTTGCAAAAGGTCGATGCACAGGTCTTTCGCTACGCCAGAGACTCATTCGTTTCATGAAGGAGCCGACGGATGGCCTGTCGGGCTCGCTGCCCAGCAAGACCCCTATCGCTCTGGCGCGACAGACGCTCTCGCTCTGGCTCGTTCTGCTGGCCGCAGCTCTTGCCTGGCTCGGCTGGTCGACATGATCGTCTCCGTTCTCCTCGCCGCGCTTGTAACCCTGGGCCAGTGTCTCTTTCTGATGCTGATGGCTCCCCTTCTGACTGATATCGAGCACGGGATCGAAGGTCTGATCGGTGGTCGAACAGGCGTGTTTCCCGGGTGGCGCTGGCGTCAGATCGCCTCAGGCTGGAAGCGACAGGGCGCCATACCTGCCGCGTCCTGGCTCTGTGTCTGTCCAGTGCTCCTTGCTGCGACAGGCATTCCTCTGGCCAGCACTGGCACCATGTTCGGCTTTTTGTCAGAACCTCTTGCCTGCGGCATTTTGCTCATCGTCTCCTGCGTTCCCGTCTGGATACAGGCCCGGCAGGCTGCACCGACCCGCATGATCGCACGTCGCCTGCACACTGCGCTGTCAGAGCTGAGCCACGATCTTCTGTTCATCCTGCCGCTCCTTGCTCTCACCGGAACACTCATCACGGTCGGTCTCCCCGGAGCGGGCACCCTGATCGGATTATTGCAGCAGCGCTTGGTGCAGCCCGCCCCCGCCCTGCTGGGTGGGCTGGTCTTTCTGGCCTTGGCTCTTCTGCTTGTCCTGAACCGGCATTTTCTTTCATCCTCGCTTCATGACGACCTCATTGCCGCAACGGAAGGGCGTCATCGCGCCCTGCTCCGCTACCGCCACGACCTGTCTGCCAGCTGCTGGTATCTGCTGATTGCCGATCTGGTCTGGCCCGACCTGATCGCCGTCGGTCCGACAGGTCTGGGTCACCTTGCCCTGCTCTGGTGCGTGGTTGCTCCCGCCAAACTTGCGCTTGTGGTCGTCCTGGGCGTCGGTTGGCGCATAGCGCGTCCCCTTCCCTCCGCACGTCTCGCTTTCGTCCTGACCGGCGCAGCCATATTGCTTGTTCTTGCCGGAAGGCTGACACCTTGACCGTTTTGCTCGGCCTCACCCTGCTGATCGCCCTGGCCGCCATCGGTCGCGACGGGCGTATCCTGCCTTTCCACGGCACCTGTGCAGCGGCTTGCGTCTCCGGTATCGGCCATGGCGCCCCAGCTTTGGCTGCCCTCGTTCTTCTGCCCGTTCTCAATGGCGCGGGATGGACGGTTTTACGTGCGCATGTCGCGTGGCGCTCAGGCGATCTGCGCGAAAGACGAAGCACTCAACAGGCTTCAGGCGTTGCCGTATGTGCCGCCATCGCTCTTGTGCTTTTAACGGCTCTGGCCGCGACACCGGGCCTGCCAGTGCTGATCTGTATCGGTATCGTCCTGTCCGGGCTTTGTGCCGCAGCACTCCCTGTCCCGCTCCTGCAACTTGTCGGTCTTCTCTGCACTCTCAACGGCCTCCTTCTGCTCGGAGGGCACATTCAGAGCTGGCCTCTCGTTCTGGGCACGGCGCTGGTATGGGCCGGCCTTCTCGCTCTAGGCGCATGGCTCATGCCTCGCCTGGCGTGGCTCAAGACAGAAGGGCCGGGCAATGACTGAGTCACTGCATCAACTTGCGCGCTTTCTTATTCCGATCTGGCCTTTTCTTGCTGCCTGTCTGCTGGCCCTGCTTCCGGAAAAGCGTGCCGCTGCCTCGGCGCGCATCTTCGCCCTTTCGGGCATTCTGCTGACACTCCTGCTGATCCCTTTCCTATCAGGGCAAGATCTTCTCGCCCGCTGGAGCTGTCTTCTCGCTGGATGCGTTCCTTTTCTCGCCTGGCGAGAGCGCGAAAAACGCCTCACACTGAGCCTGAATTTCCTGGCAACCTCGACGATCATGCTCGCGCTCTGTGTGCATGCGGTGCTGACGGTCGCCTGTCTCACCGCATGCTGTGCATTGCTGCTTGCGCTTCATGAAACATTGGCCACGACGAGAGCCAGACAGGCATGGGAATCGATGCGCCTGCGTCTTGCAGGCATCGTGCTGACCCTGCTCGGCGCGAGCCTGACCGGGCTCGCCTCCGATTTGCATACCCGTCGCCTCGGCGATCTTTTTCTTGCTATCGGGCTTTGTCTTCTCGCGGGCATTGGCAAAGCAGCGACTACGCAGGAGGCCACCCCGGATCAGGACCGGGGGACTGCCCTCCTCGAAGCACTCCTGTGCCTGAGCGCCGTCGCTCTCATGCTGCGTCTGCCAGAGCGCGACATTACCCATATCACGCTCGTGGTGGCCGGTCTGGCCGGACTCTGGCTGTGCGTCCTGACGCGTCAGGACGGCCCACGGCCCCTCGTGGCACTGGCGATTGTCGCGGCGGCCCTTCCCCATGGGCTTTTTTCCGCACTCCTCTATCTCAGCTTCAGTGTGGCTGTGGCAGCAAGCCCTTCTTTGCAGGGCCCCTCCCGACGCTGGGTGTTATGCGGTCTGCCCCCCTGGCCCAGCTTTGCCGCCAGTTGTGGGGTGGTTGCGGGGCTGTTCTCCATCGGCCTTCTGCCGGTGACCCTGTGTCTTGTCGCTCTTGGCGCTATGGCCAGCCGTGCCGATCTTCGCTGGATCGTACCCGGATTGTGGCGCGACAGGATCGTGCTCCTTGCGCTCCTTGCGCTTGGACTTGCCTCTCCTTTTTTCATGCAGAGCGCCTTTCAGGGTACAGCGGGATGGTCCTTGAACTGGAGAGCCCCATGAGCATGGCAAAACATATTCGTGAGGGGGAGCGCCTCGCGCCCTATCACTATGCTCTGGACGAAACATCGTGGCGCGCCATGACGACCGCAGCACCAGGATGGTTCATCGCACATTGGTGCGACGACAATCGGGCCTATGCCCTGTTTCTCGATCAGGAAAAGCCGCTTCTGGTCAGCACGCTTCTGGTCGAGGGGCGCTATTTCGCGCTCTCGGCAACACTGCCCTCTGCTTCCTGGCCGGAACGTATCGCCCAGGACCTCTGGGGAACGCTTCCGCTGGGAGCCGCAGAAACGGAAGCCGCGCTGGACAGAGGTGGCTGGGCCAGCATTTCGCCCTTTTCAAGCCGCTCTGTTCCTTCCGATCACACGCCGCCTTCCGCCTTCTTCATGGACGGACTGCAAACGGACATGCCTCCTCTGGCCTGGGCCGCCCGCCACATCGCACCGGGAGGCGCCCACATCGGGCTGCTCCAGCACCTTCACGGCAAAGCCCCTGAAGAGGCTTTACGTGTCGTCGGGCGGGGTGTCTCGTCTGGATTTGTCGCCACTCCTCTGGCCTATTCCCGGGCGATCGAGCAGGCTCTGGGGCTGATCCCTTCAGACAGCGTAAGAGACGCACGGACCTCCTGGCAGAAATTGAGCGGATCACGGTTCATTGCCGTGACATTGCCTGATGGCGCGCCTGACGGGGTTTGCGCTTCTGGCCACCCATGCCGCTCTCGCCGAAGATCTCTGCGCCGAGCTCTGCGTTCGTCACGGGGCCTCAAGACGCCTGACAGATACAATCACACCAGACGGGATCGCTTCAGACGTCGATGTCTGCGCCCTTGCGCATGCAATTCATGACGCCTTGATGCCCCGCCTCCCGCTTCTGGAGGGGCTGCACACCCAGATGGCGGAGATCCTCGAAGGGCTCGGGGTCGTCACGCCCTCGAAAGCCGAACGCTTTTGCCTCGGCGGTCTAGTCGGAAGGGCCTCGGGTCGCTCGTTCGATCTGCGGCAACTTGAAGATGATATGCGTCATGTCCCGGGACGGGCGGGATCTCGACTTTCCGGAGATGGCTGGGCACGGCAGTGCCTCCGTCTCGACGAAATCCGCGATTCCCTGCGCCGGATCGAGCGCGTAGCATCGGAATTCGGCGCGCCTCTGCCACGCGCGGCGCCCGTACCGACAGGGTCGGGTGAAGGGATCGGTGCTGCCGAAGGTCCCCATGGAGACATCTGGTGCTGGGTACGCCTGAAAGAGTCACGTCTCGACGGGATCATGCTACGAGATCCATCCCTCGCGACGCTCCCGATCCTGCCCACCCTGCTCAAGGATCGTTCAGAGGATCGGCTGATCCTGGCCTCGCTGGGCTACGATCCCGGTGGCGCCGAGCAATAGGCTCGATCTATCAGACTTTGACGGACGTCTCGCCCTCGTCTGCAGCCGACGGCAAGACCTCCTGCCTTTGATCAGCACCAGGTCTGTGAGGCGGGCGCAGCGAGCACACAATGGCACGCCAGAGCCGCGTCACGAACATGATGAAGCTGCTGAATACGGTTGCGTAGCAGGCTCCCTTGAGAGACCAGCTCGATGTCAGCCCATACAGAACCGGAAAATAAGCCAGCGTAATCCAGGTGCGGTTCGCCACGAGAAAGCCGATCTGCCCCATGACGGTCAGAAGCGGTTCGAGCGGTACGACAAGGAGGGTCAGCACGGCCGAAACCAGCATGATCGAGATGTAATAGGTCGTCCCATGCAAATGGATATGCAGCATGAGCGCGAAAATATGCCCCCCGAAGAACGCGGCGACGACGAGAAGCAGAACCGATATGCCGCAGAGCAGGGCAAAAATCTTCCAGGTCAGGCGTTTCAAGCCGGTCCAGTCCTGACGGTCACGCATTTTCACCAGCTCGGGATACAGAACCGGTGAAAGCATCTGGGCCGGGGTCACGATCCCGTCGGCAATCTGACGGCAAATGCGAAAGACAGCGGCTTCTGCCGAGCCCAGGAGGGATCCCACAACCAGCGTGCTGATATGACCGGACACAGCCCCCAGAGTCTGGTTGATGCTGGTCGAGCGCGTGAAGGCCCACATGCCGGGCAACTGCCAGCGCCACTGGTCAGCACCTCGCGCCAGCGCAGTTGGAGCCCCATTTTCCGACGCAGGGTGGTCAACGCAAAAAACTGGAAAAGGCCATAATCGAGCAGCACGGCCCCGGCCCAGACCACAACGAAAAAACCGAGATGGAGATGAAAGACCAGGCCCAACGCCGTTCCGGCCGTGCGAAAGATCGCGGTGCAGGTATCGTTAATCGGGACAAGGTGAAAGCGGTCCGTCAGACGCAGGATACCATTGCTCCATCCGGTGTACATGAATGGGCAGATCAGCGCATAGCCGTAAGCGAGCGAGGTCACCCACGACGACCAGTGTGCAAGATGGCTGTATATCGCAACGCTGATGAAGCCAATCGCGACGGCAACAAGCGCCGAGAGCAGATCGAGCCGGATGCAAAAGCCGATAATCTGATGCAGGAGCTCCAGATCGCGCCGGGCAAATGGATCGTTCCCAAAGCGGATGAGCGTTTGCCATGACTGCATGCGCGAAAATGTCGACGCCATGATGCCAAGAGAATGGATCAGGATGAGCAGACCGAACTGCCCCAGCCCCAGCGCCCTGACCGCGAAGGCGATATAGGCAAAACTGCAAAGCGCCGTTGCGATGCGCCCCAATGTCAGGAAGCTGACATTATGAACGATCCGTCTGGCGGCTGAGGGGTGTTTGGACATGAGGGGGGTTGTGAACGTCCGGCCCTGAAATGGAAAGAGAAAGGGTGAAAAAACTTCCTGCCTTTCCAGCGATGCTCACCTTGCAGCGACATCGTTCCGCGTTATGTCTCAGTGAGCTTCCTGCTTTCGGTTGAAAGAGGATGGCTGCACATTCCCCTCCCTGCTTCCCCGAGGTTTCATGCATCTTCCACTCCGACGCGCGCCTTTCCCGGCCAACATGGCAGTCGAAGTGGACCCTGCTCCTGTTGCAGCACCACGTCTCATAGCCCTGAATGACACTCTGGCTGGAACGCTGGGACTCTCGCCCGACTGGCTGAGATCGCCTGAAGGCGTCGCGCTCCTCAGTGGTCAGGCACGGATCGAGGGTGTGCCCGCAATGGCACAGGCCTATGCCGGGCATCAATTCGGGCAGTTTGTGCCCCAGCTCGGCGACGGGCGTGCCCATCTGCTTGGCACTTTGAGCGATAATCAGGGTCAGCTGCGCGATATCCAGCTCAAGGGATCGGGACCGACCCCCTTCTCTAGACGAGGGGACGGGCTCGCCGCGCTCGGACCGGTACTGAGAGAGTATCTCGTCAGCGAGGCCATGGCGGCGCTTGGCGTCCCGACCACGCGCGCCCTCGCTGCCGTTCTCACCGGAGAGACGGTCTGGCGTGAACGGCCACAGCCCGGTGCCATTCTGACCCGCATCGCCGCAAGCCATCTGCGTGTCGGCACTTTCCAGTATTTTGCAGCGCGTGAAGACCACGACTCCCTGCGCTTTCTCTGCGACCTCGCCATCGATCGTCATGCCCCCGCAGCGCGCGAGGCCGAAAATCCCGTCCGGGCCCTGTACGAGACGGTGGTCGCCGCGCAGGCGCGCCTCATCGCGCAGTGGATGAGCCTCGGCTTCGTTCACGGCGTGATGAACACCGACAACATGACGCTGTCCGGTGAGACCATCGATTATGGCCCCTGCGCCTTCCTCGACGTCTATCGTCATGACAAGGTGTTCAGCTCGATCGACCGTAACGGTCGCTACGCCTATGGCAACCAGCCGAAACTGGCTGGCTGGAACCTCGCCCGTCTGGCTGAGACGCTTCTCCCTTTCATCGACCCGGACGACGATCGCGCCCTCGCCTGGGCTCAGGAAGCGCTCGGACGCTTCCATACACTCTATCATGAGGCATGGCTGGGCTTTATGCGGCCCAAATTCGGGCTGACAACGCAAGAGCCGGAGGACGCAAGCCTGATCGGCGCCTTGCTCGACATCATGGAAGGCGAAAAGGTGGACTGGACACTCAGCTTCCGTCGACTCAGCCGCAGCGAGCCTCTGCTCGACGGTCCTTCGTCAGAAACCCTCGACCGTTGGATGACAGACTGGCAGGCCCGACGGGCACGAGACACGGCCTCAGCAGACTCCCAAATGGCGTTGATGCGTCGAAGCAACCCGGCCGTTATCGCCCGCAATCATCGCATTGCCGAGGTAATCGATGCCGCGGAACGGGGGGATTTCTCGGTTTTCGAGGCGCTTCTGGAACGGATACGGCAACCGTTTGACGACGATGCCGACTATGAGACACCCCCGCAACCTGATGAGGTCGTCCAAGCGACATTCTGCGGCACATAAGGCTGGGTCTTCAGGGCTCCATGCCGGAAACACCTGAACACGGCGCATCCCGCGATTAAACGATCATCCCACCCCGACGCGCTTGCGCAATTTGCGCAGTTCGCGCCCGGCTTCGACCAGGAGACCGTGCGCAGAAAGCTCGGTCCTTTTCACGTCGAACAATGTGACATCCCCGGCAGCTGAGAGCGTGTGCATTCCTTCCGTAAAAGGGGCGAAACGCGACGCAATCGGTAGCGCCGGGCCGGTATGGGTAATCACGCGCGCCGGCGTCAAAACGTCGAACCAGAGCGGGCGTATCGCCCCCCCATAGGTGCGAGCACAATCCTGAACCGGCAGCATGAGCCTGCCATCGATCTCGATCGGTGTGCCCCCTGCCCGGGCACTGGAGGGATCAACCCGAACCGGTTCTGACGATGACGTGTCCAGGGACCGCGCAGGCTTTCAGCATAGGCAACATGAAGTCGGCTCGGTGCCTTTTTGGCAGCCTCGACCGGCGTATAGATCAGCCACCACAACCCGTCGCGAAAACAGAGCGTGGCATCGACAGCGATCTCTCCCCCCAGATCGATTTGACAGGCTGGCACCCAGCGATCGGGAAAGCGTTCGGCACGATAGAGCGTCTGCCCCTTGGACCGATGCGCTTCGGGCAACATCCAGAAATCACCCTCTGCCTCGATCACCTGAGGATAGGACAGGTGCCATGGCTCGCGCAGGACGATCTCGTTTCTGATCAGCCGGAATGACCGGTCGTAGACGAACAGCTCAATCTCGCCGATCCGGTTGCGATAGTCGTAGATCTCGAGAAATACGTGCAGCAGCCCCTCGTGCCATACCCCGAACGGATCGGCACGAAACTGGAAAGCACGCGGCATGTCGGGCAGGAAATGACAGGGGATCTCAGACCAGTCCGGCGTCTGAAGCAAGGTAGCCAGCGGCGCCTCGATGATACCGGTGCGCCAGATATCCTTACGCAGACCCATGACTGTTTCCCCCGTTCAAAAACAGCCCCGACCTTACCATCTCCGGCGGTCTGTCAAAACCGGCGACGCCGCTCAGAGCCTGGCCCGGTTCAGCGTAGATCGACGCGAATGCGTCCTTTCGGTGCAGAAGGGTCGGTTTTCGCCTCGATCTGAACCTGACCGACAGGCGCTCCCGATGCGACAATCTGATCGGCTACGGCCTGACCGTCCTGCGTGGTCAGACTCTCCAGAGATTTGACCTGTGCGGCCGGGCTGCCTGCCTCAGGGGAGAGAACAGAGACGACAAAAATAATGTTTGGGCGACGTGACAGAGCCAGTTTGGTGCTGCGTTCGACCGCAGGAGCCCATTCTTCCTTGGGCGTGCCCGCCACGATCTGCAGGAACGGCGCCGGCGGCGGTTTGGACGGCGGAGCGGGCGCAATATGCGGCTTCGGAGGCTTACCGGCATTGGGATTGAACAGGCGCTGGTCGGGCGGCGTACAGGCCGCCAAAGCCCCTGCAACCAGACAAAGCCCCACACTCGCAAAAGCGCGAAACTTCAGGAAACCACAATTTGTAGCATTCGTCATCGTCATGACCTTGAGAACTTGCAGGTAGAGCGGACACAAGCAAGAGAGCGGAAACAGAAAGACCAGTTTTTACGAAAATATCGGTAAGATTTTTGGGAGCCCCCTCTCGTCTCGTCTTCCAAGGGTGCTATGGTTTCGCCTCTTATAGCGAAACCACCTACCGGCTGGGAGACTACAATGGCTGTGAAAATCGCGATCAACGGTTTTGGACGTATCGGACGTCTGGTGCTGCGTGGGATCATCGAGAGCGGACGCACGGATGTCGTGCCGGTCGCCATCAATGACCTCGGCTCGGTCGAAGAAAGCGCCCACCTGTTCGCTTACGACAGTGTTCATGGTCGCTTCCCCGGCACAGTACGCGTCGATGGCAACAACCTGATCATCGAAGCCAATGGTCGCACCTATGGCCCGATCCGCGTTTCCGCCGAGCGTGACCCGACGGCTGTGCCGTTCGAAGGCGTCGATGTCGCCATGGAATGTACGGGCCTGTTCACCAGCAAAGAGAAGGCCTCGGCCCTGATCAAGGCCGGTGCGCGCAAGGTGCTGATCTCCGCACCGGGCACCGATGTCGATGCCACGATCGTCTATGGCGTGAACAACGCCATGCTGACGAAGGATATGACGGTCATCTCCAACGCCTCGTGCACGACCAACTGCCTGGCACCGGTCGCCAAGGTGCTGGACGATGCTTTCGGTATCGATTGCGGCTACATGGTCACGATCCATTCCTACACGGGCGATCAGCGCACGGTTGACACGCACCACCGCGACCCGCGTCGCGCACGTGCCGCAGCCCTGAACATGATCCCGACCTCGACGGGCGCTGCCAAGGCCATCGGTCTGGTTCTGCCGCATCTGAAGGGTCGTCTGGATGGCACGTCCATCCGTGTCCCGACGCCAAACGTCTCGGTCGTGTCGCTCGACTTCATCCCGTCGCGTGCGCCCGGCTCGGTTCAGGCGATCAACGACGCCCTGCGTGCCGCAGCAGAAGGCCCGCTGAAGGGTGTGCTCGACTATAACGAAGCACCGCTCGTCAGCAGCGACTTCAACCATTCCTATGCTTCCTCCACGTTCGACGCCACGCAGACGGCAGTCATCGACGGTGGCAAGATGGTGCGCATCTGCGCCTGGTACGACAATGAATGGGGCTTCTCGAACCGCATGTCCGATACGGCAGCGCTCTTCGGCAGCCTCTAAGAACCAAGAAAAACGGGAGAAAAGCGCATGGCCAGTTTCCATACGCTCAATGATCTGTCTCCTGAGGGAAAGCGCGTTCTTCTGCGCGCTGACCTCAACGTGCCAGTGCGCGACGGCGCCATTACGGATACGACGCGTATCGACCGCGTCATCCCCACCATCTGCGAACTGGCCGACAAGGGCGCACGCGTCATCGTTCTGAGCCATTTCGACCGTCCCAAGGGTCAGGTCGTGCCCAGCATGTCCCTCGCCCCGGTTGCCGAAATGCTGGAGTCCAAAATCCAGCACAAGGTGCATTTCGTTTCGGAATGCGTCGGCCCCAAAGCCGAAGAGGCAGTTGCCAACCTCAAGGACGGCGAAGTCTGCGTGCTTGAAAACACGCGCTTTCATGCGGGTGAGGAAAAGAACGATCCGGCATTCACCGACATGCTGGCACGGCTGGGCGATGTCTATGTGAATGATGCCTTCTCGGCAGCGCATCGCGCCCATTCCTCGACCGAAGGTCTGGCCCGTCATCTGCCGTCCTATGCAGGGCGTCTGATGGAAGCCGAGCTGAACGCCCTGTCGGCAGCGCTCGAACTGCCGGACCGTCCTGTCGGTGCGCTGATCGGCGGTGCGAAGATTTCGACCAAGCTCGACCTCATCGGCAACGTGCTCGGCAAGGTCGATGTGCTGTTCATCGGTGGCGCCATGGCCAACACCTTCCTGGGCGCCCAGGGCGTTTCCGTGGGCAAATCGCTCCAGGAAGCCGACATGCACGACACAGCGCGCAAGATCATGGCTCAGGCCAAAGACGGCAAATGCGAGATTATTCTGCCCGTCGATGCCGTGATCGCGCGTGAGTTCCGCGAAGGCGCCCCTTCGGAAGTCTGCGACATTCATCAGGTTCCTGATGATGCCATGATCCTCGATGCCGGCCCCAAGACGGTCGCCCTCATTGAAGCCAAGCTCGCAGAACTGAAGACCCTGGTCTGGAACGGCCCGCTCGGCGCGTTCGAGATCAAGCCGTTCGATGCAGCAACCGTAGCTGTTGCCCAGAAGGCCGCAGCCCTGACCGAAGCAGGGACGCTCAAGACCATCGCCGGTGGCGGTGATACCGTGTCGGCCCTTCGCCATGCCGGGGCAGCTGACAGAATGAGCTATGTCTCGACAGCCGGCGGGGCCTTCCTCGAATGGCTCGAAGGCAAACTTCTCCCCGGAATTGCCGTGCTGACCGACGCAGCCCGCAACGCTTTTCCGCTCTGAACCCAGCCTGCCAGGCCGGTTGCATCACGTTTCGTATCGGCGTGATACAATCGGCCTGTTATGGTTGCTTTCGTTTTTCTCACCCGGTTACAGTTTTCCCAAGCAGTAAGCCAACCTGCTTGAGAAAACCTGTTACCGGGGAAGAGGAAAGCTTCTTTGCGCGCCTGTCTCACTCTTGCCCTACTGGCCTGTGCCGTGACGGGTGCTGCTCATGCTTCTGACGCGAACGCCTCAATGCACGGCGTCTCGCCCGCGACCAGCCATCGGTCAGCTTCCTCTGCCGCTCTGAAATCCGCATCGTCTTTTTCACTCGAACCGGTCACGGCTGAAGAACCGCTCATCAAGCAGGCTTCCCTCACCGTCAAAGCGCCGAGTGCCATCAGCAAGGACGGATTCTCACAGGCCCCTCTCCCTGATGACGATGTCGAGGCGCCGAGGGCACGCGGCGCTGAAGATGACGCCAGTCTGCGAGCCGATTTCTTCCAACGCAATCACCATCAGGTTGGCGATGCTCTGGCAGGTGGTGCCGCGGTAAACGATCAACGACGTGGCCATGGATCCATGGCCGCCGGCGTCGCCGTTGCTATCCCGATGGACTGACAAGACGCCGTTTTCAACGCCTCGCAGCCGCAGAACAAATTCTACGCTTCTTTACCCAGCCATTCAGAAACCTGCGACGATGTTGAAGTCGCAAAAGACACCGTGACTTCCCTCACTCGCCGCACGTCTCAGGCGCCAGCCTGCATCGACTGTCACGTTGAGCTTGCGGTTTATCTTGCTGTTCAGATCGACACCGACGCTGGAAAGCGTGACAATGCGCGGACCTATCCCGGCAGGATGAACCTGCGAATTATCGCCCCAGTCCCAGAACGCGCCAAACGTGTTCGTATCTTCGAGCTTGCCGAAACCGATCGTCTTCCCAACCGAGAAGGTGGGGGCCATGATTTCCTCGCTGAAGGTGAGGCCACGGCTGCCGAAGGAGGTATTGACGTAATATCCGCGAACCGTACCGATCCCGCCGATCATGAGCTGCTCGCTGTAAAGCAGATTATGCGTCGCGCCCTGCCATGATGCCTTGGTGGTCGCCTTGAGCTTTCCCGGCAGAGACAGAGCCCGACTGAGAGAGAGCCGGTCATAGACATAATTCGGCTTCGCATTGGGAAAGATCGTCTCATACCAACCGCGCTTGTTATACGCCGAGATGCCAGGAGGTCCGTAAACGATCTGGTTATCGATCTCGGTTTTTCCCCAGGGATCCTGCAAGGAACCGATGAACGCGATCAGAAACTGGTTTGTCTCCGCATTCGCCAGAATCAAGGGCACTTCTGCGCTGTATTCATCGGAGCTCGTGGACTTCCAGTCGAAGCCTGCCTGAACGGTGCCATCAATACCGAGGCTTGCTCCGAGTGCCACATGCGGCAGCATATGGATCCATCTCAGGGAGGCCTGGCCGGAAACACCCTTATTGGTGTTCGGCTCGTCTGCCACTGGATAGGACACGGAATAGCTACCGAAAATCAGCAGGGCATCCCGCGAGGTTAAGGGAATTTCCCAGCTCGCATTATGGCCGGTGAAGCGACCCGAAACACTGCGTTGCAGCTGATATGTCAGGACATGGCCCAGATTGAAGGCATTGCCCCAGGAAGCGCCGACATTCCAGTTCAGACGCCCGAGGGTCGGATCGAGCTGATTGCCATACGCCCCATAAACATAGAGCGGAAGCCGATCGGCGACCTTGAGATCGACATCCGTCAGACCGGGAGCCTGACCGGGGCGAAAGACCATATCCACCGTGCGAAACGGGTTGGTATTGAGCCAGCTCAAATCTGTCTGCAGCGAGTTGAGCGACAGGGTCTGTCCGCTCGTCAAACCACTTTGATGACGGATGGTCCGTGAGGAGAACCAGCGATTCCCGACCACATGGATCGCCCCGATACGGTATTCCAGCACATCGAGATGCAACACACCCTGATGAACCGTCTGAGGGGGCACGCTGACGGTGACGAAGGCGTGACCCTGGGTGCGATAATATCCGACCACCCGGTCGATAAGCTCCTGCATCTGCCCAAAACTCAGGGATTTGCCGATAAAAGGCATGATCAGGCGAGTGAAAGCCGGAGAGTCGAGCAAAGGTAGACCAGATGTGCTCAAGGCACGATCCTGCGTCTGAGAGCCAGGCTCCCCGGCAGGCTGGAGCACGACCGCCCGCAACAGCGGCATAACCTGACGCGAAGATTGCAGAGCCTGCGGTACCATTCCGGGCTTTTTGGCCTCAGGCGCCTCCCGGTCTGGCAGAGCCGCAACCCCCTCCCCCGATGCAGGTCTCACAACTGTACTCGCCTGCGCCGAACAGACGAAAAGGCCGAGCAGACCACTTAGAAGAAGATGCTTTTTCATTGGGCACCACCTGAGTGACCCGAATTGGAGGGCTCCAGTTGAGGCTCCGCCTTGTCGGTCTGGGCTACAGAAAGCCGAATGTCCCCATTCTCGAGCGTCTGGGCCTCCGTCGCTTCACGCACACCGTCGCGATTTCCCGCGAGGGCAAACGCATTGCCTCCAGCGGTCGCCAACGCGGCTGCCGCGTCACGGATCCGCGCTTTCTTGTCCGTTCCCGTCTCTCGACAGGGATTGGGCAGCACGTAGACACCGGCTGGCCCGAAGGAGGCGTTCATGGTCGCCGCTGGTCGCAAGGAGGGGTCTGCTCCCTGTTCAGGAGTGCCTGCTGGTCTTTGATTGGTCACACCGATCATGACCGATTCGCTCTTCTTCGAGTCAGTCCCGGAACCTGCCGTGCCGCTCAATGCCGGTTCTGCCGGAGCCCCGCCCGCCACAAACTGACCTGATGCCAGAGAAGCTGGCGACGGACATCCGCCAGAAACAGCATGGCCATCGGGGCCGATCACCGCACCTTGCGGCGTCACGCGATAAACGGCACCGCCGAGACTGACTTCGCTTTTTACGGGTGAAGGGCGATTGCCAACCACGCTATCGAGTGTCGCGTTTGCCGAAGCAGAGGCGCGCGCGCCGGGTGCAAAGCCTCCGGCTGACTGGGCACTCGCGGCCTTCTGGGCTTTTGCAGACTGAGTCGCACAAAGCGACATCAACAAGACAAGTGCCAAGGCTTGGCCAGCTTGGACTATTCGACGCGTAAATGACAGACGAGACATTACTATCCAGAAAACGATGCGAGGACGGTCGCAATATCACACGACCGTTACCATGACGCTCTTTTTGCTGAACGGTTCCTCGTTTTTTCTTACCAATTCCTGAAGAAGGCTTTCTGACAGCCAACCGTTACCTACCCGCCACAACGTCTTTAGAGAGACGTCACAGCGGGCAGAGAAGAGGATCAGAAGCTGATGCCTGCCTGCAGGAAGGCGTAACGACCGACAATGAGATTGCCGTACTGGTAGATATTGGTGTTGGTCGATCCGTCGACGACGAAGGGAGGCTTCTTGTCGAACAGATTGCTGACACCTGCCTGGAAATTCCAACGGTTCAGGCGGTAGCCCAAGGTAATGTCATGCGTGAAGATTCCAGGGGTCTTGTAGCGACCACCCGTCGTCGGCGTCACGTCTGTCACCCCATTATTCCACACCATGCCGCCGATGTAGCGCATCATGTAGGTGAAGCTGAAATCATCATGCTGCCAAGTCGCCTGAGCATAGTCGCTGACGCGCGGCTGACCGCTGCCACCTTGGTAAAACAGACGTCCCGTGTAGTTGTACCACTGACCATTCGGCACGTTCTGCTGCAGATAGCTGACGAGCTGCTGCATGTTGTTCGACAGGTTCAGGCTGTCTCGCGCGGTGACCCGCACATGATAGTCGAGATCGAAATCGATGCCGCTGGTGCGGATCCCGCCCAGATTCTGGTTGATCGCACTCACCGAAGTCAGCTGCTGCGCATTCGACCGCGCTGCGATGGCACCGCACTGGCTGGTATCGGCACCCGTGTAGCACTGATCAAGAATGTACTGCGTGCTCAATGTGCCGATCGTGTTGTTCAAAGAGTAGTGCCAATAGGTCACTGATGCTGAAAGACCCGGAACCCAACGCGGCGTCAGGACTGTACCGATTGTATAGGTGCGACCACTCTCTGGCTGCAGCTTCCCGTTGCCTCCCGAAATCGTCGGTACCTGGTTGGTATTCTGAGACACGAAGGTGCCCGTGTTGATCCCTTCTCCAGCACAACGAGCCTGCACAGCAGCTGATTGACCTTTGTAGCTCGCAACGGCCGTGCACGGATCCACAGCCGCAGGATAACCAAGCCCCTGACCGCCATAGAGCTCGTAAACGTTCGGCTGACGATAAGACGTCCCAAGGGTGGCGCGGAAGCGGATATCGCGAACCGGTGCCCAGTTGATCGAAACCTTCCAGTTCTTGGTCGAGCCGAAGGTGCTGTAATCAGACCAGCGGCCCTGACCGTCAATCGTCAGATCCTTGGCAAGAAACGCGTCCTGAAGGAGCGGAATCTGACCTTCGGCATAGACTTCATTCACATTGAAGCCACCACCGGTATAGCTGGTCGCGTTACCGGTCGAGTCACCGCTCACCACAATCGGGTCGGGGCTGCTGCTCAGCTGTTCGCTGCGATGCTCCATGCCGAACGCGATACCGACCTTGCCGCCATGCTGATAAGGCAGCTTGACGACATCGTCGTTATTGATGCGCAGGTTGAAATCACGCAGCTGGTATTCAGCATGGTCATGCTGGGTAAATTTTCCATAGGCAGCCGCCTCGGGGGAGAGCGGAGCCAGAGGATTGGACAGGACGCAACCGGGCTGGCTTGTGCAAACCGTCGGATCATAAACGATCTTGCTGGCAGCATTGGTAGGGTCGAGCTGACGCACGCCGGTCATCTGCAACAGATGGCGGTAGTTGCCCATATTCTGCGTATTTGCGGTATAACGGCTCTGACCATAGGTCATTGAAGCGTCATATTCCCAGCCACGCCAGATCTTGCCTTTCGCTCCGCCAATAACCGTCCAGGTATCGGTGGCATAGTCCATCTTGCGCGGACCAAGGTCGTTCATACGACGCGACATGATCGCGTCCTTGCCCCAGATATTATAGGGGCTGCCTGCGGGTATCGTCCACGAGGTGAGAAGCGGAGAAGGCTTGATGCCTCCCGAAACCGGTGAAGCTGCCATCTGGCGTGCCGTCGTGGTGTGGCTGTATCGCACATTGGCATAGGGCTTGAAATGGCTGTCGATGTCGTAATGCGCATCGCCCGACAGCGCCGAATTCTGGTTGTAGTTCTGCAGCATCGTATCGCGGTTGAAGTTATAGCGATCTGCATTGGTGTAACGATGGAACGTGCCATCGCCATTCGACACCAGATTGGTACCTGTAATCGGGTTGGTCACGCGCCCAGCCGGAATAACCGAGGAGCCGAATGTCGGCGTGCCCGTCACCGGGTTTGTCTGCTGCGGATTGACGGCCCAGGCACGATCCTGGCTCATGATACCGCCCGACGTGTTGTACTGCCCGAACAGGGTGACGTTGCCGCGCCCGTGATCGAAATCGAAGCCTTTCATGGCCGAAAGCAGACCGGTCTTGGCATCACCGTACTGCGAAATGCCGCCACGCATGGTGATGGTCGCCTTGTTCACATCGTGACGCAGCTTGATGTTGATGACGCCCGACACGGCGTCAGCACCATAAAGCTCGGATCCGCCATCCTTGAGCATTTCGACGCTTGCAATCTGCTCAATGGGGATCGTGTTCAGATCGACGCAGGACGTGCCTGCGTTAATTGCCGTACGCTTGCCATCAATAAGGATCAGCACGCGCTTTGTGCCAAAATTGCGAATGTCGGTGCAGCTCACGCCACCGCCACCATTGGTCTGTTGGTTGGGTGTACCAGAAGAACCGACAGAAGGCAGACGCTGGAGATAATCCCCAAGAGAGGTCGCCGAAGTCTGCTGGATCTGCTTGGCCGTAACGACCTGAACAGGATTGGCAGAACTATTATTCGAGCTGCGCAGATAAGACCCGGTGACCCTGATGGTCTCGGATTTGGTCGAGGTCTGTTTTGTCTTGACCAAGACCTTCTTTTTCGTAGCAACAGCATCGGTCGGAACCTCTGCTGCCAAAGCACCAGAGGCGGAAAGACCGGCCACGGCTGTAAACGTCAAAAGGAAAGATCTGCGCAGGTATAACGCCATCGTTCACAAGCTCCATACGTAACGACAATCAATCGAAACGTAACGCTGACATAACGATGACGCAGTGAGTGCGACGAAATATGTCAGATATGTGTCGTGTGCGAAAATCTTTAATGAAACTGACGTATATCATTAAAGAACCATCAACTTCCTCTTTAACGTCAACCATCGATGTTGCCGAAAAGACACGAAATCGTGAGTCCAGTAACAAGAATCGGGTGCCGTTCCACCCCGGCGACGCAAGAGGCTCCACGACACAAACCTCTCGCCATGAAACCACGGAAACGATCCCTGCACATGCCGTCTCCTGACCATGAAAAAAGGCGTCAGAAGCAATGCCCTGACGCCTGATAAGACGGTCTCTTGAAACGCATCCGAGCCTGACTGCGGGTCTCCCCTCTGGTCAGACACCCTGCTCTGAGTTGTGTTGATCCTCGACCAGATGACTGGCGAGATCTGCGCCAGCCCCCCCGACAAGACCCCGCGCATAATCCTGCGCCGAGAACGGCCGCAAATCTTCAACCTGCTCGCCCACACCAACCAGATGAACCGGCAGCTTGAAGGCGTCGGCCAGCGCTACGACAATGCCTCCTCGGGCCGAGCCGTCGAGCTTGGTTACAATCAGCCCTGTGACATTGACGAGCTCGCGGAAGACACGCACCTGCTCCATCGCGTTCTGACCGGTCGTCGCATCGAGCACCAGCAGCACGGAGTGAGGCGCCGTCTCATCGAATTTCTTCATCACACGGATGATCTTGGCGAGCTCTTCCATGAGCGCGCCTTTATTGTGCAGACGCCCTGCCGTATCGACGAAAAGAAGGTCTGTCCCCGCCTCGCGCGCCTGCTTGATACCCTCAAACGCCAGACCTGCTGCATCTCCACCCGGCTTACCCGCGATGACCGGCGCCCCGGTGCGCTCGCCCCAGACCTGTAACTGCTCGACGGCAGCAGCACGGAACGTATCGCCCGCCACCATCATGACCGAGCGTCCCTGATCGCGAAACCACTTGGCCATCTTGCCGATCGTCGTCGTCTTGCCCACGCCGTTCACGCCGACAACCAGCACAACATCCGGCTTGTGGTCGGTTTTGAGTTCGAATGGCTGCGCAACCGGTTCCAGAACACGGGCAATTTCGGTGGCCAGAGCCTCCTGGATTTCCTCGGTCGTGACGTTGCGCCCGAAACGCGAATTGCGGAACTCCTCGATCACACGTCCTGCTACGGCAGGGCCGAGATCGGCGGCGATCAGCTCATCCTCGAGCTCCTCCAACGCGGTCTCGTCGAGATAGCGATGGGTGAGAGCCGCATTGAGCTTCTGGGTGGAGCGCGTCAGCCCCTGCTTGAGACGTGAGAAAAATCCAGCCATGTCAGTTGATCTCTGCTACCAGCCCGGCTTCGTCAAGGCCGTGCGCTCTCAATGAGAGGCGCGAGCCACGTTCTGCCTGCCCTCCGGAAAGACGGACAGGCACAAAATGGGCCGAATGCCCGCGCTCTGGCCCTTCCATCAGCACATCGAGATCGCGCCCGATCATGCTTTGCCAATAAGTGCGGCGATTGGCCTCACCCGCCTCACGCAAAGCCGCTGCGCGCGCCTGACGAAGCGCATTCGGCACGCTGGGCATGCGTGCAGCCGGTGTCCCCGGTCGCTCGCTATAGGGAAAAACATGCAGATAAGGCAGCTGGTGACGCATGACGAAGTCGAGCGTCTCCTGTGCCTGGGCATCGGTCTCGGTCGGGAACCCGGCAATCAGATCGGCCCCGATTGCGATGTCGGGCCGCAGGGCACGCGCGCGCGAAACGAGGGTTTCCGCGTCCTGTACCGAGTGACGTCGCTTCATGCGTTTGAGCACCAGATCGCTCGCCGCCTGCAGCGAGAGATGCAGGTGCGGCAGGAACCGTGGCTCTTCTGCCAGCAGGAACCAGAGATCCTTGTCCACAGAAGCCGGATCGAGTGACGAAAGACGCAACCGCGGCAGTTCGGGGACGGCATCCAGCACGGCGCGACAGAGCGTGCCAAGAGCTGGCTTCCCCTCGATATCACTCCCCCATGACGCGATATCGACACCGGTGAGGACAATTTCATGATGTCCCGCCGCGACAAGCTCACGCGCGCGCGTCACCACGTCGGAGACAGGGACGGAACGTGACGCACCACGACCATACGGAATGATGCAGAATGTGCATCGATGATCGCAGCCCTGCTGCACCTGAAGCAGGGCACGCACATGGCCGCCCGTCTCGGTGACAGGTGACGCTGGCACAAGGGGGGCCGTCATGATGTCGGCCAAACCAGCATCCTGGCTCAACGCCTTTTCGGTCCAGCTCTCGGCTTCAAGCTTTTCGGCATTGCCAATGACACGCGCGACACCGGGCAAACCCCGCCATTTTTCAGGCGCGATCTGGGCTGCACAGCCCGTGACGACAATGCGTTTGTCAGGGCTTTCGCGATGGGCACGTCGAATAGCCTGCCGCGCCTGACGCTCCGCGCTCGTGGTCACAGCGCAGGTATTGACCACAACCACGTCGTCAAGATGACCAGTCAGCCCCTGTATGCGCTCACTCTCATGCAGGTTCAGACGACAGCCGAAAGTCAGAAGCTTCGCACCGCTCATACGGGCCATTGCCCCTCGAAGACGTGGGTGGCTGCGCCGATCATCAACACGTGGCCGTCTTCTTCGCGCCAATGAATGCGAAGGCTGCCGCCATCCATCTCCACCTGGCACAGACGGTCCAGCAGCCCGCGACGCACACCATTGACGACAGCCGCACAGGCTCCTGACCCACAGGCCAGGGTCAGTCCCGCACCGCGTTCCCAGACGCGAAGCCTGATTGCGTCACGTGACAGGATTTCAGCGCAGCCGATATTGGCGCGTTCAGGGAATAGCGGATCGCGCTCGAGCGCGGCACCGTCGCGACCGGCACGTTCCATTCCATCGAAAAACGTCGCATGCGGATTTCCCATCGAGCAGGCAGCCGGTCCCCCTGCGAGAGGAAGTTCGAGCGTCTCCATGGCGCGAGCCAGCGGCACATTTTGCCAGTCGAGCGCTGGGCGACCCATATCGACCCCGATCTCACCCTCTTCTGTCACGAAACTCGGCAGAAGGCCGACACGCGTCTGAAGAACGGGTGCTCCGCCCACCAAAGCGGCAACGCATCGCGACGCATTGCCGCAAGCGCCCGCTTCCGACCCGTCAGTTGAAGAAACGAACCAGAACATCTGCGCCAGAAAGATCGGGCGCATCCAGCAGAACGAGCTGATCGCATCCGACGCCGAAGCGTCGGTCACAGATCCTGGACATGGTATGTAATGAGAGCTCGAAATGCCCCTGGCGCCTGTCGATCACGACGAAGTCGTTACCCAGGCCCTGCATCTTATGAAACCGGATAGTCATGCGCGCAGTTATAGAGGCTCCGCTTCCCGGCGGCACGGGAAACCTCCGGTTTTCTTCCAATAATTTTCATACCGACGCATCGCCTCCTGCGATGCAGGAATTAAGACTGATGTTTATTACCCCCTACGACACGCCCGCCATTTCACGTCACCTGCGACTGATCTGGTCATGCCTGGGGATGACACGAGCAGAGATCACGACCTGCCTGTCTCAACTACCGATCGGCTGCAACCTGCTCGTCGATGACACCCAGCTCGATTGGCTTCGCGTTCAGGCACCGCGTCACACACTTCTTCGCAAAAGCACACAGGGCATCGAGCGCCTGAGGCTGATGGCAGTGTCGCGGAAACAATGGCGCTGTATGAACATTGTCTGCCATCGCAGATCGCGCATCAGCCTGCTCGCGCTGCCATTGCCCTCGACATCGTTCTCAGCAGCAATACCGAAGAAGCCTGGGAGAAGGCAGAGACTCTCATCGCCGAAGGCTTGCCCTCCCAGATTGCAGCGTCAGCGCTGGTCGGCACGGCTCAGGAAATCGCGTTGCGTCTGAACGACTATCGCGAACTCGGTCTGTACGATGCGATCCTGACGGCGCCTTCCGAGCGAGCGCCCTATCGCGCTGTCTGCGAAGACCTTATGCCTTTGCTGCGTCAGCAAACCGTTCCTTCCGAAAGGCACGCCCGCCTCGCTGGCGTGTCCCAGAGCGTCTTCGGGCGACACGGAGCTGCTCTCTGAAGCGACGCCGCCTTGACGGAAACTGTGGGGGATTGCATCCCTCCCGCTTTCCTCGATGGAACAGACAGGACAGGTTCAATGGCTGACACATCGGCAGCGCTGCATCCAGCGGCTTTCACACGCGCCAACGACGATCCGGATCATCTGTTCTGGGCTGATCGTTCCGACTCGACCCAGATGGATGCTGGCGCCCGGACGGCTGTCACGGCTCTCTATCAGACAACGCTGCCCGCTTCGGGGGTAGTCCTCGATCTGATGGCTGGCGGCCTGAGCCACCTGCCACCCGATGCGAGACATGACACGGTTATCGGTCTCGATGTCGATCGCAAGGCTCTTGAGAGCAATTCGGATCTGACACAACGGGTCGAGCAGGACCTCAATGAATCAGCCAGGATCGATCTGCCGGACGACTCGCTGGACGCTGTCTGTCTGTGCGACGGGTTTGCCTATCTGACCGATCCGGCAGCGGTGCTGGAAGAAGTCAACAGACTCCTCAAACCCGGCGCCCCTCTGATCATCACCTTTTCGGACAATTTCATACCGCAAAAGGCCGTTGCGCTCTGGCAGGCTCTTGAACCCGCAGATCGCACACGCCTGATCACGCTCCTGCTCGACCGCGCTGGCTACAGCGATCTGGATACGGGCGAAGTCGTGCCCCCTGAAGATCTCACAGCATGGAACGACACGGTGCATGCTGTGATCGGGCGCAAGAAGCTCGTCTCCTGAACCGGGGAAAAGCGAGCTTTTCAGGCCTCTGACTGCGAAAACCCACCCTGAACGACAGGCATGGCGTCGCGCAGGAGGGCGACAGATTTCTCCAGCCCCTCCACTGGATCGAAAAGCGGATCCTCATGCTCGATCGAGAGCCAGCCATCGTAACCGACCATGCGCAAACGGTAGCAGAACTGACGCCACCAGAGCGTATCATGCCCGTATCCCAGGGTCAGATACGACCAGGCCCGCTCCGACGGCAGACCGAGAGGCCCGTTTTCAAGACTGGACGTCACGCCGTGTCGTGCAGGATTGAAGCCGGCATCCTTGGCATGAACATGGAAGATCGCGTCACCTAACGCGTCAATCGCACAAAGAGGATCTGCGCCCATCCAGAACATATGGGAGGGGTCGAGATTGGCTCCAATCATCGGCCCGAGTGCGTCGCGCAATCGCAGGAAGTTCGGCACGTTATAGGCCCACTGACCACCATGCATTTCGAGCGCGAACTGAGTCACACCATATTGGGGTGCCAAAGTAAGGATCTTCTCCCAATAGGGCACCACCCTCTCCTTGAATTGCCACTCCTTCGCTGTCTGAACTTCCTGAGGCCAGGAACTGACCACCCAGTTGGGAAGACGGTCGCCCTCCTGCCCCTCTGGAAGACCAGACATCGTACAGATTTTCGCTATCCCCAGATCGCCGGCCAAACGAATGGTGTCATGGAGCTGCTCGCTCTGCCGACGATCGACGGGATGGAGCGGATTGCCGTTGATGTTCAGAGCGATGATCTCGAGATTTCTTGCCTCGAACGCCTGAACGAACGCGCGCCTTGCCGAGGGGCTTTCTCTGAGATGAGGCATGTCGATATGAGGCGCCTGAGACCAGCCTCCCGTATTGATTTCGACGCCTGATACACCCAGAGACGCCGCACGATCGAGCATGGCTTCGAAAGAGAGGGTCCCGAGACTGTCAGAGACAAAGCCGATCTTCATAACGCGATCTCCATTCCTGCATGATCGAGCCGCGCAACGCGCGGCGAAGAGGAAACGAGAATTTATATTCTCTTATCACACAAGAATCGGAACATTAACTCGTTATTGAGCGATCATTTAGCTGTGATTCTGATCTACCATCTCGTCACACTCACGTCTCACGCCTGCTGAATACGGGCCTCCTGTAGGGCGCGGCGAAAGCTCTTTTCATCGAGCCAGAGCTGGTTTTCCTGCCACTCATGCTGCACGACCATAAAGCTTCCCAGGATCTCAATCGCAGCAGAACGCTCCCCTTCGTCGGGCGCGTTTACCTTGCTCCGAAGGAGATTGAGAGCCTCCTGCAGCCGGGCCGTGAAATTCGCACTGTCGATCACCGGGCTACGGAACGGGTGCGGTCCAAGCCCTTTGAAAAACCCGGCAATCAGCGCCGCAAGCGCGGGCTGAAGGAGGGGGCGTCGTGCAATGTCTCGCAGTGCCATGAGATTACGGCCCATCGTCATGACGGAGAGCAGGCCATGGAGATTCAGCTCCATGAAGGGCGTGAGCCTCGCACCGGCATAACGGATCACACGCTCCATGCCTTGGGTGATGGTCCCGATCCAGCGATTTTCCGTCGGCACGCGCCGGTCAGCGCCACAGATACGCAACAACCCGTCAAGTGCCCTGCGCCTGAGCAGAACGCAGACCTGGTAAATATTGAAAGGCAGAATACAGCGAAAGACCAGAACGCCTGCCCCCAAGCCCAGAACGAGCGCGATCGTCGCGTTGCACCACGTCACCTCATCCATGCGAGCGTGATTATTCAGACCGATCAAAGCGGGGAGAAACGTGTTGTAAGATCCTGCGGCCATCGCCGTTGACGGATTGCGAATGGCAAGGCCTCCCACAAACATCAACGGCCCGAGCGCCACAATCAGGGCCTCGAAACTCGTCCCGGCCGGAGTGACCACGAACACCGGCAGGATCGAGGCAAGGGCAGCAAAACAGGCACCGTAAAAAAACCGGTTGCTCACCAGCACCGTATTATCCGTTGTCGCAAATCCCCCGACGACCACGGCAATGAACGATATAAATGACAGGCCCTCTGGCCAGGCCGTGACTTCCCAGATGAGCCCCGCGAGACAGATCGCTGCAGTCGAACGCACGGCATTATGGAAAGCCACGTGGTAATTCACGACCCGACGCAGGCGCAGACGTGACGGCTGAAGAGCCTCCGCTGGTTTTGCCTCAAAATAGATCAGCAGACTCGCATATTCAGTCAGGATCAGTCGGATCCCCTGCAAGATGATTATGTCATTGGGGTTGTCCGCCTCGCCCCCGCTCTCGCCGGGTCCGGGGCACCGTGCCATCACCTCCAGCCGGGCCTGTAATGTCGCCAGATCCTGCCTGAGCGCCGAGAGCGATCCAGCACTCTGCAGACGCGGCGCTATACCCTTGATAAAAATGGCGACCTCTTGCTGGGTCGCCCGTATCCGATCTGAGACGCCCTGTGTTGAGGCGAGGCGCGCCTGCATCCCGAGGCTTCTTGAGACGATTTTGGAGAGGATGCCGATCGAGGCGTAAGCACAGGCGATCGCGTGATCGCTCCGTCCGACTTCCACCACCGTGAATTCAAGTTGCTCGTTGAGTTTGAGTGTGCGGCTGAAGACAGCACGAACGGCGCCTTCTGGCGGGGCTGCGCCCGCCAGAACATCTCCCACGACGAGAGAGGCTGCGTTAATTCCCTCTGTCAGCCAGTTCCGCATCGTGCGACGCGCCTTGACGGCGAGCGAGGCCGAAAACACCAGCCCCGCCACCAACTCACAGACGACACCGAGCACAATATACGTGCCTCGCGCCATGGCGATCTTGAACACGTCGTCTGGTGCGGAGAGGGACCCCGTCGCGATGATCGCGCAGGTATAAGCGGCAAGAACGAAAGCATAGGCCCGGAAATTCTGACAAAGCGTTGCAAGCCCCGTGCAGAGTCCTGCCCAGATCGCGAGAGCAGGAATGAAGAGCCAGGGAGCCTGAGGAAAGGCCGACACCAGGGTGATCGCGCCGATCATCCCAAGCAATGTGCCAGCCAGACGCCAACGTCCTTTAGACAGACTCTCGCCGCGCGATCCCTGCGCCGTGATCCAGACTGTCATGGCAGCCCATTGGGGCTCTCCAAGCTCCATCCAGAAAGCGATCCCCAATGCGACCAGCGACGCAACCGTGTTCCGCAGGGCGAATTCAACGGCATTCCCGCTCGGCGCGAAAAGCCATTTGAGAGGCCATGACCGGCCCCGAAACTGTGCAAGCGCCTCGTTTTGCCGGGCAATAAAAGTTGCAATCATGGGGGCGTCTTACCCGAATTTAAGGCGAGGAACGCGGACGGCATCTTCAAATTGGCGTAAATGTCCCATATATCGGGTTTCAATCGGGTCACATCTTAGGGAGAAGCGTTTTCTGCCCTTGCGCTGTTTAATCCTAGATTTCAGCCCGCATATTCTTTATTGACCGCCTTCCTCACGCCGCGAGCGACGCTCGACGCAGCATAGTTCTGCAACGGCGTCTTCCCTTCGCACGATCCTGATTGAGTCCGAACCGCATGCCTTTTCCCGAAACCGTCCCCTCTCTCAGTCGCGCTCTGGCGGCACGCGGATATGAAACGCCGACTGCCGTACAGGAGGCCGTGCTGCAGCCGGGCCTCGAGACTCGGGATCTGCTCGTTTCTGCTCAAACAGGTTCCGGCAAGACCGTGGCCTTCGGTCTCGCCTTCGCACCGACGCTCATCCCCGAGGGAAGCGAGCGCCTTCCCCCTGCCAACAGCCCGATGGCGCTGGTTATCGCGCCGACGCGCGAACTCGCCCTTCAGGTCCAGAGCGAACTGCAGTGGCTCTACGCCGAGACCGGCGCGCGGATCGTAAGCTGCATCGGTGGCACCGATGCACGGCGTGAAGCCCGCAACCTGTCCAACGGCGTCCATATCGTGGTCGGCACGCCGGGACGTCTTTGCGACCATCTGTCACGTGGGGCGCTGAATCTCTCGGATCTGCGCGTCATCGTCATGGATGAAGCGGACGAAATGCTCGATCTGGGCTTCCGCGATGAGCTGGAACAGCTTCTGGATGCCGCTCCGGTGGAGCGCCGCACCCTTCTGTTCTCGGCAACCATTGCCAAGGAAATCGCCAATCTGGCGCGTCGCTTCCAGAAGAATGCCGAGCGGATCAACACCGTCTCGACATCCAAGCAGCATGACGACATCACTTATAAATGCGTTCTGACAGCGCCGAACGATATCGGCCGCGGCATCGTCAACGTATTGCGCTACTACGAGAGCGCAACGGCAATGCTGTTCTGCAACACGCGTGCCATGGTGGCTCAGGTCCAAGCCGCGCTGGTCGAACGTGGCTTTGCCTCGGTCGCGATCTCGGGTGAAATGGGCCAGAACGAGCGTTCGCGCGCAATCGAAGCCCTGCGCTCTGGCGTAGCCCGCGTCTGCGTTGCCACCGACGTTGCCGCACGTGGCATCGATATTCCGGCGCTCTCGCTCGTTATTCACGCCAACATGCCCAGCGAAGCAGCAACCCTGCTGCATCGTTCGGGCCGTACCGGTCGCGCAGGCCGTAAAGGCACCTGCGTTGTCATGGTTCCGCTGAGCCAGCGTCGCAAGGCCGAGCGCCTGCTCTCCTTTGCCAAAATCAATAATGCAGAGTGGGAAAGCGTTCCGTCTGCAGATGCGATTCTGGAACAGGACGCCAAGCGTCTGATGGGAGATGAGACCCTTTTCGCCCCGTCGCAGGCCGTTGAGGACGCTCTGGCATCACAGCTTGCCGAGGCTCACGACTCGCATCAGCTCGCAACCGCTCTGGTGCGCCTCTACAAGAGCCGCCTGCCGAGCGTTGAGAACATTCGCCCCGTCAACGTCGAGGCTCCGGCTGCCCGTGGCGCTCGCGACGAACGGGCTCCCCGTGAGTTCAGCGGTCGCGTCGATCGCATGGGCGGCGAATGGTTCAGCCTCGCCATCGGCCGCACCGAACGTGCCGACCCGAAATGGCTGGTGCCTCTGATCTGCCGCCTTGGCAGCGTAACCAAGAGCGAAATCGGCGCGATCCACATCGACACGGATCACACGCTGTTCGAAATCGCCCCCGACAGCGCCGAGCGCTTCCGCTCCTGTGTCGCAGGCGCTGACGCAGACGAAGCGAAGATCGAGCCGGCTTCGGCCCCCACAGGCCCGTCGGCTCCGCCGCGTGGCCCCCGTCGTCCCCG
>NZ_BAJT01000014.1 GCF_000613845.1 Asaia astilbis JCM 15831
CAGCGACAGCGCCTGCCGCCACGACAGCTTTCCCGGCGTGGTGGCGACCCGAAGGCCGAGACGCCCCTGCATGCGCCTCCGCCGTTGGCTGAGCAGCTTTGTGCTTCTTGCCTGCGGATTTGGTTTTCTTGTGATGGGCGGTGCTCTGATGAGACGAGGTCTTCGCCTTGCCAGAGCCCGCCTTGGCGGCATGTTTGTGATGGTGAGTGGCGTGTTTTGCCGTCTGTGATGCGGCTTCTGCCTGTGCGCCGAGCGGCAACAGAATCGTCAGCCCGATACCAGAGACGATGCGGAGTGTCTTCATGGGTGCATGGGTGCCAAGTTGTGACGCCTTGGGCAAGAGGGCGACGCCACTACAAGCTCAAAATCTGAGCGTCTGCGCTCCGTTCGAGAAAGGTGGTCACACCGCAAATACGCACTTCGGGGCAAAGATCATGTTCCGACAGGCCTGCGGCTTTCACACCGGCCTCACACGCCAGCACCTCGCCCCCAAGCTCGAAAATGGCCGATCTCAGGGTGTCGAACCCGGCCACTCGTCTCTCCTGAAAAACCTGGTTGAGTTCAGCGCCCTCCAGCCCCGACCAGTCGAGACGGAGCGCTTCGACGCTTAACCCTCCTGCAAAAAGAATGACCTCTCGCCCTAGAGCGAGCGCGCCTGCGGCAAGCACAAAAGCGTGATGTGCTCGCTCAAAGGACCGATCCGCCAGAATGATCGCCATCATCCGCATCAGAGTGCTCCCCTCCCGCAACAGGAACACGCCGGATCAGGCGGCAGATCGAAAGAACGAAAAGACGCGTCCAGCGCGCTCCAGACCAGAACGCGCCCTGTCAGACCTTTGCCGAGAGAGAGCAATTCCTTGAGCGCCTCTGTCGCCATCAACGTACCGATCACACCGGTGACTGCCCCAAAAATTCCAGCCTGCCCGCAGCTGAGCGCTGTCGTCTCATCGGCATCGGGATAAAGGCATCGGTAGCAAGGGCCTCCGCTTCGAGGGGAAAACGTGGAGAGCGTGCCCTCAAAGCGCTGAACAGCACCGGAGATGAGCGTTTTGTCCTGAGCCCAGCTGCAGTCTGCCACCGCGTAGCGGGTCGCAAAATTGTCGCACCCATCGCAGACCAGATCGTAAGACCCGATCAGCTCAGGAAGAGTCGTCGCATCCGCCCTCAGAGAGTAGGTCACAATTTCGATCTGAGGGTTCAATGCGGAGAGACGCTTTTCTGCGCTGGCAACTTTCGCCTGACCGATATCGTCACTGTCGAACAAAATCTGACGCTGAAGATTGCTCAACTCGACCCGATCGTCATCGACAAGACCGATACGACCGACACCGGCTGCCGCCAGATAGAGAGCAACCGGGCTTCCAAGCCCACCCGCACCGACGATGAGCACGGACGATTCGCGAAGCTTCGCCTGGCCGACTGCGCCAACCTCCGGCAGCAGAATATGCCGCGAATAACGGTTCAGATCGTCATCAGAGAAATCGAGATCAAAGGATTCGGGCAACATTATGAAGAGGCTTCTCAAAGAAGGAAAAAAACTTCGTTGGATCTCAGGATTCAGGTGACAAAAGCCCCTGCAATCCCATAGCATAAATCCATCAAGTCCAAAAAATTGAGGCATCCGACGCCCGAAACCGCCGTTGTAACAAGCTGACCGTCAGAAATGTGCCCGGGCCGTCCGTTAGCATCCCCATTTGCAAGTGACTGAGAAACCGCCATGAGAAACTCAGCAGGAATGTCTTTCGGCCTTTCAGCCTCTCGGAGCGTGTGAGAGTGCCGTCGCTGAGACGCACGCCTCATCTGGCTGGCGTCTTTTTCGTCGCGATGGCCTGCATCTACGCTGTGTCACCCTATCTCGCGCTGTGGTCCCTTTCATCGGCCTTCAGAAGCCATGACACGGCCACACTCTCTGAACACATCGACTGGAGTGCGCTCTCGACCAGCCTGAAGGCTGATGCAATTGACGCGCTCATCGGTCCGCCTCCTGCCGCAGACGATCTTCCCGATTTTGGAACGTCTTTCGCGTCAGACGCGGTGTCTCACGCCATCGATACGCGCCTCACACCCGAGCTGCTCATGACGATGGCGTCGCAGATGATGCCGGCACCCAAGGCTGCGCTAAGCTTCAGCCTCAGGCAGCTCTATGATCGACTTTCGGCTCATTTTGTCTCGCCTCTCTGCTTCGAGGCTGGCGTCATCACCACGCCCGGACGTCGGCCCACCATCGTTCACATGAAGTTCGAGCAATGGCGCTGGAAAATCACCGGCCTCGACATTCCCAGATCGGTCTAATCGCTCAGGTTGCGTTGAGAGCAGCCTTTCAGACGAAGGGCGTTACGCACCCGTAGCGTTCAACGACGCTGTCTGAAAGCGAAGCCCAGACGACGCGATATCCTCACAACCGCGAAAGGCAGGACCAGCGCCTTACGGGATCTGGAGCGTAAAACGAGCCGAAAAAGACGGAGTCTCATCCGGTCTTCAAAGCGCAGGCGTGTATGTGCGGCAATCACCGTCGCAAACTCATCCAGCATGTCCACCAGCTCGTCACGATGCCGGGCCATTCTGATCTCATGGTCATACCGCGCATAGTAGATCGCCCTGAACGCCTCGCCCGCAATCAGATTACAGAAACGAGGAAAAAGAAGCTCACGTACATAAATACTGCGACGCTCGGTATCTGCCGAAAACAGCAGACAAAGCTTTCGAATATAAAGCATCCGACTACGGCTCATCCGAATGCTGTAGGATGTACTGTTCTTGTTGATGCACCAGACTGTCACAGCCGTAGGAAAGAAATGATTCGTGTACCCGGCCCGAAAGAGCCTCAGGAACAAATCATCATCTTCATAGCCCATAAACTGAGGATCGAACCCGCCAACGGCCTCAAAAGCCTGCCTTGCAATAATCGAAGCAGAAGGCAGGATCATCATATCCTGCTTGAGTAAATCCTCGATCGACTGTTTCGGGTGTTTGCTATGACGCGTTGCAATCGACGTCGCGAGAATATAGCCATTCTCATCCGCCTCCATCAGCTCGCCATAGGCCCAGCCGAAATGGGGATCTCGTTCAGGGACCTGCTGCAAAAGGAGCTCGACGTGATTTCTGAGAAAAAAATCGTCCTGATCGAGAAAGCAAAGGTACTCAGCCTTCGTAAGAGAAACGCCCATATTGCGCGCGCTTCCCTGACCTCCATTTTCCTTGCGATGCACCGCAATGCCCAGCGCATCGGTGATTTCCAGGAGGGCAGCGGACTCTTCTGCCGATGACCCGTCATCGATGATAAGGAATTCGTCGACCGTGACGGTCTGGGCGAGCACACTGCGGATCGCCCGCTCGATGTATCTGGACCCATTATAAAAAGGAATGATGACGGCAACCGAATGACGCCCTGCCTCTGGCAAGCTCTTCGTCGCCGTGGATTTCGCCTTCGTCGTCACAGATTTCGGGCTTGCAGCTCGGGCCATGAAGACGCTTTCCTTTTATCATGCCGATCTCTCTTCGGCGTATCGCCGAAAGATTACCGGCATCACCCCGTCGGGCCGGGTCTAGAAGCACCCTCAGCACACGACGGCGTGAAACTCCAGCATTTTCAGGCTGGAGGGAGGTCTTCCTCGAGCACAGTGATATGGATGGCATAGGACACTTCGCCCTCATCCTCATCACGATGCACCGTACCGATCAGCTCACCATTGACGGCTAGCTCGACCGTATGACCAGCACGTGCCGGCGCATTGACAGTCAGTTGTGCAGAACCGAGCAGACGACGCAGGGTCGTTTGCAGACGGGTAAGCTCCGAAGCAGAGATAGTAGCCATGATGACTCCAGGAGTTTGAAAACCGGAGCGTTCTTTAGAGCATCCCGCGCGTGCGCGAAACCTCCTTAAAAGAAGCTTCTCTCCACTTTACGTGGCCTTTCTGCTGCCATCTTTCCTTCGCAGCCTCTTCGTTCAGCCTGTCCAGATCCGGAATCATCATGCGTTATGTCCTTTTCATTCTTGCGATCCTCGTTGCGGTTACGGGCAAAACGGCCTTCGCTGCCGGCGCACCAGCCCATCTCGCTGCGTCGCTGTCACGCCAGATCTCCAGTGAAGGCGCGCGCGCTGCTGCGTGGCAGCTCACACTGGACCACGGATGGCTGCGGGTGGAACGCGACGTCGCAACCAATAACCCGGCCCTGAAGGCCGCCGAACTCCGCGCGCTCCTCGATCACACACCCAGGCATGAGAGAGAGGCGATGCAACGGGCATTACGCGCTCGCTTGCAGATGAATACCCTGGCAGGGCTTGCGGCTCTCTCCCCGGTAGCACACAGCCCCTATTCCGGCGGCACCGTCTGCGGGGCCGGAGATGCTCACTGGAAACATCGCTTGCAACCGTCCCTGATCGCGGTTCACGACATTACCTATGCTCTTCAGAGAGAAGACTGCCTGAAAGCACTCCATCTGCATTCCAGACATTGAAACGATCTTTAAGAACGGTCACACAGAACTTCTTCGCTCCAGGACAGTTTCCGTCGTAGGTTCACCATCACGAACCCGTGACACACCATGCATCGAGGAATTTCTTTGGCTTCCACCCTGCGCTTCGCTCCGGGCGTTATCGCGCTTCTGAGCCTCTCCGGCTGCGGCTACTTCGACTCTCGGGAAGCCCATCGCGCTCAAATTGCCATGATCGGCATGACATCAAATGATCTTCAGGCCTGCGCCGGTATCCCGGCCTCGACCAAAGTGCTCAACGATACCACGCAGATCTATCAGTACGTGGGAACGATGAATCTCCCAACGGCAAGTGACTCGACGCTCATCCCCATTCAGCAATTCCTGAACATCGCCCAAGTCACCCTTGGCGGCGCAGGGACGAGCTGCAAAGCCGTGATCCGCCTCGATCACGATCGGATTTCGGAAGTGCATTACACCGGCGATGACGATGAGATCATCGGTTCGGACGGCATCTGCTCGATCATCACCCGTGGTTGCGCCAGACAGCCCGAGGCGAGCATGCGCAAGGTCAATGGCGGGCCATTCGGCCCGGTTTCCGCATTCCAGTCGCCTGCCGCGCCGAATCAGAGCACGACGGCCACCTATAACCAGCAATCGGGTCAGACGGTGCCCAATTACACCGATAAGACCAAGCCGGTTATCGTTCCACGGCCCTGAAGACAGCCCCGGTCGCGATCTCCCGCTTCATGCGCGAAATCGCTCCGGGCAGGCCTACGAGAATGGCCTCGCCAATCAGGAAATGCCCGATATTGAGCTCACGCAAACCGGGCAGGCCCGCGACACGACCGACATTGTCAAATGTCAGGCCATGACCCGCGTGGAGTTCAAGCCCGTGCGTTTCTGCTGCCAGAGCACCCTCATAAAGGCGGCGGAACTCAGCATCTTCTGGGTCATGCGCGTAAGCTCCGGTATGCAGCTCTACCACCTGTCCGCCGACCCGGGCTGACGCTTCAATCTGCGCTGGAACCGGATCAATGAAGAGCGACACGCGGATACCGGCCTCACGTAATCTGGCTATCCTGGCCTGCAGATCGGCTTGCTGACCGAGCACGTCAAGCCCCCCTTCCGTCGTCACCTCTTCACGCCGTTCCGGCACCAGACAGCAGGCATGAGGGCGCAGCTCACACGCCATCGCCACCATCTCGTCCGTCGCCGCCATCTCGAAGTTCAGAGGCACCGTCAGCTCGCGGCGCAGACGAATCATATCCTCATCGCGGATATGTCGACGATCCTCACGCAAATGCGCCGTAATGCCGTCCGCACCATGCTGGGCCGCAAGCAGAGCCGCGTCGACAGGGTCGGGATGCGTTCCGCCGCGCGCGTTGCGCACGGTTGCGACATGATCGATGTTGACGCCAAGTCTGATCATGAGAGTCTCTCCTTGCTTGCAACACGCTGCGTTCCCAGATCGCGTGCCATGCTCAGCGCAGCGAGCAGGCTGGCCGGGTCGCAAGGCCTTTCCCTGCAATCGAGAAAGCCGTGCCGTGATCAGGGGATGTGCGGATTATGGGCAGACCGAGTGTCACATTCACTCCCGTCGCCATATCCAGGGTCTTGAGCGGAATCAGGGCCTGATCGTGATACATGCACAAGGCAGCGTCATAGAGCGGTCTCGCCAGATCCGTAAAAAGCGTATCCGGGGGATAGGGCCCGGTCACGTCCACCCCATCACGACGGAGCGCCTCAATCGCGGGCTGGATGATCGTCTGCTCTTCCATTCCCATCACGCCCCCCTCTCCGGCATGAGGGTTCAGGCCAGCCACAGCGATGCGCGGCTGCGCCAGGCCAAAATCCTGACGCAGAGCCTGCGCCAAGGCACGCCCAACCTGCACGATGCGTTGGATCGACAACATCTCAAGCGCGTTACGCAGGCTGACATGGACCGTAACCGGCACGACACGGAGACGGGGTGAGGCCAGCATCATGATTTCTTCACCCGCAACGCCGCAGAGTGAGGCCAGAAACTCCGTATGCCCGGGAAATCCGAACCCGGCCTCCTTGAGAACGAATTTGCTGATCGGATTGGTGACGACAGCCGAAACGCTGCCTTCCAGAGCCAGACGCGTCGCCATCTCGATCGATCCGATAATGCCCGGTGCCATGGCACCATCGGGCTGACCCGGCACCACTGGCTTGGGGAGTGTGATCGGCATGACGGGCACGGCATCCCTGAAAACCGCCGCTGCCTCTTCGGGCGACAGCACGATCCTTACCGGCACCAGCCCCTTCAGGAGAACCGGATCACCGATCCAGAGAAAGGCATCGTTGCGTTCCTGCGATGCCTTCCAGGCGAGAGCTGTCAGCTCGGGGCCAATCCCGGCGGGATCTCCCATCGTGAGTGCAGGCAGCATGACGCCCCTCATCTGTTTGGTTCCAACCCGGGCAGATCGGTTTTGATCTCCAATCGCCCTCAAGGACATCAGCTCCGAGAGAACGCATCCAGAATACGAACCCAGGAACGGATACCCTTATGGAACGACTCAACGCCGTACTGCTCGTTGGGAGAATGAATCCGGTCATCATCCTGAGCAAATCCGACCAGCAACGAGTCCATATCAAGAGCTTCCTTGACCTCGGCCACAACCGGAATCGACCCACCACAGCCAATCGCCACAGCTGGAACGCCCCATTCCTCACTCAACGCCCCCAGAGCGGTCTGAAGCAAGGGGCCATTTTCCGGCACGGCAAACCCTGTGGACGCACCATGTTCGGTAAAGCTCACCTTGGCATCGGAAGGCAATACAGATCGGATATGGGCGCGAAACGCAGCACGAACCGCTTCAGGATCCTGACCGGGAACAAGGCGGAAAGAGATTTTTGCCATCGCCCGGGCGGGAAGCACTGTCTTGAAACCGTCGCCCTCATATCCGCCTGAAATCCCGTTGATCTCGTAGCTCGGACGAGCCCAGATCTGCTCGATAGCCGTGAAGCCCTCCTCACCTGCCGGATGCGTGAGACCGACGGGAGCCAACGTCACGGAGTCATCGGAGAAGATCTTCTGCCATTGGGCCCGCACAGCCTGTGACGGCACAACGACATTGTCATAGAAGCCAGGGAACGTCACGCGTCCCTTGTCGTCGCGTACCGTGCCAAGGGCCTTGCAAAGAAGCTCGATCGGATTGCGCGCTGCGTTGCCGAACATACCGGAATGCAGATCATGAGTCGCACAGATGATCTCGACTTCTTCCCCCACCAATCCGCGCAGGCCGGTCGTGATCGCCGGTGTCTTCCGGTCTGGCATCCCGGTATCGCAGATCAGAGCCACATCAGCCTTGAGCTCAGACGCATTGGCCTTGAGGAACGGCATGAGATTGGCTCCGCCACTTTCCTCTTCCCCTTCGATCAGGAGAGAAACCTTGACCGGAAGCGTTCCATGAACGGCTTTCCAGGCACGGCATGCCTCGATGAAGGTGAGCAACTGCCCCTTATCATCGGAAGCACCACGCGCCACGATAATCTTGCGGCCATCTGCCTCTGTCGTCACCGACGGCTCGAATGGGTCGCTCTTCCAGAGAGTAAGCGGATCGGTCGGTTGCACGTCATAATGACCGTAAAACAGCACGTGCAGCGCTGAACCTGCCTTTGGATCATGACCGACGACCATCGGATGTCCCGGCGTTTCACGCACGCTCGCCTCGAAGCCTAGCCCTGTAAGCTCTGCGCGCAGCCATTCTGCCGCTCTCCGGCAGTCATCAGCGTGCTTCGGTTGTGCCGAAATGCTCGGAATACGCAGCAGGTCGAAAAGACGATCAAGACTCTTTTCGAGGTCCTGATCGACCTGCTTCAATACTGGTTCCGAGCTTTCAGTCACGCACGTCATCCTTGACCTTATCCAGCCCGACGAGACGGGCCAGCGTTTCACGATAGGCCGCAGTCATCGCCGCCGCCTGGCGCGAGGCAGCATCCGCATGACGCCGCCATGTTTCCTCGTCCTGATAAAGCCTGATGATCGCCTCTGCAAACAGCCTTGCATCATGCGGGACTTCGAGCAGCTCCCGGCCAGGCTCTTCCCCTTCAATGACGCAAGGCAGACCGCAAGAGGCCGCTTCAAGACGTTCCAGCGAGACGTGACCCAGACTTTCTCCCGGAGAAATCATGACACGACAGGACGAGGCCAGCTCGGCAAAATCTTTCTGCCCTTCAGTCAAAGGGGCAACATGCCGATAATGCGTGATCATCGACAGATCGAGAGATTGAAGCGTTTCACAGGCAAGGATCAGGCGAGGCGTTTCAGCCAGACGGCCCTCAAGGCGAGACAACACCTCACGCACGAACCATTTCAGGAAGTGCAGCGTGTATCCCGGGGTTGTTGCAGGCTGAGCGGCAAAAAGAAGATCTCGCCTTTGAGCGTACTCAACACCCTGACGCGCGGGCACGTCGTCGCCAAGTACCGTGAGAGTCGTCAGCCCGGCGTCACGCAACAGCGATGCCTGCTCAATGTTTTGTACGACCACGTTACGACAGAACCAGGCGCGACCGACTTCCTCAGCCAGATGCTGTGTCATGACCTCCTCATCGACGAACACAGGAGATTTCCCCGCCCCCTGCTCATCAAGTCGATGTGACACCGTTTCGATTTCACGCAGATCGAGCGTAAACGCGTCTTCTGGAAGATGGCCTGCCTTTTCCTGCATCAGGTCAAAAACGGCGTTGAGCGTAAGGCCGCCGTAGATCCAGACGTGATCGAACCCGCGAACACGCTGCTCGATCAGACGACTCAAAATCTCAAGCCCGCCGCTTCGGTATTCAGTGCTTTCCGGCAGATCCAGCCCTGTCCTGTCATGGGCTCTGGCACCGTCGACAAGAACGAAAACCGTGACCTGACATCCCAGATCGATCAAGCTCTGGCTTAGCGCTTTCAGGCGGGCCCGCTGAGCCGATGCAGAAACCGACCCCGCTCGGGCCAAAATCAGCAGGCGTTTGCCCCAACGCGAGGAACGATAGAGCGTGTCAGCACTTTGGGGAGCCTGAGGGGGGTTGCCCCGCAACACCTCAGCAAAACACCGGCGCAAAATGAGCGCTTCCTGCACAATGGCACTCAGGCGTGCCTTGTTCCGCTCTGGCGCACGCACGGCAAAGCGAGGCTCATAAACGATCCTCCCCTTTGAATCGTTCTGGCGTAAACTCAGCCCCAAAGCTGCCCAGATCGACGTGGGCACGCGCAATTTCTGCAGATCGGGAAGTTGCGTTGGCAGGTCACGAAGTGCGTCGAGATGACAAAGAAGCGCCCCGCCACCTACAGTGTCACAAGGACGAACGAAATCGATTTCCGGTGCAAACGCCTCCATGCCTTCGGCATAAGAGACGCAACTGCCATCGCGAGCGACCATGAGGCCCGCTTCGATGACACGAAGGTCAAAACCCAGGCATTGCGGCGCAACTGCAATAACCCCATCCCGGTCCAGTTGAGCCAGGCCCGCATCCAGCGCGCCATAATAGAGGTGGCACCCAGCTTCGATCAGAAGAACGCGTGGCGCGTCAAGTTGAGGTACAGCACGCTGCCATCCCTGCTGCAACGTTGGGGAGTCGGGTCGCACGACCTCAACGCCGCGAGCATAACGTCCAATCTCGGCAGTCTCATCCTTTGCTCCTGAGTCGATCAGGACGACCTGGATCGTGCCGCGATTACCCTCGTGCAACGACACAAGCGTCTGGAGCAAAGCAAGGAAATCCGAGGGCTGCGCAATGACGACACTGAGCTCGGGTCTCCCAACGTAGCGAAAGTCGAGCGGATTACGGGAGAGCAGCGGAAGGAGCGTCTCCGCTCTTTGTGCCTGCAGTTGAGAGAGCTGACGGAGTGCCGGCGGTTCGACCACCACAGCCTCGACCGGCGAAGCCTGATGCTTCACCAGATCGATAAAGGCATTGTCACAGATCATCTTCCAGGTCGGTACAAAGCCGGGGTTGAGAACAGCCTTGAGCTCCACCCCATCGGCGTGGCTCCGTCCCTCGAACTGGCCGTGATGCACGAAATGATCGTAGCCGTTACGCATGGCTCGAGCACGCACCTGATCGTTCACATCAGGGTAGCGTTCCAGATAGCGCGTCTCGTCGAAAACCGGGTTCGGGTTGTAATGGGTCGGATTTTCGTTGGACAGATAATGATGCAGCGCCGACACGTAGACGCCGCTCGCAATCTGGGGCGCGACATCCTCGTAGGTTTGGAGATACCAGACCGGGTCGAAATACCAGGAAGTACGGAGCTCACGAGTGTCTTCTGACAGGATCAGCCGCGTAAATTCGCCAACTGCCGGATCGTACGGGAGACGCTGTTGCATCACACCAGCCCGTACCAGATCAGGCATCAGAAACGCCGAGCTCGCCCGACGTTCGACCTGCCCTACGGCAAGATAGTGGTCATAGCCATTGCTATAACCCATGTCGCGCACGGCAGCCGGAGTCAGGTCCGGGTTGAGCCGGAAATAATCGCTTTCAGAAAACAGCCAGTGGCATGACCGACCTCGATGCCCGGTCTCGCAATAATGCTGGAATCCTGAATCGAAGACGCCCATCCGGATGCCGCTCTCGACGTCGAAATTCTCGCGACGATACCAGATCTCGTCAAAATAGCGGTTCGGCGAGTGTGCATAGCGTGCGCCATCACGCAGCCAAAATTCGAAAAGACCGCGATCATCGGGCAGGCCACCCGTCATCTCGATCACCGAATCTCCATAGCGTTCACGATACCAGTCGGGGTCGAACATAGCCCAGAGCGGAGTATACGCCTTGGGCTCCTCCCCTGGGCCGAGTGCGCTGATTGTCTCTGATAGCAGATTCATTTTATTAGCCCGGATGTGTCAGGACTGAGCTCGTCTACTTTGCAAGAGCGCCTTGAAGTCAACGGGCTGGATATTGGCGACCGGAAAGCCGGCCTCCCTCACGAGAGTCAAAAGAAGGTGACGGGCAGACGGAAAGAGCTGACGAGGCGCCTCGATCAACAAAAGCGTCTCCAGCAATTCCTGTCGGGCATTCTGCACGGCAAACAGCCCCGAATAGATCATGTCCACTTTATACAGAATCTCAGGCTCTGGCGTCTCTGGCGTAGGCGCCACGCGATACCCCATGCCCTGCATGGCAAGACTGACTTCAAAATTCGGCTGATCTTCGCGCAACTGGCGCGCCGTGACATCGATACGCAAACCGATATGAGGTCGAGGCGGAAGATTGTAGAATACTTCCGGTGCCCCTACCGAGGCGATGCTTGAAGATTTCAGATACTGCGTCCCGGTAACCAGCAATGTCTCCAGCACTTCCTGGTCAGCACGCCCAGTTACGTCCTGGCTTTCCTGTTCCGACATTGCAATCTACTCCCTCAAGTCTTCATGAAGCTTTGCTTAACAGCGCAAAGCATATAGCGCCAAAGCTTGTGTCATGACTTGTGTGACAAGACCAGCCAGCCAAGGCTGAACCGTGCTGGTACGGGTCATTTAAAACGTAATGTCACGCAGTCTTCAAAAGGACGTCGTTCTCAGGAACCCGAGTGCAGGCAAAGGCGTCCAGCTTCTGGGGAGCTCGGCTCGCGCAATCTGCCTCAATTCGTAGCGCAACGGCACCTTTTGCTCCGACGCCAGAAAGTACCGATATTCGTGCACTTGCTGACTTCGCCAGACACGATCGGCTTCAGCCGCTTCCTTGCTCGCATGGACGTTAGCAATACGACTACGGTGACCTTGCCAGGCAATCACGGCCCAGAGCCGATCCGCCTTGGGCAACGGGGACCGAAACATCAATAACTGGGTCATGATGGGCACACCTTCCCTGTCATGGGCCATGCATAGACATCAGCGGATCACGTCTCGCGCTCAATCGTCAAGAAAAAGCAACAAACCTTGCCGCTTATCGGAACCCGGGGTAAGGCGATGCGATCAGTCTACGGCTCGAAATTCTTGCGCCGATAACCCGTTCAAGTGAGGTTTCTCTGATGGTGCGCCTACTCGTTATCGTCGTTTTTCTTGTCGCCCTCATCACATTTGCTTTGAGCAACCCCGACGCCCAGTCACTCTGGATCGTTTCTCTAAGCTGGCAACTCTCTGCGGGCACGCTGGCTTTGGGCCTTGGCGTCGGCAGTTTCCTGCTCGGTGGTCTGGTCATGTTTATCGGAGAAGTGAAGCAGCGCTCGCGCGCGAGGAAAGCCGAACAACAGGTGCGCTCCCTCGAGAGTCAGGTGTTGGATCTGCACCAGCGCCTCGACCGTCTGAACCTCGCGGCCGAAACCAACCGTCCAAGCCACGAAGCTTCGGCCACCTCGCCCGTGACCCCCTGACACCCTCTCAATCTGCCCTGAGTAAGACATCATGAAACGCACACGCCTGATTGCCGCCCTGGATACGCAAACTCTCGACCAGGCTCGCGACTGGGCTGAAACACTTGATGGTACGGTCGATGCCATCAAGCTGGGTATGGAGTTCACCTATGCGCAGGGTCTTTCGGCCGTGCGCGACCTTGCCAGAAACCGGACTTTGTTTCTGGACCTCAAGCTGCATGACATTCCCAACACTGTGGCCAAAGGTCTCGCCAGCCTTGCACCGATCGGCGCCTCGCTGCTGACCATTCATGCAGCAGGCGGCTCTGCCATGATCCGGGCCGCGCGTCAGGCGATCGATGCGACATATCCGCCTCTCCATCGCCCCGTTCTGCTGGCCGTGACGGTTCTGACAAGTCTGGACGCCCCGTCGCTCAATGACATCGGAGTGCCGTCCTCGCCGCGTGAACAGGTTCTACGCCTCGGACGTCTCGCCATGACAGCAGGAGCAGACGGTCTGGTCTGTTCGGCCGAAGAGATTGCTCCCTTGCGTGATGCTCTGGGAGAATCACCGACACTGGTCGTGCCGGGCATACGGCCTGAAGGAGCGGCAGCTGACGACCAAAAGCGTATCATGACCCCACGCCAGGCGGCGCTGGCTGGTGCGGACTGGATCGTCGTCGGGCGACCCATCACTCAAGCAGCCGACCCCAAGGTTGCGGCTGAGGCAATTCAGGCCGAACTCGCCTCGGCATGAAGTCCAAGGTCAAGATATGTGGCCTTAGAGACGAGGAAGGACTGCAAGCAGCCTGTGATGCAGGCGCTGACTGGATCGGTTTCGTTTTTTTCGCCCACTCGCCGCGCTTTCTGACACCGGTTCGTGCGGCCTCGCTTCTTGAGCGTTACACGCGCACGATGCCCCAGATTGTCGGCCTCTTTGTCAAAGCCAGCGACGACGTCATTGCCGAGACCCTGAGCTCGATAAAGCTCGACATTCTTCAGATCTATGACACGACCTCTCGGGCACGTGAAATAAAAGCCCGGTTCGATCTCCCTGTATGGCGCTCCTGCGCTGTCGAGACCGAAATGGATCTCCCGACAGAGACAGATCTGGACGGCTACGTCATCGAACCGCGTCAACCAAGCGACGCAACCCGGCCTGGCGGCAATGGTGTGCGCCTCGACTGGTCCCTCCTCAGTCACTGGAAGGCACCTGCTCCCTGGATGCTGGCTGGCGGTCTGAACCCCGGCAATGTTGCTCAGGCTATCAAGGCCAGTAACGCATCCGCTGTCGATGTTTCATCCGGCGTCGAGATCGCGCCCGGAGACAAATCCCCCGAATTGATCCGAAACTTCATCAAAAACGCCAGAAGCACTTGCGCGGCAGACCAAAACTGATATGTTCCGCCCGCGCTGGAGAGATGGCCGAGCGGCTTAAGGCGCACGCTTGGAAAGCGTGTGTGCGTTAATAGCGTACCGTGGGTTCGAATCCCACTCTCTCCGCCACCACCCCACTAAAATCGATCAAGTTATGAAGCTCGCATATTTGAAAGCGAGGGGGTCTCCAAACCTTTCTCAACTTTGAAAAAGCGTTCCTGCGGCGCTGTCACATGACCTCAGTCATGTCAGCTACGGCCCAATGAGCCCACCGCCTGGAGCAACAAGAGACACCGTTTCTCATTGCCCTGATGAGCGCATACGGTCGGTCACCATTCGTCATTTTCTCTGAGAGCTCGCCTTATCAAGACGCTCTCCACACTTTCTCAGTGTCCCTTCACAAAAGGTAGGGCGCGAGAGCCTGACTTTACGTTAAGTGATCGACACAAAAAATGGAGTGACGTCTTACCATCACCCCATTTCCTTTGATCTGATCATGAGGGCCGCTTCTCGCCCCCGAGCGATGATGAACAGCGATTAGCTGATCGTGAAATCTGATACCTTGAGATCTGTCACCCCGAGGAACGTTATCTTGGCCGTACCGTCAATCATGACTGACGTATTGCCACCAGAGACAGTGGCCGTATTCAAAATGCTCTGGGCCGCCGCATTCGAGTCGGCTGGCTTGTAATTATACAAGAAGAACTTGTTGTCCGCGGCTCGGAAATCAGTGATCGTGAAATTGCCAGCCGTGTGATTAACGAGCATTCCGAACAGGTTTCCTGCACCTGTGCCACCTGTAACCGTCGCTGCAGCTGTCGCTCCATCGACACCCTGGAAGGCCGTACCAAGGTAGAACTGATCGGAAGCCGAGCCACCGATAACTGTCTGTGAGCCTGCCCCGGTCCAAGCAGAGAGACCACCAGCCACGTTCCGGCCATCGATCAGCTGAGTGCCGGTCGTGTAGGCTGGTTTGCTGTGAAAAGCAGACGTGAAGGCGAGCTCAACGTCGCAGTCAGCTGATCTGCACCGAAAATTGTCGCGCTACCGGCAGAAATCGTCGTCTGACCCGTTCCCGAAATGAAGTTGAGGGCGCCCGTGACGCTGATATTCTGATTGCTTCCATGAACAACTTCGAGATCGCCAGCGGCTGTGATCGTATCACCTTGCGTACCAGTCACAGTTGCCGAACCCGACGTGACATTAACGACGGAAGACGACCCACCGAAAACCGAGCTATTATCACCAACCGTGATCTTGTTTCCTGTCGAAAGATCAATGACTGCCGCATTCGTCTTAAGATTAGCCGTTGAATTCCCACCTTGGAGCGACACAGTGTCAATGGCTCCGGCAGCGCCGTAAATAGTGTCGGTACCGAGCGACGTGACGTAATTGTTGGAACCACCGAGATAAATCAGGTTACTCCCTGCTCCACCTGTGATCGTGTTGGTGCCATTCGCGCCGTAGATTGTGTCGTTGCCCGCACCAGTGGCAATGCTCCAGTTTCCCGTCGAGCCTGTTGCATTGAAAACGTTATTGCCCTGCGTTCCGGCGAAGCTTCCTGAGCTATTCCCAACCTTAACATTGGAGCCGTATTGGTTGCCCGAAACAATGTTAAGATTACTTGCCGTGTTTTGGGTTGTGTCGAGCGTTACAGCCCCTGTCAGGGTTTCAGAGCTTGTTGAGGCAATCACGATGTTGGAGTAGTTCCCGGAGACACCGTAGCTACCCGCCGTATCAATGATCGCCTGCGAAGCCTTTTGGGACGAAACGAAGCTATTTGAACCTGGCGTCAGGATAGAGTTGTCGAGCGTCTCGGCCGCAATCAGCGACTGCAGGCTCGATGCGTAGCTTTTAGCCATCGTTCCAGCAGTGTCACCGGACGTATAGGGCACATAGACAGTGTTATTCACACCTTTTACGACGATGTTAGGCATGGTGACCTCTTCTGAAGCTGCTGTTGAAACGCTGGTATTGCCGGTGCCCTCTTTCGGCGTCATCGTGACGATCGGAGCAGTCCGGGATAGGTCTGAATATGATACTGTTTTGGATGTATCGTAAGTAAGCGTTGGGTCTTCGACGTTGTAATTACCGGTAACGTCCGTTGAAAGTCCTGTACCTATTGATTCAACGCCAATATACATTCCACTAAGATACCAGTTGCTCAGATCTTCGAGCTGTCCGGCTAGATCCGGATACACTGTGACCATTGCTTTGATGGCTGCCATCAAACCCTGGTTCAAGTCGATCGTCGTATTATACATGACGCCATCGGTGGAGGCATCTTTCGGGTTAATATAAGCCGCTTGCGATCCTGAGACGTTATAGATCGAGCCTCCGAGTGATTTCGGAAAACTGGCGTAGGCTTGCGGGATTCCCTTGTAATCGACGCTTTCAAACTGAAGAAACAGTCCAAAGCTCATTGTGGCGCTATGGAAATTGATCGTGAAATTGACGCCAGCCTGATAGACACCCGTGGTGCCTTGGTAGCCGCTTATGCCTTGAGCAAGGGACGCCGTAAGCTGGTGATTAAATGAATATTGGCCGTCCACCGCTTGATGGCAGAGATCTGCACGTCGAGAAAATGACCGCCCTGAGCAGCCATCTGATAAATGTAATGTCCGTTATCTGGATCGCGGAAAACATTATACGAAGTCTTTCCAGAGACGGACGTAGACGATCCCTGAGTCCAATGACCAACGGAATAACCAAAATTGTTATCCCAAACCTGAGTTCCATCTCCAGCCAACGGATCAAGTGCTGTGGCGCCGTTCCACTGTATTACGGCCCAGTCTGGCGATACCCCACCGTCAAGGTCGGAAATGGTATCGTTATAGACGATCTGACCATTGTCCACGTCCTGAGTGTTCATTTGGAGGTTAGGGCCATTCACACTTGGGTTGGTGTAAATGTCCGTCAGAGTCTGCTGGCTATTGGTGGTCATCTTAAATCCGACTCTCTATCAGCAATGGAGGCACTTGCGCGCTCGACAAGGAGTAGTTTGCAACTGGCGCCTTTAAATTCTCTTAATTCGGACACAAAATCATCACCGAAACGTGATCTGCATTTATATGCCATTACTGCAACGACACTCGAAATAACCATGTATAATTCTCTTATATTATATAAATAATATGCGTATTATTGTTATTTTAAAAAGATTAAGCGAAAGTTTCCGAGTATATCGAAATCATCAGGTTACAAATGTCAATTTTCGTCAAGAAATAGAAAAGGAGCTATCAATGAGCATTAAAAGACATCGCGTATATTTCAGGATATTTTAGGCACATTAAAAACGAGTAGTGTAAATTTGGGGTTGGTATTTGACGTAAAATCCAAGAATAAATGATACCGATTTCGTCTCAATTGTTGATTTCGCAAAATTTTGATAGTGAAAAAAGTCGTCTTTGACCCGATTCGAGGAATTTTTACGAACCGAAAGTCGAAATTAGGTCCTGAGAGGCTCATCTCATACCCCGGAACGACCCAGCCTCTCTCAGGTCTCGGTAGTTACGGTCTCCTAGAACGGATAACTGAGAATCACGAAGACCCATTAGCACAGCCACATAACCGGGCTCATTCTGCAACTACTCTCATTGACTGGTTGGATGGCCCATAGATGGACAGACTGCCGTAAGCGCAGAACAGGTCAGTACGCGCATTCGCATACAGGTCACGCTGACGGCACAAAAAAACCCGGCAGAGCCGGGGTTCAAGTGGACGTCATCACGTCTCGCTAGAGCGCAGAGGCTCAGCGCGGTGCAAGCACCATGATCATCTGGCGGTTTTCGAGCTTGGGCATCTGCTCGACCTTCGCCTTTTCTTCCATCTCGATGCGGATACGCTCCAGCATCTTGATACCCAGTTCCTGATGAGCCATTTCACGGCCCTTGAAGCGCAGGGAAACTTTGACCTTGTCGCCCTCGGCAAGGAAGGAGTTCATGGCGCGAAGCTTGACCTGGTAGTCATTTTCATTGGTGCTGGGACGCACCTTGACTTCCTTGATCTCGATAACCTTCTGCTTTTTACGTGCCTCGTTCTTCTTCTTTTGCTGTTCGTATTTGAACTTGCCATAGTCGAGGATCTTGACCACCGGCGGCTCAGCCGTCGGGCTGATTTCCAGCAGGTCGAGCCCGACCGAATAGGCGCGAGCAAGAGCGTCGCGTGTTGTCATGACGCCGGCCATTTCGCCATCGGCGTCAATCAAGCGCACCTGAGGAACACGGATCTCCTCGTTAACTCGGGGCCTTCACGGGTAGGTGCGGCCTGCATCGGTGGTCTAGCTATGGTCGTCTCCTGTCGACGTTTTCGAACAATCTGCTTGTCGGCGCTTCAATACGCAGAACGCGATCAGATATTTCATCACCGTAGCGTGATGAAATAAGGACCTAGCTTGCGGCGACGCCGGTGCCCCGACATAGGCGCGGAACTCCGGAATTGCAAGGTTTTCGCGCTGAGTCGCACCAAATCAGCCGCGCGCGCGGCGCATGTCCGGTGCCTGAGCCTCAGCAGCCAAAAGCGACAGCGTATCGTCGAGAGACAGAATCTCCTGAGCGGCCCCTCCGAGGCGACGAAGCGCGACTTTGCCTTCTTCCGCCTCGCGACGCCCAACCACAAGGATCACGGGCACACGGGCCACTGAATGCTCGCGGATCTTCGCATTGATCTTCTCATTCCGACCATCGACGTCGACCTGAAGACCAAGATTCCGCAACTTCGCAGCAACTTCCTGCGCGTAAGGCTCAGCATCAGTCACGATGCTGGCGACAACGACCTGAGTCGGTGCGAGCCAGAGCGGGAACTTGCCAGCGAACTGCTCGATCAGAATACCGATGAAGCGCTCGAAGCTGCCGAGAATGGCACGATGCAGCATCACCGGACGGTGCCGGGCACTATCCTCACCGATATAAGAGGCATCGAGGCGCTCCGGCAGGATATAATCGACCTGCAACGTCCCGCACTGCCAGTCACGACCGATGGCATCGGTCAGCACGAATTCGAGCTTCGGCCCGTAAAACGCTCCCTCGCCCGGATTCGTCTCGAAAGAGACGCCCGCAAGACCGCAGGCCTCCTTGAGCGCTGTCTCGGCCTTGTCCCAGGTTGCATCATCCCCGGCACGTGCTTCCGGACGATCGGAGAATTTGACGCGGAAATTCTCGAAGCCGAGATCGCGATAGACTTCGTCCAGCATGGCGACAAAAGACGCCGTCTCGCTCGCAATCTGCTCTTCCGTGCAGAAGACATGGGCATCGTCCTGCGTGAAGCCACGCACACGCATGATACCATGCAGGGCGCCAGACGGCTCGTAGCGGTGACAGGCCCCGAATTCAGCCATGCGCAGCGGCAATTCACGATAAGAACGCAGCCCATGGCGGAAGATTTGCACATGGCATGGGCAGTTCATCGGTTTGAGAGCGAGGGTCTTGTCCTCGTCTTCAACCGTCGCGATGAACATGTGCTCGCGGTACTTGTCCCAGTGACCTGAAGCTTCCCAAAGCGCGCGATCTACGAGCTGGGGCGTCCGGACTTCCTGATAGCCATGACGGGTCTGAAGACGACGCATGTAATCTTGCAGGACCGTGTAGAGACGCCAGCCCTTGGCGTGCCAGAAGATCTGGCCCACGGCCTCTTCCTGAATATGGAAGAGATCCATCTCACGACCGATCCGGCGGTGGTCGCGCTTCTCGGCCTCTTCCAGCTGGAGCAGATAGGCATCCAGCTCTTTCTGATCACGCCAGGCAGTGCCGTAGATGCGCGTCAGCATGGGGTTGCGATGATCGCCACGCCAATAGGCCCCCGCGACTTTCATGAGCTTGAAGGCCGTACCGATATCGCCCGTACCGCGCATATGCGGACCACGGCACAGATCGAGCCATGCGCCCTGACGATAGATCGAAATAGTCTCGCTCTCGGGCAGATCGCGGATCAGCTCGGCCTTGAAGCGCTCACCCTTTTCTTCGAAGAAAGCAATGGCCGCGTCACGGTCCCATTCCTCTCGTTCGAACGGCGCATTGGCTGCGATGAGCTCACGCATCTTGCCTTCGATCGCTGCGAAGTCTTCTGGCGTGAAGGGCTGATTGCGGAAAAAGTCGTAATAGAACCCGTCCTTGATCGACGGACCGATGGTCACCTGCGTGCCGGGCCAGAGCGCCTGAACGGACTCAGCCAGCACATGGGCCGTGTCATGGCGGATCATTTCAAGGACGATATCGTCCTTGCGCGTGATGAAGCGGATCGCGGCGTCTTCGACAATCTCGGTCGACAGATCGACCAGTTTGCCATCAAGGCTCATCGCAACGGCAGCACGCGCCAGACCGGGACCGATCGAAGCCGCGACTGCCGTGCCAGTCGTGGCACCGTCGAACGTGCGAACGGAACCATCGGGCAGGGTAATGGCAGGCATGGACTTGCGCTCCTGGCGTAAGAAGTAGGTTGAGTTGCTCTAATGGCCCCAGTTCAGGCAGGCCGCAACCCTGGAAACGCTGAGCTGCCTCAGATCATCTTCTACAAGAATCCGGACCTGACCCGGCCGCACACCATTGGGAGCGGTCAGACGGGGGTTGCTCTCTCCCGAAAACAGCACAAGCGAGGGACATCCCATCGCAGCCGCAAGATGCATCGGGCCTGTATCATTCCCGATTGAGAAAGCAGCGCGAGCCAAGACCCCACCCAAGTCGAGAAGGGTCGTCCGACCTGTCAGGTCCGATGCGTCAGGAACACGCGCGACAATTTCCGCCGCAAGCGAACGCTCTGCCTTGCTCCCTGCAATGACGATGCCCAGCCCCTGCTGCTTCAGGATCTCTGCAAGCGCTGCGTAATAATTGACAGGCCAGCGCTTGGCTGGACGATGCGGCGCCGCCCCTGGAACCAGCACCGCATAGGGGGCGGCGAAATCGGGGCCGCATCGACGGAGCCATTCAACATCGACTGACGCAATTTCAGGCACCCCAAGGCGCGCCAACTGTTCTCTCTGACGCGCCACACTATGCATGGCATCGCGATGCGGATTGTCGTGAGGAAACGTCCCACCCCGTGCAATGCCACTCCAGCGCTTCTGTCCCGCCAGACGGAAATATCCCGTGCTCCGCGTCGAAGTCTGCAGATCGATCACAAGATCATATCCCCTCACCTGTCGCCTGAGGGCCAGCATCCCTCGCGGATCGGTCCAGCGCGGCCGCTCATCTACGACAACGTCATCGAAGAAAGGGCTGGCCTCAGCCAGCTCGCGAAATGGCGCGGTGGTCAACAAGGTTATTTTGGCTTCAGGCCAGTGCGCCCGGATAGCAGCAAAAGGCGGAAAAGCCTGAATAACATCGCCGAGCGCACCAAGCTTGATCACGAGAATACGAAGCATAAGAAGTCCCTGAGCCCTGATCCGGTCATACGGCGTTCGATGCGACGCTCGCCACTTCGCTGGATGGTATCGCCTGCCAGCCTGACGCTCTAGCCGAGCTCGCGTTGCGATGATACGCCAGCTCTTTCTTCTGCAGGCTCGGAAGGCCATCATGTCCGACAGGCATCCCCAGATACTCTCCTTCGGTAGCGTCAATATCGACATCACTGCGCGGGCCGAACGCATTCCGCATCCCGGCGAGACAGTGCATGCTGAAAGCTACGCCACAGGGCTCGGTGGAAAAGGCGCAAACCAGGCTGCTGCCGCCGCCCGTCTGGGACAAGGCTGCGGGCTGCGTGTCGGCATGGCCGGTCGTACGGGCATCGATCAATTCGGAGCTCTGGCGCGCACTCTGCTCACGCCCTTTGGCGTCGATCTTTCCGCGCTGCGCGAAGATAGCGCCCACCCGACCGGCGTGGCACTCATCACGGTCGATTCAAAAGCAGAAAACATCATCACCGTAGCGGGAGGCGCCAATATGGCGCTGGACCTGACAGATATCGATGCTCACCGCGCACTGATCGAGACTGCCTCAACGCTGCTTCTACAGCTCGAAATACCCCTCGATATCACGATCGCCGCTGCCGAAACGGCAAGGCGCGCCAACACCCTAGTCATTCTCGATCCGGCTCCGGCACCTGCTCAAGGTCTGCCCAAAGCGCTCTGGCAGGCGCTCGACGTCGTTACCCCCAATGAAACCGAGACACATCTTCTCACAGGCATCTTCCCCGAAAGCCAAAACGAAGCGGCTCAGGCCGCGCTCAAGCTGCAGGAACTCGGCGCCACCCATGCGCTAGTCAAAATGGGCGCGCGGGGTGTCTATTACCGCAGCGGCTCGGAAGAGGGATTTGTGGCGCCTTACAAGGTCAAGGCAATCGACACCGTTGCAGCCGGCGACTGCTTCAATGGAGGGCTGGCCACTGCACTCAGCCTCGGCAAGCCTTTCGCCGAGGCTGTCCGCTACGCTGCCGCCAGCGGTGCTCTTGCCACGACACGCCTTGGGGCAGCCGAATCGGCTCCCAGCTGGCAGGAGGTCATCACCTTGGTCGAAACAGGAAAATCTGACTGAATTCCGGGGATAACGCCTATCCCAGGCTCAGTTCTGATCCGGATCGGCATCCAGAACAGCTTCATCCTGACGGGCAAGATAAGCTGCCTGTCCGTCAGGGGAGAGGGCAATAACCCGATCCCAGTCCTGACGGGCCTGAGCATAGCGGGTCAGACGCGCTTCGAGGATACCCCGCTCCAGCAGGGCATCGACATCTTCGTTCTGCAAAGAGAGCGCCCGATTGACATCCTCAAGCCCTTTTTCGTTCTGACCCAGCTGACGATAGGCGTTTGCCCTGACGACCAGAGCCTGAACCAGAAACGAGTCGACGGGCGCAGCTGATTGGGCTTGCCGTGTGAGAGACCCCAGAGCTGTGATGCTCCCCTGGAAATTGCCCTGCATTGCCAGACTACGGCTGAGCAACACCCGTAAGCCCAGACGGGCAGGGTCATACGTCAAAGCCTGCCGAGCAGCGCTTTCAGCGGCCTTGCCATCTCCCGCAAGCAACCAGGCACCCGCCGCCTGTTCTGCAAATGTCTGGGAGCTATTTTTTTCACTGTGACCATTGGCAGACTCGCGGCCTCTGTCTGCCGCCGCTACCGAAGCGAGTGAGTCGTATTCCTGTGCCGCTTCGCGATAGGCGCCCAGAGCGAGATCGGCCTGCGCCAGGCATTCATGAGCGTCTCGCCCCCCTCCATGCCGTATCCAGTCCTGAGCCGTCTCCTGCACCAGATCGGGCGCATCCGGGAGAGTCCCCACGCATTGGGCTAGGTTTTGCACCGACGCGTGTCCATACGCCGTTCCCATCCACAATGCGCTTCCTATCGCCAAGGCACCAAAAGCATGTTTCATACGCTGTGATTGACGCGGCCTCGCGTCATCGGTCAAGCGCGAATGGAGCTTTCATGCCACCTCACCTTGTCATTCTGGGCCAGGGCTACTCGGCGAGTACCGTCGCCCTCCTCGCGCAGTCCCGAGGCTGGCGAGTCACGGGCACCAGACGCCAGCCCGAACAGGGCTCGCCGCTCCTGTCTTTCGACAAGGTCGGACCGGAATTACAAAACGCCACGCATGTGCTCATCAGCGCGCCCCCTGAGGAGTCGGGCGACCCTGCGCTCAATCTCTACGCTTCCGTTCTGGAAGACGCGCCCAACCTGCAATGGATCGGCTATTATTCCACGACCGGCGTTTACGGAGACCGTAACGGCGCAAGCGTCAATGAAGCGACACCTGTCGCTCCGGGCCAGACGCGCAGTCAGGCCCGCGTCAAAGCCGAGCAGGGCTGGCAGGATCTCGCACGTCGAACAGGACGAGCCTGCGACATCATGCGTCTCGGGGGTATTTATGGCCCAGGCCGCTCGGCTTTCGATACGCTGCGCGCGGGCAAGGCGCGGCTCATCGACGCGTCCGATCATCTTTTTAGCCGCATCCATCGCGATGATATCGCAGGCGCAACCCTCGCTGCGATCGACACAGCCCATGCCTGTCGCATCCTGAATTTCGTCGACGATACGCCAAGCCCTCAGGCTGCCGTCTTCGAGGAAGCGGCCCGCATCAGCGGATACCCCTTGCCGCCCCGCCTTTCTCTTGAAACGGCCTGGGAGGGGCTCAGCCCGATGGCCAGAAGCTTCTGGTCAGAACGCCGCGTGGTCGAGAGCCATGCGACGAAACTGAGCCTTCGCAGAGACTGGACTTACCCCAGCTACCGCGAGGGTCTTGCCGCGATTTTCAAAGGCGAAGATCTCTGAACCCCTGAACCGGCAAGGTTCGGCCATTTCATCATTTCTGCATGAAAAAACATTCATTCCGGGCTGGTCGCGCTGAGGAAGGATACGCTAAGCCTTGCAGACGACGCCAAGCCTTGGGGCTCATGACCATCTCACGCTTTTACCTCTTGGCCCTGCGCGCCCTGACACTCGGCCTGCTGCCCTGTCTGGTCTCCGGTTGCATCACGATCGGACCGAGCCGCCTTTCTCACGACCAGCTCGATTATTCCCGCGCCCTCGGTGAGGCCGAAAAACATGCGATGCTGCTCAACATCATCCGCATTCGCTATGCTGACCCACCAACCTTTCTCGATACGACCCAGGTCATTGCAGGATACCAGTTCAACCGCTCGGTGAATGGCGGTTTCAACGCCTTCCCGTCAGGGATCGGAAGCTATCTCTCTGGAGGAAGCACGGCGACGCTGCAGGAAAGTCCGACTTTCACCTACCAGCCGGAAACCGGTCAGCAATACGCCGAAAACGTTATCCGACCGATCTCTCCGGTTGTCATCATGCCGCTCAGCCTTGGCGGCCTCCCGATCGATACGCTGCTGCGTCTGACCGCCCAGTCGATCGACGGACTGTCGAACGTGCGCGCCCTTGGTGCCGGCCCGACAGGCGGTGGCTCTGTGCGGTTTTATCTGCTGCTGCACGATCTGCGGCAACTGCAGATCGCAGGCGCTATGACGATCCGCATCGCGACAGATGCCTCAAAGCCCCCCGTCGACCAGCCTCCGTCAGGTTCAGCCAATAAACCCTCCGGCACGCAGCCAGAACATGCCTATCTGGTTCTGACCGCCACCTCTGACCCGGCCCTCACAACAATCCAGGCCGAAGTGCGCCGCCTGCTCCACCTTGATCCCCATGCGGAAGAAGCCGAAATCGTTTACGGACCCTATCCGAAAACACCCGGACAGATCGCCATTCTCACGCGCTCGATGTTCGCCATGCTTTCCCAGATCGCCTATGAAATGGACGTCCCGGAAGAAGACATCAAAGCAGGGCGCACGCTCCCTACCATCAGCCTGTCGGTATCGAGACCCGCCCCGACGTCGTCATCCACTCAGGCAAGTCAGAGCCAGAACATAATTACGATTCGGTGCGATATCGGGGCCGTTGGTACTGGATCAACGACGACGATTTCCGCAGCAAACTCAGCTTTACCATGATGCAGATTCTCGCAGCCCTTGCTGCAACCAGTCATTCACCGGGCGCTGTCATCACGATCCCGGCTGGTTGATCCGTCTCGGGTCTCGGTAACAATCTGATCAGGCGCCCCGTCAGAGCTCGGCGTTTCCAGAGCTGGGTCCGGCCTCCACCAAGCGAATGATAATACCGCGCCATCGCGTTCTTTCCGAACGCGATGAACGGTGTGCTGTAACGCGACGGTGACCTCATTCCCTTGCAAGAAAAGACATCCGAGATGCGTTGCAAGTCTCCGTCCTTCAATCAGAGGAATTATCAACAATGATCCGAAACAACAGTAGCGCTTACGCCTTCCCTTTTTCGTAGCTCGACCTCCTCAACTTTCAGACTCGTTCTCCGCGTCCGGACGATGAGCAGATCTATCGGTGACAAAGGGAAACGATTACATTGGCAATTAAGTCCGCTCTCATAGCCTTGCGTGATCGTAAAGATATCAGGCAGTCTGAGTAGCTGGCAGACTATGCAGACCCGCAGTGCAGACAGTTTTTCACTTGTGCATTTTCGGCACTATTTCGCGATAACGAAACTACACATATCAAAAAACGTATCATACTTTTCACCAATATGTGTTGCCCTGTTCAGTCCGGCTTGAGGATAGAGGTTGCACAGTTCGTCTCTAGGAGGTTCCATGACGTCTCGTTCCCGGCCCAGACGCGTAGGCGACTGGGCAACACTGGGTCTCGCGATCCTGATCGTTCTCTTCGGCGTGATCTTCGTCGGTGGTGGTGGCTATCTTCTGAGCCTCGGTGGCTCGCCCTACTACCTGCTTTGCGGCATCGTCGTGCTTGCGTCGGGCGCTCTTATGGCCATGGGACGCCTGCTGGGCGCTATCTTTTCCTTCTCGCCTGGGCTGGCACACTCGTCTGGACCATCTACGAAAGCGGTCTGGATTTCTGGGGCTGGCTGCCACGCCTGTTTGGCCCGACGCTCATTGCCATTCTGGTGTTGCTCAGCCTGCCGGTTCTGCGTCGTCAGGATACCGTCCACCCCGTCTCACGCGGAGCCGTCTGATGCGTAAACCTGCTCTTTTTGCGGCAACCATCCTGACGGGCGTGTTCTCCGCCTCGATGGCCGTTGCCCAGATCCCTCCTTCGAACGAAACGCCGGGCGAAGACGCCACACCGGCAGCCGAAGCCCACAAGGCAGGCGCCGGACGGTTCGGAGGCCCCTCGCCCTCCGCCCCTCAGGCCCCTGGGGTCAACGCAGCCAACCTGCCTGATATTTCCGAAATCGGTGTCAATGAGCTCCCTGCCGCAGCGCCGCAGCTCGAAGCGTCGCCAGCACGCGAGGACTGGCCAGCCTATGGCCGCGATTCCAGCCAGAACCGCTATTCGCCTCTGGATCAGCTGACTCCGGCTAATGTCGGGCAGCTCAAACGTGCCTTCGTCTATCACACAGGTAGCAAGCCCGGACCGGGACAGGCGAATAAGTGGGCTGCAGAAACCACGCCGATCAAGGTGGGCAACTCGCTCTACATGTGTTCGGCCATGAACGACATGATGCGGATCGACGCCGCCACCGGCAAGGAAATCTGGCACCACCATGCCGGGGTCAAATATCAGTCGATTCCGTATACGGCAGCCTGCAAGGGCGTGACCTACTACACGTCCTCGACCGTTCCCGAAGGCCAAGCCTGCCATAACCGCATCATGGAAGCCACGCTCGATATGCGGCTCATCCAGGTCGATGCCGAGACCGGCAAGCTCTGCGAGGGCTTCGGATTTGGTGGTCAGGTCAACCTGATGCAGGGCATGGGTGAATCGGTACCGGGCTTCGTGTCGATGACCACCCCACCGCCCGTCATCAATGGCGTTGTGGTCGTCAATCACGAAGTCCTCGACGGGCAGCGCCGGTGGGCACCGTCCGGCGTGATCCGTGGTTACGACGCCGAGAGCGGCAAGTTCGTCTGGGCTTGGGATGTCAACAATCCCGACAACCATCATCAGCCTGAAGCAGGCAAGTTCTATAGCCGGGGAACTCCCAACTCCTGGGCAGCCATGACCGGTGATGACGAGCTCGGCCTCGTCTACGTCCCGACGGGCAACTCTGCGGCAGATTATTACAGCGCCATGCGGACGGACAAGGAGAACGCCGTCTCCTCCGCCATCGTCGCGCTCGACGTCAAGACCGGTGAGCCGCGCTGGGTCTTCCAGACCGCCCACAAGGATGTCTGGGACTACGATATCGGGTCGCAGGCCACCAAATTCGATTATCATCATGAGAATGGCACGGTCACCCCGGCTCTTCTGGTGCCGACCAAACGGGGTCAGACCTTTGTGCTCGACCGGGCAACCGGCAAGCCGCTTCCGGAATTCCCGGTTGTTGAAAAGCCTGCTCCAGCCAGCACCATGTCAGATGACCCGCGCAGCCCGACCCAGCCCTGGTCGCCTGCTTTCCCGCGCCTTGCTTTCCCCGATCTGAAAGAAAGCGACATGTGGGGCATGTCCCCCATCGATCAGCTTTTCTGCCGCATCAAGTTCCGCAAGGCGCGCTACGTCGGTGAGTTCACACCGCCTGCGCTCGACAAGCCGAATATCGAATATCCCGGCTATAACGGCGGCAGTGACTGGGGCAGCATGGCCTATGACCCGGAGACGGGCATCGTCATCGCGAACTGGAACTCAACGCCGATGTACGATCAGCTCATCACCCGCAAGAAAGCGGACGCGCTGGGTCTGAAGCCGATCGACAACCCCCATTTCACCTCTGGTGGCGGCGGTGCCGAGGGTAACGGTGCTCAGGCAGATACGCCTTATGGCATCGTCGTGACCCCGTTCTGGAACCAGTACACGGGCATGATGTGCAACAAGCCGCCCTACGGCATGATCGAAGCCATCGACATCAAGACCAAAAAGGTCCTCTGGTCGCGTCCCCTTGGCACGCTCGCGCCAATGGTCCGTGGAACACGCCGACAGGCCTGCCGCTCAATATCGGTACGCCAAATAATGGTGGCTCCGTCATCACCAAGGGCGGTCTCGTCTTTGTTGCGGCTGCAACCGATAACCAGATCCGTGCCATCGACATCAAGACAGGCAAGGATGTGTGGTCTGACGTGCTGCCGGGCGGTGGTCAGGCAAACCCGATGACTTATGAAGTCAACGGCAAGCAATATGTCGCCATCATGGCTGGCGGTCACCACTTCATGATGACGCCGGTCACCGATCAGCTCGTTGTCTACGCTCTGCCCGAAACGGCAGACCAGAAACACTGAGAGTCGAACCAGTAAACATCACTGCATGACCTGATGAAGGGCCGGGGTAAACACCCTCCGGCCCTTTTTTATTGAGAGCGCTTTCTTTCCTCTCCCTGAGTGCCTCGCTTCATGCTACCGGCAACGCATGTCGCGTCTCTGCCCCAACATCCTGCAAGTTCTTCCGGCCCTGGGCACGGGAGGGATCGAGCAGGGCACAGTGGAAATGGCTGAGGCGATCATTGCCGCAGGCGGACGCGCCTTCGTTGCCGGAGCCACCGGCTCTCTCGTACCCAAACTGCTCTCATTAGGCGCGCGCCATATCGACTTGCCTCTTGGACAGAAATCGCCCTTCGCCATCAGGCGCAATGCCAAGTCCCTGATACAGCTTATCCGCAATGAACGGATCGATCTCGTCCATGCCCGCTCGCGTGCGCCTGCATGGGCAGCATGGCATGCGACCCGCCGTACGGGAACCCCCTTCATCACCACCTGGCACGGCGTACACAAAGCCGGCTTTCCGGGGAAGAAACGCTATAATTCCGTTCTGGCACGCGGCGCACGTGTCATTGCCATCAGCGAGTATATCGCCACCCGGCTGAGAGATGAGTATGCCGTCGGCACGGACCGCCTGCGTCTCATCCCCCGCGGCGCTGATATGACCCGCTTCGATCCGGCCCAGCTTCTCGGCCCCCGCATGCAAACCCTTGCCGAGCAATGGCAGGTCAACCCCGGCGAGCCGATCGTCATGCTGCCCGGACGACTCACACGCTGGAAAGGGCAGTTGCTGCTCATCAAGGCGATGGTTCATCTGCAAGCGTTGATGCCCGGTCCATGGGTCTGCGTCCTGGTCGGCCCCGCAGACCCCAAAGACCGCTACGTGCAGGAAATCGAAGAGACAGCGCGACGTCTCGGCCTGCAAGACCGTCTGCGTTTTGCCGGATTATGCCAGGATATGCCTGCGGCCTATGCGCTGGCCGATGTCGTGGCCGTTCCCTCCCTCCGCCCCGAGCCCTTCGGGCGGGTCGTGATCGAGGCGCAGGCGATGGGACGGCCTGTCGTGGTCTCGGCCCAGGGTGGCGCCATGGAAACGGTCATCCCCTACCGAACAGGTCTGCTCATCCCACCGGATGACGCCAATGCTCTTGCCGACGCGCTCTGCCAGCTTCTGACCCTCTCGGAAGGCGCGCGCGACCTGCTGGCCGAGACCGCCCGCCATCACATTGCTGAAACCTACACCACCCGGCAGATGCAAACGGCCACGCTAGCTGTCTATGATGAGCTGCTCGGTGGTTGTCTGTCAGACCGCTTTCTGGAAACCTGCACATGACCACGCCCTCACCGCCGCATCTGACCGGAAAAGCGCAAGCCGATCTGGAAAAACGTCAGGCACGCGAGGCCGCCGCCTTGCGCGCCAATCTTCTGCGCCGCAAGGCACAGGTGCGCAATCGCGCCGTCAAGGCACCCGAAGATCAGGAAGCGCAGGACTCACCGCAACCTGCCTCGTCTTCCTGATCCCTCTCTCCTGAAAGGAACAATTTCATGTCCAAGGTTCTTTATGCGACCATGCGTGCCCTGCCCGGCAAGCGCGAGGAAATCGCCCGTCTGCTCACCGCCCTGGCAGATGATGTGCGAAATGAGCCCGGGAATGAGCGCTTTGTCGTCTACACGCTTCAGGACGACCCCGATTTCTTCCATGTTGAAGAGACCTATCGTGATGAAGACGCTTTCAAGGCCCATATGGGCATGGAGCATGGCCGGGTTTTCAACGATGCCATCAAAACCCTGGTTGAAGGCGGCGGCTCCAAGGTCGTTTTCCTGACCCACATCGCCTGACATCGTTCCACGGTTTGCAGAGCCGGGGTCCTGACGCTAGACCTGCAAACCGTCCCTTTCTCACCGTACTGGAAATGTCGCCATGCCCATCATGCCAGATAGCTGGATCCGTCAAATGGCCCAGGAAAAGGGCATGATCGAACCGTTCGTCGAAGCCCAGAAACGCGAAGGCGTCATCTCCTACGGCCTGTCTTCCTACGGATACGACGCCCGCGTCGGTGAAGATTTCAAGATCTTCACCGATGTCGACAATGCCGTTGTCGACCCAAAAAACTTCGCGGCTAACAGCTTCGTCACCCGCACGGGAGACATCACGATCCCGCCCAACAGCTTTGCCCTCGCTCATACGATCGAATATTTCCGCATCCCTCGCGATGTGCTCGTCGTTTGCCTGGGTAAGTCCACTTATGCGCGATGCGGCATCATCGTGAACGTGACCCCGCTCGAACCCGAATGGGAAGGTCAGGTCACGATCGAGATCAGCAACACCACCAAACTGCCCGCACGCATCTATGCCAATGAAGGCATCTGTCAGTTCCTGTTCTTCCAGGGCGCCTCGCCTTGCGAAATCAGCTACGCAGATCGGGCTGGGAAATACATGAACCAGTCAGGCGTCACGACGCCCCGCCTCTAAGGCAACCTTCAGAGCTGGCATCCCTCCCCGTTTCAGAAGCTCTCCGGCTTCTGGAACGGGCGCGAGGAACGGATTTGGATGCCCCTTTGGGGGGCAGACCGTCCCCTACCCAAATACCCACTTTCGAAGCCTTTTCCCTGACAGGGTTGAACACCTTCTGAAGATGATTTTGAGAAGCATTCTCAAAGACTTACCCCGAGGCCCGCAAAGGCAACTTTAAGGGGGGCGGGCATGTTAGAAGCCCCATCACGGTTTTGGGAATGCACCATGAGCCAGTCTTCACAGCCCCCTGCTATCGAGCCGGATTATCTGGCGCTCCTCGACTCCGATCGTATCTCGGGGCGCACCCGACAGGTCATGGAAGAGCGCGCCCAGACCAGCGATGCGGATTATAAACCACGTCACCTTTCGCCCACCGCCTATGAAGTCCTCATTGCTCTGGCGACGCGGGTCTTGCCGCAATCATCGGTCTTGCCTGAGGCGACCATCAATCTCGCCGCGCGCATCGACGCCCGTCTCGGTACGCCGGGCGATGGCTGGCGTTTCGCCACCCTTCCCCCTGACCGTGAAGCCTATGAGCTGGCGCTTACCGGCATCGACAAGCAGGCACAACACCGCGATGGGTCAGCGTTCAAGGATCTGAGCCCTGAGCAGCAGGACGCGCTGATCCACGTCATGGCCGATGGAGAGCTGGCCACGGACTCCCTCGACGCGACGCAAATGCAATCCTGGTTTGGCGATCTGCGCGCCGATTGCGTGCAGATCTTCATCAGCCACCCTGCGGTTCAGGCCCAGCTCGGGATCGATGCGGTCTTCAATGGCGGTGACGGCGTTTTTCAGGGTTTTGTGAAAATGGGTGAAGGTGTCAGCGAAGACTGGGAACCTGCCGGCAAGGAATTGGATCGATGAACACACGTCGCTTTGACGATCACGAAGTGGTCGATGTCGTCGTTGTCGGCACCGGCGCCGGCGGTGCTCCTCTTTTATCGGAGCTCGCGCGAGCCGGGCTGAAAGTGGTCGCCCTTGAGGCTGGCCCTCGCTTCGACCCGAAACAGCATACGCCTGACGAGGCAACTGCCTCCGAAATCTACTGGCTCGAGGAACGTCTCTCCGGCGGCAATAACCCGATGGCCTTCGGCGGTAATAACAGCGGCACCGGCGTGGGCGGCTCAATGCTGCATTTTGGCGCTTCATGCCCCGCCTCGACCCGCGTGACCTCCGCCTTCACTCCGAGACCGGCAAAGGCGTCGACTGGCCTTTCGATTTCGAAACGCTGCGTCCCTATGTCGAGAGGGTCGAGCGGGAGATCGGCGTTTCGGGTCCGGAAAACTATCCCTGGGATCCAGAGCGCCGCTACGCCTATCCGCCGCCGCAGCGCAATGGTGCCGCTAACGCGATGATCCGCGGATGCGATGCCTTGGGCATTCGTAACGCCGATGGCCCCACCGCGTTGATCACGCGCGACTGGGGCGACCGCAAGGCCTGTGTCGGCTGCGGTGCGTGTCATCAAGGTTGTCGTAATGGCGCCAAATCGGGAACTGACGTCACCTACCTCCCTCTTGCCGTTTCGGCAGGCGCGGAAATTCGTCCGAACTGCTTCGTTCATGGCATCGAACGGGACTCGTCAGGTCGCGTCACAGCGGTCGTCTATCAGGAGAACGGACAGGACCGTAAACAGCGCTGCGCTGCACTCGTTCTGGCTGCTGGAGCGGTGGAGACTGCCCGCCTCTTGCTGCATACCGGGCTTGCCAACCGCAGCGGTCAGGTCGGGCGCAATTACATGGCGCATATCTCGACCCAGGTCTGGGGGCGCTTCGATGAGATCATCCGCCCCAACAAGGGCTATCCGTCACTGACCCTCACCGAAGACATGATGCGTCCCAAAGACGCGGATTTCGTTGGCGGTTATCTGATACAGTCTCTGGGCATGATGCCGCTGACCTGGGCAACAGGCGTCGCTCGAGGCCGCGGTCTGTGGGGCGAGGCGCTGACACGATATCTACGCGGCTATAACTATATGGCGGGCATCGGCGCGCATGGCGACTGCCTGCCCTATGAGGGCAATCTGGTTACCCTGTCTGACGAGATCGGCCGAGCCGGGGTGCCCAAGCCGAAGATCAATTTCAGCTATGGTCAGAATGAACAGGCCATGCACGAACATATGGCACGCACCATGACAGCCATCTGGGAAGCCGCAGGCGCCAAGGACATCTGGTCCATGGATCGTGCCGCCCACATGATCGGCACTTGCCGCATGGGGACCGATCCGGACGACTCAGTCGTCGATCCTGTCGGTCGTAGCCATGACATCGATAATCTCTGGATCAGCGATCACTCGATTTTTCCGAGTGCTACAGCGGCCAATCCGGCCCTCGCCATCATGGCGCTCAGCTCCGCACCGCAGAGGCAATCAAGGCGGGATAACTCTCGCGGGGCTTTACGCCCCGCGCCCGCAGGACTGGGCGAGCCCCTTTGACAGGGATCAGGGCGAAACGCCTGATCCTTATTCCCGGATACGCTCGATGTCAGCGCCCACGGCCGAAAGCTTGCGATCAACGGCTTCGTAACCCCGATCGAGGTGATAGATGCGGCTGAGTGTCGTCTCACCTTGCGCACCGAGACCCGCAAGAATCAGCGAAAACGACGCACGCAGATCGGTGGCCATGACAGGCGCACCAGACAGATGATCGACGCCACGGATAATGGCGGACGAGCCATGCACGTTGACGCGTGCCCCCATACGATTGAGTTCCGGCACGTGCATGAAGCGGTTTTCGAAGATGGTCTCCGTCACCATGGAGGCCCCTTCAGCAACCGCCAGCATGGCCATGAACTGGGCCTGCATGTCTGTCGGGAAACCAGGATAGGGTTCGGTCATGATATCCACGCCCTTGAGCGCTCCGGTGCGGCGCACGCGGATGGCATTTTCCTCTTCCAAGACTTCGACACCCGCCTCTTCGAGCGTTCTGACAACGGCACCCAGATCGCGCACACGACCGCCGATCAGGCGCAGATCGCCTCCGGTGATACCCGCCGCACAGGCATAAGTGCCACATTCGATGCGGTCGGCCATGATCGCGTGCTCGGCGCCGGTCAGCGCCTCAACCCCGTCAATAACGAGGGTGCCGGTGCCCGCGCCGGCAATACGCGCGCCCATGCGATTGAGACACTCAACCAGATCGCCAATCTCCGGCTCGCGCGCCGCATTGACGATCTCGGTCCGTCCCTTAGCCAAAGTCGCTGCCATCAGGAGATTTTCTGTCGCGCCAACTGAGGCGAACGGCAGAAGAATACGATCGCCAACCAGCCCGCCGGGCGCGCTCGCATTGATGTAGCCATTTTCGAGCCTGATCTTGGCACCGAGGGTTTCAAGCCCCTTCAGATGCAGATCGACCGGACGCGTACCGATGGCGCACCCACCGGGAAGAGACACGCGCGCCTCGTGAGCGCGGGCCAGAAGCGGGCCGAGCACAAGAATTGACGCGCGCATTTTCGACACGATGTCGTAAGGCGCCTCAACCGAGGTAATGTCTCCGCCGATGGAAAGGGTCCGCCCGTCCGCATCGACCGGATCCGCCGCAATGCCATGCTGCCGCAGCAGGGTCTGCATGGTCTCGATATCGGCAATTTTTGGGACATTCGACAGAATGAGCCGCTCGGACGTCAGAAGCCCCGCGACCATGAGTTTGAGACCGGCATTCTTGGCGCCGCCGATCACGATCTCGCCTTCAAGACGCCTGCCGCCACGTATAATGAAACGGTCCATGATCTGTCGCTCCTGAAGGATATGGCTCTCGCGGGAAAGGTTCTTCTCTCCCGCGTCATCATGCGACGTCAAGGCATCAATTGGGCAGATCGGAGAAGGTCTGAAAATCAGCCGCCGCGCGCCAGAATCTCCAGAGCTGGCAAGTCGTTCAGGGTAATTTGCGTCACCTGAGCAATCGAGATCAGTTTCTCCCGCTGCAAGGCATTGAGCGTACGACTGACAGTCTCGATGGTGAGGCCGAGATAATCCGCAATATCGGTACGACTCATGGGGAGCTGGGTCACCCTTGCCTTGGTAAGGGAGCGCTGATGCTGTTCGAGAAGGAAGCTTGCCAGACGCTCCCGCGCCGTCTTTCGACCTAAAAGCAGCATGCTTTTCTGAGCCTGCACCAGCTCACACGACGCTTCTTCCATTAAACGGTTTTCAAGCTTGGGAAATTCCCGTCTCAGCGTGCTCAGTCCTGTGCGCGAAAAACGGCAGAGCGACAGCGGCCCCAGTGCTTCGGCACTGAACGCATAGGTGGCGCCGCTCGCGAGCCCGAGAAAGTTTCCCGATTGCGCAAAACCGGTAATCTGACGGCGCCCGTCTGGCATCAACGCGAAGAGTTTGGCGTGACCCGAAGTAACGATGAAAAAATCACTCGCTGCCTCGCCTTCCTGAATGAACGTCTTACCTGACGTTATCACAAGTCTGTGAGAGTACTGATCGAGGAGGCTCATGTGTTCAGGGTCGATCACAGAACAAATGCTTCGTGATCGTGCCTCACAATGAAGGCACTGCGCGCAGGTGCCGCAAGGTCCGATCGCAGTGATACTGTCCCTCATCTGGACAACCATAATGAACCTGATCCTTTATCTATACTCTAATCTTCTATTTATTAAAAATAATACATAAACCGTTGCCCAATCCCCACAGTCATTATCAGCTTTACGCTATCTTGATATGGATCAAGGCACGTCATCATAGCGCGTGGTGAGTGTGCGTCACTGTTTTAATAACGGATGGCGTCGATGAAGATCTCTTGCAAAATGACTACCGCGCTACTGACCGGCTTTGTTGCTGCCGCCTTCGCAACCCCGAACGCGCAGGCACAGTCTGCCCCTGTCGTGAACGCTCCCGTTTCCACGAATATGGTGCTCGCCCCACAGGCACAGGCCATGGCCGCCCCCCGTTCGTCCAGCGACACATGCGGCTTGTTCAAGACATGCTCCAGCACCAAGATCGGTCTGGGCAAAGGCGATTTCATTATCCGCCTGTCAGCTCTTGGCGTCCTGCCACAGGATCGTGACAGCAAGGTCTGGTTAAATGGTGCAGCCATCCCCGGTCGCATCAAGGCGACCAATCAGGTCATGCCGGAACTCACTTTCGAGTATTTCTTCACCGATCACCTCTCGATCGATCTGATCGCCGCCAGCACACGCCATGAAGTCGCGGCCAAAGGCACACCGCTTGGCAATATCGATATCGGCAGCGCCTGGGCTCTCCCCCCGACACTCACGCTTGCATGGCATTTCCGCCCCCATAAGCGCTTCAATCCTTATGTGGGCGTCGGTGCGACACTGGCCTGGTTCCACAACGTCTCACCTGCTGGCGGATTGGTGCAAAAGCTTAATGTCGGCATGACGGGCGGTCCCTCGGTCAATGTCGGCTTCGATTATCAGCTCGTCGGCAACTGGTTCTTCAATATGGATGCCAAGCAGATGTTCCTGCGCATGCATGCCTGGGCCAATGACCGCGGGTCGGGCGCTTTCATCAAGGCTCATGACTCCCTCGACCCGACAGTGGTCGGTGCCGGTATCGAATACCGCTTCTGACCTTCCCTCTCCGGGAAGAATGCAAAAAGGTCGCCCAAAGCCCGGGCGGCCTTTTTTGTTCATCAATCTGTAATGGGCAAATCACCGAAGCTTCACACACCGTAACGAACTCTCCGCATAGGGTGCGCCGCAATTCGGCCTCCGTTAAAGGAAAGTTTACCAATGAAGCTCTGCAAACAGCGCCTCGGTCTTACGCTGTCTCTCTTCTGCTCTCCTTTAGCTCTGGTCAGCGCTCAGGCGAGCGCGGCAGAGGCCACACCTCATTCAGCTCCGACCCATCGGAGCAGCACCCCGACGCCCAAGGCGAAGGCCCTCGTCTCGAACGCCCCGGCAGAACAGATCATCGCAACCGCTCGTCGCTCGCGTTCCGAGCAAAGCGTCAGTCACACTCAGTTGCAGCGTATCCTTCCGGGCCTGAGCCCGCTCAAAGCGCTCCAGATCCTGCCGGGTGTCGTCTTCAACAACGCTGATCCCTGGGGCAATAACGAGCAGAACTCGTCGCTCTTTATCCATGGCTTCAACCAGAATCAGCTCGGCTACACGCTCGATGGTATTCCGCTGGGCGATCAGGCCTACGGAAACTATAACGGTCTGTCACCGCAGCGCGCTGTCATCAGCGAAAACATCGGCAATGCGACCGTCGCAACCGGGTCGGGCTCGCTCGGCACGGCTTCCACCTCGAACCTCGGCGGTACGCTGCTCTTCTCGTCGCAGGACCCCAAGGAGAAGATGGGTGGCCAGCTGGGCCAGACTTTCGGCAGCTTCTCGACGTTCCGCACCTTTGCACGGTTCGATACCGGCAATTTCGGCAACGGCAATTCAGCCTATATTTCCTGGGCACGTCAGGACGCCAGAGCCTGGGATTTCGCCGGTCATCAGGGCGGCAATCAGGTCAATGCCAAGTTCGTGCACAAGGGCAGCAAGGACAAGATTACCTATTTCTTCGACTGGTCGGACAAGGTCGAACCCAATGAAGACGGCATCGTGCTGCCCGCCGGATATGGCACTTATGTGCGTCCGTTCACCTACCCGGACTTCAACTACGCCAAGTCTTATCTGAACTCGCCTGCATATACGAAGGCCGGTCTCAACTACCGCAACTACTTCTCCGCCGCGCAGCGTCAGGACTTCCTGACCTATCTGTCATGGCAGCACGACTTCAATTCCAATCTGCATTGGGACAACAAGTTCTACTACCATCACAATCTCGGTGAAGGCATCGTTGCTGGTCCGATCACCGCGGCAGGCCTGCCGACCCTGTTCGGCGCCTACTTCCCCAATCAGAGCGCCAGCCAGCTGAGCAATGTGTTCGGCGGCTCGGGCTATGCCACACGCACCACCGAATACTGGGATAACCGCGGCGGTCTGCTCTCGACACTCCGCTACAAGCTCGGCCATCACGATCTTGAGGTCGGGGGCTGGTACGAGCGCAACAACAACACCCAGGCGCGCCGCTGGTACCCGCTGGATGTGAATAACCCGACAACGCCTTACGAGCGCCAGCAAGGCGCGCTCATCAAGCAGTACACGAACTATTTCTATACAAATACCTTCGTGACCCATCTGCAGGATAGCTGGAAAGTCTCCAAGAACTTCACGCTGTCAGCCGGATTCAAGTCCGAGCTGGTTTACACCAACGGCACGCTGCCCGTTGCCGGCAAGAAGGGGTCGCTTTCCCCCGCCACAGCCGTCACCGTGCCCGGCGGCACGATCGATGCGGTCAAGCCGTTCCTGCCGTCATTCGGTGCGCTGTGGAACATCACGCCCAACGAGCAGTGGTTTGCCAATATCCAGCAGAACATGCGCTCCTATCAGAACGCCGGTTACGGCAATGCCACACCCTGGGGTGCGACCAGCCAGGCTGCATTCGATGACTTCAAGAAGAACGGCAAGGTCGAAACCTCGTGGACCTATGAAACGGGTCTGCGTACCCATCACCGTGTGAACCTCGGCCCGCTTAGCGATATCTCTGCTCAGGCCGAATACTACCACGTCCACTTCTCGAACCGTCTCGTGGCGATTGCCACAACCCAGACCCTGTCTTCCATCATCGGCTCGGCAACGACGCTCGCCAATGTGGGATCGGTCACCACCGACGGTATGGATTTCTCGTTCACCGCGCAGTTCGGCCCGCATTTCTCCCTGTATAACGGCCTGTCGTATAACAAGTCGGTCTATAACGATAACTACGCCTCGGGCACCTCAACCATCCGCATCGCCGGGAAAAACGTTGCAGGTCAGCCTGACTGGACAGAGAAGTTTGTCGCCACGACCAACTGGGGCAATTTCTACGGTCAGTTCATCGGCGATGTCATGGGCAAGCGCTACACGACATACACCAATGATCTCTGGCTTCGCCGGTTACGCAGTTCAGCATGAATGCTGGTTATACCTTCCATGGTATCCCCCATATTCCTGCCCTGCACGTTCAGGGTAACATCACCAACCTGACCAACACCCGCGGCTGGTCCACGGTCAGCACCAACCAGACTTCGGGTCAGTTCACTGCCTATCCTGTCGCTCCGCGCATGTATTTCCTGACTGTCAGCGCCAACTGGTAATTCTGCCCCTTCAGGAGCAGACTCAACTCCCGATCCGCCAGGATCGGGAAACCTGCCCCGAACCCCTGCCTAGACAATCATAAATCCGGCTCATCGCCGCCCCGCCCGGAGGACACTCCAGGAGAGCCGATATGCTTTCTCGTCGTCACGCCCTGTTCCTCGGTATGGCCGGGATCTGCTCACCCGCCTTCGCGGCTCCCTCTCTGGCACCCAAACCTCTCGTCTTTTCCCATCGTGGCGCCTCGGCTCTGAGGCCTGAGCACACGCTGGCCTCCTATGCCAAGGCCATGGTCGATGGTGCCGATTACATCGAGCCCGATCTGGTCATGACAAAAGACGGCGTGCTGATCGTGCGCCATGAGAGCAACATCGCCGATACCACCGATGTGGCCTCACATCCCGAATTCGCCTCGCGCAAGCGCAGCCTGACCATTGATGGTCAGAAGGAAACCGGCTGGTTCACAACCGATTTCACGCTCGCTGAGCTCAAGACCCTACGTGCCAAGGAGCGCCTGCCGCAGCTCCGCCCGCATAACACACGTTATGATGGGCATTTCGATGTCCCGACCTTCGAAGAAGTCATCGATTTCGTCGCTGCTGAATCGGCGGCTCGTGGCAAGGTGTTCGGCCTGATCCCCGAGATCAAGAACTCCACCCATTTCCACGCCCTCGGTCTCGACCCGGAAACCGCATTCCTGCGGACCATCGCGGCCCATAACTACACACGTCAGGCACCGCTCGAGCTGCAGTCTTTTGAAACCGGCAATCTCAAGGCCATTGGCCAGAAGACCCGCGAGATCAATCCTCAGGCGCGGGTCATGTTCCTGATGGGCGAGCCCGGACAGACACCTCCCGATCTGCTCGGCAAGAGCAACGCCAGGACCTTTGGTGATTTCATGAAGCCCGAGGGGCTCCGGGAAGTGCGCCGCTTTGCTGACGTCATCGGTCCGTCGAACACGGATCTTATCCCGCGCAAGCCCGATGGCTCCTGGGGGACGCCAACCACACTCATCTCCGATGCCCATGAGGCCGGACTGCTGGTCCATTCCTACACGGCACGGCCGGAAAACTACTGCCTGCCGAAAGAGCTGCGCGATGGCGGGGCGCTCAATGCCCGCAATCCAAAGGGCATGATTGCCGAAGTGAAACGCTATCTCGATATGGGTCTGGACGGGTTCTTCACGGATGATCCAGCCCTTGGACGTCTCGCGGTCGACACGCCGGGTTGATCGCTCGTCAGCTTGCCTGAGTTAGAGGGGTCATGCAGGGTCGGCATCCTGTGTGACCCGTTTTCATGATGGAGAAGTCTCTTGGCCGAGCATGATCTTTTTCCCGGTAAATCCTTCGACGCCTTCCTGTTCGACATGGACGGCACCATCCTGACATCGATTATCGCTGCGGAGCGGGTATGGACCCTCTGGGCTCAGAAACACGGTCTGGACGTCGCCAAATTTCTGCCCACCATTCATGGCGTACAGACGATCGAAACCATCCGTCGCCAGAAACTGCCGGGCGTCGACCCGGTCGCAGAAGCACACTGGATCACCAGCCGTGAGCTGGAAGATACGCAAGGCATCGACCCCATTCCCGGTGCAACGGCCTTTCTGAAAAGCCTGCCCGAAGATCGTTGGGCAATCGTCACCTCGGCCTCTCGCGATCTTGCCCTCAAGCGTATCCAGATCGCTGGCCTGCCTCTGCCGAAAATCCTCATCACGCTGAAGATGCGCCGAACGGCAAACCGGCCCCCGACTGTTTTGTGCTTGGCGCACAGCGTCTGGGTTTCGAAGCCAAAAACTGCGCCGTCTTCGAAGATGCTCCTGCCGGAATTCAGGCTGGTGAGGCCGCAAACGCAAGCGTTGTGGTCATCACCGCCACACACAAGCATCAAATCGAAATCTCTCACCCAGCCGTGCCCGGCTATGACGCGCTCAAGGCGCAGCAAAATGGCGACGGACGTCTGAGCATTCTGGGCAGCACACGCTGACACCAACGATGTCAGTCATTTATATTGCGGCGGCCCTCCTTCACGACAAGGCAGGGCGGCTGCTTCTCGTGCGCAAGCAGGGCACCAAGGCTTTCATGCAGCCGGGTGGCAAGATTGAGCCAGGCGAAACCCCGGTGCGGGCTCTTATCCGGGAGCTGAGCGAAGAACTCGCCCTGCATGCAGACCCGGACTCATGCCGCTATCTCACACAAATCGAGGCACCGGCAGCCAATGAGCCGGGCTGTACGGTCCGGGCTGAGCTTTTTGCCCTGCGCTGGACAGGGCGTGTCACCGCTGCAGCAGAGATTGCCGAAGCGCGTTGGGTAACACCTGACGAGGCACGCTCCCTGACTCTCGCCCCCCTGACACGCGATTGCGTTTTGCCCTTATGTCCCTGCAACTCTTGAAAAAAGAGCCGGGCATTTCTACTTTTCCCTGCAAATCGGTGCCATTGCGGCACCATCACAGTCTTGAGGGATCTCCATGACCGAGAACACAGAAAAAGATCAGGTCCAGGGCGCCGAAAAGCATGAATTCAGCGCCGAAGTCGGGCGTCTTCTCGACCTCGTCGTTCATGCACTCTACTCCGAACGCGAGATCTTCCTGCGCGAGTTGGTGGCCAATGCGGCCGATGCGTCGGACAAGCGCCGCTTCGAGGCCCTGACCGATGCCGCCAAAGCGCTCCCCGCTGACGCCTCAATCCGCATCAACCCGGACAAAGACAGCCGCCTGCTGACAATCAGCGATAATGGCGCAGGCATGAGCCGTGAGGATCTGGCCAGTAATCTGGGCACAATCGCCCGCTCCGGCACGCGCGCTTTCGGTGAGAAGCTAAACAGCGCCAAGCCCGAAGACCGTCCGAGCCTCATCGGTCAGTTCGGCGTCGGCTTCTATGCCGCCTTCATGGTCGCCGACAAGGTCGATGTGATCTCGCGTCAACCGGGTTCGGATCAGGCCTGGCAGTGGTCATCCGACGGCAAGGGCGCCTACACGATCGCGCCTGCAACCCGCGAGCAGCCCGGCACCGACATCATTCTGCATGTCAAAACCGATGCGGACGAGTTCCTCGATGCCTGGCGTCTGCGCTCGATCATCCGCAAATGGGCCGACCACATCTCATGGCCGATCACCCTGCGTGAAGGCGACGAAGACAAGTCGGCCAATGAGGGCACGGCGCTGTGGCGCAAGTCGAAATCCGACATCACGCCTGAGCAGTACACCGAGTTCTATCGTCACGTAGCCCACCAGTTCGACGAGCCCTATGCCACGCTGCACTGGAGCGCCGAAGGCACGACCGAATTCACGGCCCTGCTGTTCATTCCGGGTGCGCGCCCGTTCGACTTCATGGAGCAGTCGCGTGAGAGCAAGGTGCATCTCCATGTGCGCCGCATGTTCATCACCGACGAAGCCGCCCTTCTCCCGGCCTGGCTGCGTTTCGTCCATGGCGTTGTCGACACCGAAGATCTGCCGCTGAACGTCTCGCGCGAAATGCTGCAATCCACCCCGGTTCTGACACGCATCCGCAAGGCTGTGACCAAGCGCGTGATGACAGAAATCAAGAACCGCGCCAAAGACACCGAGAATGCCGAAGGCTTCGGGACATTCTGGGAAAACTTCGGTCCGATCATCAAGGAAGGAATCTGGGAGGACTCGGAGCACCGTCAGGAACTGGCTGCCCTGTCACGCTTCCGCTCGACGGCATCGGACGAGCCGACCACACTCGACGCCTATCTGTCGCGCATGAAACCCGGCCAGGACGCCATCTATTATCTGACCGGCGAGAACGCCGAAGCGCTTGCCGCCTCGCCTCAGCTTGAAGGCTTCCGCGCCCGCGGCATCGAAGTGCTGCTGCTTTCCGACCAGGTCGACAGCTTCTGGCCCGATCGTCTGTCTTCCTACGAAGACAAGGGGCTGAAATCGATCAACCAGGCCCATGGCGATCTGGAGAAATTCGAAGCGCCCACGCCTGAAGGCGACGCTGCCGATCTCGAGAAGCTGGTTCCCGCGTTGAAGGAAGCACTGGGCGAAAACGTCAAGGACGTGCGGGGCACCGTGCGTCTGGTCGGCAGCGCCGTGGTGATCACAAGCGAGGGCGGACCGGATCTGATGATGCAGCGTCTCATGCGCCGCTCAGGTCAGGGCATGCCGCCAAGCGCCCCGATCATGGAGATCAACCCGCACCATCCGCTCATCCGCGATCTCGCAGCACGTGTGGAAAAAGGCGAAAGCGTCGCCGACTATGCCCGCGTTCTACTGGATGTCGCCCGCATTCAGGACGGCGAAACCCTGCCTGATGCAGCTGGTTTCGCACAACGCCTGACCGCCATGCTCACGAGCGTCGCAAGCGCTTAACCAAGGGACCGTCCATCCAACCTGTTTCCGGCAACGCTCAGGACAGCTGTCATGAGCGTTGCCGGAAAGAGCCCTGAATACCCAGCTGACCCTTGCATAATTTCGCCCACCCAAACCTCTACGCCATCAATGGAACGCCTAGAGCTTGAGACGCGAAACCTGAGCAATTTCTGAACCACTCAGCATTTTCGTGCTGGCACCTGTCGAAAGCAGTGCCGCACGGAACATCAGAGTTTTTTGAAACCTGATCGTCGTCAGCTCGGCCCTGTTTCCCGAGAACGCACGCACACCGACCTTTGTTTGGCCACATAACTTCGTTAGCCATCAGTATCAGAATTGTCATCGTTTCTCTCATCACCATGACGAAAAGACTGGAAACAGTGAAGTCCAGAGGCCAAAAGCATAGTGCAAGAAAAGCCACTTATACCCCGCTACGCAACCTCCCACATACCATTCAGCTGTGGCGTTATCAGGCTTCAAACAAGACCCTATTCGTCAGAAATGAGTCCTTGCTTGTGCTAGTGGCAAAATCTTGGCATTATTGGTTTACCTATTTTCTTCAAAATCCATTGAAGTACACCTAGATCTGATGTCTTTTTTTTTTCGCGAAACTACTGTTTTACAGAGCAAGGAGACTCTTTCTTCAGTTCCACGAAGTTAGAAAAACCTCCCATTCTTCATTGATTGGTCTTATTTTTATTGCTCGATTCGTCGGAAAACGCAGAAGCTATCTCTTTCGGCATCTCAGGGCGCGAAGCCAGAATCTCCAGCCCACAGACTTTCCTGAACGTGAAATCTTCACTATCCATAAAGATCGTTGGGGGTATTGGCGACTACATGATTGCGATGCGCTTTATCGCTGATCTGGCCCTCGCCTCTGAACCCTTCAGCGTCGACATCTATTGTGGCCAGCCCGACGTAGTTGAGTGGGTCTTCAAAAGCGTCAAATGTTTCAATACTGCCCGTTCGGAATTTCTTTTCGATCGTACCGCGCAGCATTACGACGCCAGCGTGTGGCTCTCTCACGCGATAGTCATTGACGTGCCGGATTTCGCGTCACGACATCTGGTTTCTGCGCCTCGTCTGAGAGAGGCTCTCCTCACGGCTGTCGAGCGATCCAAGCCTCTGAAAGAGTTTGCATTCAGACGACCTGTTCCAGACAATCAGATCGCCCGTCTGGCTGTACGTGCCGGATGCACAAGAATGACATTCTCTCATTGGATCTTCGGTATCGATCCAACGAATAGTCAGCACAAGCTGCACGTTGAACGCAGTGCCACAAGCCGTTTCGGTCTCGACGCTGTGCCCTATGTCACAATACACAACGGGCATGATAGAAATGTTGTCCTGCTGGGGCAGACTTCCACCAAATTCTACCCACGATTTTCTGAAGTGGTTTGCAAGGTACGTCAGGAGTTTCCGCACATAAAGTTCCTACAAGTTGGCACTAAAGACGACATACGCATAGAGAATACCGATTTCGATCTAAGAGGGCAGACATCACTCCCCGAGGTCGCAGGCCTGATCGACAAGGCCCTGTGCCACCTGGATGTGGAGAGCGGCCTCGTTCATATGGCTCATTGTCTGGAAACCCCAGCCGTCGTGGTGTTTGGCCCGACGCCGGTTGATTATTTTGGTTATCCTGATTATTCAGCAATTCCACCGCAGGCGTGCGGGGATTGCTGGGCGACCCAGGATACTTGGATGGCCTTGTGCCCACGCGGACATAAAGTACCGGTCTGCACGCAGCAATCTCCCGATTTGATTGCCCAGGCGCTCAGCGCACGTCTGGCAAACATGACCAGCTCAATGTAACTCTTACCCTCGGAAGTCTGAATGAGCGTGACCTCTCCCCGCGATTTCTCCTCTGTCCGCCTCTTGGTAATGGGCGACGTCATGCTGGACCGCTACTGGTTTGGAGATAGTAACCGGCTATCACCTGAAGCACCCGTTCCAGTGGTCTTGATCGAGGATATCCGTGACACGCCCGGCGGAGCAGCGAACGTTGCGCTCAACGTTGCCAATATGGGCGCGCAGATTGCACTTTTTTCGGTTCTGGGGCGGGACCACGAGGGAGACATCCTACGCGAGCTTCTGGAACGTCAGAATGTCGAATGCTCTTTTTCCTACAACGAGGCTTTTCGGACGATCGTAAAGCTCCGGATCATTGCCCGGAATCAGCAGATTGTGCGCGCCGATTTCGAACGCAAACCTGATCGCGAACTTCTTAAACCAGTCGTGGAAAAGTTTCGTGAGGCCCTCCTCCCGACAGATACTGTTATCCTCTCAGACTATGGCAAGGGCGGCCTCAGTCATGTCTCAGACGTATTGGCCATCACCCGGGAAAAGAACGTCAAGGTTCTGATCGATCCCAAGGGATCGGATTATTCCGCCTATCGTGGCGCGACCCTGATCACGCCTAACCGCGCCGAGTTTGCGCAGGTCGTTGGAACCTGGTCAAACGAGGCCGAATTTGAGCGGCTCGCCTTCGGTCTGCGCGACCGACTGGAACTCGAGGCCCTCCTCGTAACACGGTCCGAGGAGGGGATGAGCCTTTTTGTGGGCGATCGCCATATTCACATTCTTGCCGAGGCCAAGGAAGTCTTCGATGTTTCCGGTGCTGGCGATACAGTGATTTCCGTGCTCGCCACAGCGCTCGGCGCTGGATATTCCCTTGAAGAGGCCACACGTCTTGCCAACTCCGCTGCAAGCGTGGTTGTGAGCAAGCTTGGAACAGCTCCAATCACACGCGACGAGCTGAACTCTCTGAAAACCTGACCTCAAACCGCGACTGTCTCCCGGCTATTGCCCAGCTCCCGAGGAACTCTCTATTAAGATGATTGTGATCGACTCAGCCTTGCACCAGCTGCGCTAAGACCCTCCACTTTTCATGAAACAGATATGCTCGGCCCCTCGGGCCACTGGATGTGAGGCATGCTGAATGCTTAAAGAAAGTCTCTCTTCATTCCTCCGAGGATGCCGCACCTGGAGGCTATGGACCCTTCTCGGGTGGCTGGATATTCAGCAGCGTTATGCTCGATCAAGCCTGGGACCATTCTGGATCACCCTGAGCATGGGCGTCATGGTTGGTGCCATGGGATTGGTCTATGGCACTTTGTTCGGGCAGGATATGAAAAGCTACCTGCCGCTTATCGGCTCGGGCTTCGTACTCTGGGCGCTCATCTCGGGGATACTGAATGAGTCGTGCTTCGCTTTCATAAACAACGCAAATTTCATTCGCCAGAGTGACGTCAGCTTGTGGGTTTATATCTTCCAGGTTCTCTGGAGGCAGATGATCATCCTGGCGCATAACGTCGTTGTTATCGTTGTCTTGCGCATCGTCTTTAATGTGAAGGGCTACGATCACCTGCTGCTTTTCATTCCGGGTCTTCTTGTCTTGCTGCTCAATCTCACCTGGATGTCTTACATGGCTGCGATCTGGTCCGCGCGTTATCGCGATGTTCCGCAGTTGATCGCTTCATGTCTCCAGATACTATTCTATATCACACCATTGATGTGGTGGCCGCACATGCTGAAGAAGCATCAATGGATCATTACCATCAATCCCTTCAGCAGTCTCGTCGATCTCGTTCGTGCTCCGGTTCTGGGAGCATACCGCAGCCAGCTAGCTGGGGTGTTGCCGCTGTTCTTGCTATAGTAGGGTGGACACTCGTGCTCATTACTTCCGTGCGGGCCAGCCGCAACGTCGCTTATTGGGTCTGACCGGGATGACAATGCTCAGCTCGACAGCGTCTCGGTTACCATCCCCGTTTTCGAGATCTCAGGACGATCGCTTCGTAAAGCTCTGGCACGCATCGGGCAACGTAATGAGATGGCCGAAGCCGGAGACGGCGCAATTCAGGTCCAGTGCCTCAAAGACATCAACCTCTCCCTCGATAAAGGCGACCGGCTTGGACTGGTTGGCGAGAATGGTGCGGGCAAAAGCACCCTCCTTCGTGTCATGGCCGGTATTTACAGACCTCAGGAGGGTTGCGTGAAGCGTGAGGGGAAGACGGTGCCGCTCCTCGACATCTCTCTCTGCCTTGATGACAATGCGACCGGTCGCCAGAATATTCGCCTGCGAGGCCTTTTCCTCGGCCTGTCTTCAGAGCAGATTTCGGCTCACGAGCAAGAAATCATCTCGTTTTCCGAGCTGGGCGATCATATCGATATGCCAGTTCGAACCTATTCTACAGGCATGAGGATGCGACTGGCGTTTTCCATCTCTATGGCTGTAGAGGCTGAAATCCTGCTTCTGGATGAAGTTCTGGCCGTGGGCGATAGTGCGTTTCAGGCCAAGGCCACCGCTCGCTTGCGAGAAATTTCGGATCGGGCCGGCATCGTCGTGATGGCACTCCACTCCAGTCCTGCCATCATGAAATTCTGTAACAAGGTCGCCTGGTTACAAGACGGTGCGGTCCGGATGTTGGGCGAATGCCACGAAGTCATCCGAGCCTATGATCAATTCATGCACTCAAAAGAAAAGACCGATGCCTAAATCACCGGCCCCCCTAGAGAAGATCAAGATTGCTCGTTTCCGTGAACATGAGCAGCGCAACTTCCAAGCGACCTCCTTGCCAGTGCGCGCCTTGCGTTACTATCGTGGGCTTGCAGCCAAGCATCCGCCGCACATCGTCTGGTACCATGTGATGACCCGCGTCGTGGCCTCTCTGCGCAACAGACTAGGAACGAAGTTCGGAAAAAAGCAGACTGAAGACGTTGCCGTGGCTGATCCTGAAGCGGGTTTTAGCGCAGCTCAGGACGCGCTCATTCGTGACCTCATTGCCCGCGTCGAAAAGGGCATAAGCCTCCAACAGCCCCTGCTCTTCGCTGTACGTATTACTGGCGGGATTGGTGACGCACTGATCGTCGCGCGTCTCGTTCGCGACCTTCAGGCCGAACTCGGCAACGATGCGATGTTCGATGTTTATTTCGAGTCGCATAAGATCATCGAACCCTTCTTCAAAAGCTGCCCAGGCTTTCGAAACAGTCTCAATGTCCGACTTTTCGAAAGATCACGCTCCCATTACAGTTTCGCCCTTCTAGCAAATCAGTTCGTAACATTCGATAATGAAAATATCGACTGCGAAACGCTTCTTGACAAGAAACCAGAAGTGCTGAATCTCTTCAGTCAAATTGAAAAAGCGCGCGTTTTAGTGGACCGCTATATAAGCAACCACCCATTTCTTGATGGAGCATTTGCCGACATAGCCGTCAGAAAAGGCTCTCAACGCTATACTTATCTGCATGAGATGCTTGGGCTGGCTTATGGGGGTGACCGCTTACAAATCGAGGTTGATCACGAGCTGCCTGGCAAACTCGGGTTGTCAGCTGGAAAATACGTTACCATCCACGACGGCTGGGACGGAAAGTTCAAGATTGCCGGCCCCCGTCCGACGAAAGCCGTCCCGAAGAAAACTTGGATAGAGATCGTTCGCAACCTCAAAGCGACACGCCCGGATCTCGTCATTGTTCAGTTGGGTGGAGAGACCGGAGACCACATTCCCGGTGTCGACATCGATCTCAAGGGTTCTCTCTCCTTTATGCAATCGGCTGCAATCCTCGCCAACGCGGCTGCTCACATTGACGCTGAGTCAGGACTCGTTCATTTGGCAGCCGCACTGGGAGTGCGCAGCGCTGTCATGTTCGGTCCCACAAATGTGGCATGGTTTGGCTATCCGCAAAATGCGAATATCCCGCCAAAAGAATGCGGCAATTGCTGGTGGTCGACTGACACCTGGATGGATTCCTGCCCGGTCGGACACGAAAAGCCGATCTGCACCTCCAACATCAATGCCTTGGAAGTCGTCACCGAAGCTCTGAAGCTCGTCGACACTCCTTATACCGATCAATCACTCACTGCTTCCTCGAGCTCGAATGATATTGCCGCAAAACTAAAGACCGCAGGGTGACAATGACTGCGCGAGAGCTCCCATTGGATCGCGTCAGATATCTGGATGTATGCGCTGAACGTGGTCAGCATGTGCCTCAGTTGGTTAGCACGACAGCATGCCTTCCAGCTCATCGACGCAGTATCCTCTCTCAGAATAGGACCACCTCCACAGTCGACAGTGAATTTTCAGCTCATGCTCGCCGCGCTCTGTATCTTTATCGCGGTGATGCGTCTGCGCTTCCTTCATGCTCTCTTTGAGACGCAGCTGTTCCAGTTCTTGGGACGATACTCTTTCGCTCTATTCCTGGTGCATTATCCAGTCATCCGTTTCATCGGACTCTACATCGCACGGATCGATCCTGAAGGTCTCCGTAGCCCGGATATATATGGGGCGATGGCAACACTGCTCTCCATCACAGTGTCTTTCCTTATCGCTGGTTTTTTCACCTGGATTGACACAGGGTCGATTAGAGTGTCCCACAGGATCAGAAATTTGCTCTCCTTCTAGATCGGCCAGACGACGACCTGATCGGGAAGAAAGAGTACCAAAACTGCAATTGTCACTACTGGATTAAACCATGTCTAAACGTATTATTGTTACCGGCGCTGCCGGATTTATCGGATGCAATATTGTTCGTGAGCTTAATGCGCGCGGATACACTGACATCATTGCTGTCGACAATCTGTCAAAATCAGAAAAATTTCATAACCTTGTCGATTTGGGCATCAGCGACTTCATCGACAAATCTGCCTTCTACGACTCATTCGCCGCAGGACGCTTTGGGAAAGTCGAAGCAATTTTTCATGAAGGTGCGTGTTCCGATACAATGGAGCATGACGGTCGCTACATGCTTGCCAACAACTATACGACCAGCAAAACTCTACTCGAAACCTGTGCCACGACCGGAACACGTCTCCTTTACGCTTCCAGTGCCGCCACCTATGGCGGATCGGCAGACTTCGTCGAAGAGCCTCGCTTCGAGCGTCCGCTCAATGTCTACGGCTATTCCAAACTTCTGTTCGATCAGGTGGTGCGCCAGACGCTTCCGAAGATGAACAGTCAGGTCGCTGGATTCCGTTACTTCAACGTTTATGGGCCCAATGAGCAGCATAAAGGACGTATGGCGTCCGTGGCGTTCCATAATTTCAACCAGTTCCGAGCTGACGGTCGAGTTAAACTCTTCGGTTCCTATGGAGACTATGGCCCCGGTGAGCAGGTCCGTGATTTCGTCTTCGTCAAAGACGTCGTGGCCGTCAATCTCTGGTTTTTTGATCACCCCGAGCGAAGCGGTGTCTTCAATCTCGGATCAGGCAGAGCGCAGGCTTTCAACGATGTCGCGCATGCAGTCGTGAACACCATGCGTGCTACACAAAATCATCCTGAGCTCACTCTGGACCAGATGGTGACCCAGGGCCTAATTGAATATATCGACTTCCCTGAGGCGCTGGTCGGGAAATATCAGTGCTTCACTCAGGCGAACCTGAGTAACCTTCGAGCAGCTGGCTGCGATCACCAGTTTGACGATGTCGCAACAGGAGTAGCTTCCTACGTTCGCCACCTCCTGCAAAAGGCATCCTGATGACCACCCGCAGCGACGGCAGCACCGCACGGTTCGTGTCTACAGAACGCAAATTCATAAGAGACTGGGCGGCGCTGAAGGATGCGACTGACAACCTGCATCCGCTGGTCTTCACAAATGGCGTATTTGACATACTCCATCGAGGCCATGTTCACTCTCTTGAAGCCGCACGGGCTGAGGGCGCGTATCTTGTCGTTGGCGTCAACAGCGACGCATCCGTAAAGCGCCTTGGCAAAGGTGACGATCGGCCTATTCAATCCGAAAATGATCGAGCCTGCATTCTGGCAAGCCTTGCCTGCGTCGACTACGTGACGATTTTCGACGAAGACACGCCAGCAAAATTGATCGAGGCGATCACTCCTGACGTGCTCGTCAAAGGTGGAGATTATCGTCTCGATCAAATTGCGGGCGCCGATACGGTGCTTGCGCGTGGCGGACGCGTCAAGACAATCGACTTCGAGCATAGCCGGAGCACCACCGGGATTCTTGGCAGGATCAGAGAGCATGCCCCGAAGCAGTAATGTCGTCTTGATCCATCGTCCCATCGAGACAGGCAAGGCAGCCCTCTTCCTGGACCGGGACGGAGTCGTCAACATCGATACGGGATATCTATCCGACCCCGATACAGTAGCCCTCCGCCCTGGAGCCGCAGCAATGATTGCGGCTTTCAGCGCTGCGGGCTGGCCGATCATCATCGTCTCCAATCAGAGCGGTCTGGGTCGGGGATATTTTGATCGTTCTACGATGATCGCAGTGCAGGAGCGGATCGAGACTCTTCTATCCCAAGAGGGCGCCAGTCTGGATGCGGTTTTCCTCTGTGGTGCAGCTCCCGACGACAGCCACGAGCTATCAGAATGGCGTAAGCCCGCACCCGGAATGCTGCTGACTGCCGAGAAATTGTTCGGAATCGATCTCGCACGCAGCGTTCTTGTGGGCGACAAAGTCAGCGACATACAAGCGGCCGCCGCTGCGGGGTTGTCATCCGGGTATCTTGTCGATACGCCGCTTCCAGTCACGCCATTTCCTTTTTCGATGCCGGTCAACGCAGTGCACGACCTCGCAAATGTTCGCCCTAGCTTCTCATAAAGAACCTCGATGCCCGACGATCTACTGACCTGGCTGACAACTCGTGCCTGGCCGCTCTGGCTGGAATACGGGGTCGACAGAAAAGCCGGCGCGTTCAACGAGAGCTTGACGCTGGAGGAGTATCGATCAACGGCGTCGTTCCGAAGACTGCGCGTACTGACCCGTCAGATCTACGTCTTTTCGAAAGCTGCCGAACACGGGCTCGCCGGAGCAGCAGACACCGTCGAGATGGGACTGACGTTCCTGCTCGGTCGCGCTCGTCATCCTGACGGTGGTTACGCATGGCGTTTCGATCTGGATGGAAACGTGATCGATGATCGTCGGGATTTATACGATCACGCCTTCGCCCTTTTGGCGTTGGCTTCAAGCAATAAGCTATTGCCCAGCCATAATTGTCATGAAGAAGCCCGATCGCTGAGCGAGTTCATCTCCACCCGATTGCGTCATCAGCAGGCTGGTTTTGTAGAATCATTACCGCTCTCTTTGCCTCGTCGGCAAAACCCGCACATGCATCTGCTGGAAGCTTATCTGACAGCGGCCGAGAGCTTTGGAGACGCACTCTTCCTCGATCGCGCGAGCGAGCTTATCGATTTATTCGCCGAGCATCTCCTCGACAAGAAGACCGGAACACTTCCCGAGTATTTCAGTGATGCTCTTCTTGTTGAGACAACGGAAAATCGTCATGTCTGGGAACCAGGACATCATTGTGAATGGATCTGGCTCTTGAGCTGGTACGAGCGCCTAACCGGTCCATCACATCGTCTGGAGAACGCGCAAGATTTACTCTGGCAGAGCGTCAGAAATCACGGTGCCATCGATGACGATCCGACGTTGATCGATGAGGTCTGGAGCAATGGCGATGTCAAAAAAGGAACAGCGCGTCTGTGGCCCCAGACGGAGCGGCTGAAATCCTCACTGGCTATACGGCACAAATCACCAGGAGAACGTGCGCGGGCTGAAGCCGTTCTCAAATCCTGGCTGCGCCCGGATGGGACCTGGCACGAACGCCGTAATGCCGAAGGCCGCCTGACAATGGAGCCTATCCCGGCGAGCAGCCTCTACCATCTGACATGCGGCATCCTGTTCGAAGCTTCATAAGATCGGAGGCGGTCGAGCCTAGGATACCCATCGATCGGGCGGTGATCCTGCGTGCCCTCTCCCGCTCTGACGCTTCACAAAAAAGTTGATACCGGCTCAAAACGGCCACGCTCAGTCAAGATACGCGCGCAATTCATCGAGCCGTAGCTGAATGTGACATGTCCGCTTGGCGGGTCAAACTGAAAAGCCACAATGTCAAAACGAGCGCTATCGCGGCAACACTCCAATTCGTGACGTCTGACTGACCTCCTTTATAAAGCACGACGACTGCAAGCGCACCATGAACACATGTTGCCAGCCAAAGTGCCAACTTTGTGCCCCAAGGCGCTGCTAGCGCCACGAGCAACATCGCCCAGAAAACGCCGTGATAAAGAAACTGCGCCTGACTCCCGCCGAGCGTGAGGGGAGCAAGCAACGCCCCTCCCAATAAAGCTGCAATGCCTGTCATGCAGCCCAAACAGCATCCCGTCGTCAACCGCGACAGGAAAAGAGTGCCCCGTGTCTCTGTCTCAATCCCTGTCGCTTTTTCCTTTCGGCGTCGGACGGCAATCCAGAGCCTGTTACCCGTGTAGAAAAGAAACGCTCCGGCGAAGCCGAGCACAAGATAGGCCCAGCGTATGGGCGCACCGCCATAGCTCCCGAAATGCAGCGCGAAAAAGCTCGTCAGGGCACCAAAGCCCGCTGATTGATAACCCGGTAGATAATCGCGCCAGAGCAAACGACCCGTATAAGGATCCATTGCCGTGAAGCCGCTATTGGGGCCACGCATGACATGGGCCGGATCGTGTCCGGCGATGCGCAGCATGAGAGGGGCACCTGCGCGATGGCTATATTCAAGCGTATCAGGCGTAAACCCAGGTGCCTCGCGCCTCAGAATCGTGACAATTTCTGCGGGAGCCAGCACTCTGTTTTCTGAAGCAGAATGCATCGTCTGCTGGTGACTCCCCATTGCTCTCTCGTCGCGTCGGCCCCCATGAACCTCTCCCTGTTCATGGGATAGAAACTCCGCCTGCACCGTAAAAATGACGTCGTGAAAGGCAAAAACGACGGAAGTAAGCGCCATGACGATGTGGAAAGGCAAAGAACAGAAACCGAGAAGATTGTGCAGATCCAACCATTTGCGTCTGACACTGCCCTCAAGTCGGACCGCAAAAATCGCCCGTGCCAGAGCAGGTAGAAAAACCAATGTACCTGAGACAAGCGCCACCGCGTATCCAAGCACGATAAACCCCATGACGATCATCGCAATTTCATGCGGCAGGGGAAGCCCCATTTGCTGGTGAAGAACGTCGATCACCTGCGCAACGGAAGATGGCCTGTGCTGTGTCGTTATCACCGAACCTTGCGTGTCCAACGCTGCCATCACGACAGACTGGGAACCATGCCCGTGATGAGACGCCGTTAGAGGCCAGACCATGCGCGCAGGGTGATCCGGGTCAGGCGACACGACAATCGTATAAGCCTTGCGGCTTTCGGGATGAGCCGCGAAAACTTTTTCCATGAGCTCGGGCGTACGGTCGAGCGAAACAGCGGGCGGTAAAGTAACGTGCGGCGTCAGCCATATTTCGAGCGCGGGCTCGAACATGCTGATCGCGCCTGCATAAAAGGCGATGAACAGGAACAAACCCGCCACAACGCCCACCCAGCTATGGATCTCGCGATAGAGTTTCGCGATGTCGGCGCGCAGTTTCATGACCCCCCCGCAGCATTGAACCCGCTCATCAAGGTGTTGATGAGCCAGACAAGACAAGCGAGCCAACCGAAACAGAGCCAGGCGCCCAATCCCGTCCGAAACAAAAGGCAGACGTTGAGACACACAACCCAGACGAGAGCTGCCAGCCACATCAGCCATTGGGCTGACAGGGTCATCGGGTTGCCCGTGCTGCCACAAACATGCCCCAGAAGGACCATCACCCCCAGAGACAACGCGGCCCCGGGAATGAGACCGGCAAGCGTCTTGAGGGCCCACCCTTTATTGGTAAGAGGACTCTCTTTCATGATCGCCTCTTCTGGACGACGAGCGCGATCAAAACAGGGCTCAGACTGAGGACGAGCATCAACACGACACACGCCATGAACAATCCGACCAGAAGGCTTGTTGCAGTACATAAAGCCAGACAGGCGAAAACCGCCACGACGCTCGCGCTCAGCACACAGGGCCTGAGAGAGGCCCGATGCCGCAAAATCTGCTGCTGATGCGACGCCAGATAAAGCAGACCCGCTGCCCCCGAGATCAACACCGTCCCCAGCAGAATGAGCAGCGACGCAGCCATTACCAGCGATATTCCAGACGCATCGTCAGACTTCGACCCTGCCCGTAATAGCAGGCTGAGACGGCGGTGCAGGTCGCAACAAAGCGCTTATTGGCGATATTACGCATATTGAGCGAGAAAGAGAGACCGTCGTAACGCGGACGGGCTACGCCAAAATCATAGCGCAGGAACATGTCGTAAAGCGTGTAACCGGGGATGGAGAGCGTATTGGCCGTGTCCCCATAGGAATGGCCGGTGTACCGCACACCGCCGCCAAACCCGGCCCCCCGCATTGGCCCGTGAAGCAGACGCTGGTCGACAAAAAGCGAGGCCATCCATTTTGGAGCGGCGTTCATATAATTGCCGATCTGGGACAGGGTATTGGACTCGGTGATTTTCGCATCGCTGCGCGTGCCGGTGAAAATGACCGCCATATCCCAGGGCAAGGTCGCGCGCCCTTCCAGCTCGAGACCGCGTGCGCGCATCTCCCCTGTCTGCACGAGACAGGTGGTTGTCCCGCAAAGCACCCCGCTCGGTGCAGGCGTCGTCACATTGCGCTGCTTGATCTGATAGGCCCCGAACGTGACGTAAATGCTCTTGCCATATTGATAGCGTAAACCGGCTTCGTACTGATCGCCCGTCGTCGGCTTGAAGGGCTTGTTATCGAGAGCCGTCGACGGATCGGAAACCTGAGGCTGAAATGAGGTCGCGTAGCTGAAATAGGGTGCAAGACCGATTTTCGTCCGGTAGACAGCCCCGGCTCGCCAGGTAAAGCGATCATTATTGTTGAGATAGCGCTTCTGGGTCAGGATATTGAGCGTGTTGTCACGCGCCCAGTCCTGCCGTCCCCCGACAGTAATATAAAGATCGCGTATCCTGATCTGATCCTGAAAGTAGATGCCATTTTGCTGTGATTCTGTGGCACCATAAACCTGCGGTGCCAGTCCAGCGCTGTACCCTGTCGTCCCACGCGCTACCGGATCGAAGATATTGAGCATTGACAGAACCAGCGCCGAATTCACCAGATCGCGGGAGCTTTCCCAGTTGGTGTAGAAATAATCGGTTCCGAAAAGCAGTGTGTGCCGTGCGATGCCGGTCTTTGCCTTGACCTCAAGCTGGGTATCCGTTGCGACACCCTGTGAGCGTCCACGACCTTCGACCGCACGACGATTGACCGTCTCATACGGCACGCAGCCCTTTATGGCTGCTGTGCATTTGGTCAGTGTATCGCCAGAAAGCACGGTCGAGCGATAAAGATTATCGAGATAGGTGTATCGCGTATTATTGCGCAGCGTGAGAACGCGAGTAAAGCGATGCTCCAGAAAGGAGCCGGCCAGCGCCTGTGTCCGGTCGAAATTATTCCAGTCAGGCTCACCAATATTGGCGTCATTGGCAATGTACCGTCCCTTGGACGGTAGAAGCGTGCCCGTCATCGGCAGAAACTGAAAGGTCGAGCCTCCCGTGTCACGCTGGTATTGCGCGAGCAGGGTCCAGCTCGACCCGGGCGCATAGGCCCAGGTCAGACTGGGCGAAACGTAATAACGGCCACTTTTCACATCATTGACCTGCGTGCCGCCATAGCGCGCTACCGCAACGATACGTCCTCGCACAGTTCCGGATTTATTGAGCTTTCCCGACACGTCTCCCGACGCCTGTCCCTGCCAGTTGCCCAGCTTGGTATAGCCGATGGTTTGCAGGAAAAACTCGCCATGGCTCTCTTCGGTAGGGCGCTTGGTCGTCAGATTGACGATGCCTCCCGGTGCTGTCTGGCCATAAAGCGCACCGGACGGTCCCTTGAGCACCTCGATCTGCTGGAGCGCAAACGGGTCGAATGAAGTGCGCGTCCACTGCCCGCCTGACGGGAGACGTAGGCCATCGACGAAATTGTTATTCGACGAAAAGCCTCCTGCACCAAAGCCGCGCACCGAGATCTCATCGACGCGATTATCGATCCCTGATGGCTCGGCCTGAACACCTGCCGTGTACGACAGCGCATCAGCAATCGTAGGGGACGCCCGCAATTCGATTTCTTCTCGCGTGACGATCGAGATCGTCTGAGGGGAGTCGATAATTGGCGTTCGGGTTTTCGTTGTCGCACCAGCCTGCGACAATCCTGTTGCCGAAACGGTGATGACCTCATCGGCCTTGGTCCTGCGGGCTTTGTCTCGCCTGACCGCCGATTGTTTGTCGGAAGCCTGCTTCTGCCGAAGGACTGAATCCGGCTGGCTGTTTTCTGCCTGTGCTGCCGTGAAACTGGTCGCACCTGCCGCAGCAAGAGCAACGAAACCGATAATCCTGCGCATCGCCAAAATTTTTCACATCAGCTGTTTGAAACCCGCAAAAGCCCTTCTTGTAAATGCGAGTCATTGTCAACTGTCTCTGATCACAAGGTTAATTTTTGTCCTCATCATGGAACAATAGCGCCACAGTGCTCATGCCGAGAGAGGACTCAAACGCCCGACGCCGTTGGGGATGAGGTCATCAAAAATGAAGTTGATTTGGCCGCAACGTCAGAAGAAACGATAAACGTTCTTTCTGACGGGAGCGCAGAGGCAAAGCCATGGAAATAGTAATCGACGCTCTTCGCCGCTTTAATTGGTTCTACAGGCATCGCCTTGGCTTGCTTGATCAGCGCTCGCCCTCTCCTGACGCCGTCCTTCCTGAAGAAGACCAGAGTCTCCTCACTCAGACGGATCGAGATGTTCTTCCCGCTTACAGACAGGACCTCGAAGCACTGACCGCGCACGAAAAGCGCGACCTGGTGCAGTCTCTGGCACGAATAGAGCATCTCCTTGCGCCTCAAACTCCGGCCGATGTTCGTATTCGCCCGGCGCGTTCCGGTGAAGTGAGCCTTATCGCCGCACGTCAGTCAGCACTCTATGCAGAGAGCCATGGTTGGGGACACCCTCTGGAATGCCTCATCGCAGAAACCGCCGCACAGTTTCTGCGCAACTTCAAGCCTGACCGCGAGGCGTGCTGGGTCGCAGAGCTGGATGGCCTCATGGCAGGAGCGGTCTTCCTGACCGACGAAGGCTCGGGCACCGCACGTCTGCGCCTGCTTCACGTCGAGCCCTTTGCTCGCCGGCGCGGCGTGGGAGACAGGCTCGTGCAAACCTGCCTCTCCTTCGCGCGCGACCACGATTACGAGCGGGTCATTCTCTGGACCCATACTGTGCTCGAGACCGCACGCCGCCTCTACGCCCGCAATGGCTTCTCCTGTATCGCCACCGCTCCTCACGACCTCTTCGGCATGCCTCTTCAGGGGGAAGACTGGGAATGCCAGCTCCATCGCGATACGCACGTAGCCTGAGGCGGAACAAGGAGCCCGCTACTCTCAGCCCGCTTCGACCATACGCAGGACCAGAAAGCCGGGCTTGCCCTTGAGATAAGCGGCGAGCGGTGTATCGACGACCTTCATGTTTGCCTTGAGTGACGAGGCATTCCGAAAATAAAGGACACCATCTTTCCAGATCGCCAAGCCGGTGTGGGTCACATCCAGCCCAGCCAGCTTGGTATAAATACCGATCACATCACCTGTATGGATTTTCGCAGCAACATCGGCTGTCAGAAATTCAGGAGTAAGATAGGCAATATTGCGCGGCTGAGGAGCGAGGCCCTTGATATAGACATCGCCATCGGCGCGACGATTAAGCTCCTTGCGGACCACCTGCACGTGGGGTGACAGGGAGGACGTCACATCCCGCGCATTGACGGGCGCGTAAGCCACCCAATCGGTCAGGAAGTGACGCCGATCAAGATAGGCCACCTGACGATCATGATAACGGGTTTTTTCCAGCGCTGTGACGAATGTCGCCTTATCCGTCGACAGAGCGAGCGCCCTTGCCAGATCGACGAATGTGTAACAATCGACCCCGTCGAAACGCACAACGAGCTTTTCAGGCGTGTCAGGACCTCCGACAAGTGTGGAAGCGATGTAAGGCGTGCCAAGAAGTTGTGCGGATGCCAGATCGATCCGTTCCATGAAACCGTTGACCGGGGCCAGTCTCTGCTCGATCTGACCTACTCGCGCCTGATCCTCTGACGAAAACTGGATGTCGGCAGCCTGGGCGGAGAGTGGCAGGAAGATTACCGCGAAGGCTCCTAGAATACGGCTAGCGAGGTTAATATGGTTCACTTTTCATTCTCCTTTGACGCGCTTTATGAGCAGCCTCAAGGGCCAAAATCGGTTGTGTTTTCAACCGCTACACAGACCTCGTGGTGAGGCCCATCTGAGATCGACAAGCTCAGCCCGAAATCACTGTTCCAAAGTCTTCATACGATTCCCCATAATCACAAACATCCTGCCACTTCCGCCCGAAGCTACACAAAACATAATCAGGAATGGTCCACTAAAATCGAGAACTCCATCTTCCAAACCGCGATGCAATAACGATCGAACCCACTGTGAAATGTCTGGGCCGTATTCAGAGGGTGTGGTGCGTTTCAGACATGGTAACCAATATGGACGCCATAGCTGACGATCAGCGCACTGCTGCAATCCTGATAAATGTACGCATGTCTCTTAGGTTACATTGACAAAAAAGTTATCAGATCTGATTCACTTTGTGTCTGTTGAATAACGGGCAGAGCAAAGAGATATGGCAAGAACCGCACTGACGGATCGGGAAAGGAAGCCCGTTAGTCCGCCTCTGCCACTTAGGCCTAGCAAGACACGTATGACCGCTACGGTAAGTGGAGCTCGTTTTATGTCCGATTCCAGCTTTGATTCGAACAAAGTGTGTGGAATGCCCTGCTGCAAACACTGGCCGATCTGGGGTTAACTGATGACTGGCACCATATGATTGACAGCACCGTGGTCTGTGCCCATTCACAGACTACTGACGGTAAAGGGAGCTCATTCATAGGGCTTTGGTCAATCACGCGACGGTTTTGAGAGCGAAAACCATGCCCGAAGTGGCAATCAGGGACGCCTTTTCGTTTTTTTCCACACTGGTGGGCAAGAGTCGGGCCCAAGAGCCACAGGCTTTCTAAAGAAGCTACCGCTTCCAAACCCAAGAGGCATGCTGGCCGACCGGGGCTACGAAAGGTGATAGCGTTCGCCAAGATATTCTGATGCACAGGATACTGCTAATCACTCCCCCAGGCAGAAGGCCGCAGCTCTCCACAAAACACTGACTGACAGCGCCACAAGGATCGAAACCCGCAGGATCTCGCATTCCGATCAGGTGACTTCAGATATCATGCCTCACGTTTTTTAAAACGCATCTGACAGCAAGCTGCGATTGACTTCTCACTTGTGTCACTTGCAACATTGGCCAGACCAAGGGCAACTCAGCTATTCCGTCACGACATGAGAAACGTAGATCTCCGAATCGTCAGGCAAACAGAGCTGAAGTACTGCGCTTCTTCTATACACGGAAACCCTTAAATACACTCATCACGTAGATCAAGCAGAATTTCCGCCCATTTCAGCACTAAGACGAGCGATTCATACTACCAATCCACGGCCATAAAAATGATATGACAATAAAAATTTTATGTGGAACCATTTCACTATTTTAAGATACCATCAAACCGTGTACTTTCAAACACCTCACCAGTACCAATAAAATAGAGAGTCGAGAGAGAATTATTATGAATGACTGAAAACGCCTAAGCAAATAAATATATGCTAAAATATAGTTAAACCACCGAGAAATGATCAGAAAATGACAGAATACAAATCGAAAGTGTACTTTTTGGTTTTCCTTTTATGCTCCGCATTTGTAGGACTAATTTCATATCAATTCAATTTACTATGTCTGTCTCAGCATTACGATCGTTTTTCGCAAATGAGTCAAAGCATTTATGACGGCACTATATCGCTTCGTGTCTTTCAACAAAGAATACTTCCTTCCATCGTCGAGAAATCTATATCTCACGTTACAGGCGGGGACATCAATTATGCTACTATGATAAATCATAAGATGATGTTCATTCTAATATCAAGCGTGTTCTTTATATACTCAAGGGCATGCGCTAAATTTGATAATATTAGCTCAATGTTGTTAACTATATTATTCTCCATGGCCAACGTCTTCATAATTGACGCAGGGTTTTGGTTGTACTCCTTCGATTTGTATAATGAGTTCTTATTACTGTGCTTTTTTACGATTTTATTTTCTGATTTGAACCTGCCTGCGAAAACAGTTTCTATCACGGCGCTTATCATTCCCTGGATGTTTGTTTTCGAAGAGGTTATTTTTGTACCCATCCTCATTGCACTTTTGATAAACGCGAGAAGAATAAGGAATCTCGAGATAGTAAGCATGATCAAAGACTACAGAAACTATGCACTCGTTTTTCTGGCGTTCTTGATGATGATCGTAACGAATATTATGAGATCCTCGTTCGCAAAAATAGCAGACACTCCCCACCCCGACACGATACTTGGTCAATGGATAATGGTCCGACCAAATGCAAACACCATTCTCGATGAATTTCGCGCCTTTAGACACTTGGGACATACACTCAAAGATGGATTTTACTGGGATCAGGGAGGTGGAGTATTTTTAGTATTACTTTTTTTCTTTTTTGCCATCATTAAAAAATATAATTGCAAGTCGGATCGCGATATTGGCATGATTATACTCATAAGCTTCATCGCCTTAATTATATTCGTTTTTGCTCACCTTGAAGAACCAAATACAATGCTACCTCTTTCCGCATCTATATTTGTATTTTTCTTGAACAAACTGCCTCGACAACAAGAAACAAACCCATGTAATAGATCGTCAATATAAAATGGTTTGGTGGCGTCACGTTCCAACTGGCGAATTTGAAGCAAATGCGTCAGCGAGGTGAAGAAATTCCGAACAATCGATGCTTCTGAAGGAGCGTTAGCATATCTCGATACAGCTAACGCTCCTGCTCATGCTACCGCGCCAAATCGACCAGCTCACCCCGGAGCGAGCGAACAGAGCCCCTTGAGAGCCGCATGCTGAAGCAGGATGATCGTCTTCGCATCCTTGATGCGACCGTCATCGATCATGGTCATGGCTTGAAGGAAAGGAAGCTCAAGAACGGCGATTTCCTCCCCTTCCTGCACCAATCCGCCGCCGGCACCCGTCCGCATATCCTTTGTATAAGCGCCGACAAACAGGTGCAGCCGCTCACTCACGCTACCGGGGCTGGTATAGACCGTCATGATCTCGCGCACCGACTTGACTGAAACACCAGCTTCCTCTTCAGCTTCTCGCCGTATCGCGGCAGCCGGGTCTTCGCCATCCAGCAATCCGGCGCAGGCCTCGATCAGATCGCCTTCCCCTTCAGCCAGAAAGACGGGCAGACGCATCTGACCGGTCAGAATGACTGTATTATCCTGCGTATTATAAAGCAGGATCGCCGCGCCATCGCCGCGATCATAAACCTCACGCTTGAGAAGCTGGCGCGTTCCGTCCCGACGCAGGAACTCAAAGGTATAGCACCACAAAGTCCCCCAGAAATCGGAGAGTGTCTCACGCGCTTTCACCGCCACACGCGAAGCACCCTGCTCAGGGTTCGAATGGCTCATGATCTTCCTTCCAGACACACAAAACAGGCTCTGATGAGGGCCTCGTTTCCAAAGGCCGCTCCCCGTCGCGTCGATCTCCGCTCCCCACACTTGCCCATTTGGCCCAAGGCGCGCGCATCACGTTTGAGACAGCCTCTTGCCAAAGACCGCCCGGACAGTGGAAATCGTTCCCCATGCGTAAACTCGATCCTTTCCTCCTCAGCCTGATCGGCGCGATCCTTCTCGCCACGTTCCTGCCCTGTTACGGGCAGGGAGCCATGGTGCTGAGCTCGCTGACGACGCTTTGCATTGCGATCATGTTCTTTCTGCAAGGGGCGCGGCTGGAGCCGAAAGCGGTTCTGGAAAGTGTGCGCGACTGGCGTTTGCAGGGCAGCGTTCTGGGATGCACCTTTTTGATGTTCCCCCTGCTCGGCATCGCCTTGCATGCGCTGATGCCCGGGGTGCTCAAACCGGATATGTGGCGTGGCGTGCTGTTTCTGTGCTGTCTGCCCTCGACCGTGCAAAGCTCGATCGCCCTCACCTCGATCGCGCGCGGCAATGTGCCTGCCTCGATCTGCGCCGCGACACTCTCCAATCTGGCCGGTATTGTCGCAACGCCGATCCTCGTGACGCTGGTGATCCAGCGAGGCAATGTGTGGTCCGGGCAGGCGATCATCGATATTGCAACCCAGCTTCTCCTGCCTTCGGGCTCGGTCAGCTTCTGCATACCCGGATCGGAGACTGGGCAAAACGCAACAAGAAGCTGCTCTCTCTCAGCGATCGCGGGTCCATCGTGCTCGTTGTCTATACTGCCTTCAGCCACGCCGTGGTTGAAGGCATCTGGCATCGGGTCTCGCTGCCCGATCTGCTGATCACAGCCCTGTTCGATACGCTCCTTCTGGCACTCGTGCTCTTCCTGTCGCGTGGCATGGGTCGTCTTGCCGGATTCAACGAGGCCAGCAGCATCTCGCTGATGTTCTGCGGTTCCAAAAAATCGCTCGCGACGGGCGTTCCGATGGCCAATATCCTTTTCCCTGCTGCCACCGTCGGGACGATTGTTCTCCCGCTGATGATGTATCATCAGGTCCAGCTTTTCGTCTGCACACTGCTCGCACGACGCTTCGCCGCCCGGTCCGAACCGCACCCGGAGACCTGATCAGAGTTTTCTTACCGCTCTTTCATGGGAAACCCCGACCGGGTGAGCGGTTAAGGCCTGCATCGGGGCCGGGTTAAGGGATCATGCCAGAGCGCTATCCAGACGTCCCCAAAACGGATTACGTCAGGAGCGCCTGTGATCAAGCAAGACTATGTAAACTCCATGTCGAGACTTCTCGCGTGGTTCGACTGGCTGCCCCCCTCACTGGCGTCGACCCTGCTTCTCTGCGCTGCGGCCCTGATTGCTCTTCTTTTCAGCCGCCTGATTACTGAGGCGCTGCCTCGTCTGCCGGGTCTGAAGCGCATTGCCTCCATTCATGAGACGATCGCACGACTTCGAAATCACGTTCGCCTCCTGTTGATGATCGTTGCCGCCAGCGCAGCCTTGCCTGCCGCGACCGGTTTTGCCCCTTCGACGTCGGCGTTCCTCGGGCATTTCTTCGCTTTTGCGTTCATCATGACCATCGGTTTCGGTCTCATTAAGGCGTTTCGTTTCGGCACGGACAAATATCTCGAACGCATCGGCAATCGGGCCGGGGTGGATGACATCACGGTGCGGTCTCACAAGACCCAGATCCGCATTCTGCGTCGCCTCATCGAGATCACGGTCGGCGTCATCACTGTCGGCGCGGCGCTCATGGTGTTTGAATCGGTGCGGCAATACGGTGTGTCGCTCTTTGCCTCTGCCGGTGCGGCCTCTCTCGTCGTCGGTCTCTCGGCACGACCGGCCCTGTCGAACCTGATCGCTGGTATCCAGATCGCCATCACCCAGCCCATCCGGATGGAGGACATGCTGATCCTCAATGGGGACTGGGCCTTTGTCGAAGAAATCAACGCGACCTACGTTGTGCTGCGCACCTGGGACCGTCGACGTTACATCGTCCCCATCGCCTATTTCCTTGAAAACCCCTTCCAGAACTGGACGCACAGCTCACCCTCGCTCATCGGCTCGCTGTTCCTCTGGCTCGACTATCAGACACCGGTGGACGAAGTTCGCCGCATCTTCAACGAAGAGCTCGCCAAAGCGCCCAACTGGGACAAGGATATGAGCTCGGTGGGATGTCAGGTGGCCGACAGCAATGCCCAGGTCATCTCGATCCGCCTGATTGCAGGCGCGAAAGACGCGGGCGGCATGTGGAATCTCTGCTGCGATCTGCGTGAGCGTATGCTCAAGCGCCTGCGTGAAGAGCTGCCTCAGTCCCTGCCACGCGGTCGCACAGCGATCGTTCCCGGCACCCCGGAAGAGCCGGCTTGGCCCGACTCGCTCCTGTCACCCCCGATCAATCACCCGATGTCGGGAGGACAATATTCCGGCCCGGATATCCGTCCAAAAGCCTGACCCCCTCGTTCATCACGTCAGTCTCTCCTACCGGGCGTTGGAAATAAGCTTGTCCCCCTGAAGCTCCGACGCCCACCGCAGACCCGAATGGCGCTGAGGACACCTGCCCCAAGCGCCGTCGAACCCGGCGACTTCAGGCAGGATCGAGACCGAATTCACAGATCTCATGCCGCTGGAAATATCGGACGACGCGCCCTGCTGCGAAATGCGGTAGGATGAATGCCATGAGTTCTTTTCGCTTCCTGCACGCGGCCGATCTTCATCTCGATAGCCCCCTCAAAGGCTGACACGCCATGGTGATTTATCCATCGAGCGCATTCGCTCGGCGTCGCGCCAGGCGCTGGACAATCTGGTCAGGGTCGCCATCGATAATGAGGTCGCCTTCGTCGTGGTCGCGGGCGATCTCTATGACGGCAACTGGAAGACCATCAGCACAGGCCGCTATATGGCCACGGCTCTGGGGCGCCTTAAGGCCCACGGGATCGAGGTTTTTATCCTGCAGGGCAACCACGATGCAGCCTCGGTCCTGACCCGGGATCTCCCCCTTCAGGCCGGGATCGAGCGCTTTCCGTCCCAAAAACCCGGCAGCTTTCAGATCGACGAGCTCGGCGTCGCCCTGCATGGGCAAGCTTGCCACCGGCATGTCCCGCATGACATGACCCCGGCCTACCCGGCCCCGATCCCCGGATATTTCAATATCGGGGTGCTGCATACGTCGCTCTCCAGTCACGGTCAGCACGAGACCTATGCTCCCACCACCCCTGAGACCCTGCGTGCCAAGGGCTACGACTACTGGGCCCTCGGTCATGTGCATGAGCGCATGATTCTCCAGGAGGGCGCACCCATCGTGTTTCCCGGGGTTCTACAAGGACGCCATATTCGGGAGACCGGAGAGAAAGGCGTCATTCTGGTCTCGGTCACGGATCACCGGATCGAGACAATCACCCCCATTCCCTGCGACGTCGTGCGCTGGCATGAAGAACGCTTCGACTGCACAGGACTCGAGCTCGACTCCGCTTTTCAGGACCAGTTGGGGGCGACGTTTCGCAGCATCGCGGAGACTCATGAAGGGCATCTCTGCGTCACACGCCTGATCCTGTACGGCGAAACCGCATTGCATGAGCGCTTGCGCCGTCAGGGCCCCGCCCTGCGCGAGACTCTCCATCATCTTGCCGCCATGAGCGGGGGTGAAATCGAACTCGAAAAACTTGTTCTCGAAACGTCGCCACTCGCAGCCATTGCGACCCCTGCAATGTCTGAGGAAGAGCCTTTCGCCCTCGCGGGCCTTGTTCGCGATGCCGTAAAGGACGACACGCTTCTGAACGAGATCGGCAAGGATCTCGATCTCTGCCTCAAGACGCTCAATCTTGGAGACATCGCGCCGGACTCGCTTCTTGCGCGCATCGACCGACGCGACTGGGCCAGCTTTCTGCCCGAGCTTAGTGAGGCCCTGTGCGACAGGCTCACCGGCAAGGGAGATGCCTCATGAGGCTCGCCCGTCTCGATCTGATCCGTTACGGCAATTTTGCCGACCGGCGCTTTGATTTCTGCGCCGACCCAACCGATCTGCACGTGCTTCATGGGCCAAACGAGGCCGGAAAATCGACGACGCTTGGTGCCATCAGCGATCTGCTTTTCGGTTTTCCCAATCTCAAGGCACAGGATTGGCGCTTCGACGCGGCCCAGCTTCGCGTTGGCGCCTGTGTGGAGCAGGACGACACGCGGTTGGACATGGTCCGCAAGCGGGGACGCACACAGACCCTTCTGACGCCGGATGACGCCACCCCCCTTGATGAGAACATCCTGCTGCGCTGGCTGGGCGGCGTCGATCGCGCTGCGTTCGAACGGATGTGGAGCCTCGACCACCAGCGCCTGCGCGCAGGGGGCGACGCGATGGCGCAATTCGAAGGCGATCTCGGGCAGCAGCTTCTGGCTGCCGGATTTGGCCTTGAAAACGTGCAATCGGTTCTCGACGCTCTTGAGGCCGAAGCGGGCGCAATCTGGAAGAAAAACGGTCGAGGCACACGTCTGAACGAGCTGAAAAACCGTCTCGCCGAGGCCCGCAGTGCTCTGAGCAAAGCAGAGGGCACCCGCGCGCTCTGGACCGCCCTGAATGAGGAGACCCAGACCCTCGACGCGGAGCGTGACCGCATCGAGCAGGCTATCGGGACACTCTGGAGCGAGCGAACGCAACTCGAGCGGCTCAAAAGGCTCAGGCCCAGCCTCACTCAGCTCGAAACGCTGGCCAAAACGCTGAGCACCGATTCCGCGCCTCTTTTCTCCCTTCAGGAACATGAAGCGTTTGATACGCTACTGCGTGACTGGAACGACGCGCAGCAGAAGCGGGCTGAACTGATGCGTCACCATGACAGCCTGACCGCCTTGCGCGCAGGATGTCAGCCCGATCTCGCTCTTCTGGCACAAGCCGAAGAGGTTCTCGCCTTCAGGAAAAAATTCGAGGCACTCGGGCCCCTCCACGCCGATCAGAACGAAGAAGCTGGCCTTGCGCGTCTAGAAGCCGAGCTGAACGCCGCCGGCTATCATGGTAAGGCAGAGGACATTCTCACCGCTTTGCCGGAAGAACGCTTGCTGGAAACCCTGCGTCCCCTGGCGAAAACCCATGATGCGCTCACCCAACGTGAAGATTTGTGGCGCAAGGATATGGAGGCCGCCCAAGAACGGCTGACTCTCGCCGAAACGCGCCTTGGCTCGTCACGTAGTCTCCCGACGCGCCCGTTGCAGATCGCCCTTCAACAGGCTGAAGCTCTGGGTGATGTCGATGGCACAGTCGCAGCGCTTGAACAGAAATGCCACGAGCTTGCCCTGCGTGACGCGCAGGCTCGGCGCGATCTGCTTCCCTGGGAAGGAGATCCAGACTCCCTTGTCACCATGTCGCTGCCCGAAGCGGATTTTCTGGACCAGCAACGGATTTTCTGGCGTGACAGAGACAAGGCCATCACGTCTCTCGAAGAGGAGAGACAGACCCTCGAGCAGGAAAGCGAGCGCCACACGCTCGACAAGACCCAGCTTGAGGAACGCGATATCGTCTCGGAGGCGATGCTGGCTCAGGAACGCGCCCGACGCGACGCCCTGTTCGAACGCGCACTCACGGCGTCTCATGATCCTGAAGCGAGAGAAAACTACGTTCAGGCGAAAAACCAGGCGGATCACCTCGCCGACCGCCGTTTCGAGAACGCTGAAGACTCCGCAAGGCTGACACAGATCGATCAGGCTCTGAAACGCTGCCAGTTGAAGCTGGGTCATGTCGCCGAACGCCGAGCCGAGCTTGCAAAACTCCATGAAGAAGCCGACCGCCAGTGGCGCGCCGAACTGGAACTGCGCGCTCTCCCAGCCCTGCCCCCCGAGCGCCTCTCCGGCTGGCTGGAGCTTCGCAACAAGGCCCTCGACTCACAGGCCGCGCTGCACGCCTCGAGAGACGAACTCGACGCAACACGCGCGCGCCGCACGGCAAGCCTCGCTGCCCTGAGCGCGCTCGTCCCGGAGCTTGCGAACCTCAATCGTCTTTCCGACGCGCTTATCGCAGCACGGCTGCATCTGCGTGATCGTGAGAAGCACGCCGAACGTCTGGCCGAACGTGAACAGGAATGCGAACTGGCCAGACGGGGCCTCGACGCAGAAAAGCGCAAGGGAGGCGAGCTTACGACAGCGCGTAACACACTTACCGCTTACTGGTCTGAAGCGCTTCCCGGCGCACCGCTCTGGTCACTCCAGATGGTGGAAGACCGCGTCCAGCTTCGCGCCAAAGCCACGACCCTTCTGCACAAGAGAAAAACCCTGACCGCACGCACTGCCGAAATTGCGTCGCTCGAGGCCTCCTTTCGCCTCTTCATGACCCGCCTCGGCCGAGGGGATGCCCTCGCTCTGGCCTCTCCTGCCGAAGCAATGGCATCGCTGCATGATGCGCTCATCAAAGCGCATGGCGACAAGGAGCAGGCGGATCGTCAGGATGAACAGATCAGGGAAAGCGCTCTCGCCCGCGAGAAAGCGGACACCGAACTGACAGGGCTGCAGACTCGCCTTGCTCCTTTTGCTGAGCGTCTAGGCACAACCGAGATCGACGCCATGAGGCCCCATTTCTCCGAAGAAGCACGCCATTATCGCGATAGAGACGAGAAAAAGCGGCTCGAAACTCAGATCCTCGACCATTCTGACGGGCTGGATCTCGCGCAGTTACAGCAACAAGCCGAAGCGATCAGTCCAGCCCAGATCGAGACCCGGCTCGGCGCTCTCGAGAGCGAACAAAAGGAACTCGAACGGCAACGCAACGCTGCCTCCTGCGTGGCGGAGAGATCAAGGAATCCCTGCGCTTGATCGAAAAGGATGAAGCCGCGCTTGATGCAGCCCTCACCATCGAGACCTGCCGCACCGAAATGGCCAGTGCCGCCGAAGACTGGGCCTCGGCACGGATCCAGACGCTGATCCTGACTCATGTCGCCAGACGCCAGAGGCTGGAGAGCACCAATCCGCTCCTGAGTGCGGCAGAAGCGTATTTTACGTCTCTCACCTGTGGCCGCTACCGGAAACTCTTCATCTCTGAAGACAGCAAAACGCCCGAACTGGCAGCTCTCCTGCATGACGAGAAACACGACGAGAAAACGGTGCGCCCCTCCGCCATGAGCGAGGGCACGCGCGATCAGCTTTATCTCAGTCTGCGTCTGGCAGCGCTCGATCAGGCTCAATCACGTGGGGTCACGTTGCCCTTTATCGCAGACGATCTTTTCATCACCTTTGACGAGGCGCGTGCGGAAGCGGGTTTTGCCACCTTGTCCGCGCTCGCGCAGAAACGTCAGATCCTCTTCCTGACCCATCACGCTCATCTTGCCGACATGGCTGCACGATTTGGCGCGACGCGGCACGCTGTGTAACGTCCATTGTCATGACCTACGGGACAATCTTCATCACAGGAGCGGCATCCGGTATCGGACGCGCCCTTGCTATAGCTCTGGCTGCACCGGGATGCCGTCTCTATCTGGCGGATTCTCAGCAAACGGGACTCAATGTCACCGGGTCAGCCTGTGAGGAACTCGGCGCCGAGACGCATCTGACCTGCCTTGACGTCACGGACGAGCCCGCCATGACGGCATGGTGCGCACAGGCACCGAGCGAGACGGTCGATCTGCTTTTGGTCTGTGCAGGAATCACCGGCGGTGTCGCCGCCGTTCAGGAGGATGGCGCCGCTTTTGAGAGCCTCGACCAGATACGGCGCATCATGGCCGTCAATCTCGATGGGGCTTTGAATGCCATCCTTCCCATGATCGAGCGCATGCGGGCTCAACCCCTGAGAAAGACCGGCTATTTTCGGCAGCAACGGGGCCAGATTTGCGCCATCGCCTCTGTCGCAGGGCTGGTTTCCTATCCCGGCACCCCGTCCTATTCCGCCTCCAAATCAGCGCTCGATCGTTTTCTGGTTGCCAGTGGTGCCTATACGCGTCGGGCGGGGATCCATCTCTCAAGCGTCTGCTGCAGTTTTGTCGCCACACCAATGGTCGCGCAAAACCGCTTTCCCATGCCCGGTCTTACGAGCATCGAAAGCGCCGTTGCCCGCATTCTACGAGGTCTCGCACGTCGCAAGAGACGGATCATTTTTCCCTCCTGGCTCGTCCTCGGGTCCCGCTTCATGGATATCCTGCCAATCAGACTGGCCGAACTCTATTATACCCGCCAGCCAACGGGCCGGCCTGGATCAATGCCGCCGCTGCCTCAGAAGCATCGTTCAGCGGATCGATCCTCCCAATAACGAAAAGATAAAGACAAACGCACCTCAGACGACGTATTCCGACAAAAACTTTGCTATGAAGACGAAATGAATTTCTGTCGTCTCTTCATCATGCGCCCTGTGGCGACGATTCTGCTCGCCCTTTCGCTCTTTGTAGCGGGGGCTATCTGCTATCCGTTGATGCCCGTGGCGAGCCTGCCCGATATCGGATCATCGACAATCAATGTCGAAATCGAGCAGCCGGGTGCGAGCCCGGAACAGATGGTGAGCTCGGTGACAACACCGCTCGAGCGCTATCTCGGCCAGATCGCCGGGGGTGAAGCTGATCGAATCCGACAGCTCGAACAGCTTCGCCTATATCCGCATCGACTTTGTCGAATCCCGCAATATCGACGGGGCCTTGCGCGACGTTCAGGCGGCCTTGCGGGCGGCACGCGCTGATCTGCCTCAGGGCACGCTGGACCGCGATCCTTACGCCTATAAGGAAGACCCGACGTCCCAGCCGGTCTATCTGCTGTCTCTGACTTCCGATGTCATGACGCTGCCCAAGCTGTTCGATCTGGCGCAGATCCGGGTCAAACCGCTTCTCGCACAGATCAAGGGCGTGGGACATGTGCAGGCTGTGGGGTCTGCCGCGCCCGCCGTGCGCGTGGATGTGAACCCCTATGCGCTGTATAAATGGGGCATCGGATTTGAGGACGTCAGGCAGGCTCTGGCTTCGGCCAATGCCAACACCCCCAAGGGTTTTCTCGATTCAGGTGGCCAGCGCATGATGCTGGAGACGAATGATCAGGCGGAAAACGCCGCGCAATATCGCGATCTGATTATCGGCTATCGTAACAACCTCAACCCGATCAAGCTTTCCTCTGTCGCCGAGGTCAAAGACAGCGTTCAGGATCTGTATCAGGCGGGCTATTACAACAACAAACCTGCCATCACCCTGATCGTGCGTGGCCAGCCCAAGGCCAATACGGTCAAGATCGTCGATGCGGTAAAAGAGCGCATGACCATGCTCCGCGCGGTGCTGCCACCGGGCGTAGAGATGGGAACGGCCATCGATCTGTCATCGAGTATCCGCGCCTCGATGGACGATACACAGCTGACGCTTGGCATTTCGATCGTTCTGGTCATCGGCGTCATTCTCGTCTTTCTGCGCAGACTGCGCTCGACGATCATCCTGCCGTGACGGTCCCCATTGCGCTGGTCGGCACGCTCGCCGTGATGAAATGGGAGCATTTCACCCTCGATATCATGTCGCTGATGGCGCTTACCATTTCGGTCGGCTTCGTCGTGGACGATGCCATCGTGGTGCTGGAAAACATCGCCCGCCACATGGAAGCAGGCATGGACGCATGAGCGCAGCGCTCAAGGGATCGTCCGAGATCGGGTTTACCGTGCTGTCGATTACGGCCTCGCTGGTGGCCGTTTTCATCCCGCTCCTGTTCATCCCCGGTCAGATCGGCGCGATCTTCTACGAATTTTCGATGACCATCGTTTCGGCGTTGCTCATCTCGCTGGCGCTATCGCTCACCCTTACCCCCATGATGTGCGCCTATTGGCTCGATGTGGAACATGAGAAGCCGACAGGGCCGGGCTCGCGGGACCGCACCCTGCGCGCGATCGATTTCGTGCTCGATGGTCTCCTCGCGCTCTATTCCCGTACGCTGCGCTGGTCACTGCGCCATCACATCCTGACCGCGCTCACCCTGCCGCTCAGCTTTATCGTCCTTGTCGGCTCGATTGTGCTGATGCCCAAGACCGGTGTGCCGGGTCAGGATATTTCGTTGATCGGCGGGTCGGTCAGCGGTGACGACACGATGTCGTTTGCCGAGATCACCAAACGGATCAAGTATGTCGGAAAGGTCATGAAATCCGATCCGGATGTGCAATCCCTCACCAGCTGGAATAACAGCAGCAGCGACGGCCAGCTTTTCGCTAGATTGACCGACAAGCGTGAACGCACACGCACAGATCTCCAGATTGTCGAAAGCATCCGCAAAAAACTGGGCGATATGCCGGGCCTGCGCACCTCGTTCTTTTCGGCAGGTGATCCCAATGGCGGCGGCGGACAGCATCGCAGCGGGGCCTATCGCTACGTGCTGCGCGATCAGGACGCGACCGAGCTCAAACTTTGGGTTAAACGCCTCGCTGTCAAACTGCGCAAAAACCCGATGATGACCTCGGTCACAACCAATATCGAAGGCCATGGTGCCTCGGTGCATGTCAGGCTGCGACGCGACACGGAGGCCCGCTATCTAGTCACACCGCAGCTGATCGGGAATGTGCTTTACGACGCCTATGGCCAGACCGTCGCCTCGCGCATCCACACCGATATCACAACGCATTCTGTCGTGATGGAAGTGGCCCGCGCCTATCGTGAATCGCCCGAGCAATTGCGCAGCGCCTGGATTTCCACCGCATCGGGCACCCCGGCTGGTGCCGTGCGCTCCAACCAGATCCGGGTCAGGGCTGTCAGTGATGCCTCGGCGTCAACCTCCACCCAACTGAGCGAAGCGTCTCTCCGTAACGCCATCGCCAACCAGATCACCGGCAACAACTCCAACGGTTCCGCCGTTGCCTCCTCGGTCGAGACCATGATCCCGCTCATCAATGTGGCCGATCTGGTCATGGAGCCGACCCCTCTGGAAATCGAACACCAGCAGGGCATGACCTCGACCGCCATCAGCTTCGATCTGGCCGATGGCAAGACCTATGAAGACGCCCGCAAGCTGATCGAGCAGACCATGCTGGATATGGGTGCTCCCCCGGGTCTGACGGGAGAATTCTCCGGTCTTGCTGGTGAAACCAAGGACATGCTGATCAACGAGCTGCTCGCTTTCGTGGCGGCGTTGTTTGCCATGTATATCGTGCTTGGCGTGCTCTATGAGAGCCTGATCCATCCCTTCACAATTCTCTCCACTTTGCCTTCGGCAGGGATCGGCGCCATTCTTGGCCTGTGGATTGGCGGAGAGTCCTTCAGTCTGATTGCCATGATCGGGATGATCCTGCTCACCGGCATCGTGAAGAAGAACGCGATCCTGATGATCGATTTCGCGCTCTATGCCGAAAAGGAGCTGGGACACACCCCGCGCGAGGCGATCTACGAAGCCTGCCTGACGCGTTTCAGGCCAATCCTCATGACCACCCTGGCTGCAGCTCTCGGTGCAGTGCCGCTCATGGTCGGCCATGGCTACGGATCCGAGATGCGTCGTCCGCTGGGGATCGCCATCGTCGGCGGCATGCTCATCAGCCAGTTGCTCACGCTCTACACGACCCCCGTCGTCTATCTTTACATGGATGCCATCGGGCGCTTCGGCACGCGGCTGTGGCACCGCCTGATCCCGAAGCGCACCGCCCCGCGCAGCCATGCCGCCCCGCTGACCTCACAAAGCTGAAAGCCCGTCATGTCCTTTAAATCGATCGTTCCGGTCTTTCTGCTTGGCGCGACGCTGCTAACCCCCGCTCTTGCAGCCGAAACGCCCCTGCATCTGTTCAGCGCCCCGACGCTTTCTCCCGATGGTCGCCTGCTGGCAACACTCGATACGGTCGAGCACCCGGAGTCAGACGAGACGCCCGTCCCATCCCTCGTTCTGCGAACGCTGCCCGATGGCAAGGCCATCACGATCACGCTTCCCTGCAAGGCGTGTACGCCTTCCAGCCCGAGCTGGAGCCCGGACGGGAAGCATCTGGCCTTTCTCGTCAGGCAGAAGGACACCCAGAACCGTCAGATCCTGCGCGTTGGCAGCAATGGCAAAGGTCTGGAAACTCTGCTGAAATTCACGGGCTCGCTTCAGACCTTGCGCTACGGGCCGGATGGCAGCCTCGCCGTGCTCGCCATTGCAGGCGCACGACGCGATCCCGGTGCCTTGCAGGCCGGGGCACCGGAAACAGGCGAGATCGACGCAAAAGAAGACGAGCAGCGCATCGCCACAGTCGAGAAAAACGCGCTGCACTGGCAATCGCCAGAGGGGCTCTATGTCTATGAATATGACTGGCAGAAAAGCGATCATCCGGCCTTTATCGGCACGGCAGCCGAAGGCAATGGCGATGCGCATTGGTGGCAGGCCCATCTCTCGCACTTTGCCGACGGGCAGGAACGCGTTCTCTACACCCATGCCCTGTCACAGCAGATTGGTCTCCCTGTCGTCGCCCCCGATGGCAAAAGCGTCAGCTTTGTCGCTGGCTTGATGAGCGATTTCGGCTTTTTCGGAGGTGACGCCCTTCAGCTCGACCTGACCAGACAGGACGCCTCTCCCACCACCCTGACCCCCAACAGCAAAAGCACCGTCACCGGGCTGAGCTGGTGTAACAACCGTCTTATTGCCTCGGTGCTCTCAAGCCCCAAAACCGTCTTTCAGGCTCTCGACAACCAACCCCCTCTCACGATCAGTGATGACGATCTCCTGTCCGACGGAGGGGGCGAACCCCGCCTGATCTGTGCTGGCACTCAGAGCGTCGTCATCCGTCAGAACTTCACAAAGGCACCGGAACTCTGGGCGGGCCCTATCGGCAGCTGGAAGCAGATCACTCATCTGAATGCGGGTCTCTCCGTCCCGGCCAAAGCTCCAGCATCAGCTGGACCAGTGACGGATTTACCGTGCAGGGCTGGCATCTCTCGCCTCTCTCTCGTCCTGAATCCATGACGCGTGGGGGCAAAGTGCCCCTGATTACCACCGTTCATGGCGGCCCTTCTTCCGCCGTCACACCGCGCTTTTTGCGTGCAAGTGGCGACGCAGCCGTTTTCCTCAAGGCGGGCTATGATCTGTTCATGCCCAATCCGCGCGGCAGCTATGGTCAGGGCGAGGCCTTTACGATGGCCAACCGGCGTGACTTCGGCCATGGCGACCTGCGTGACGTTCATCGGGGAATCGACGCCCTCGAAAAAGCAGCTCCGATTGACGAAAACCGCCTTGCTCTGACCGGCTATTCCTATGGCGGCTACATGACCATGTGGGTCGTCACCCAGACCGACCGCTTCAAGGCGGCCGCGGCAGGCGGAGGTGTCTCCAACTGGCAATCCTATTACGGCCAGAACGGGATCGATGCCTGGCTGCCCCCGTTCTTCGGCGCGTCAGTCTATGACGATCCGGGTGTTTATGCGCAGTCGTCGCCCATTACCTTCATCAAGCAGGTCAAGACCCCGACTTTCGTCTATGTCGGCGCGAACGACGTCGAATGCCCTCCCCCTCAAAGCCTGGAATTCTATCACGCATTGCGCACACTCGGGGTGCCGACCAGCCTCGTGATCTATCCGGGCGAAGGCCACGGAATGAGAGGGCACGACCATGCACGCGATGCCCAGAGACGGATGCTGGCATGGTTCGACCGTTACCTGAATACCCCCTTTGTCCGCACCAGCCCGGCGAACTGAAAGCATCCTGAAACGTAGTTGTCCTAGAATTTTGGAGTCGAAATGCAGAACAGAAATCGGGCAATGACGTCAGGCCTACTGACTTCGATGAAGCTGGTCTTTACCGGCATTGTGCTCGGTTGCGCGCTCTCTGCCTGTGCTCAGGCGCAGCCAGCCGAAGCGCCCCCTCTGCCTTCTTCTGCGGCTTCAACTCCTGCCCCGACGACGTCAGACAGCCCGGAATCCGCCCCGGTCGTGATTCCCCCTCTGCCCGTCCTCTCCGAGGCCGATGCACGTCTTGAAGCGCATCATCTCACCTTGCGCATGAAGAAATCCGTCTCACGCTTTACGACCTACACGCCGGAAGTGCGTCAGCGCTTCATCCGTCTCGCGCGTGCAGCCATCTCCAGCACCAATACGCCCATCGATCGGCCCCAGCTTCTGATGGTCGTCGACCGCAACCCGAAAGTGCAGCGTCTTTGCTTCGTGCTGGCCATGCCCGGCAATGCGGAATGGGAAACTGTCGGTGGGACGCCTGTCTCCACGGGTAAGGCCGGACGCAAGCTGTATTACATCACGCCGACAGGTGTGTTCATCAACACGCCGGATCGTCTGGGCTATCGCGCCCTCGGCACCAAAAACGAGAATGGTATTCGCGGCATCGGTGCCAAAGGTATGCGCGTCTGGGACATGGGCTGGCACAAGGCCGTCAAAGGCTGGCGCCCCGACCATGAGACCGGGGATATCCGCCTCGAAATCCATGCGACCGATCCAGATTTTCTCGAGCAACGTCTGGGTCATCCGGCATCGGAAGGCTGCATTCGCATCCCCGCCACGATGAACGTGTTTCTGGACAAAAACGGCCTGCTCGATGTGCAGTACGAACAGGCCGCCAGCTATGACGGTCGCTTCCGCGCCCTGCTGCCCAAAGACCGCACGCCCTCTCCCATTGCAGGCGATGCTCTGGTTGTCGTCGACTCAGCCGAAGCGGTTCAGGCCATCTCATCGGCAAGCGTCGGTCACCAGCCTCTCAGCGAACATCACGAAGGCTGATCGGCATCCGGGTCGCCGTCACGTAAGGGTGGTGACAATCCGGGAAAGGCCGCCTCAAGTGCTTGGGCGACCACGCGTGCAGCCATCGGTAAAGATCGAGCCTGATCGACACAGAAGCTTAGCTCGAAGGGTCTGATCTTGCGGTTGGAAAACGGGACGAAGGCTAGGGACCCGCTTCGCACGTCCTGCACGACATCCACATAGCTCAGGATACTGATCCCGACCCCGTTGCGAATGAGCGATTTGATCATCTCGATATCGTCTGACTCGCATACCGAATTAAGCGCCTGACCTGTCTCGGATACCAGCCACTCAATCTTCTGCGCGAGCGCGAGCGGCGCAGAAGGAGCAATGACATCATACGAAGCGCAGAGACTGAAACGGGCCTCATCCAGCTTCGCCAACGGATGGTCCGGTCGCGTGACCAGCCCAAGGGGGAAGACAGCTCTCGCCCTGACAGAAAGCCGCGCTGTCGCCGAAGGATCGAAGATCAGAGCCAGATCGCCTCGCCCCTCAATCAGGGCTGGCGCTATGTCATGGTTGGTCATCACGCGGACGGAGAGCGAAATACCCGGATGGGTCACGCGCAGGGCAGCGATCACCTCAGGCACCATGCCACGTGCCATCGCTTCAGGGATGAGGAGCGTGACGTGACCGCGCTTCAGCCCCTTCAGATCGTCAATCTGAGCACGACAATCCTGGAACTCACGATGCCACCGCTTTGCCTGTACCAGCAAAACAGCCCCCGATGAGGTCAGTCTGAGGCCCGATGGCAGGCGCTCGAACAGGGATGTCCCGAGAGCCTCCTCGCCCAGAAGGATCTGACGATCGATCGAGGAGGCGGAAATCCCCAATGCGTCGGAAGCCCGCCGGATCGATCCATGCTGCGAGACGGCCATGAAGTAGCGCAGAAAACGCGTAAAGACGGGCAAAAGGGTGCTCTCATTTTTGGAACGGGAAAGACGATATTTCGATATATCATCGAACGCAGCGCTTGTGAGAGGTTTGATACGCCCGTCTTCTTCTCCTGCATTATCCGGCAAGGCGCCTCATGTCCGAAACTCTCGATCGCCCGATTCAACTGCCGCGCCAATGCAGCTTCGATGCCGCTGACTGGGCGATCCTCTCGCGCTTCTGGTATCCGGTCGCGCTCTGTCGCGATATCGGCACTGCCCCCGTTGCCGCAACGCTGCTCGACGAAACGCTGGTCGTGTATCGATCGGGAGACGAGATCGTCATAGCCCAGGACCTCTGCCCTCATCGCGGAGTCCCACTCAGCATGGGATCGGGTGACGGCGAAACCATCGCCTGCGCCTATCATGGTTTCCGTTTCGGAGAGGCCGGTCGCTGCGTGCGTGTCCCGGCCCATCCCAGCTCCGCCATTCCCAACAAGCTTCATCTGAAAACCTATCCAGTAAAGCAGCTCTACGGTCTGGTCTGGACGTGTCTCGCAGGAGACACATCGCAGGATGTGCCTGACATGCCGCACTGGAACGATCCGTCCTATCAGCAGATCACCTGCCCCTGGATCGATATCGCCGGTTTCGCTGGCCGTCAGGTCGAAGGATTTCTGGACGTGGCGCATTTCGCCTTCGTCCATACCGATACCTTTGCCGATCCTGAGAACCCTGTCGTTCCCTCCTACGTGCCCAAACGGACCGAAACCGGGTTCGAGGTCGAATATCGCAGTTCAGTTGGCAACTACCCCATTGGCGTGGACGGGCGTGCACCGGAGGGGTTCGAATGGCTTCGCCATTTCCGCACATCTCTCCCATTCACCGCGACGCTCGAAATCCATTTTCCCGAAGATGGGCGTCTCGTCATCATGAATGCGGCCTCCCCCGTCTCGGCCCGCAAGACACGGATGTTTGCCCCGATCTGTCGCAATTTCGACACCGATATTCCGGTCGAGGCGGTCTATGAGTTCAACCGGCTTGTCTTTGAGGAAGACCGTCTTCTGGTCGAGGCGCAAAAGCCCGAATGCCTGCCTCTGGACCCAACATTCGAAGCCCATATCATGGCCGACCGGAGTTCGATTGCCTATCGCAAGGGATTGCGCGATCTCGGGCTGAGCCGCTTTTTCATCTCCTGAAAATCGGCCCAGCGCCGGGCCGCGCATTGCGTGCATATCTCCCGAGATAAAAGAACATATTCTCTTGGCAACGTGCCGCTTGCATCCGCCTCTTCGGTAGCCTCCTCTGGCGAGAGAGAACGGGAGAAAACCGAATCATGGTGACGTCCAGAACTGAGCACGATCTTCTTGGCACGCGTGAGGTCCCGACAGAGGCCTATTACGGCATCCATACCCTGCGCGCCGTGGAGAATTTTCCAATCACGGGACGCAAGATCAGCGCCTATCCCGAACTCATCAATGCGCTTGCCGCAATCAAGCAGGCCGCCGCGCTGAGCAACCGGGATCTGGGGCTCCTCGATGCCACCAAAGCGCAAGCCATCGTCGCTGCCTGCGAGGATGTGCGAAGTGGCAAGCTGCACGAGCAGTTCGTGGTGGATGTCATTCAGGGCGGGGCAGGCACCTCGACCAACATGAACGCCAACGAGGTCATCGCCAATCGGGCGCTGGAACATCTGGGCCGTCAGAGAGGCGAGTATAGCGCTCTGCACCCCATCGATCACGTCAATATGGGCCAGAGCACCAATGACGTGTATCCAACCGCCCTGCGCATCGCGACCATCCATGCGTCAATCATCTGACCGACGCCATGGCTGTGCTGCGCGCGGCCTTTACCGCCAAGGCCGTCGAATTTCATGACATCCTGAAAATGGGTCGTACCCAGTTGCAGGACGCCGTCCCCATGACGCTGGGGCAGGAATTTCAGACTTATGCCGTCATGCTCGATGAGGACCAGAAACGCCTCAACGAGGCGATCCTTTTGATCAAGGAAGTCAACCTAGCGGCACCGCCATCGGTACGCGCATTGCAAGCCATCCGGATTTTGCAAACACGATCTGCACGCATCTCAACCAGATCACAAACCTTCAACTCCTGACTGCCAGCGACCTCATCGAAGCGACACAGGATTGCGGGGCTTTTGTTCAGGTTTCCGGGGTTCTCAAACGCTTTGCCGTCAAACTCTCGAAGATCTGCAATGACCTTCGCCTGCTCTCTTCAGGCCCCCGTGCAGGACTGAACGAAATCAACCTCCCTCCGATGCAATCGGGCTCGTCCATCATGCCGGGCAAGATCAACCCGGTCATTCCTGAGGTCGTCAATCAGGTGGCGTTCGAGGTGATCGGCAACGACCTGACCGTCACGATGGCTGCTGAAGGAGGGCAGCTCCAGCTCAACGCCTTCGAGCCGATTATTGCCCATAGCCTGTTCAAGAGCCTGACCCATCTCCATGCGGCATGCCTCACCCTTGAATCGCGCTGCATTCGCGGCATCACGGCCAACAAGGCCCAGCTCGAAGCGATTGTGGCGAACTCGATCGGTATCGTGACCGTGCTCAATCCCTTTATCGGCTACGAGACTGCTACCGCCGTCGCTCTGGAAGCTCATCGTTCCGGTCGTGGCGTGATCGAAATCGTCCGCGAACGCCAGCTCGTACCCGAAGAGACACTGGAAAAAATCCTTAGCCCCGAAGGGCTGTGTCATCTTCACAAAGCCGAGCCTGTCTGAAGAGAGGGAATTTCAGCGTTCCACCCCAGTTTTCCGCAGCGCCGTTGCCCTTTGACTTCTTATACCGAGGGCAACACCTGCCCCCCTTAAAAAAAGAACTGGGCAGCCACCTGCTCAGGCTCGGTCTAGTCGAATGACTCATCGGGTTTCCCGCTCCAGGCAGCCTGAACACCGGGAACACGCATTAGAGCTGTGATGACTTCATCCGGTGTTTTCTTGCCGCGCACATGGATTGTGAGAAAGAGGTTTTCGGTGTGACGCTCCTGAGAAACATGGCCGAGTATGAAATCAAGCCTCGTCAGGGCATCGCCGACTCCGTCGACAAAATCACCATTGGCATCACCACGCACGCTCACCTTAAATCCGTGGCGTGAGGCACGCGGCAGACGCCTTAGCCAGACCGGGGTGAGGAACATGATGATGAGGTAGCCGACAGCCGTCAGAAGCGCTACGGTCGCCATGCCTGCACCGCACGCCATACCGATTGCTGCCGTAAGCCAGACCGAGGCCGCCGTCGTGAGACCACGCACGGTATCACGACGCATGAAAATGACCCCACCGCCGATAAAGCCGAGACCAGACACGATCTGGGCAGCCACACGCGACGGATCGACCACAACGCGTCCCGGCGACAGGACATCATCGAAACCGTATTTCGAGATAAGCATAAACAGCGCGGCCGAGACACCAACGAGCGTATACGTGCGAAAGCCCGCAGCTTTTTGTCTGTACTCCCGTTCGAGTCCGACCAGAGCGGACAGGAAGAAAGCGAGGCCCAACTCCTTGAGCTGGAGCAGCCCCTCACCTGGAATATGCGCAAACAGCCCCATCGCCTGCATGATACCCTCTCCTTAATACTGCCCCTTCTCAGGGAAGCAGGGAGTATTGCTCACCCGCCACGCATGCGACAGTCTCTCGGCTTGCTCGAATCGGCTGCGCCCATGATAGAGGGACGCTGTGACTATGACCGATGCATCCAAACAATCCGTGGCCGATGATGGCCTGACTGCGCTCTTGCGCCGCTCGCCTCCGGCCAACCCGGAAGCCGAGCGCGCTCTGCTGGGCGCCCTCCTGACCAATAACAAGGCGTATGAACGCGTCTCCGATTTTCTCGTCGCAGCGCATTTTGCCGATCCGCTGCATGGGCGGATTTTCGAAGCCATTGCGCGCCGTATCGACCGCGGAATGCTAGCGGACCCCATCACCATGCGGGCGGAGTTCGAGCATTCCGGTCTGCTGGATGAGGTAGGCGGCCCGCAATATCTGGGCCAGCTGCTGATGGCGATGGTGGGTATCGTCAATGCGGGCGATTACGGGCGCGCCATTCACGACGCCTGGATACGTCGCAGCTCATCGATATCGGCGAGAACGTCGTCAATAACGCCTATGGTGCTCGCGCCGATCTTGAAGGCGGCGACCAGATCGCTGCCGCCGAAGAAACGCTCTTCAAGCTGGCAACCGACAAGGGACAGGATGGCGGGTTCGTCACCTTCGAACGCGCCCTGACCGGGGCGCTTCAGGTTGCCGAGCAAGCTTTTCAGCGCACAGGCGATGTCAGCGGTCTGACATCAGGCCTGCGCGACTTCGACAAGAAGACCGGTGGCCTTCACCCTTCGGATCTGCTGATCCTGGCCGGGCGGCCTGCCATGGGCAAAACGGCCCTTGCAACGAAAGTCGCCTTCTCTGCAGCACAGGCGCTGTTGCGCGAGGCCGAGGATAAAGGGACGAAACCGCGCGGCGCCGTCGCGATCTTCTCGCTCGAAATGTCGGCCGAGCAGCTGGCTACCCGTATTCTGTCCGAGCAATCGGAAGTCTCCGGCGAGAAGATCCGTCGTGGCGACATTGGCCAGCGCGAGTTTGATCGCTTTGTCCGCGTCTCGCGCGAATTGTCGGAACTGCCTCTGCATATCGACGACACTCCGGCCATTTCCCTTTCCGCCATGCGAACGCGCTGCCGCCGTCTTGCCCGTACAAAGGGCCTCAGCCTGGTCGTCGTCGATTATCTTCAGCTCATGCGCCCTGCGATCGGCACAAAACCCGAAAGCCGTGTGCTCGAAATCTCGATGATCACGCAGGGGCTCAAGGCCATCGCCAAGGAACTGGCCGTGCCCGTCATTGCGCTCTCCCAGCTCTCCCGTCAGGTGGAGTCGCGCGAAGACAAGCGCCCGATGCTCTCGGATTTGCGTGAATCAGGCTCGATTGAGCAGGACGCCGACGCCGTGATGTTCGTCTATCGCGACGAATATTACTTGCAGCAGCGCATGCCGAAAGACAGCGCCTATGAGAGCATGGATAAATACCAGGTCGCCATGGAAGAATGGCAGCGCAAGATGGCGCTCGTGCATAACAAGGCAGAGCTCATCCTCGAAAAGCAGCGTCATGGACCCACAGGCACCATTCCGCTCTATTTCGAAGGCGAATTCACCCGCTTTGGCGATCTGGATATGGTCCACGACGTCTGAAGCGAAAAGGCAAACTAGAGAGCGCTTTTCCCGCCGGGAGAGCGAAAATACATCGTCTCAACGAGACGTTCGCTCTCCACTGAGATTGCAGTCGGGCACGGCGACAATCCCGGATTTATCTTCCGATGCCAGACGGAAATACTCTCGGGGCAGAAACCTAAGGGTCTTGAGGGCGCGCTTACCGCGCCCTGCTCCCCCTCAGAATTCGGCCGTGTCGGGATCGGGTCCGGTACGGCCATCGGCACGGTCGAGCGTAGCAATCCGCTGCATGTCATCTTCATCGAGGCGGAAATCGAAAACGTCGAGATTTTCATCGAGCCGCTTCGGATTAGCCGATTTCGGAATCACGATATTGCCGAGTTCAAGATGCCAGCGAAGTGTCACCTGACCGGGTGTCTTGCCGTGCTTCTTGGCGATGCTCGTCACGATCTCACCATCAAGCCCTGCACCGCGTCCGAGCGGGCTCCAGGCTTCAGTGCGGATATCCAGTGACTCGTTGAACGCCCGCAATTCTTTCTGCTGGAACGACGGATGCAACTCGATCTGGTTGAGTACCGGCTTGACCCCGGTCTCCTCGATCAGCTGCGTCAGATGTGCGGGCTGAAAATTGCACACGCCGATGGACCGGATCCGGCCCTCGTTCTTGAGCTCGATCAGCGCTTTCCAGCTCTCGGCGGTCAAGCCCGTTTTCGGCATGGGCCAGTGAATCAGATAGAGGTCCACAACGTCACGTCGCAGTTTACGGGCACTTTCATCGAAAGCGCGCATTGCCTTATCGTATCCCAAATCGGCAGCCCATAGCTTGGTCACGGCATACAGATCGGGGAAATCCTGCAAAGCATCACCGACGCCGCTCTCATTGCCATAGAACGAGGCCGTGTCGACCATCTTATAACCGGCTTTGGCCGCGTAACGCACGATCTCCGCCGTCTCGTCTGCGGGCGTCTTGTAAACGCCAAGACCGAATTGCGGGATCTGGGTTCCGTCGTTGAGCTGCAGAGACACTTGCTGCCCATCAGCGCTTGATGTGGTGGAGGCCTGATGGGGGGTAACGTTACTGCTAGACATGGGGTGCTCCTTACAAACGCATCCAGACTGAAAGCCTTTCAATCTAGCGGACTGCCCCCTGTCGGGTTGCACAGCGACCATGAAATCCATTCACCAATCCGTGAACCACAGGATGGTCGCGATATTCCCAGCCACAAAAACTCTTCGTTGCTCGAGGTTCTTGGACGAACGAGTTTGTGTTAGGAACGAGTTGTCATGAATGCTGCACCCGATACCCTGCCCCAGCCTATCTCCGAGACCTCGGATGCGCCTCTCATTCTGGCGTTGCCCAAAGGTCGTATCCTGAAAGCGCTTGGCCCTGTGCTGGAGCGTACTGGTCTGTTCGACGATGGCAGCGCTATCGGTGAAGGCACGCGCAGCCTGCGCTTCCCAACGCTTGACCCGAATGTAGACGTCGTGCGCGTGCGCTCGTTCGACGTGGCGACCTTCGTGGCGCATGGCGGCGCCCAGATCGGGGTTTGCGGTGCCGACGTGCTGATGGAATTCGATTATCCCGATATCTATGCCCCGCTCGATCTGGGCATTGGCGGGTGCCGTATCTCGATCGCGCGCCCTGTCGGGTCCGGCCAGCATGACACGACGGCAGCCAGCTCGCATCTACGCGTCGCGACCAAATATCCGACGATTACCCGGCGACACTTTGCGGCCAAGGGCGTCAATGCCGAGATCGTGCATCTGCATGGCGCCATGGAGCTTGCCCCAACGCTGGACATGGCGAGCATCATTGTCGATCTGGTCGATACCGGCTCGACACTCAAGGCAAATGGTCTGCGCGAAACCGATGTGATCGCCCATGTGACCAGCCGTCTTATCGTCAACCGCGTTGCCCTGAAGACCCGTCCCGATGCCATTCGGGCCCTGATCGAGCGCTTTCGCAACGCCCTTCAGGAGAACGCGGCATGAAATGGCTTCAGACTGACAACGCCGATTTCGAATCCCGCCTCGAAAGCCTGCTCGCTGACCGCAGCGCGGTCGAGACCGGCGTCAGCGCCCCGGTGCGGGACATCATCGCTGCGATCCGTTCCGAGAAGGATACGGCGCTTTGCGAGTTCACGTCGCGCTTCGATCGCCTTCCTCTGACGCCCGAGACGATCCGCATTTCTGCAGACGAGATCAATCGCGAGGCGGACAAGGTCGATGCCGAGTTGATGGAGGCACTCACGCTCGCCGCCACGCGCATCGAGTCTTTCCACCGCGCACAGCTCCCGTCCGATCTCTCCTACACCGATGACGCCGGGCTCACGCTTGGCATGCGCTGGACAGCGCTCGACGCTGTTGGGCTTTATGTGCCGGGCGGTAAGGCGGCCTATCCCTCCTCTGTGTTGATGAACGCCCTGCCAGCCCGCGTTGCGGGTGTCGAGCGTATCGCCATGTGCGTGCCCTGCCCCGATGGCGTTCTCAATCCGCTGGTTCTGGCAGCAGCCCGTATCTGCGGCGTCAGCGAGATCTATCGTGTCGGCGGCGCGCAAGCCGTGGCCGCCCTCGCCTATGGCACACCGAGCATTCCGCCCGTTGATCGCATTGTCGGGCCGGGCAACGCCTATGTGGCCGAAGCCAAGCGCCAGGTCTTTGGCCATGTCGGAATTGACTCGATTGCCGGCCCCTCAGAAGTCCTGATCGTTGCCGATAACCGCAACAACCCGCGTTTCGTCGCCCTCGACCTGCTTGCGCAGGCTGAACATGACGAACTGGCTCAGGCCGTGCTGATCACTGACGACGCCAGCTTTGCCAAAAGCGTGGTTGACGCTGTCGAAAACGAGTTACTGACCTGCCTCGCGCCGCAATTGCCGGCAAATCCTGGGCCGATCACGGTGCCGTCGTCATCGTGCGCGACTGGGCCGAGGCGGCCGAGATCGCCAACCGCTTCGCGTCGGAACATCTCGAAGTGATGCTCGACGATCCGGAAGGGTTTGCGACGCAGATCCGTCACGCTGGCGCCATGTTCCTCGGACGCAACTGCCCCGAAGCCGTCGGCGACTATGTGGGCGGACCCAACCATGTTCTGCCTACCAGCCGCACGGCGCGCTTTGCTTCGGGTCTTTCGGTTTTCGACTTTCTCAAGCGGACCACGTCCATCGCGGCAGATGCCAACGGCTTGCGCGCTGTCGGGCCTGCCGGCGTCGCCCTTGCCCGTGCCGAAGGATTGGGGGCCCATGCGCTGAGCCTTTCTGCCCGACTCGACGCGCTGGGGTGGAATCACGGTTGATCGAGCCCTTTTCACAGGCACAAATCACCAAGAAACTTGACTGAACGCGTTACAGCCAGCACATACGCGACAGAATTTTCCTGCCCGGGCTGACCTGGCCCGTTCTCAGTTTCAATCGCGACAAGGACCCCAATGTCAAAAGAAGACATGATCGAATTCAGCGGCACCGTTACAGAGCTGCTTCCCAATGCCATGTTTCGGGTAACTCTCGACAACGAACACACCATTCTTGCTCACACCAGCGGCAAGATGCGCAAGAACCGTATTCGTGTTCTGGCTGGCGACCGCGTCAATGTTGAAATGACGCCGTACGACCTGTCGAAGGGCCGAATTACCTTCCGCTTCAAGTAAGAGCATCTCCGTGACGGACGGCATACGGCCGGAACTGGTCCTCGCTTCGGCATCGCCCCGGCGGGTCGATCTTCTCCGCCAGATTGGTCTCGTCCCGGATCGCATCGAAGCCGCCGATCTGGACGAGTCACCACGCCAGAACGAAACGCCACGCGCCTGTGTCGCGCGTCTGGCCCGCATGAAGGCCGAAGCAATCGCGGAGCGCTGCTCGGCTCCCGCCCTCGTCCTGGGAGCCGACACGATCGTTGCCGTTGGGCGACGCATCCTGTCTAAGGCAGAAGACCGCGATACCGCTGAACGCTGTCTGCGCCTTCTCTCAGGGCGGCGCCATACGGTGCTGACCGCTCTTTGTGTGACCCCGAGTGCCGCCTGGACTGAGGGCCGTCGCGTCGAGCGTCTGGTCGAGACCGACGTCACCTTCTCTCGCCTGACCGACGGCCAGATTGCAGCTTTGCTCGACCAAGGCGACTGGCAGGGCAAGGCGGGCGGCTATGCGCTTCAGGGCGCCGCCGCGTCGGTCATCCGCTATGTGGGAGGCAGTCCGTCCGGCGTGATCGGCCTGCCGCTGTTTGAGACAGCGCAGATGCTGCGCGGCCAGCCCTTTCGCTTTCTGGCATGAGAGAGTGCCGCATCGCCTGGTCACCGGGTGAGGCACGCATTGCCGTTTGCGACGATGATGAGCTGATTGATTTCGCTCTCTGGCGCCCGGGAATGCCCGATGGTTATGGCGACACCCATCTCGTCCGGGTCCAGAAAGCCGCTCCCGCCATGGGCGGAGCCTTTGTCACCCTCGCCGATCAGAGTAGCGGCTTCCTGACCGGCACACATCAGGAAGGCACACTTGTCTCTGCACGCGTGACGCGCAGCGCCCAGAACGGCAAAGGCTGCGTCTCAAACCGCTTTCCGGCGATCTGCCAGAAGGCGATGCCCCAAGACTGATCTCCCGCGGTCCGTCACCGCTTGAAGAGATCGCAGCGCGCTATCCCGAACTTCCGCTGTGTTGCGACGCCCCGGCGTTCATGGCGCTCATTCCCTCCTCGTTGAGGTCACGTGTCGAGCGTGTCAGCATGGCCTTCGACGCCGTGCTGGAAGAAAGCTGTGAGGAACTCGCGACCCCTCTGGCAACGCTTCCAAACGGATTACGCGCCACCTTCACCCCGACCCCGGCCCTGACAGCCATCGATCTCGACGATCCAGCTCCGGATCAACGCCGCCAGATGGATGGCTTCACAGCCAATCGCAACGGATTTGTCGCTCTGGCTCGTGAGATCCGTCTGCGGAATCTCAGCGGCGCCATTCTGATCGACCCGGCTGGCGTGCCGCTTCGCAAACGCCCGGCACTGGGCAGCTTTCTAGCGGACGCTTTGGCAGGTGATCCGATGCAGCCAAAAATGCTCGGCGCAACAGCGCTCGGCCTGCTCGAAGTCGTACGTACGAGGGGACGTGCGCCCTTGCACGAAATCCTTTCAAACCCGGGAGGACGCGGGCTCGCTGCCCTGAGACAGATCCTGCGAGACAAAAGCGATAAACGCGCAGGCGGCACCCCAATGCTCCGCGCCTCAATGAGCGTTGTGCGGGCACTGGAAAGCGATCAGGATACGATCACACAGTTCGCGCTCGAATGGGGCGCGCCCCTGACCCTGACAATGATGCCCGATTATCCCGATGCCTATTGGAGCTTTACCCCATGAGCGTCACAGCATGAGCTTCTGCCCGATCTGCAAGCGCCCGACAGAGACGTCGTTTCGCCCCTTTTGCAGCAAACGCTGCGCAGACGTCGACCTTGGGCGCTGGTTTAACGAGAGCTATAGCGTTCCCGTAAGCGACGAAGACGATGAGGAAAAAATCGTCTTTCCCCCGCTTGATCCCCGTGGCCGCTTGGAGTAAACCCCCTCTCACACCGCATGGTGCCGGTGCCCAAGTAGCTCAGTTGGTAGAGCATGCGACTGAAAATCGCAGTGTCACTGGTTCGATCCCGGTCTTGGGCACCACTTATCTCCCTGAAAATCCGATATTGAACAACTTTCTTGTAGATTTTGGCTTTTGCCCGAAGTCGAGATAGTGGTCCGGGCTTGGCTGACCTCTGACTGCGACGAGCCGAAATCACTCCCTTCACAGCATGACCTTTCAAACCCATCGAAACAATGGACGTGACAGACTGCCCACAGCGTCAGCCGGGAAACAAGTACGTCTTCTCCGTTTCAACTCTCGATCTTTTACCGACCTCCAGCTTTTGGCTCTGTCTTCTCAGACCAAATGTCTTGAAGTCGAGGCACGCGGACAAAAGAGCTATGCGATCTACCAGGTCAGGAATAGGCAACAATGTGATCGGCTCTGCCACCTGAGCATGGACATCAGGCTGAACAGGGTATGCGAGCTGACTTGCCGTCTCCCTGGTAAACCATCGCCACCGATAAAGTCGCAGCCACATAGTCGGGAGAATCGTGATCTAAGCCCGCCGCGACAATCAGGGAGACGTCTCCACTCTGAAACCTTACCGGTGGTCAGGTTTCAGAGTGGAGATGCCCCAACGCCTGTGCCCATATACAGATGTCCTGTGGATTTGTGTCCTGAAACCAGAGAACCTTTCGGCTGAGTACTTCCTGTGCTTGATACCGGGCGCAGAATGCCTGCACGACTATCTTCCTCACGCGAAGAGAGATGAGAGCAGGAAGTCAGCATCAGAAGCAAAACGAGACAGAGAACGACGCGCATTTTCTTGCCTTGTTCTTTTGCAAAGAGACGGTATCCAGAAGATCTTTGCACAGAAAGGACAATCGTCGAGATCCAGGAAGTCAGGTAAAAGCGCTTTTGGACAGAGGCGAGTCCGGCTCAGAGTAATTTGGTTTGTTTTCGCCTCCACAGATGCCTCTACCTCGCTCTGGGACTGATCAGGAACGTTTGCGCAGAACGATCTCAACCGAGCATTCGGAGTGTGCGGAGAGGGATTGATCGCCTCTCTCGCGAGGGGCTGATAGGTGTGATCGATTTTCTCGATTTTGATGACCTCAACCTGCCAGTCGAGAAGTAAAAGCATCTTCAAAATACCAACTGATCGCGAAGACCAGCTCTTTGTCTTCGCAATCGTGAAGCTCCATTTGTGATCCGGGCTGTAGCTGGAGGGGAACTGCCCCTGCTCATACATATCTTCGTCCCAGAGAATTCCGACGAAATGCCCACCTGGTGCCAAGCGATCGATGTAACCCTTCAGGCCCTCGAAGGGGTTGGGCATTTTCTCCAGCGAGTGGCACGCAAAGATAAATTCTGCCTGTCGCTCCTTTTCCTCACCAAACTCGGCCTCTGGTGCAATCTGCATCAAGGGAAAAGTATCCTGAAAATCCTTGAGGCTGACGCGTGCAGGATTGGTTTCGTACCCCCGTCCCCGAAAGTATCGGCCGGAAAAACGTGAGTCGTGCACATATCGCTTTACTGCTTTTTCGACCTCGAACATGCGTCAAACTCCTCTTTCGATCTGCCACCATGCATCTCGCATCCTGAGGTTTTCGATCGTGTCTACATGGGCCCATGTATCTGAGCAGATCGTCCGGACCTGGTTCAGCACTTGTTCTGAAGTCACAGCATTCTGGTTGACGCAGGCAAAATCGCCACGCTCGCAGTTGTGCAGGTTCCACATGGTCCGAAAACATCCGATGCAGGAAAGGTCTGGCTCAAGCAACGCTATGTCATGTCCGAGACGGCCATTACGGTAAGGCATGCGGTAAGCACCTCGTGCCATCGTATAAACGGAGATCATCGGCGTTTGTGTTGTACCCGCGATATGAGAAATCCCAGTATCAGCGCTGATAAAGCACGCGCTTTGGCCGATGAGATAGGCGATCTGATGGATATTCAACGCGGAGTGGTAGTCAACCAACCCGGGAATGTCAGGAAAGCGATGATCGCCTCCTGCCCCGATCAGAACCGGAGTTAATCCCAACGCGAGAATGCCTTCAATGACCTCCAGCCAGAATTCACGCGACAGCGAACGGCTCTTCGTGTTGACCCCAGCGTGAAAGCAGACAAAGCGCTTCATATCGGCGGGTTGTGAGAGCTCAAACGCTTCCTGATGAAGCGTCATCTCCTTGGCTGGCCAGTTGCAATCAGCGAAGACCTCCATCATGAACGCATCCACCGCATGCATGGTCGGTCGACGCTCATACGCAAGTTCCAGGCTGATATCTCGAGTATAGCCTCCTTCGGGTGGCTCTACATTGACACCGTTTATGAACGGGTTGTTACGGAACACGCCCGCGTGCAATGTGCGAACATGAATAATCGCATCTTTGCCAAGCACAAATCTCAGCCGTCTGACAACTGGTGTGGTCATGATGACGTCGCCTAGAGCACCCATTCGTTGAATAAGAATTTTTTCGGCCATGTCCACTCCGGCAATCACTTCACACCGTTTTTGTAATTCAGGTCTTTATCACCGCTTGACGGTGCTGTCACATTAAGCGGAGCCAGGTGTATGTCCTGAGTATTCATTGATCTCCGGTGAGCGGTCTGATCGCACTATTCTACCGCTCCCAATCCAGACGCGACGAATGCTCCAGGACAGAACCCGGGAAACTTATGTGTTGAGGAGCGAAGAAAGCTCACGAGGAGACGGGTGCAAAGCCTGCATTGTGTGGTCTGTGGGCATACAGGGGGGAAGGTGTTATTTTCGGCTCACAGAACGCAGAAGCTCCCATGCCAAAGACCAGTTCCCCGCACAGGTTCTAAACCCACACATCCTCATTAAGTTCACGATAGCGTTGCAAGCCGATCGTGTGGATGCGTTTGATATCCTGATGAGGCGGCAAGCCAAAGATCACTTTGTATTCACGAGTAAACTGGGAAGGGCTTTCATAGCCTACGGCGAAGCCGCATCGGCAGCCAGGAGATCGTCACTGAGCATGAGACGTCTTGCTCCTGCAAGCGAAGACGCTTGCGATATTGCAGAGGTGAAAGGCCCGTGATCGCTCGAAAACGGCGATAAAAGGTCGATTGCCCCATTCCGGCAAGCTCCGGCAAAGACGCGGCTTCTACATCGTCCATGAAATTTGCGCGCAGAAAAGCCAGTGTCCGGTTGATACGCGATGTATCGCTTCTCTGATCTGCGATCTCGTGCAGTACATGACGCTGCTCCCCCTGAAGCGCGCAATAAATGATTTCGCGCTTCAGCATAGGCGCGAGGAAGTCACGGTCACGCTCATTATCAAGCGTACGAAGCATACGGTACAGAACATCGAGTAAATCTGCCGTAACAGGACTGAGACCGAGACTAGTGCGACCCAGTGTTCTCGCCCCCGGACGAGCCCTGGTCTCGGCTATGATCCGGGCTATTTCTTCGGGATTGAAAGTAATGCAGGCGGCCAAATAGGGCTTTTCAGGGGTCGCATGGGTAATCCGACCGGAAAGCGGGAGATCAAGCGTCGCGATCAGATAGTGATTCTGATCATAGTGGAAGCAACTCTTGTGGATTTTGACCGTTTTGGCGCCTTGTATGATGATATAAAAGCGCGGCTCGTAGATAACAAGAAGCGGATCCGTCGTCGTCTCGGACTGGTAAAGTGTCAGGTAGTCGATAGCAGTCTTGGTACTCTTGTGCGGACAATGCCGGCTCACGAGCATTTGTAGTTCGCCGAGTAACGACGGCTGGTCTTGGGTTTTCATACTCTGAGCTACGCGCGTCGAGAAAATAAGGCAAGTTTTTCGGAATTCTGAGATATCGCTCAGTTTTTCCGCCAGAGCAGGGTGCGCCCGTCCAAAAAGCACGAATTTACATCGGGTGAAGAGCGCGTCATGCAAAAGAATAAGATGAGGCTGGCGATAGAACCTGCCCCCCGAGCCTCCTGCAAACAGGAAAGTCAGCTTCTGTATCGCGTTTGGCGTGAGCAGATTGACGAGCTCGAACGGCGCCAGATCAATCTCTCAGTCGCTCACAAGCGGCTCATGTTCAGAGATCTTTTTCGCAGTTTCAGATTGCTGGATCGATCATGCAGGCTGCTTCTGTCATAAATCGGTTCCGGGCCTTCCTTCTTACTGGAAAACCGTAAGTAATTTGCATTTGAACAATGTATTTTCAGTATTTTAATACAGGAAAATGAAATATTGACCGTTAAGATTGCTCTCGTCACTGGTGCCAGTCGTGGCATTGGTGCCGGAATCGCTTGTCAGCTTGCGAGCGACGGCTATGACGTTGCGTTCTCATATCTTCGTGATCCGTCTGGTGCTCAGGAGACGATCAAACAGATCGAAGCTTTCGGATGTCGCGCGCTGGCAATTCAGGCTGATGGCAGCACCATCGAGGGAAACGAAAAAATCATTGAAGAGACGATGCGTGTCTTTCGTCGTCTCGACGTTCTGGTGTGCAATGCAGGATCTACGAAGGGAACGATCGACGAGATTACCCCTGAAATCGTTGAAGCCGGTTTGAATCTCAATGTGCGCGGCCCGATGATTGAGACAGCAGCCGCCGTTAGATATATGGAGGAGGGCGGTCGGATTATTCTCATGGGATCCGCGTTCGGCGGCCGCACGCCCTTGCCAGGTCTGTCCCTTTATTCCAGCACCAAAGCCGCCTTACGCGGATTTGCCAAGGGTGTTGCACGTGATCTGAGTGATCGGGGTATAACCATCAATGTGGTAGAGCCCGGGCCGATCAATACTGCGATGAACCCCTCAGATACTGACGCGGCAAAGGTTCTTGCAGGCTTCGTTGCGACCGGCGCCTACGGCAAGATTTCAGATGTTGTAAACGTGGTTTCTTTTCTAGCGAATGAACGCTCCAGCTTCATCACGGGTTCTGCGCTCGTGGTCGATGGCGGATTACTTGCCTGACAGTTCAGCAATCGTTCTCGCCTCCCGTTTCAGAGGCGAGACTGGAAATCTCAATCGGCAAAGCATTACCTGATCGCTTCAAGCACTCCTGAAACAGTCAGGATCTGCGGCAAAACGACGCCCTCCTTATGAGGCGGATAGTAGACATAAAGCGGGACGCCATCGCGTTGATGCTCACGGAGGTAAGCGCTGATGGACTCATCACGGTTCGTCCAATCGCCCTTCATGTAAGTGATGCCCTGCGTCTTGAACGCTTTCTGTACGGATGCAGCCTGCAGTGCAGCACGTTCATTGACCATGCAGGTGATGCACCATGCTGCCGTCATATCGATAAACACAGGCTTGCCCTGATCTCGCAGGGATGCAAGCCGCTCAGGCGAATAGGCAACGCTTCCTGTCCCTGCTTTGGCCTCAACGGGCGCTGGCGCTGAAACGCCATTATCGATCCGCGACAGACTGATCCCCGCAAGCACCAAAACCAGCAGAGCGAAAACGCGCCCGATGATTACACCCAGAGTCGGCCCCTTGAGGATGGCCTGACGCTGCGTCGTTCCCAGTAGCCATGCCACCAGTCCAAGACCGACAGCCCCGCCTAAGCCAACAGGCAGGATCATCGCACCACGCTGAACGCAGGCGACCCAGAAAAGCCAGACAGATGTGCCTAGCAGGGGGAACGCCAGAGCCTGTTTGAGAACAGCCATCCACGCACCGGGTTTCGGCATGTGGCGTGCAAGGAAAGGTATGGTCGCGATCGCGACATAAGGCGAAGCAAGACCGAAGCCCATCGCCAGAAACAGCGCCAGCCCTGCCCAGGCTGGGCCACTCAACGCCGCTGCAATGGCAGCCCCCATGAATGGCGCCGTGCAGGGCGTGGCCACGATCACGGCCAGCAAGCCTGTCAGCATGTCGCCCCAGACGCCATGACGTGGGGTGATATCCTGCCCGAGACGCCCGAGCGTTACTTCGAAAACACCCAGAAGATTGAGCGCCATCATGATCAAAAGCCAGGCCACGCCGATCACGAAAATCGGTGACTGAAACTGGAAACCCCATCCTGCTGCCGAACCGACATGACGCAGCACGATCATGGCAATACCCAGCACCGCAAAGCTGCCCATCACGCCGATCGTGTAAGCAACTGCACTTTTGATCTGCTCGGAACGCTGGCTTCCCCCTAAGCGCGCGAGCGAAAAGGCTTTCATGGCCAGAACAGGGAAGACACAGGGCATCAGATTGAGAATCAGCCCACCCAGAAAAGCGAAGATCAGCAGGCGCCACAAGGACAGCGGTACCGATGAGGACGGCGCATGCTGCGCCGCTGGAGCACCGGCTGGCGCGGTGGCCTGATCGGTCCTGATCCACAGCGACGTCTGCTGGCCTGCACGATCCTGCAGGACCACGACACCTGAGAGCTTGGTCGGCTTATGAGCTGCGTCGACCCATGCCAGCTTCAAGGTGACCTGTTCTTCGGAGACAGTCAGCTTCTGCGATGCGACCTGATCGATCAACCCAGCCTCTGAAGGCATGAACCAGGCCCGACTGACCGTTTTCTCCGAAAGACCCTGCCCACTCAAACTCAGCAGACCTTCTGGCGAGATGGATGCAGCAAAAGGCGAGTCCACAGGGGTTGCCTGAGCGGCATGTTCGAAAAGTGGTGCCTCGGCAGAGCTGTTCGGCGCCCCAGAGCCGGAAGGTAATGTCAGCGTGAAGTCACCCTGCTCGGGCACGCAGGTCGCTGCGCAGACCAGCCATTCTGCGTGGGCCTTGAGTACGACAGTACCAGCCTGTCCGTTGAGAGTGAGAGACTGGGGAAGCAGCACATCACCGGTATAGGCATAGGACATCAGCCCGCCTTCACTGATGCGCACCGGGGTCGGATAGACAATCGCCCCGCCCTGACCCGTCATGGCGCCGCTGGCCTGCGTCTTCAGCGTTGGAGGCTCACCGGCGTCTCCGGCATTGAGCCAATACGTGTGCCACCCCGGCTTGAGCTGCAGCCGCAGACCGACATGCAGGGTGCTACTAGGCGCGATGCTATCGCGATCCGTGACCAGCGTCGCTGTATCATGCGTCGAGACCACTGGCGCGCTCTCGGCAGCCAAGGCTGCAGGTGCGGACGGAACAGCGAAAAAGGCCGACAGGGGAAGAACGAGAAAAAACAGCTTACGCAGCATCAGACCGATCGCATCAAGGGAAGAGAATTGCCGACCGCCCTGCGGACGCGCCATAGAGGTCATTATGACCGGTCCCACATTGCCCGCCAATCTCATTTCGCTTCCTGCTCTTCCTGTCTCAGCGGCTTTGCCCGAATTGCAGGCCGTCCTGGCTGCAGGTCGCAACGCCGTTCTGGTGGCGCCTCCCGGCGCAGGCAAGACGACATTGGTGCCGCTTCATCTTTTACAAGCCCCCTGGCGTGAAGACGGGCGACTTCTGGTGGTGGAACCGAGGCGTGTAGCGGTGCGCGGCGCGGCCCATCGCATGGCGTCGCTGCTCGGTGAAGAAACGGGACAGACCGTCGGCTATCGCACACGCACCGATTCAGCCGTCAGCAGCGCCACTCGGATTGAAGTCGTGACCGAGGGTCTTCTGTTGCGTCGCCTGCTGACCGACCCGCTCCTCGACGGGGTCGCTGCAATTTTATTCGACGAAGTGCATGAGCGCTCGCTCGACCTCGACACGGCACTGGCTTTCGCGCTCGACCTGCAACGCACATTGCGGCCTGAACTGCGTCTGGTCGCCATGTCCGCCACAACCGATGGCCGCGCGTTTACCAGCCTGCTCGACGGAACCCTCGTCGAAAGCGAAGGGCGAGCCTTCCCCCTCGATATCCGTCACGCCAAGCGTGATCTCGCAGCGATACGCGAATTGCCTGACGCCATGGCGCGCAGCATTCGCGGTCTCATGGCAGAGGAAGAAGGCGATCTTCTGGCCTTTTTACCGGGTGTAGCCGAAATCAGACGGTGCGCAACGGCCCTTGCCGGCCTAGATGCCGTGGTGCTGCCACTTTACGGCGAACTCGACACGCGCGAGCAGGATCTTGCACTCAAACCCGCCGATAAACGCAAGGTCGTGCTCGCCACCTCGATCGCCGAGACCTCGCTGACTGTTCCCGGGGTTCGGCTTGTGGTCGATGGCGGGTTCAGGCGCGAACCGCGTCTTGATGTCGGCTCCGGCCTCTCGAGGCTTGAGACCCTTCGTATCTCTCGCGCCACGGCGACACAGCGCGCGGGACGTGCAGGGCGTGAGGCACCGGGTATCGCCCTTCGTCTCTGGACAGAAGCCACCGGGCGGACCCTGATCCAGCACGATCTGCCCGAAATTCTGAGCAGCGATCTGGCCGGACATTGCCTCGATACCGCCTCGTGGCACGAGGTGATGGGTACAGCGCCTGGGGCTCTGCCCTTGCTCGACCCAGCTCCGTCGGGCGCAAGACAAGCCGCCATCGCGCTTTTGCAGACCCTTGGTGGACTGGACAAGACCAGCAAGATAACGCCTCTCGGGACGGCCATGGCCCGTCTCGGGGCACAGCCGCGTCTGGCCGCCATGATGTGCGCCGCCCGGACGCCGGTCGAAAAAGCGACTGCTGCGTCGCTTGCCGCCTTGCTGGAAGAACGTGACCCCCTCCGTCCCAGACCCATACCGGGACAGCGCGCCTCCGCTGCCCCTGCCGATATCCAGTCACGCCTCGCCCTGATCGACGGCGCCGAACATCATCCGAGCGCCGATCGGGCAAGCCTTGCGCGCATTCGCCAGTCCAGTCAGCGTTATCAGAAACGCCTCGGTCTCCCGAAACGCCTGCCCCCGGACCCGAACGCCGCTGCTGCCCTACTCGCCGCCGGATTTCCTGATCGCGTTGCCATGGCAGCAGGCGAGACAGGGCGCTATCGTCTCTCCGGCGGTGGCTCGGCGAGATTGAGCGCCATCGATCCTCTGGCGCGCGAAACACTTCTGGTTGCCCCCGCGCTGCATACCCGCACCGCCACCGAAATCTGTCTGGCTGCCCCGCTCGACCTCAACGCCCTTCCCCCAAGCCTGATGGCCCGAACAGAAGAACAGGTCGAGACAGCACTCGACCTGCAACAGGGGGAGTCATCGCACGCAGGAGGCTGCGCCTTGGCGGTCTGGTGCTGCGAGATCGCTCGACACTGGCTGACCCTGAAGAAATTCAGGCGCTTCTGCTGGCCCGTATTCGTGCCGATCTCTCCGGTAGCCTGAACTGGAGCGAGGCGTGCCTGCAATTCCGTGCCCGCCTTGAACTGGCCCGCCAGCATCTTGATGAGACACTCCCTGCAGCAGACGATGAGACGCTTGCCGCCACGCTTGAGGAATGGCTCCTGCCTTATATCGATGGCATGACCAAGCTTTCTCAGGTGCAGGGGCTCGATCTGCTCTCGCTGCTCCGTCAGCGCCTCGATTATGCCCAGCTCAAACGTCTCGATCAGGAACTGCCCACAACTCTGAGCCTGCCCGGTGCCTCACCCGCAATCGATTATCGCGAACCCAACCCGACGATCTCGGCCAGAGCCCAAGCCTATTACGGATTGAAGGAAACGCCGCGCATTGCCCAAGGCAAGGTGAAGCTGCAATTTGCCCTGCTGTCTCCAGCCGGCGCCCACAGGCGATCACCGCCGATATCGCCGCCTTCTGGCAGACGGGCTGGCCCGACATGCGCCGCGATATGCGCGGTCGCTACCCGCGCCATGACTGGCCTGAAAACCCGGCTCTTGCGAGCCCGCCGCCACCGAGACGCCGCCCAGGCACCTGACGCGCTCGCCTTCTGCGACCCGGCAGGCGTCCATCACCTTGCCTGAGATCTGGAGCTTTGTTCGGCGCCTTACCAGCGCTGCGACAATGTCACGAAAACAGCTCGGCCTGGCGCCCAGGCACAGGCCACTTCACGGGTGCACATCGCCACGTATTTCCGGTTGGCGATATTGGTCCCATTGAACTGGATGCGCGTGCGTCCCCGATCGATGTGAGCCTGCAAATCCCAGACCAGCTGCGATGGAACCGAGAAGGTCAGCGGCAGTGACCCGGCCGTATTGCCCGTATAGCGCACCCCTGCACCGAGACCCGCCTGCCACAGAAATGAGAAAGCCACGTCACGTTTGAGGAAAAGCGATGCCATATGCGACGGAATGGCGACGGGACGCTGCCCGACCTGAGCCGCCACGGTCGATCGCGTGACGCGAGGGTCCTGATAGGTAAAGCTCGCCATGAAATCGATCTTGTAAGGCAGGCGGCCGACGCCCTCGAACTCGAACCCGCGCGTTCTTTGCTGCCCGGTCTGCACACTGAACGACGTGTTCACCTGATCGGCTGTCAGCACATTGTTTTGCACCAGATTAAAGACATCTGCTGTCAGCATGAAATTATCGATGCCGCGCAGTGACTTGACCGGCTTGTACTTCACCCCAACTTCGATCTGCTTGCCTGTGGTCGGCACAAAAGCAGAGCCAGAAAAAGTCGTCCCGACTTGCGGCTGGAACGATGTCGCGTAGGAGACATAAGGATTCAGCCCGATGACGGACTGGTACACCAGTCCGACACGCCCGGTGAACGCATTATTATTCTGGGGCGTCCGCGCCCCGTTGAGATTATTGACGGTCATGCTCTCCGTAAAATCGCCACGGCCGGAAAGCGTGAGATACCAACGCTGCCAGTTCGCCTGCTCCTGGGCGTAGATGCCCGTATCGGTCTCGGTCTCGTTATTGCTGGTGGTCGCAGCATAGCCGGGCCAGGTAATGGCACGATAAACCGGTGCATAGAGATTGAGCGCCGGCGCAGCACGCTGTCCTCGGCGATTGGCGAGAAAATCGCTCCGAAAATCGACGCCTGTCAGAATTTCATGATGGATCGCGCCGGTATGGAACAGGACAGCCGAACGGGTGTCGAGCGTGACGTTGTTATAATTGCCCTGCTGATTGAGGGCCGTGCGGTTGATCGATTTCTGATCGGCAGAAAGCGATGCGGTCGTGACGAAACGATAGAGCAGGTCGAGATGCGCGTAACGCATGTTCTGCGTTACCGTCCAGTTGGGCAGAATGTGACGCACGACATTATAACCCACAGCCACCTGACGCTTTGAATAGACGTCATAATCTGCGTCACTGCTCAGGAAATTGCGCGCGATTTGTCCCCATTTCGAAGGCAGAACCGTCCCGCGGCAGGCAGAAACTGTGCCGTCGATCCGGCATCGAGCTGCTCGTAGCTGGTCAATAGCGTTGCGACAGTTTTGTCATCGGGACGCCAGCTTAGGGATGGAGCGACATAGATCTCATTGTTTTTGATATTTTTCGCATAGGTGTCCGATTTGCGGATCAGCCCATTGAAACGCCAGAGCACTGTCTTGCTGCTATTCAGAGCACCGCCGACATCGACGGCTCCCTGTACGCGTCCATAGGAGCCGGTCTGAAAGTCGACTTCATTGACCTGATTGAGATGAGGCCGCTTGCTCACGGCATTGATGATACCGCCCAGCTGCCCAGAGCCGTACAGTGCCGAAGAGGCTCCGCGCAGGACGTCCATTTCCTCCAGACCCCAGGGCTCGATGCTGAAACTCTGCGAGGTGCTGGCATCGGGCGCACGCGTACCATCGATGTAAATATCAGGCGTGAAACCACGGATCGTCCCGAAATACCCACGAGGATCGTCTTTGGACCCATAATCGGAGACGCCGGCAGCGTAGCGCACAGCTTCCGACACGCTGCGCGCGTTGAGCACACTCATACGCTCCTGCGTGATGACAGAAATATTCTGAGGCGTCAGTTCAAGCGGGGTCGATGTCTTGGTCGCGCTGCTGGCCGTAGCGGGCAAAAACCCCCCACGCTTGGCCGAAACGCGAATCATCTCCTGTAACGCTTTTTTCCCCTCTCTCGCCTGTTTCTCCCCCTTGGCCGGTTTGTCCTCTGCTGCGTAGACGGAGCCGATCAGCGCACCGGATAGAGGAAGCGAACAGAGCGCAGACAGACACAGGGCAGCACGAGAAGGGGCAGGCATGGAGATTCCGAAACGATACGATGAATAGCCGTTACAAATGAGAACGTTTCTCATTTGCACTGCGGACCGATACGGAATGCGCATCCCGGCTGTCAATCGATCACGCTCCTTGGCAGAGCGCTCAATCACAAAGCTGTGTGAATTATGTCACGCTCTTCAGGGTCGCGAGGGCCCCAAGCGTTCAGGAATGCAGCGTGTCACCGCGCAGGCGCTCTAGAAGAACGACCAAGGGATGGTCGAGCCCCTCGCCCCTGAAACGCTTGACCTGACTACGGCAGGAATAACCGCTCGCCAGGAAACGTTTCTCGCCCGGTCGATCGAGATGTGCTCCCCAGGATTGCTCGAAGATCGTGCGTGACGTGTCGGCGTTGCGCGCTTCATGACCGAAGGTTCCGGACATGCCGCAGCATCCTGTTTTCTCCAGATGAAGTGTCAGCCCGACACGGTGAAAGAGAGTCTGCCAGTCGGTCCCGGAACCCGCGAGGGCCGTCTTCTCGGTACAGTGACCCAGGAAGACGTGTTGCATATCCGGTATGTCGGCGGGTTTTTCCTGCTGAGCCAGCGCATCCAGCAGAAACTCCTGAGGCAATAGAACCTTTCCTGAGACCTCAAGCCCGGAAACCTTCTGATATTCCTGCCGGTAGATGAGCGTCATCGCAGGATCGAGCCCAACAACGGGAACGCCCGCCGCCGCAAATCTGCGGAGCAACTGGGCATTGCGTCTCGCCTGACGGGCGAACAATCCCAGAAATCCATGAACATGAAGCGGTTTGCCGCAGGCAAGGCTGTCGGCAAGAAAAACCCGATAGCCGCATCGCGCGGCCAGTTCGATCAGTGCACAGACAAGCGGCGTCTCGAAATGACGCGTAAACATATCCGGCATCAAAATGACAGCCCGGGCCTTTTCACTCTCTGAGAGGGCGCCGAGACGTTCAGGCGTTGCCGGTTGAACTGCCCATTGACGGCAGGTTTCCGCGAGACGGGCGCCCTGCATCGTCGGCATATCGACCAGACCGAAAAGACGTCGTCCCAGTGTCTGAACGACTGTCAGCCCTGTCGCAGCGTTGTAGAGTGGTGCGACGCGCGCCATCAGCGGCAAGGCGTATTCAATCATTCCCACCAGATAGTCCCGCAAGGGCCGCGCATAGCGCTGATGATAAAGATTGAGAAAACGCGCCCTGAAATCGGGCACATCCACTTTTACCGGACACTGGCTGGTGCAGGATTTACAGGCCAGACAGGAGGCAAAGCTGTCATAAACCTGGTGAGAGAAATCCAGGGGCGCTTTGTTCCGCCCTCGGAAAAAAGCCGTCACGCGTCGCTTGAGAGGGAGGCTTGCAGTCTCTAGCGCCTCGATATCGGCCCCCTCTCCTGTCTGCAAACGCAGCCACTCGCGGAGCAGCGAGGCTCGGCCCTTCGGAGAAAACCGCCGATCGCGCGTCGCCTTCCAGGAGGGACACATCGGGTCGTCCTGATCGAAATTGAAGCAGGCGCCATTGCCATTGCAATGCATGGCCGTTCCGAATTTCTGCCATACAGGATCGGGAATTTGACGGTCCTGAACGCCTCTTAACGGCACCTCATCCACTTTCAGCAATGCCTGCGCCTGTGGCGGCGCAGCGATCTTGCCGGGATTGAGCTGGTTATGCGGATCGAAGACCGCCTTGATCTTCTGAAGGCTCGGATAAAGCGGCCCGAAGAGCTCAGGGACATATTCGGAGCGTACACCTTTGCCGTGCTCTCCCCAGAGCGACCCGCCATAACGACGCGTCAAGGCAAAGACCGCATCACTCAAAGGGCGAATACGCGCTGCATCGACAAGGTTTCGCATATCCAGAAGCGGGCGCACATGTAAAACGCCAGCATCGACATGACCGAACATGCCGTAATCGAGCCCGTGTCCGTCGAGAAGGGCCCGAAACTCAGCAATGAAATCCGCGAGTTTCTCAGGCGGCACCGCCGTGTCTTCAACGAAAGGCTGAGGACGCGCCTCCCCCTGAACATTCCCCAGCAGCCCCACGGCACGCTTGCGCATGGCATAGACCTTCGACACGGCGACACGGCCCTCGGCAAGGGTATGGCCACAGCGCATCACAGTCGTATCCAGTCGCAGATGCGTCAGAAACCCCGCCACCGTCTCGCGCAAAGCCGCCTCGTCATGTCCGGCAAACTCGACGAGGTTGATCCCCCTGGCTGGCCCGGCCTCATCTTCAGGGAAATAACTTTCAACTGAGTCCCAGATGAAATCCTTCATCGCAAGACCGAGCACCTTTGAGTCGATCGTTTCGATCGAAAGAGGTCTGAGTCCGGTCAACGCCCGCGCATCGCGCAGCGCATCCATAAAACTGCCGTAGCGTATGTTGACGAGAACACTATGGCAGGGATTTCGAGCAGATTGAGCTTTGCCTCACTCAAAAAGCCCAGCGTCCCCTCGGAACCGCATATCAGGCTGGTAAGGTCGAAAGATCCGTCGTCATCGCGCAGATGGCGCAAGTCATAGCCCGTGAGGCAGCGATTAAGCGCCGGGAAAACGCGCTCGATCGTCTCCTTCTCCTTATCATGAATATCCGCCACGCAGGCATGGATCTGCGCCACGCGACTGGCTCCACGGCGCTGCCTCTCAAGCGCCGCATCGTCGAGCTTGACGCTGCGAAGCACCTCGCCCCCCAGCAAAACGGTGGAGAGGCCCAGCACATGATCACGCGTCTTGCCATAGGTGCAGCTGCCCTGACCGCATGCATCGGTGCTGATCATGCCGCCGATCGTCGCCCGGTTCGATGTCGAAAGTTCAGGCGCAAAGAACAGACCATGCTGCGCGATCGCCGCATTCAACTGGTCTTTCACGACGCCGGGTTCGACGCGCACCCATTTCTCGACGAGATTGACCTCCAGAATACGATTCATGTGCCGAGAGAGATCGACCATGATTCCGTCAGTCAGGGATTGGCCATTGGTCCCCGTTCCGCCGCCCCGAGGCGCCAGAACAATCTCTCGCCACTCAGGTCTTCCAGCAAGACGCGCAAGACAGACCAGATCCGTCTGATGCTCAGGGAAAACAACCGCTTCAGGATGGCGCTGATAAATCGAATTATCTGTGGCGTGAACCAGACGCGTATCATGAGCCGTCTCGATCTCCCCGGAGAAACCCAGGTCACGCAGCGCATCGAGAAAAGCAGCGTAAAACCCGGCAGTACCAGGGGTCTTGTCGAGAACAGCGATCATGGTCATGGCCGGTCATCCATCGTCAGCGACGCGCCAGAACGAGAACGGCAGAGCCGTAAGCGCGTGCCAACGCATTACCCCGAAGCTGTATCAGGTGCGATAGAGAAAGATGAGGCTCGCCAATAACGGGAAGACAGCAACGTCCTTCCCGGAAAAATCAGGAACGCATCAGAGCGACAAGAGCGCGTCGTTCCTGGGTGATACCGGAACGTAGGTGGCCATGAGCGCAGAGCGCTTCACCTTCACGCTCGAGATACATGACCTGACTGACAAGTGGCGGGGTCGCGGTGACCGTCTGGCGCAGGGTGCGATGAACCTTGCGTGCCAGAGTTTTACAATAATCCAGCGTATCGCTGGTAATTGCCATGGGGATCGCTTCCGAACGAGCTGGGGTCGTACGAGGTAACGTCGATGTCGCGGCTTCGGCGAGGCTGGCAAGACTGGCCAGCCCCAGAAAGCACGTAAGACAAAAAAGCAGGAAAGTTGCTTGGTTCATAAAAAGACATTGATCAGAAACGCATTGCAGCACGATGGGCGACGGGTGAAGAGTTTTTTATTCTAACATGAAACCATCAGCTTTCAGTCGTAACCCACCCGAAGAACGCCTCAGGCCCGATCACTTTCCTCTACCGGCAGGCTTAGAACGACACGCAAACCACGCTGGAGGGATTCGAGAGCCAGCGCGCCCCCATGCAGCTGAGCCACAGCCTGAACCAGCGACAGACCCAAGCCCGCGCCTGGCGTATTACGCGCCTGATCTGCGCGAAAAAAGCGCTCTGAAGCTCGGAGTAAATCCTCCTCCGACATCCCCGGTCCTTCATCGGTCACGCTGATCCTGAGCAGCTTGTCGGAGACACCCGCGCGCAACGTCACCGTCGTCTCCGCAGGTGAGAACTTGATGGCGTTATCGATCATGTTCGCGACGGCCTGCTGAATAAGCCGGGCATCTCCATGAAACAACAGCCGTTGCGGCAGATCGAGGGCAATCTGCAACCCTGCTTCTTCTGCCGTCGCCTCATAAAGCTCGGCAATGTCCTGCAAGGGGGCGATGAGATCTGTCGTCTCGAATGCCGCACGTCGTGCACCTGCCTCGATCTGAGCGATACGCATCAACGCATCGAAAACAGCCGTTACATGATCGAGGTCCGCAACCGCACGATAAATCGCTTCCTGCATGTCTTCAGTCGTTCGCGCATGGAGCGCCGCATCTTCAAGACGGTTACGTGCTCTGGTGATGGGTGTGCGCAAATCATGGGCGATGGAATTGGAAACCTGCTTCACCCCCTCCATCAATCTGGAAATGCGCTCCAGCATGCGATTGATTGAATGGGCAACCAGATCGACATCATTACCGACAAGCGGCATTCTCTGGCGCATGTCGCCGCTGGCCAATGCTGACGTGGTGCGCGCGATCGAACTGAGAATACGGCTGAAGATGCCGCGGACCACCCAGGCCCCGCCGATCGCCAGGGCCGTAACCATGAGCCATGACCATAAAAAGGTCTCGGTCAGCACCCGACGCAGGATGTCCCGCCCCCGGATGTCGCGGCCAACCAGCAACTGGAGACCATCCGGCAGAACATAGGCATGCATCGCTGCTGATGTCGTCGCCCCCGCACGGCTGATCTTGAGCGTGTAAAAACGATCGGCGCGCTGCACTTCGTTCGGCCATGAGGGCATGTTGCCCGCAAGACGCTTTCCGCCGGGCGTGATCAGCAGATAGAGATCCTGATCTTCAATATCCTGGTCGAGACGATCCTGGATGGCGCGTTGCAGGCTCGACAGACCACCCTGCATCCAGCGCTCTGCCAGACCATGTGCATCCGCATCGACAGCCTGACCAACTTCTCGTTCCAGCGCACCAATAGTGTGCCACCAGAGAAACGTCAGAAAAAGGGTCGCAGAGAGCGCGAAGACGAGCCCGTAGCCGAGGGAAAACCCTAGCCCGGCTGATCGAAAACGCCAGGCACGCTTCCACCACAGACGAAGCAGGGGAAAGCGCGACAGGCTGAATTTCATGAAGCCACGGCTTCCTGTCTAGTTGGCGCGCAGGATGTAACCTGCATTGCGGATCGTATGGATCAGCGCTGTTTCGAACGGCTTGTCAACTTTCTGACGCAGGCGCGAGACATGCACGTCAATCACGTTCGTCTGCGGGTCGAAATGATAATCCCAGACGCGCTCCAGAAGCATGGTGCGGGTCACAACCTGACCTGCGTGGCGCATCAGAAATTCGAGCAAACGAAATTCACGTGGCTGCAGATCGATCTTTTCCTCCCCGCGCCTGACAGTGCGGGACAACAGATCCATTTCAAGATCGGCAACGGTCAGCTTTGTCTGCGGAGCCTGCTCGGCACTGCCACGACGGGCCAATGCCTCTACACGGGCCAAGAGTTCGGAGAAGGCGAACGGCTTGGTCATGTAATCGTCGCCACCAGCCTTGAGACCGGCAACACGCTCATCAACATCGGCCAAGGCTGAAAGCAGAAGAACGGGAGTCGCGTTATTCTGCGCTCGCAGTGTCTCAAGGATACGCAGACCGTCAATACCGCCGGGGAGCATGCGATCCAGAATCACGATGTCGAAGTTTTCGCTTACCGCAAGGAACAGGCCATCTTTCCCATTATCGGCTTCCTCGACGAGATGCCCGGTTTCCCTGAGCCCCTTCACAATGAAGCTTCGGACGGTTGGATCATCCTCGACGAGCAGAATACGCATGGTCAGTCCTTGGCTTAGAGGGTTGCCCTGACGGACAGGGACACTACGGCCCTCACTTTGCAGTGACGTTATTATCTTTCAGTTACGCGTCAGAAGAAAGAGAGAAGAACAGCATCCGTGCCTATTCATCTGCATCTGCCGGACGTTTTCCGATAGGAAGCGTTATAGTAGCAACCTTTCCTTTACGGATTACCGAAAAAGTAACGGTACTTCCCGGTTTTCCTGCTGCGACCATCCGCAACAATGCGCGTCCATTTTCAACTGGAGCATTATTAATTGCCGTGATCTTGTCACCTTTTATCAAGCCCCCCTTTTGGGCCGGCCCGTTACGATCAACATCGACCAGCACGACAGAGCCGTCTCCATCGTCAAGCGTTACGCCAAGCCAGCCATGATCGACATGACCCGTGCGACGTATCTCCTCCACGATGGGAGCGACGATTTCCGAGGGAATCCCGAAACCGATGCCTACGGACCCTCCTGCGGGGGACACCATCGCTGCATTCACGGCCACAACCTGTCCTCGCATATTAAACGCGGGACCACCTGAATTGCCGGGATTGATCGGTGCATCGAGCTGAAGGAAATCATCCAGAGATCCAGCCCCCAGGTCGCGACCACGCGCAGACACGATGCCTGAGCTGACCGACGATCCAAAACCGAACGGGTTGCCTGCGACGAGGATCCAGTCACCGACATTGACCTTATGACTATCGCCCCAGGTCACATAAGGAAGCGGTTTAGGCGATTCGACCTTGATGACGGCAATGTCTGTCAGCGCATCCACTCCAACCAGCTTAGCTGGTAGCTCCTGACCGTTCGACAACGAGACTGTGACGTTGTCGGCGTCGCCCACCACATGGTCGTTCGTCACTATGATCCCTGAAGGATCAACGATAAAGCCCGACCCCGCCCCAAGAATTTCTTCCTGGTGACGCTGCATTTTTTCTCGATACCGTTTCTCGAGTGGCGTGCCCTTGATCTGGGCGGGAACCTTGCCGCCCCCTTCTGAGCTCGTCTGTGTGATCGCAATATTGACCACAGCCGGGATGACACGCTGCACCAGAGGCGCAAAGGAGAGTGGCCCCGACTGCACAAGCACGGGAGGAAGAGCCGGCGACCCATCTGGTACGCTCGCCTGAGCCGGAATCTTGACCGCGCTGGCTGGCGGAACCGTAGGAATAACAGGGTGACTTGGCTGTGGCGGCGGATGCGGCAGGAATTTTTCCAGAAACGCTGGAAGCGCATGGGCCTGCGATGCGCAAAACCCGGCAAAGATCAGGAGGGCAAAAAAGGCGCGCATCAACAAACCACAGACAGAATGACGGTGAGGATCATGGCTGCACGATAGCGCAGAAACAAAATGATTCCATCTACTTCTCTCGACAGGAAGAAGGCGCAACTTCTGTTGCGAAGAAAACAGGTTCAAGTTGATCTAGTCTCGAGAGCAATCTGTGATCTGCTCCGAGCCCTCCGGCTGCTTTGGCGCTGCGCGCACGGACAGTTTTT
>NZ_BAJT01000013.1 GCF_000613845.1 Asaia astilbis JCM 15831
CCGCCTGCCTGACGCCCACCCCGCTGCGGCCAAGCGGACCCCGTTCGGCCCCATCCCGACAAACGCCCAGCAAGAGAGCGCATCGTCATGACAACAGCCCCCCTCCATACCACACCTGAAAAAATCAACGTTTTCTGGTTTCTGCCGACCCATGGCGACAGCCGCTACCTCGGCACGAGCGAAGGAGGGCGGGCGGTCAATCTCCCCTATCTGCAACAGATCGCCCATGCCGCAGATACGCTGGGTTATCATGGCGTGCTGCTGCCGACAGGACGAAGCTGCGAGGATTCATGGATTGTCGCCTCCGCGCTAATCACCTCGACAGAGCGTCTGAAATTCCTTGTAGCTGTCCGCCCGGGTCTGCAATCCCCCACGCTGGCTGCCCGCATGACCGCAACGCTCGATCGCCTTTCGGGCGGGCGCCTGCTCGTCAATGTCGTGACAGGAGGCGACCCGCGTGAAAATGGCGGTGACGGGCTCTTTCACGATCATGCAACGCGCTATGCCATTACCGACGAATTCCTCGACATTTATTCCCGCCTGCTTCGCGGCGAGACTGTCGAGCACGAGGGACCGCATTTTCGCATCGAAGACGGTCGCCTGCTCTTTCCGCCCCATCAGGAGAACGGCCCGCCGCTCTATTTCGGCGGCTCGTCAGATGCCGGGATCGATATCGCGGCACGCCGGGTACAGAAATATCTGACCTGGGGCGAACCCCCTGCCCTTGTGCGCGAGAAAATCAGCCGCGTGCGGGAGGCCGCAGCCAAAGCGGGCCGCGAGGTCAGTTTCGGCATCCGTTTTCATGTCATTGCCCGCGAAACAACGGCAGAGGCCTGGAAAGAGGCGGACCGCCTGATTTCCAAGCTGGACGATGCGACCATCGCCGAAGCCCAGAACGTCTTCTCCCGCCTCGATTCCGTCGGGCAGGCACGCATGAGCGCGCTTCATGGCGGACGACGCGACAAACTCGAAATCAGCCCCAATCTCTGGGCCGGTGTCGGGCTTGTACGTGGCGGGGCCGGGACGGCTGTCGTGGGCGATCCGGCCACCATTGCCGAGCGCATCGACGAATATCGACGCGCCGGATGCGACAGTTTCATCCTGTCGGGCTATCCGCATCTTGAGGAAGCCTATCGCTTCGGCGAGCTCGTGCTTCCGCTTCTGCCCACAGGCAACCCCGTGCGTGCAGCGCAAGCCACCAGCAATATGGGGCCCTTCGGCGAGAGCATTGCAGGCGACCGCCGACCCGGCCTGGTTTCGGCTTCCTGATGGACCATTCACACCCCCCTGTTCCGGTTGTGATCGTCGGCGGTGGAGCGACCGGCGCGATGGTGGCATGGCATCTGCTCCGCCAGCGTCCCGATCTGGGAAAGCACGGCGTCACGATCATCGAACCGCGCCATGAGCTTGGCGCGGGACAGGCCTATGGCACGCATGATCCACAGCATCGGATCAATGTTCCGGCTGCGCGCATGAGCCTTGATACGCAAAAACCGAGCGATTTTCGCGACTGGCTCGACCTCGATGCGCTGGCCGCCATCGACCCGGACGCGTTTCTTCCCTCCGGCGATCTTTACCCTGCGCGCGCGCAGTTCGGCCGCTATCTCGCGGCCCGTCTTGCCCCCTATCTGGAGACGGGCAGGCTGAGACATGTGCGCGGCACACTCGATGACGTCACGCAGACCGGGACGACGTGGCACCTGTCGGTCAGTGACGGTCCCACGCTCGACGCGACGCTGCTCGTCATTGCGACCACCCATCCTGCGCCCTCGCTGCCCGCTCCTCTTACGACGCTCGAGCATGACAAGCGTGTCGTGAGCAATCCCTGGCGGGATGACGCCCTCGCCCGTATTGCTCCTCAGGAGAGCGTAGCCATTATCGGCACAGGCCTGACAATGGCCGATATCGTCGCGAGCCTGTCGGCGCGCGGCCACAAGGGCAGGATACTGGCCTTTTCCCGCCGGGGATTGCGGCCACGCGCCCATGCGCCTCAGGCTTCGGCGCTTTCGGACGTGCTCCTCATCTCCCCAGCTCCGACAGCATTGGCACTGCTGCGGAACATACGCGCCAGCCTGAGCGATCATGCCGATCTTTCCTGGCATGAAATCATCGACGCGGTCCGCAAGCAGGGACGCCAGCTCTGGGGCTCGCTGCATACTGTCGAACGCCGTCGGCTCATCCGGCATCTGCGTCCCTTCTGGGACGTGCATCGATTTCGGATCGCGCCTCAGGTCGATCGCGTTCTGGAGACACGTCTGGCAGAAGAGAGCCTCGCCCTGAAGGCCGCGCGTCTCATCAATGCCGAAGCGACGGACGAGGGAGTCACGCTGACCTTGCGTCCTCGCGGCGGGACCGAAGAAACGCACTTAGTCGATCATGTCATAAACACGACCGGCCCCGATCACGCGGGCATCGTGCATCGGACACCCTATCTGCGCGCACTGGCTGCACTACGTGTCGTCGAGCCCGACCCGACCGGGCTCGGCATTCATACATGCGCCGATCATCATGCCCGTGTCGGGATGCAACGCATCGCCAATCTGCTGATCGCCGGGCCTCTGTCACGCGGTCAGTTCGGCGAATTGATGGGCCTGCCGGAAGTCACGGAAAGCGCCCAATCCGTGGCCCGGCATCTCGCAGCCCTGCTGCCCTTAACTCCGGTCCTTATTCCAGACGAGGTTGAACCATGAGTGCCCAGCCGCCTCAAGACGCCTTGCGTCCCATCATCCGCTCCGCCGATGATATTGCTGCCCTCGTCAATCGGGGGCCAACGGGCAAGGGACACGCCAATATCATTGTGCTGCTTGCACTCGGTGGTGTGTTTCTCGACGCCTATGATCTCACGACGCTGTCCTACGGCATTGGCGACGTGCAGAAATATTTCAATCTCTCGGGCTCCGAGACGGGCATGGTGCTGCCGCCATGAGCGCCGGGACGATCATCGGCAGTCTGAGCGGGGGCTGGCTGACCGATCGCATTGGTCGCTACGCGGTTTTCATGGCCGACATGGCCTGCTTCGTGATTGCGGCTCTGGTTGCCGCAGCTGCCCCCACCGCCAGCATTCTCATTCTCGCCCGTTTTGCCATGGGCTTTGGCGTCGGGATGGATCTGCCGGTTGCCATGGCTTTTCTTTCCGAGTTTTCCAAGCTCTCGGGCAAAGGCAGTAAGGCTGGTCGGGCCGCCGCCTGGTGCCCGACCTGGTATGCCGCGTCTTCGGTCTGCTTTTTGCTCGTCTTTGCGCTCAATGCCGTTGTCCCTGCCAGCCATCCTGACTGGCTGTGGCGTGCGTCTTTGGGCTTTGGCGCCGTGCCAGCCTTATCATCATCCTTGTGCGTAGCCGCTTCATGAGTGAGTCCCCCCTCTGGGCCGCGCGCCACGGGGATCTGGAAAAAGCCGCGACGATCCTGCGCGCCACCCACGGAATCGATCCGGTTCTGCAGATTACCGTGCCGCCGCAAAGCGCACCGTCCCCCAGCATGATGGCCCTGCTGCGTGCGCCGCTTTTGCGCCGCACAATCCTTGTCATCGGCATGAAAATTGTCAGCGCGACCTCTTACGCGGCGATTGCGTTCGGGGCGCCCAGCCTGCTGATGACAATGCTTCATCTGGATCGCACGCAGGTCCTGATTGTCTCGATCCTGCTCAATCTCTCTTCGCCCTGACTGGCGGCCTGCTGGGTGTGCGTCTGACGCGCTCTTTCGGCTCGCGGCCGATCACCCTTGCGGGATATGCGCTTCAGGTCGTCGGCATTCTTCTGCTTGCGCTGAACGGGACGCCGCATTCCACACTCGGCATTGTTCTGGTCATGACAGGATTTGCCTCGTTTTTGTTTGCTCAGGGCTTTGGCCCCGGATGCCAGCAAATGGTTTATCCGACGCTCAGCTATCCGACCGAGCTGCGCGGCTCAGGCATCGGCTTCACCAATTTCGTCGCCGGTTTTGCAGGAACGCTGAGCATGTGGCACTGCCCTCAGCCTTCACCACGATGGGCACGACGATCTTCTGGGTCATCCTGATTGCACCTCTCGTCGGTATCGCGCTGCACCTCGCCATTCGCTGGGAAGTGTTCGGCTATGACGCCGATAGCGATCGGGAGCTCGACCTCGCTCTGGATGCCTCGCGCGCATCCTTGCCAAACGAGGCGTTGTGCCCGTCAGAGCGAAGCGCCTGAAAAGCGCGATCACAAGCTCACCACGAAACGCCCCCGAAACAGATCGGAAAGGTCTGACACCATGCTGAACTCTGCTCTCTCCTTCACCGCCATCCAGTCGCGATGTCCGTCCGCGATGCGCCTCTCTCTGACCTCTCTTCTGACTCACGGACACCGACCTGATGAAACACCGCCACCGACCTGACTTTCTCGCTTCACGACGCGCTCTTCTAGGCGCCAATTCGCTCGTGCTCCTGACTGGCATGAGCCTCCTCCCTCATAAGAGTGCCTTCGCAGCCGAGCTGACCGCCAAAGATGGCTCCAAAGCACGACACGCCGCGACAGATCGCTCCACAGCCTCACAGAAAAAATCCGGTGCTGCTCCACACCGTGCAGCTGGCGCTGAGTCAATCACCGTCTCTGAACGCCGCCTCTCTCCCGTCGCAGCCGCGACGCGCCAGCTGGACACGGTTCCGGGTGGAGTTTCGGTCATCAGTTCCAAAGACGTGCTGCGCAGCCGCAACCTGACCAACGCCGATATTCTGGCGTTTCAGCCGGGCGTTTTTGCCCAGAGCTCGGGCGGTGGCGACGGATTGCGTCTTTCCATACGCGGCTCCGGTATCCAGACCGGCACGAATTATTTCCGCTCCGGCATTCTGATGATGTTCGACGGGCTGCCGGTCACCACGCCTGCCGGAACACCCTACGAGCTTTTCGAGACGCTGGGCATTCAGTACACCGAGGTACTCCGCGGCGCCAACGCGTTCGATTATGGCGGATTGCAGCTCGGCGGCGCGATCAATTACGTCACGCCAACCGGCTATACTGCCGATCATTTTCAGGCGCGTGCGGAAGCAGGAAGCTTCAATTACAACAAGCAGCAGATCAGCTCGGGCGCAGTCATCGGCAAATCCGACTATTATATCAGCCTGACCAAGTCCTATCGCGGCGGGTATCAGGCACAGACGGCCGCGAGCAGCTTTGGCGTGAATGCCAATTATGGCTATCGCTTCAATGACAAGGTCTCAACGCGGCTGTTTTTCCGCTATCGCCAGACGCAAAATGGATATCCGGGGTATCTGACGCGCTCCCAGATCGAGAGCAATCCAAAACAGGCTCAGGCGCTTTACGTCACGCTGCATGGTCACCGCATCCAGCCCGGCAGCAAGTTCTATGGCGACATGACCACGATCCGCATCGACGATAAATCGAAGCTCGAACTCGGCTTCGATTATCAGGATGCCCCGATCGATATCCAGAATACCGCGACAGCGCAGCGATGGGGGTACAAGACCGTTGCAGGCGTCGTGCGTTACAGCCGCGATGACAGGCTTTGGGGCCGTAAGAGCGAGACGCTTTTCGGCATCGACACCTACACCGATCTCGAAGCCTGGCAGACCAACCGCACCCGAACGACAACCGGACTTTACGCCAAAATTCCGCTCGGCACCGTGCTGCGTCATTCGAATTATGGCGGCACGGATAATTATTTCCACATCCGCAATAATTATGAGCTGTTTCATAATTTCTGGCTGACCGCTGCGGGAGCGCTCGATTTCGTCCAGCGTTCGACCGAAGTCACCTACCCGACACAAAGCGCCGTTGGCACGTCAGGCCTCGGCTTTACGCCACGCGGCGGGTTCCGTTACGTGATCTCACCCCATGCCTCTCTCTACGGCAATGTCAGCCGCAGTTTCCAGCCGCCCAATGACTGGCAGATTCTCTCAGGCGCCCTCTATACTTCTGGCGCGGCGCAGGGGCTCAATGCGTCAGGGGTAAAGCTCGATAATCAGACCGCCACGACCTATGAAGTTGGCACGCGAGGAGACTGGAAGAATAATCGCTGGAGTGTCTCCTACTACTACTCTGACGTGCGCAATGAATTGCTGTCCGTCATGACGCCGCTCTCTCAGCTCTATGGTGCCGCCACCTATTCCAATGCGAGCCCGACGACCCATCAGGGCGTCGAGGCATCGCTCGAGACCGATCTCATCAAATGGTCCGGGGGCAAACTCGGCCTGCGACAGTCTTACACCTGGCAGGATTTCCATTTCAAACATGACGCCGTTTTCGGTCGTAATGCCCTGCCCGGCATCCCGGCCCATTTCTATCAGGGCGAAATCCGTCTCGACCTGAAAAACGGTCTCTATGCCAATTTCAACACACAGGTCTCGTCAAAAGTCTCCGGGTCGTATGACGACACGTATTTCGCGCCCTCATATCATATCTTCAACACGACGATCGGCTATGAGTGGCCGCACAAACACCGCCAGGTGTTCCTGTCCTTCAACAACCTCGCCAACACGCATTACGCGTCGATCGTGGTCCCGGGTTATATCGCCGCTGGCAAGCAGCTCTCTGTCTTCCAGCCGGGCGATGGCTTCGGTGTCTTTGCAGGCATCTCGGCAGGCTTCAACTGAAGCCCTTTCCATCTGAAACGAAGATCGTCAAGCCTGAGGAGCGTTCGCGCCAGGACGGCGTCACACTCTCCTCACGCTGATACGCCGCCGACTTCATGGGAGATCATGATCGGCGGCCATGAGGACGCTTTGCGAGATACGATGGAGTCCCTTCTTTGTCCGAACCGGAGTCCAGGAATCTCGTTCAGAATCTCTACTTCCCGAGAACAGAAATTCGGACTGGCTTTCAAAGACTTGTTCTCAGAAAGCCGTCTCACATCGGGTTTATTCACGGAAGAGTCACACGCAACTTCCCCTTAATCCTTTAACCAAGCGCCGTAACCCCGCACCCTTATGGACAAGGCGCCGGTCAATGGAATTTCAGCTTCAGCCCGAGATCACCAATGCTCCTTCGGATCGTTGGCGTCAGACCCTCGTCGCCGCCTGGCGCGAGCATCGTCTTGAGACGATTTCCCTTCAGTCGCGTCGCAGTGGACTGAAGCCGATGCAGGACGCGCCCTTGCGCGACGACGATCGGGCCTGAGCCACGAACGACCTTTCCCTGACGTTTCAGGCCTTGCCATCCGGGCGTGACGGGATAGACGTTTCTTTTTTACCGAACAGGTGTTTTCGTTCCCCATCATGACACGCTCGATCCGTTCTCTCGCCTCCGCCCTTCTCGCGCTCACCTCCCTGAGCGCGCCCCTCACAGCCCGGGCTGAGACCCAGACGAAGACGCCGATCAAGCATGTCGTCGTGATTTTCGACGAGAACGTGTCGTTCGACCACTACTTTGCGACCTATCCTCAGGCGGCCAATCCCGAGGGCGAGCCGGTCTTTCTGCCCCGCCTTGGAACGCCCGCAGCGAACACGCTGCTCCGCGCCAATCTGCTTGTGACGAACCCGAACACCAATCCGGCAAATGGTCCGAATGCCGCCCTGCCATTCCGGCTCGATCGAAGCCAGGCCAGCACGGCAGACCAGAACCACGGCTACACGGCCGAGCAGATGGCTTATAACGGCGGCAAGGCCGATCTCTTCCCCCTCTATACCGGTAACGGTTCACCTGGCGGTGTCGGAGCCTTTGCCACGCATGGCCAGGTTATGGGCTATTTCGACGGCAATACCGTCACGGCGCTCTGGCGCTACGCGCAACGCTTTGCCATGAGCGATAACGCCTATACCGACACCTATGGCCCCTCGACCCGGGTGCGCTCGAGATTGTCTCAGGCCAGACAAACGGCCTCCACATCGTCGCGTCGGCGGAAAAACGCAGCACGGTGGCCCACCCTTCTCCTTTCATCCCCGACGGTCAAGGTCATGACGATCAGGGTGGGCTGACCATGGTCAATGACATCGACCCGAATGGCGATGTCTGCTCTGTGCCCGGTGAGCAGGTCTGGCTGGAAGGCCGCAATGTCGGGGATCTGCTGACCGTCAAGGGCGTGAGCTGGGGCGGATTCATGGCGGGGTTCGACCTCTCGCACCGCAACCATAACGGCACCAGCGGCTGCCAGCGCACGACCTATTCAAGCATCGTGGCACAGACAGTTGTGGATTATATTCCGCACCATAACTGGTTTCAGTACTACCCGAGCACGTCGAACCCCAAGCATCTGCGCCCCTCGGGTGTCGAAGCCATCGGTCAGACAATGGGTGTGGATGGCAAGACGAAAGACCCGGCCAACCATCAATATGATCTGGAAGACTTCATTGCTGCTTCCAAAAGCGGTCATATGCCCGCCGTATCTTTCCTGAAGCTGCCCGCCTATCAGGACGCCCATGCGGGGTATTCCGATCCGCTGGATGAGCAGGAAGGCGTCGTCCGCATCGTCAATTTCGTTCAGTCCCGACCGGAATGGAAAGACACCGCCATCATCATCGCCTATGACGATTCCGATGGCTGGTACGACCATGCCTTCGTGTCGCCCCAACATAGCTCTCATGATGCCGAGGCAGATCAGCTGGATGGACCCGGCCAATGCGGCAAGGCTCCGGCTCCGCTCGGCGTCAAAGGCAAGCCTGTGAACGGGCGTTGCGGCCCCGGCACGCGCACGCCGCTTCTGGTTCTGTCACCTTGGGCCCGCAAGAACGCCATCGACCACACTCTGCTGACACAAAGCTCGGTTCTGCGCTTTATCGAGAATAACTGGCTTGAGGGAACGCGTCTGGGTGGCGGATCGTTCGACGCAGACGCGAACGATCTCGATGGTCTCTTCGATTTCAAGAGCACGCCGGATGTCACGCCGCTTTATCTCGCACCCAAAGACGGCTCGGTGCTGCGGGATGCTCCCAAGACCCTCTGAGGTTTTCAGCGCGCAGCGATCGGTTTTCGGAAATCGCTGCGACACTCGGAGACCTCTTCCCCGGTTCCTGACACGGTCATTGTTGCTGTTGGCGGTCGCCCTGACACCGTCCGCAGCCTTTGCGGCTGACTGCGCGCCTACCGGCAATGGAAGCAATCCTTGCCCGGTGACGCTTGTGCGGCCGCCTGTGCTTCCGCTTTCTGCAATGGCGAAACTCGGCAAGGCGCTTTTCTTCGACGCTACGCTTTCGGGGTCAGGCACGCTGTCCTGTGCCTCCTGCCACGTGCCAGGCGCGCATTATGCCCCCGACAATACGCTTGCCTTCGAAAAAGGGGGCGTCGCCATGGACCGGTTCGGGGTTCGGGCTGTGCCTTCGCTGACCTATCGCGAGAGGCAACCGCCTTTCAGTGTGGGGCCTGACAACGCGACAAGCGAGGTCGCGCCGCCGGCGCCTCCACCGCCTGCAACCAAAGGCCTGAAATCGGCCAGTAATACAGGCGCATCGGCTCAGGCCATGGTGCCGCAGGGCGGACTTTTCTGGGATGGCCGTGCGGACACCTTGCAAAGCCAGGCCGCCGGGCCTCTCTTCGACTCCCGCGAGATGGCGGCCACGCATGCTGGGGTTGTCTCCCGCCTGCGCCACGCCCCCTATAGTGCCGACCTGTTGCGCCTGGTTGGACCCGGCGCATCCGACGACATGCTGATTGCGGACGCACTTTTTGCGCTGGCCCGATACCAGATCGAAGCGCCGGGCTTTCATCCTTATTCAAGCCGTTATGACGCCTGGCTTGAAGGCAAGACACGCCTCACCCGGGATGAGGCGGAGGGTCTGGCGCTCTTTAACGATCCGAACAAGGGCAATTGCGCGGCATGCCATCTAAGCAGCGTCGATGAGGAGGCGCGGCCGCCCCTTTTCACGGACCATCAATATGAAGCGCTGGCAGCCCCTCGAAATCCGCTTGCTCCCACGGGCACGACCGATCTCGGTCTCTGCGCAGCGGGTCGCGCCGATATTGGACATACAGAAGCCTATTGCGGATTTTTCCGTACCCCGTCGCTCCGCAACAGCGCGACGCGCAAAGTCTTCTTTCATAACGGGGCCTTCACATCGCTCCGTCAGGTCATGGATTTCTACGTTTGGCGCGATGTGGATCCCGGACGCTTCTATCCACGACGTCCAGATGGTTCAGTGGCCCTTTATGACGATCTTCCCAAACGATACTGGGCAAACATCGACAAGACGGATGCCCCCTTTGGCGACCGGAAAACGCCAGCGCTTACATCACAGGAGAACGATAAGATCATCGCTTTTCTGAAGACTTTGACGGACCGCTGAAGTCATCGAGCATCGTACCGCGCGATCTCCGAAGAACGTATGGGTACGAGAAAAGTCTCTCCCCGACATCTCGCTAGGTTCCTGTTGCGGCGTAGGTCGTGTCGAACATTGGATTAGATTCAAGATTATACGATAGGCGCACTGAGGAACCTTTTGCAGGACCAGGCGATCTTGTCGGAGTCGACAATAGCACTCCTAATCGAACCTTCGTTTCGCGCGCTCGATGCGATTGCAGTCCTTGTAACGCCCCCAGTCTGTTTCACAGGGCACCATGATTTCTCGACGCAAGGCAGGCACCGATAGTCTCATCAAAGTGTCCGTAGACTTTAACCCGCATTGGATCGCCCGAGACAGCAGAACCAAGAGGGCACTCCAAGAAATGGTATTGATCGTCAGCTTCACTCATAAAGCCGCCAGATTATCGACTAAAAAGCCAGGCCAAGCAATATTGATTAAAATAGAAATAATAAATCACCGATAACGGATCCTACGACTCAACAATTTGGATGATTGAAAATAAAATAACCTCCGATCTAGCGTAGATAAAATATAACAGCCATAGTTTTGTGGGAATCCATGTTAGAGACGGCTTCCCTTTTGAAGCTTTGGGGTTCCCCGTGACGAAATATAGATATATCACACTGGTAACATTTTTTGCTTTTACTTTATCTTCCATAATTTATGCCTCCGGGTTTGCGCCGAGACATTATATTCCGTCGGAAAATCGAAACGAGTTATTTTTCGATTCGATACAAACGTGCTTAAGAGCCCCCATTGTGGAGACATTGATATTTTTCGAGATCCCATTTTTCCTAGTGAAGTTCATAAATAGGAAAGAGATTGTATACATGAGCGGAGTATTTTCTTACGCTCTATTCAGTACGCTACATTTCCCCATGGGATCTCTCAATGAAGGAGGAGGGAGGACTGTATATGATGCTTTCATGATATCCTTTTTCCCGGCACCTTTATTTTCTTTGATATTTATTTCATCAAAGCTACTGAGAGTATCATCACTAATTCGAGTTTCCTTCTCTCACTCATTATTTAATCTACTTATAATGTTGAGAACCTCATATCTTCATTTCTGAATGGTCGCTCTGGATACAGACGAAGCAATTAGAACCATTAGGATAGAATGGCGACTTGGCCCAAGAAAGGACCGCTCGCAGCATCCGTCAACACAGGCGTCCATGCCCCACTGAGCTTCCTCCATTTTGCCTGCTCAGATGGCCATGCTTTCACACGCGCCTTCGTTGCTGCGGCTTCGGCTTGTGTTTACCATTGCTGTCCCCGGCAACGATAACGCGGAAGTCCCAACGGTTTTGAAGCACTTTTTCTGCTTCTTGTTTCCTCGCTGCAAACCCTCGCAATTGACAATAATCCCGCAGATTGGAAGGCATCGCTCATCGAGCCTCCCCCCTTTGCCAAAGCCCGTTGAGAGATAGAGTCAGAGACAGTTCGCCAGCACCTCCATCAGCCCGCGAAGATCGCTACTCTTCTGTCTCGTCACAAAGCCTAAGTTGCAGTCGGGATAAATTGACCTGATGCAGCGGCGGCAATCTGGCCGCTATTCATATCGACCGGGACGAAAATAACCGTCGCCTTGCCGGTGCGGCTGGCGGTGACGACCATATCGGCCTGATTTACGTTCTGCATCAGGGTGAGGATCGCGTCTTCGCTGACACCCGGAACACTTTGCCTGAACAATTCAGCCGCCTCGGCAAATCCGGCTGCAATGGCTTTACGTTCATTAGCGATGCCTTCGCCCTGCAGTTTCTTGCTCTCTGCCTCTGCTCTGGCAATACCGACTCGACGCACCATTTCGGCCTCGGCTTCAGCCTGTGCGGCGTCTTTGCGGGCGATCGCGGCCAGCTTGTTATTCATCGCCTCCTGAATTCCTGCAGGGGGCATGGGCTGCTCAATGGTCACGCCATGAATTTCAAGACCGGATTCCAAAGCATCGGCAACCTGATCGGCAATCACGCGCCGCGCGATCTCGTTGCGCTGCGAATAGAGCTCCGCAAGCGTCATGGTAGAAGAAATCTGTCGGATCTCGTTCTCGACGCGAAAGACGAGACGCTTGACGGGCTGCGAGACTTTATAGGCGTAGCTGAAGACGGCTTCACGATCGTCGCGCACGCTGTAAAGCAGCACCCAACGGATCTGGATGAAGACGTCATCACGCGTCTTGACCTCGGAGGACGTCTCGATCTGCATCTGCTGCAAAGAGACCTTGTAAGCCACCCGGTTCAGGATCGGGATACGGAAATGCAACCCGCTCTCGAGCAGTCTGCGCTGTGGTTTACCGAGAAATTCGGTGACATAGACCATACGACCCGGAACGACCATGATCCCGCCGAACAGGATGAACACGACCAGCACAATCAGAGCGAGAAACGCGATGGTAATGAGAAAAGATACTGGCATTTTCAGGGTCTCCTTATCTGTTTCGTTGTTAAGACAAGTCTACGCTGTGCAGACGCCGCTACCCGAAAAAAGAGAACTTTATCTCTCTAACGCAAAGTCTAATTTTCGCGCCACCGAAACAACATGGCACATCGACAAGAAGACGACGAGAGCATCATTTGACGACAAGACTGGCGATATCGCGGTTGAAATGCGATGAGTGACAGGTGCGATCACTAACGCGGCCTCTAGCCGCCCGAGCAGTTGGGAGGCTGAGCTCATGACGCAAGCCACCGCCCTGCGTCGAGGATGGACAACAGGAAGCTGCGCGACTGCGGCGGCAAAGGCCGCGTGGTCTCTCCTCGTGCATGAAGACTGCCCAAACCCTGTCACAATTACTCTGCCGGGAGGGGGAGAGGCCGCTTTTGCAATCGATGGTGCAGGACGCGAGGGAGAGACCGCATGGGCCAGTGTCATCAAAGATGCAGGAGACGATCCTGATGTCACTCATGGTGCGCTGATAACCGTACGGGTCGAAGCTCAGCCCGCACTAAGCGGCGTTACGTTCAAAGCAGGCCCCGGTGTCGGGACGGTTACTCAGCCCGGCCTTCCCCTGCCGCCCGGCGAGCCCGCCATCAATCCCGTACCACGTGCCATGATCTGCACCGCCCTCGAGCAGATCACACCCGGCGCGGCAAATGCCGTTGTGACGATTTCGGTCAAGAACGGCGAAAAACTGGCCGAACGCACGCTTAATGCCCGGCTCGGCATTCTTGGCGGGCTCTCCATTCTCGGTACGACCGGGATCGTCATTCCCTATTCCTGCTCGGCCTGGATCCACTCAATCCATCGCGGTGTCGACGTCGCCCGCGCACTAGCATTACCCCATATCGCAGGCAGCACAGGGTCGACATCTGAAAATGCTATCCGCTCGCTCTACGGTCTGAAGGACACCGCCCTCATCGAGATGGGTGATTTTGTGGGAGGGTTCCTCAAATATCTCCATCGTCACCCTGTCCCACGCCTGACCATTGCCGGTGGTCTCGCCAAGATGACCAAACTCGCTCAAGGCCATCTCGATCTGCATTCCAGCCGCAGCCTCGCCGACCCTCAGGCCTTGCTAACGCTCGCAGCGCCTCTGAATCCGACGGCAGCGCAAAAATCTGAGCTCGAGAGGGCCCAGACAATCGCTCAGGGCTATGCTGCACTCGGCGACGCGCGTCTTGGTACGCTTATCGCCAATCGCGCCGCAGCATGTGCGAGACAGGCGTTGAACGCCCCCTCTTGTCAGCTGGATGTTGTCGTTTTCGATCGTCAGGGCGCTCTGATCGGACGGAGTACACTCGCCTGACTCCGCACGCGCGCACTCAAGCCGCACTCAAGCGAGACATTGCAAAAACAGTTACGTATCCGAATTGACCATCTGTCGCATCGTTATCATAATGTAACATAATGATAAATTGACGATGGAAAAGCATCATGACGCGTCGAAACTTGAAATGGTCACTCTCACTGTTGAGCCTGAGCGTCGTCATGCCAGCCATTTCTTTTCCCTCTTACGCTGACGAAACCTCCTCGCCGCATCGCCCTTTGCCTAAAAGCTTGGAAAAAGAGCACGCTCGACCAACACCGGTCCCACTCAAGAAAAGACAGACCACGTCTGTAATCTCAGGCAACGAGGCGATCTCGGTCAGCGGAAAGCGCGTTCGCAACCATGGGGCAGAAGTCGCTGTGACCCGCACGATCATGGAGCGCTTCATTCCCGGCACTAACCCGATGCAGGTACTCTCGCAAAGTCTTCCGGGGGCCAATTTTACCTCATCCGACGCGTTCGGTCTCGATACGGCGGCCAACACCTTCTATGTCCGCGGCTTTACCCAGACGCAGATCGGGGCCACGCTCGATGGAATACCGCTCGGCACACAGGGATTTACCAATCAGAACGGTGTCTCCATCACTCAAGCCATGATCCAGGACGATCTGGCCGGCATGACCCTCTCTCAGGGAGCGGGATCTCTCGACACGTTCTCAGCTCAGCTCCTCGGGGCTGCCATGAGTTATGTTTCGTCTGACCCGACTGACAAGGCGGGAGGGAGACTAAGCCAGAGTTTCGGCAGTTATAACGCCTTTCGTACCTATGCTCGCGCCGATAGTGGCGTTCTCAATCCTAGCGGCACGAAGTTCTACGCGTCTTTCGCCAGAACGGAGAGCAATCTGTGGAAGGGCGAAGGCTATCAGCGCGAATTACAGGCCGATGCAAAGCTGGTGCAGCCGGTCGGGCCTCACGGCAAGCTGACCGGATTTTTCGGCTTTGGCAATTTTACTCAGGCCAATTATCTCTCACTCACGAAAAACATGTGGCAGCGCCTGGGTCGGGATACAACCTATCTCAAGCCCGACTACGAAAAAGCCAAGCTCTGGCTTATTACGCGCAATATACCTCCGACGTCCCTCCCGGCTATGAAGGCGTCTTGTCCAATGATGAGGTCGGCAATTATGCATGGGATGGCTCCCAGATACAGCGCAGCTATCTCTCTTCCGTCACCGGCCATTTTGACCTGACGGAGCATCTGCATTCCGACACTATCGCCTATAGCAACATCGCCAGCGGTGTTTACGGTGGCACCAATAATTTCGTGACCTCACCGAGCTATGGCGTGCCTGCTCTTCTTCCGGACGGGACAGTCAGCGGTGTGCCCATGGCGCTGCAACGCGCCCATGCCGATATGCGCCGCCTCGGCTTTACCCAGAAGCTCTCCTATGAAGCGCCTCATCACAACCTGATCGAGGGCGGTCTGTGGTACGAGAACAACCGCTGGGTCTATGATGCGCGCCTGTATGAGGACACGCCAGAAGCCGCGCATAACATGATGTCCGACTTCAAGAAGGGCACGGGTCATACATGGTTCGAGAACACCTATAATTCGAACAGCTTCCAGTTTTTCCTTCAGGATCGCTGGACAATCATCAAGGGGATGACCCTGCTGGCAGGCTTCAAATCCCTCACCCAGACAACCCATGGCGGCACCAAGAACGATTACACCCAGCAACTCATCGATGAAGCTGGAACGCCTATTACAGGCGCCCGGCACGGGGCTCGCTGACGGCTTCGGGCGCGTTTCTCCCGCATTTCAGCTTCGATTATCACTTTCTGGATCATCATGAGGTCTATTGGGATATCGCAGAAAACCTCCGCGCTTATGATTATTACTCCCAGACGACATCAGGCACGGCCTGGGGTGGTCTGGGCAATGCGTCGCAGCCCGCGCAGCAAGTCTTTGACGCCAACAAGAAAGTGCTAAAGCCCGAACGCACGTGGAATTATGTCGTCGGCTATCGTTATGACGACAGGTATTTCACGGGTACGGTCGATTACTATCATACCGATTACTTCAATCGTCTCGCATCGATCACCGAGGGAACGGCGAACAACACGCGCAGCGCCTACATGAATGTCGGGCGTGAAACGATGGATGGGGTCGACATCCTCGGGTCGGTCCGGCCCGTCGAAGGGCTGGAAATCACGAACAGCTTCAGCTGGAACAACGCCCGTTATCAGGGGACAGGCATCAATTACGGCGGCAAGCTCTACAGTCTGAAAGGCAAGAGACAGGTTTACTACCCGGCTTATATGTACAAAGCCAATCTCGCCTATCAATGGCGTGGCACGCAGTTCAATTTCAACGTCAATTATATTGCCTCGCGCCCCATGACGTTTCTCAACGATGTGCACCTGCCCCCCTACTGGCTGGCCAATGCGACGCTCTCTCATGATTTCGGCCAGATCGGCTTCGCTCAGCACCTCAAAACGAGCTTCGGCGTCACTAATCTCTTCGACACCAATTATATTGGGGGGGTCTACGGAGCAGCCTCGGTATCAGGCGATAATAACAGCAATTTGTTTGTAGGCGCGCCGCGTCAGTTTATCGGATCGATTGGCGCGCAGTTCTAAGATCGGGAGAAGTGCTGCTCAGAATTCGAGCAGCACCTTCATCGCCTCACGCCGGTTTGAGGCCAGATCGAAGGCCTGTCCTGCGTCCCCAAGCGCAAAACGATGCGTCACCAAGGCGCTCAGATCGGCTTTGCCTGAATCGATCAGATCCACCGCCAGCGCGAACTCATCGCCAAAGCGGAAAGACCCGAGCCAGCTCAGCTCTCCGGTCACGATACGGCTTTGCGGCAGCGTGACATCCTCGCCGAGCCCAAGCTGAACGATCAGCCGCATGGGGACATCAGATCCAGTGCCCCGCGCAGGGCCTGTTCGTTGCCCGAACACTCGATCAGCACATCCACTGAACGCTCAAGAGAGGCCAAAGCCTCGGGGTCTTCTCGAGAATTGATGACCCGATCGGCACCGGCCCTAAGTGCGACCGCTAATGGCTCTGCGAGAATATCGGTCACAATCACTTCTTTCGCGCCGTTCAGCCTCGCTGCAATCGCAACCAATGTGCCAATCGGGCCGGCCCCTGTGACGAGCAGCGTCTTGCCCATCAGCGCGCCGGCTCGGCTTACCGCATGAAGTGCCACAGCAAACGGCTCCGCCAAGGCGAGCGCGGCCGGTCGCTTTTGTCGACCTGCGACGCATTGCCGGGCCTTACAGACCAGTTCCTGCTGAAAAGCGCCATCGACATGCGGGTTGCGCATGGCGCTGCCGTAAAACCGCATATCGGAACAATGGTTGACGCGACCCGCACGGCATTGAAGGCATTGCCCGCAGGCAAGGCCCGGATTGACCGCTACGGTATCGCCAATCTCAAGAGAAGACACATCGGGGGCCTTCTCGATGATCCGGCCCGCAATCTCATGGCCGAGAACCATGGGGTGCTTCAGTCTCACAGCCCCGAAACCACCATGGTGGTAATAATGCAGGTCTGAGCCACAAATACCTCCTGCCTCTACCCGTACGCGCACCTCTCCCGAGGTCAGAGGCGGCACGTCACGTGTCTCGATCCGAAGATCGTGCGGAGCATGAATCACGAGCGCCTGAGACATGAGAGTTTCCTTGATCGTTATAGGAAAATGAGAAGCGTAAGCTGACCCGTGTGGCCTAGCCGGGCGCGGCTCGTGGCGGCGCAATGCGCTCGACTGGCCCCATGATGACGAGATACGAAAAAGCGCCGACAAGGCAGAGCGCCCCGGCGATGGCGAGGGGCAGCACGAAAGAGCCGCCCGTCAGCATCAGGAGCAGGCCGGTAAAGGTCGAAATGCCGATCCCGGCCAGATTGGCCGCGCCATTCTGCAACGCACCGATCAGGGCGACATTGCTCGCGCTGGGCGCGACCTCTCCGGGAAGAGTCCAGATAATCGCCGCCGAAAACGCCAGTGACGCATAGGAAATACCCATAAGAACAAGGGCCGTCACAGTGCTCTCAACCAGTGGCGCCAGAGCGATCACACAAGAAACCAGCATCCCGCCGACAAGGCAGGTCTTGCGCGCACGCGTTGCACTCCAGCCATGGCGCAGGAGCGCATCAGAGACGGCGCCGCCGATCCAACCGAAGGGGATGGCAAAAAGCGCCGGGAAGAGGCCGTAATATCTGACCTCTTCCATCGAAAAATGACGGGCCTTGATGAGAAAGGTCGGAAACCAGGTGATGAAGAAATAGATCGCGAAGTTGAGGCAGAAAAACCCGATCATCATGCCCCAGATCGTGCGCTGCCTGAGCAGAAAGCCTAGGGATACCGGCATCACGTCAGTCGACGCGGCGCCAGCATTCTGGCCCTCGCTCAGCAAGCGACGCTGCGCGTCTCTGACACGAGGATGGTCTTTCGGGTCACGATAAAAGCAGAGCCAGAACGCCACCCAGATGAAGCCGACAGCTCCTGTCCAGAGGAAGGAATGACGCCAGCCAACAAAGGTGACGAGCCACGCTACCAGAGGCAGAGCGAGCGCGGATCCGACACGAGAGCCGCTATCGAAGATGCTGCTCGCAAACCCCCTCTCGGTGCGGGGAAACCAGTTGAACACAACCTTGGCAAAACCGGGCAATGCGCCAGCTTCGCCGACACCCAGAAGCAATCGCGCACCGAGCAGGCTGGGCAGATCCGAAACAAAAGCCGTGACTGCCGTAAAAAACGACCACCACAGGACCGATCCAGCGAGACAGCGACGTACCCCGAAACGGTCGATCATCCATCCGACCGGGAGCTGCATCAGAGCATACGTCCAGAAAAACGCGCTCAGGGCGAGACCCATCTGGAAGGAAGACAAATGAAGCTCTGCCTCGATGCGCGGCACCGCGATGGCGAGATTCGAACGGTCGAGAAAGTTGATGATATTGGCGAGGAAACACAGGGCAATCATCTGCCAACGCAGCGGGCTCATCGACAGTGTCCTCCCGATCGACAGGCCGCATTCTCCCCGTCACAGGGAGAACTCGCAGTGGCCTCGATCTTTCTTACCTGTCTGATACCCTACCGTTTGATGAATTTTACGTCACCTTACGGATCATCACTCTTGTGTGACGGTCTCAGTTGCAGGTGTGGAGAACCGATTGCGGGCTGTTGACGGCATAGGAACTTGCCGTGGGATCATTGGCACAACCGGCATGTTCGATGCCGTTACAGGCTGTCAAAGTCAGCGCACCCACCAGAAACGCCAGTAATTTTGTCATGATCCGATCCATCCCCTGTTTCGTCTTATCAACGCATCACCGGGTCGGAACAGTCAATTAAACACTGGGCGAGACAAAGTCGAACGACAGAAAGAACCGGCTCAACCGCGACCGGAGGTTGCAGCCCAGAAGCCTTTGGGTGGTCGACTCATCGCCGAACTGAAACGCCCCCCCGTCAACAGCCCCGGCGCCCCCGTGATACCCGGTGCTGAAAGAGGCAAGCCGCGCAGGCTGCGCATGGCGAGATAGGCAAAGCATTCCGCCTCGACCATATCCCCGTTCCATCCCAGCGCCTCGACAGGAGCCACATCCCCCGGCACCGCGTCAGCAAGGCCTTGCATCAGAACCGGATTATGACGCCCGCCGCCACACACAAACCAAAGACGCGGCGGTTCGGGGAGCGGGATCGAAGCAACCGCGCGCACTGTCAGTGCAGCAAGGGTCGCGGCCCCATCCTGCGCAGTAAGGGGAGCCACGTGATCGAGCACGGAGATGAAAGCTTGCCGGTCGAGAGATTTTGGCGGCTGCCGTTGAAAGAAAGGATCTGACAGAAGCCGCGCCAATAGCGCGTCATCGGGTTTTCCAGCACGCGCAAGAGCGCCGTCCCGATCGCAGGCATAGCCTGTATGGCGCAAGGCCCAGTCGTCGAGCAAGGCGTTGCCGGGACCGGTATCGCCCGCGAGAACTGCCCCATCGCGACCGACAAACGTAATATTGGCGACGCCTCCGATATTGAGGATCGCGACCGGCCCCTGCTGCCCTGCAAGACAGGCCGCATGATACCAGGGAGCGAGAGGCGCCCCCTCTCCTCCTGCAGCGACATCGTCACTGCGAAAGTCGTGAATCACCCCAAGCCCGGTCGCGCGGGAGAGATGCAATGCGTCTCCGATCTGCCAGGTCTGCCCGGCTTTCGGGGCATGGTAGATCGTCTGGCCGTGAAATCCGATCAGATCGGCTTCCTTCTCCACTGCGAGGACCCGACGTACGGCCTCGGCATGAATATCGGTCAGCCTACGCTCGGCTGACAAAAGCTCAGGCTCATTTCCCGTCAATCCTGCGGCACGATCCAGCAAGGCGTAAAGGGTGCGACGCAACTCAGGGTCGTAAGCCAGACTGAGCGACGCCCCCCGACGACCGATACTGACCCCGTCCGTTTCGATCAGAGCGGCATCGACCCCATCGAGCGATGTCCCACTCATGAGACCGATGACGCGCAGGTAGCCCGGCGGACAGTTGTTCTGAGGCATTGCGTCTCTAGGCCTTTAATACGATGTGCAAATCGCCACCTGCTGCCTGAAGCGCTGTTTCTGCCTCTTCCAGGTTCATCCCCTGACGGAGCAGAACAGCCCGTTTTACATTGCCCTTGGTCGCCGCCAGCGCGGCTTCGATCTCAGCATCGCTGCCTCCAGCAATACGTCGAACCATCCCGATGGCGCGTCGGCCGAGTTTGGCATTGGTCACGCGCATATCGACCATCAGCCCACGATAGACATGCCCCAGACGGAGCATCAATGTCGTGGAAAGCAGGTTCAGCGCTGCCTTCTGAGCGGTCCCCGCCTTAAGACGGGTCGATCCGGCAATGGCCTCTGCGCCGGTAGGCAACAAGATCTCGAGTTCGGCCTCACGAAGAAGGCGCGTTTCGGGCACGCAGCTGATGCCAATCGTCAGCGCGCCTGCTTCACGGGCAAAGGCCAATGCGGCGCAGCTATACGGCGTGTTTCCGCTCGCGGCGATGCCGAACACGACATCATTCGGTCCGACCTCATGGGCAGTCAGTTCACGTTGAGCCGCATCCTCGTCATCTTCTGCGCCTTCAACCGCCTGAGACTGGGCACCGCTCCCTCCGGCCAGCATGAGCACCAGACGCTCCGGCGGCCAGCCATAGGTTGGGGTCAGCTCCACGCCATCCTGCATTCCGACGCGCCCGGCCGTTCCTGCTCCGATGTAGAAAAGCCGCCCCCCGGCCCTCAATCGCGGCAAAGCGGCCTCCACGACCGCTTCCAGCTGTGGCACCGCCGCGCGCACCAGAGCCGTTGCGGTCATCTGGGCTTCAGCGAGAGCCTCGAGAATGGTCGCCGTTGGCCAGAGCTCGATCGTTTCATAACGCGGGTCGTGCGTTTCGGTCTGGGAGGCACTCGGCTTGTCATTCATGACAATCATCCTGTTTCTCGGCCTTGTCTCACCGGGAACGGCTTGAACTCAAGACACTGTAACATCCTGCGCCTGCAAGGTGGAGCAGGATCCCCAGCGGGACAAGCCATGGAAAGGCGATTGAGACGCCTCTCAGCTGTCCGCCAATCAATATGGTCGCCATGACCAGTAACGAAAATAGAAACCCTGCCCTGACTGCTTGCGACATGAGTTTCGGCAAAAACAGCGCACACAGAAAAGCGCCGAGCGTCGGGCCATAAGACCACCCCGCTATGGTCAGCCCCAGAATAACCGCCGATTTGCTCCCCAGAGTGAACAAGGCAGCGCCGAGCAGCAGGATTGCCCCCCAGATCAGGGTCATGAAGCGCGCGGCAGAGAGCGCGCGCGGCGTATAGCCTAGAACGCGTATCATGCGCTCGATCCAGCGTGTGGGTGCAGGACCGAAATCGGTCAGGCTCGCGCCGGCCATTGCGTTTAGCGTGGACGAGAGTGACCCCATTGTTGCACTTAGCACCCCGGCGATCAGCAGACCCGACACACCTGCAGGGAGCGCCTGCACGATGAAATGAGGGAAAAGCTCGTCGGGTGATCCAAGCCCCTGTGCCGCAAGACTCTGCCCGCCCTGCCTGATCCAAAGCTGCACGCCCAGCAGTGACAGCAGACCGAAAAGCAGTGCCACCACAAAGGCGCTCCCGATCAGCGCCAGGCGCGCCTCACGCAGCGAGCGCGCTGCGAGCACACGCTGTACCATGAGCTGATCCGTACCGTGCGAGGCGACAGAGAGGATACCCCCACCGATCACCGCCGCAGCAAAGGTGAAAGGATCGCGCCACCAGTTTTGCCCTGTCACAGGATGGAAAATGCGCATCATTCCCGCATCCCAGGCGTGATGCCATCCGGATCCTGAGAGAGCGCTTCCGACAAAGATCACACAAAACACGGCACCAAAGCCGTAAATCCCGAGCTGAATGGCATCCGACCAGACAACAGCACGCAGCCCACCCAGAACGGTATAGACCAGCGTAAAGATCAGAATGGCTGCCAGTATCGTCCAGCGACCGAGCGGCAAGCCACTTTGGGAAAATAGCCAGACAACGGGAAGCGCGCCAGCGAGCAGGCGGATGCTCTCGGCCAGAAAGCGCGTCACCAGAAACGCCCCCGAAGCGAGTCGCTGCATCGACGCTCCGTAGCGCTCTCCAAGCAACGCATAGGCGCTTGTCAGCCTGCCTTGGGCATAGCGTGGCAGAAACCAAATCGCCACAGCACTCCGACCGAGACAATAACCTGCGGCAATCCCCAGAAAGACCAGTCCCTGAGTGTAACCAACGCCCGGGATACTGATGAAAGTCAGGGTCGATGTCTCGGTAGCAACCAAAGACAGGCAAAGCGCCCACCAGGGCAGGTCATGCTTGGCAGAAAGGAAGTCTTCCGAAGAACTGCGGGCTTTGCGGCTGACGCGCCAAATGAGCAGCGAAAGGGCTGCGAAATAGACGACAATAACGAGGCTATCGAGCGATCTCATCTCACCTCGCGAACATGATCGAATGACGTTGACGGGTCTCTGCTATAAGCGGCCACGCCTTATTTCTCGATCCGATGAATCATCTCATCAAGGGCGCCGACATCGATGGAGAGCGCGCGATAGGCGTCACTCGCGGGATTAACAATCTCGATCGAGGTTTTCTCCTCAAAGCTCAGCGTGGCTTCTGACGCTTCAAACTCGAGAACATGACCACTGATCCGCGCCTCGTCGTCGAGAAAATGAAAGTGGAAGCCCGGCACGGAGACCCGACCGAACAGCTCAGGCGTCCAGAAACCGATCAGACGACCGGAAATACTCTTGTAGCTGTCCTCCCGCTGTGAGGCGGCAACGTCATCGACCGAGCGTTGACTGCCCTCTGCGCGTTGAGGGCGACGGAGCAGAAGATGATCGAATACCCCGACGATCGTGACAGCGAGGAAGATATTATCAGGGCGGATGAACTGGCTCAGTCTCTCATACGCGGTATCCTGCGTCACCGATACAATGCGATGGGTCTGCTGAGGGCTGAACTCGGTCACCTGCAGGAACGGAACAAGGGTCTCTGCCGTGACAAGATGCAGAGCCTCACCGGCTGACGCCTCATGCACCTTCCCCTCATGAATGGTCAGCTCGCCGCTGATCTCAGGAGAGCAGCCGAGACCGAACCCATGAGCGGGGCAAAAATGCGAGAGCGGAGCCTCGCCCCGAAGGTGCCCGGACATCAAGGCACCGATTGTCGAGAATTGCGTAATCTTGCTCATGAAGGATCCCCTTGCGAGCGATTTCAGGTGATCTGCTGCACCGAGAGAGGAAACGGATTGAATACCGACCAGCCCGTCTTCTGCACCAGTTTTTCAAGAGCCAATGTCCCGAGCAGAGAATTGCCCTGTGCATTCAGACCCGGTGACCAGACGGCAACGGAGGCAAGACCGGGAGCAATAGCCAGAATACCCCCGCCCACGCCGGATTTCCCGGGCAGCCCGACACGGATCGCGAAAGCCCCCGAACCATCATAATGGCCGCACATCATCATCAACGCCATGATGGAGCGGGCATGAGACACGGTTGTGACCGCTCGCCCCGAATGAAGGTCGACGCCCCCCGTCATCAGAAAACAGCCAATTTCCGCAAGCTGACGGCACGACATCGTCAACGCACATTGATGGAAATAGAGGTCGAGCGTCTCGTCGATCGGGTTTTTGATATTGCCGAAGGTCCGCATGTAATTGGCGAGGGCAGCGTTCCGAAATCCGGTTTCGCGTTCCTGTTGTGCCATATTTTCATCGATATGCAGCCCGGCTGGCGAGCCTGCCAGCCCGGTTGTGAAGTCGAGCAGGGCCTGACGTGCGCCAAGACGTCCCCATGTCGAGACCAGAATATCGGCAATGACAATGGCCCCGGCATTGATGAACGGATTGCGCGGAATGCCATGCTCGCTTTCGAGCTGAACGATCGAATTGAAGGCGCTGCCCGATGGCTCCTTGCGCACGCGACGCCAGATTTCACTCCCCTCCAGAGACAGTGCCAATGTCAGGCCGAACACCTTGGACAGGCTTTGGATGGAAAAAGCTTCATCAGCATCTCCTGCGAGATGAGGAGTGCCTCCTGCATCGATAACCGCAATGCCGAACTTGGCCGGATCGACACAGGCGAGAGGCGGGATGTAATCCGCAACCTGACCGCGGTCAGTCATCGCCCTCATGTCATGGGCGATTTCGGCAACGATGCTGTCGAGATCAGCCATGAGCTTCCCTTCCTGTTAGGCACGTCTGGTTCCGTGCCAGACATGGCACGGGCTCGGGCTTCACACAACGCCCTCCCGGCGTTGGATCCGAAGCGTTGTAGATATTGAGGTCGACGCCCTTATCTGCGAAGAGAAACGTCATGAGCGGCGGCAAGAAAAAATCTGACAAGCCCCCGGCGGACCCCAAGGGGCTTGCCGAAGCAACCCTGCCCGATGTGTCCGCACAATCGGAGGGGTTTCGGCTCAATCGCGCGGCACGGCGCAATGCGCTGATCGAGGATTATGTCGAGCTGATTGCCGATCTGCTCGCCGAAGGGCTTGAAGCCCGTCAGGTCGATATCGCAACCCGACTTGGGGTCTCTCAGCCGACTGTTGCCAAGATGCTGACCCGTCTTGCCGCAGAGGGGTATGTGCATCGCCGCCCCTATCGCGGGGTCTTTCTAACCGAAAAAGGCCGCAGCGTGGCTGACGAGGCGAAGAACCGCCATCGTATTGTCGAGAGCTTTCTGCGCGCCTCGGCATCCGGGAAGAGACGCTGCGTGTCGATGCAGAGGGCATTGAGCATTATGTCAGCGATGAAACGCTTGAGGCCTTTGACCGAGCACTCTCCGCTGGCCTCGCTGATCTGCTTGCGAAAGGACGATCGACCTGATGCCCTTGCATGGAGATCAACCTCGACGCGCATAAGGTCATAGATCAGCACATTTTTTCGTAAAAAGCGCGCGCGCGTACCACTTCCGTCGGTTGTACAGCGCGTCATTGATGCACCGTTACGGTACACCAGAAGAGTCCTACTCAGCTTGCGTAGGTATTAAACGCGCGACCCTCAGTGACCTGAAAAACAGTCGCAGACGCGCCATCTGCTCTTCCGTCATCTAAGGCGATCAGCCCAACTTCATACACTCAAAGAGTCTGAAACAGCGCTCACGACCCCAATCGAAGGGATTTGAGCCTGACGCCAGTCAGCTTGCAACCCATACCAGCCAATTGGCCTGCCCATGAGCGCTTAAGTGGATGGGAATAACCGACCATATTCGTGCAATTACTGACCTACTCGCTCAACGATGGAGCACTCTCGTAAAATACCGGATGGCGCAAATAGCTATGTTCAACTCCAGTGATCAACTTACCGGACCCTATATTCTTAATTTTTCATATTTGGACGCAAACGGGAAACTTTCTGGTATCTCCAATAGCGCCAAAGTCATCTTCGATCCAAGCACGAAGACATTTACGGTTAACGGCAAAACACACGAATATTATTATTCCTGGTTCGGGTGGGGTCAGTATGGGGAAGCGCGCCCAATCATTATACTTGATGATAGGCATGGCGGATATTACGCCATTACGCAGGCCAACATCGATCTATCGAAAATTATATTTAAAAAAGAAACTACGCTAGAAGAACCAAAGTTCAGCGATGCTTGGACGATTTGGGACCTAACGGCCCTGGCCAAGAGCGGTATCTCCACTTCGATTCAAGTGGGAACACTTACTTTGACCCTTGTTTTCTTGCTGGCACCAAAATTTCAGTCTGTGGTGAATTTCAAGACATAGACGACCTCGTTGTCGGCGGACAGATCGATGTCTTCGTAAAGGGTCAAACAAGCCAGCAGACAATCTCCTGGATTGGAAAATCCGTCAGAAAATCCAGCCCCCATCTTCCCGATGATCAGGCTGGATATCCGGTCCGCGTTCTCAAAGATGCGATTTCTGATGGAGTACCGTTCAAAGACATGCTGATCACGGCGGAACACTGCCTGTTTTTCGATGGAAAATTTGTCCCAGCGCGTATGCTCGTGAACGGTCGATCCATCTTCTTTGACAAAACAATTACATCTTACGATTATTATCATATCGAAACAGAAAATCACTCGGTCATCATGGCCGATGGCATGCTGACTGAGAGCTATCTCGACACCGGAAACCGGCACTCCTTTTCCCAGAGCGGCAATGTCATCTCGACCGGCCACAGCCGGAACCTGACTTGGGATGACGCCGCAGCTCCCCTGACGGTCTCCCGCGAAACCGTCGAACCTCTGTTCCGTCAAATCGCAACCCGTGCAGAAAAGGCCGGTGTCGCGATCCACACTCCAGTCCGCCCTCTTACCAATGACAGTGCTATTCATCTGACGACGGAGACGGGACTAGTCATCCGCCCGACGCGGGAGCACAACGGGCAGGTCATATTCATGATCCCTGGCGGCATCGAAAATGTTCGGCTGGTCTCCCATGCCAGCCGACCCTGTAATGTGATCGGACCTTTCGTCGATGACCGTCGCCAGCTCGGCGTTCTGGTGGGTGAGATCAAATTGTTCGAATGCGACACAACACAAACGCTCACCGATCACCTCTACGATCCCCACCTCTCGGGCTGGAATAACGTGGAAGAGGGCACCACGCGCTGGACCAATGGGAACGCCCGGCTCTCACTGGGGCACCGCGCATCAGACTCTATCGCCCTGATGGCAATCGAAGTTCGAGCCGCAGGCCCCTACATTCTTGATGAAAATTTCTTCGAACAACACGCTCTAACAGCCTGAGCGTCCACACTGTCGGGAGGTATAATCGCAGGGAGGATCATCAGGCTTTGAAAGCGACCAAGGTTTTTCTCTGAGAATCAGGACTTGCGCACTGGAAAGATGTCGACTTGCTGACCGAAAGGCTTGAGGTCCATCAGGGCGATATCGCAACGCAACTTAGGACCTCTCAGCATTGTCGCCATGATGCTGACCCGCCTTGCCGCAGAGGGGTATGTGCATCGCCGCCCCTATCGCGGCGTCTTTCTGAACGAAAAAGGCCGCAGCGTGGCTGACGAGACGAAGAACCGCCGTCGTATTGTCGAGAACATATCCCTCCTGAGCAGCAGCACACCACAACTGGTGAGGTTTACCACGGATGATGATACGTTCTTCGTCCAGATGTCAGACATTATCAGCCCCCGTGCGGAGCAAGGAGCACCCATCGCTGCACCGAATTTCAAGCTCCATCGACGGATTGTCTGATACGAGACCACGATCCCCCACCCAGCAGAAGTTTTTCCAGCAAATGAGAGCGAAAAGACAGTCAAACAGCCTGAGCGATCAGCTCACGCTCAAATCGATACCGTTCGTCGCTTAGATAGGGCGCTTTCATCGCCAGCATCCACCTCCCCGTGATTGATGCGACATGACCTCAAGCCCCTACCAAGCCTTATACCACGAACGGTTCTCACGACTGCTGGGTTAAACACCCCATAAACACCAGCCCTCTGATTTTGCAAAAACAGGTCGAAGGCAAAGCCAACCCGATCATCAACTGCACGTTACCAGCCAGAAACGTTGCCCTTAACTAAATATAGCATATTGCATATTTATAAGCCTTAGGTTTGAGTAGCGCCCTATGTCCAGCACGCCGCCCGCCCAGGGAACGACTTCCAGCCCTGACCAACGCCCTCAGTCTCGCACCTCATGGCGCTTCACGCGTGCCGTCGGGGCGGAAGGCAAGAGTCTGCCTGAGGTCTTTTCCTCGATCCGTGTCGCCCCTGAGAATGCGGGGTGGTTGAGGCGTTTTCTCTCCTTTGTCGGCCCCGGCTACATGGTCGCCGTCGGTTATATGGACCCCGGAAACTGGGCAACCGATCTGCAGGGCGGAGCGCAATTCGGTTACACCCTGCTCTCGGTCATCATGCTCTCCAACCTGATGGCAATTCTTCTTCAGGCGCTGGCGGCACGGCTCGGATCGTGACAGGGCGCGATCTGGCTCAGGCTTGCCGCGATCATTTTCCGACATCCGTGTCACTTGTTCTGTGGTTCACCTGTGAGCTGGCGATTATCGCCTGCGACCTTGCGGAAGTGATCGGTACAGCCGTCGCACTGCAATTGCTCTTTCACATTCCGCTCCTTTTCGGTGCCATCATCTCGGCATTCGACGCGCTGCTCGTTCTCTTTTTAATGAATCGCGGTTTTCGCTACCTCGAAGCTTTCATCATCGGGCTGCTTACCGTGATCGCCGTGTGTTTCGGCGTACAGATCGTGGCAGCCTCCCCGCCGGTCGCTGCGGTGCTCTCCGGCTTTCTTCCTCGCGCCAGCGTGGTGACGAACCCGGCCATGCTGTACATCGCCATCGGCATCATCGGGGCGACAGTCATGCCCCATAATCTCTATCTGCACTCGTCAATCGTTCAGACACGCGATTACAAACGCGATGATTCCGGCAAGAAAGACGCACTCCGCTGGGCGACGCTCGACAGCACGGTTGCCCTCATGCTGGCCCTGTTCATCAATGCCGCCATCCTCATTGTTTCCGCGGCGGCCTTCCATGGCACGGGTCATCAGGATGTGGCCGAGATCGAGGATGCCTATCGTCTGCTTTCCCCAGTGCTGGGTATGGGCGCAGCATCCACCCTGTTCGCCGTCGCCCTGCTTGCGGCTGGGACAAACTCGACTGTCACCGGCACCCTTGCCGGACAGATCGTAATGGAGGGCTTCCTCCAGCTGAGCATTCCCCATTGGGCACGGCGGCTCATTACACGAGGCCTTGCCGTGTTGCCCGTTGTGGCCGTCACAGCCCTCTACGGCGATCATGGCGTGGGCAAGCTGCTGATCTTCAGCCAGGTCGTGCTGTCGCTTCAGCTTCCCTTTGCTGTGGTTCCCCTTGTGATGTTTGTCTCTGACCGGAGCAAGATGGGGCGCTTTACAATTCCGACCGGCATGAAAGCCCTGTCCTGGCTGGTTGCCGGGATCATTCTGCTCCTGAATTTCAAACTACTTTACGACACACTCGCCGCCTGAAGCGGCGTCATCACCCAGGCACTCCATCGTCCCACCGCATCATGAAAGGCCTCATCATGCCGCGCCACAGGTCACAATATAGCAATTGCTATTATATAAAGCAGGAAGATGTTTTTGGAGTGTCTGCTTATTGGCGCCCCTGCGTAACGCTGTTCCCTGCCCTCATCGCGCCCTGCCTTGCTCTGATCTGCGCCTCGAAAGCCTGTGCTGCTGCACATCTTTCAGGCAATGACCCTGCGGCCGTCCACCGGACCGCTCCAAAAGAGAAGAACGGCCTGAATATTCCCTCTGAACAGGCTCATACTGCGACAGCCCGGAAGCCGAGCCCTCCGACCAGCACTGAACCGACACAGGCAAAGAACCCCGCTTCGGCTGCCGCCTCCCCGGCGCGCGCAGGTCCCGTGCGAGAGAACATCACGGTGAAAGCTCATTTCGATCAGGCACGCGGGCGTCTGGCGCCGGGCCTGGGCGCCGTCTCCTATGGCATCGACCAACGGCAGATTCAGGTCACGCCCGGCGGTGAGAACGCGGCGTTCAGCCAGATCATGCTGCGTTTGCCCGGTGTCGTGATGGACTCCTACGGCGAGGTACATGTCCGTGGGGAGCATGGCGGGCTGACCTATCGGGTCAACGGCGTACTGCTTCCGGAGGGCTTGAATGGCTTTGGTCAGGAACTGGACAGCCGGATTATCCAATCCGTCGATCTTCTGACCGGCACCCTGCCCGCTCAGTTCGGATTTCGTACGTCAGGCGTGGTGGACGTCAAAACAAAATCGGGAAACACCCTGAAAAGCAACCAGCTCTCGCTCTATGGCGGAAGCTACAACACGTTCATCCCGTCCTTGCAGCTTGGAGGATCGAAGGACCGCTGGGATTATTTTGTCACGGCCTCCTATAACCGCAACGACATTGGCATCGAGAACCCGACGAACTCTTTTCGCGCGACGCATGATTTCACCCAGCAGGAAAAAGCCTTCGGCTATCTCGCTTATCAGCTGGACGATGAAAGTCGGATCAGCCTTCTGACAAGCGCCTCCTACGCCGATTTTCAGCTTCCCAACACGACGGGTCTGCCGATCCTGTATCAGTCGTCGACGATTGCCCCCGATGACCAAGATATCCAGTCTCGCCTTCTTCGTAACGGTCAGACAGAACAGAACTATTACGCCGTTCTGTCCTACCAACGCAGCACGGAGAAGACGAACCTGCAGGTCTCACCCTTTTTCCGCTACGGCCGTATCGGCTATCGGAACGATCCGAACCGTGACCTCGCCTTTTCCGGCATCTCACAACATGAGGTCAATGACTTCACGACGGGCGGTGTGCAAGTCGATACGTCCTACGAGATCGCCCCGCATCATACCCTGCGCTTCGGTTTGCTCGGGCAATATACTTCAGAGCGCCTCGATACGAATACGCTCGCTTTTCCGATCAATGAGGCTGGAGAACAGATCTCGATCGACCCGAGACAGATTATCGATCATAGCGGCAACTGGGCTGTGGAAGCCGGAGCCTATCTTCAGGACGAATACCGCATCACGCCGAAGCTGACCTTCAATTACGGTCTGCGATACGACCGGTTTGCGTCATCCTTCCATAACGAGGGGCAACTCAGCCCTCGCGCCAATATGGTCTGGAAGGCGAGCAAAAAGACTACGGTACATTTCGGCTACTCACGCTACTTTGCACCACCCTCACCCCAATATATTTCGGACACCACACTCGGAAAATTCGTTGGCACGACCAATGCCCCTGAGACGATGCTGAATACCCCTACGCGCGTCGAAAAATCCAATTATGTCGATGTCGGCATCTTGCACCATGTCACCCGGGATTATCAGATCACGATCGATGCCTTTGGCAAATGGGCACGCGATCAGGGCGATCTGGGACAATTCGGTCGGGCGGTTATTCTTGCGCCCTTCAGCTATCGGAAAGGTCGCGTTTACGGGGCCGAAATCGGCAATGCGTGGCGCCATGGAGGCTGGTCGGTCTATGGGAACTTCTCGTTCGTAAAAACCTGGGCGAAAGACATCAATTCCGCACAATATCAATTTGAAGTTGCCGAACTGGACTATGTCAGACGTCACGGAATTCGGCTCGATCACCAAGGAGAATTCACCTCGTCAGCGGGTGCGTCCTACAGCAACAGGCACGACATGGCTTATGTCGATTTTCTCTATGGCTATGGCTTGAGAAGCGGCTTTGCCAATCTGGAGAAACAGCCCTCCTATGCCATCTTCAATATTGGCTACGCGCATAATTTCACCAACGTCCCCGTTGGGCACAGCGTCAAGCTGCGCGCGGATGTCGTCAATCTTTTCGATCACCGCTATCAGCTTCGCGACGGGAGCGGCGTGGGCGTGACACAGGCGCAATACGGGCAAAGGCGGGGCACGTTCTTCTCTGTCGTCAGCAGCTTCTGACGAGCCTCACGCAGATATGAGGACATAAGCTCAACGCTTGGAAGGGTGCTGCGTATAGTGTGGGTCCCCCGGCTCATCTGGAGAAATGGCCCATGCCCGAGCAAAAGACCCGGTTCAAGCCGTATCATCATCCGGCCGGAGGCTGGGGGGCGGTCAAGGCCACAGCCAAAGCTCTGCTCGAACAAAGTGTGGTCACCAAGGGCTCGCGTGCCCTTCTCTCGATGAACCAACCTGGCGGTTTCAAATGCCCGAGCTGCGCCTTCCCTGATCCGACCCATCACAAGAAAGTCGAGTTCTGCGAAAATGGCGTCAAGGCTCTTGCCGTCGAAGCGACCAAGCGCCGGGTGACACGCCACTTCTTTGCCGAGCATAGCGTGACCTCTCTTGCCGCTCAGAGCGATTACTGGCTTGAGGAACAGGGCCGTCTTACAGAACCCATGCGATATGATCCGACAACGGATCATTATGTGCCCTGCTCCTGGCAGGATGCCTTCGATCTGATCGGTCGCCATCTGCGCCAACTCGAGACACCCGATCAGGCTGAGTTCTATACCTCGGGGCGGACCTCGAACGAGGCGGCCTTTCTCTATGCCGTTTTCGTCCGCGCTTATGGGACGAATAACTTTCCCGATTGTTCGAACATGTGCCACGAGCCGACCAGCCGTGGATTGCCCGCCGCCATCGGCATCGGCAAAGGCACGGTTGTGATGGACGATCTCGACCACGCCGAGGCCATCTTCATCGTTGGGCAGAATACGGGCACGAACTCGCCGCGCATGATGGGACTGCTTGCCCATGCCCGCAAACGCAACGTGCCGATTGTTGTCGTCAATCCTATGCCCGAGCGAGCACTCATCCGCTTCACCGACCACAAGACCCGGTCATGATGGCGACAGGAGGCTCAACAGCGATTGCAACGGAATTCGTGCATATCCGCATAGGCGGCGATCTCGCGTTTTTCAAAGGGATGATGAAAATTCTTCTCGAACGCGATGCCGCAGGGGAGGACGTACTCGATTGCGCTTTTATCGCAGAGCACACCGAAGGCTTCGCTGCCCTGCGTGCAGACGTCATGCAGCAGGGCTGGGCAGATATCGAGAAGATATCGGGCATCGAAAAGGCCCAGATCGAGCGGGCCGCGTCGATCTATGCACAATCGAAGGCCACAATCGTTTGTTTCGGCATGGGCATCACCCAGCACCAGCAGGGCGCCCGCATGATCCAGCAGATTGCCGCCTTCCTGATGCTACGTGGCAATTTCGGGAAGAAAGGTGCCGGGATTGCCCCGATACGAGGCCACTCGAATGTTCAGGGTGACCGCACGGTGGGGATCGATGAACGACCGACCCCGGCTTATCTCGATCGGCTGGGCGCCGTTTTCGACTTTGAGCCACCACGGGAGCACGGACACCATGCCGTTGAGTCAGTCGAAGCCATGCTGGCAGGCACGGCGAAGGTCTTCATCGGGATGGGCGGCAATTTCATTCACGCGATCCCTGACACCACACGTGCCTATGAGCCATGCGGCAGCTCAACCTGACGGTCGGCATCGCAACCAAGCTGAACCGCGGACATATCGTGCATGGACGCGATGCCCTGATCCTGCCGGTCATCTCCCGATCGGAAATCGACCGTCAGGCAACCGGCGAGCAATTCATCACCATTGAAGATGCCATGTCGACCGTTACTGCCTCGCGCGGTGTCCTCGAGCCAGCCAGTCCGGATCTTCTTTCCGAGGTCGCCATCGTCTGCGGCATGGCACAAGCGACGCTGCCGGACAGCAAGATTCCCTGGGCGCTCTTCGAAACCGATTATGGGCTCATTCGCGACAAGATCGCCGCTGTCTATCCGGAAATCTACACCGATTTCAACGCCCGCATCCGTAATCCACAAGGGTTTCATCTCGACATCCCGCCCCGTCGTCGGGTCTGGAAAACCCCCTCAGGCAAGGCCCAGTTTCTGCTTTTTTCCGGTCTCGATGTCGATGATCTGGTCGAGGATCGTGACATGCTTCGTCTGTCTACGATCCGTTCGCATGACCAGTTCAACACAACGATCTACAGCATGAACGACCGGTATCGCGGAATCTACAATACCCGAATGATCGTGTTCATGAACGAAGAAGACATGCGTGCACGTCATCTGGAACAGGAAATGACGGTCAGTCTCGAAACGCTCTCGACAGACGGCATTGCCCGTCATGTGGATGATCTCGTCGTCGTCGCCTATCCCCTGCCGCGCGGGTCGATCGCGGGCTATTATCCCGAGCTCAATCCGTTGCTCCCGCTCAATCATTTCGATGAAATCAGCGGCACACCCGCCGCAAAATCCATCCCTGTGCGCGTCGTTTCCTCCGGGAAAACGCCATGACAACACGCCCTGACAGCCTCGCCGATGCCCATGTCCTGCGACATGCGATCACGATTGGGCCGGAAGGCACGCAGGACCGTGTCGAGCTGGGCATTGCTGAAGAAACGCCCCTCACGCTGATTTTCAACGAATTTCATGTCCACGCCGTGATGATGATCACGCCGCTCGATCTGCATGATTTCGTGCTGGGCTTCATGCTGACAGAGAAGATCATTGCGCGCCCTTCCGATCTGATCTCCTGTCATTTCGATCGTCATGACGATCAGCTCTCAGCCCATATTCGTATACCCGGTACTGATTTCAGTCGTCTCATCAGGCGGGGACAGAGATTGATGACCGGCGGTAGCAGTTGCGGCCTGTGCGGCGTGAGAACGCTCGATGACGCCGCTACAACGCCGCCTGAACTCCCGACACATTGTATTCCGGTGCAGGCAATCAGAAGAGCTCTCTCTGCGCTCGCCGGTCAGCAGGTCCTGAACCAGAAGGTCCGTATGGTGCATGCCGCTGCCTGGGCCTCTCCAGACGGGATGATCCATTATCTGCGTGAAGATGTGGGGCGTCATAATGCCCTCGACAAACTGATCGGCATTCTCAGCCAGTCTCCCCGAGATCCTGGACAGGGCTTCTGCCTGCTCACAAGCCGCTGTTCCTTCGACATGGTCGAAAAGGCCCTGACTTTGGGGATTTCCACGCTGGTCTCGATCTCCTCACCGACCGACCGCGCCATACGGATCGCTCAGCATGCCGACATGACCCTGATCGGAAATGCGCGACCGGAACGCCTGACAATTTTCTGCGGTGCACACCGCCTGGTCAAACCTGCATCCATCGAGATGATTTCCGCATGAATTTCGACCCTGAAACCGAGTTTTTTGACTTTGAACAGGATTTTGCCGGAACGTTACGCTGCATCCCCATGCGCGTGCGCCTGAAGCTCGACCTATGCGCCATCAAGCTCAGTCTGCGTCAGTGGAGCCAGCTTACCTCTGACGAGCGCAAAGAGCTTTTACACAGGGCGTGCGAGACCGCAGCAGAGCAAAAACTTTACCATGAGCAGCTGATGGACCTGATCGTTGCGCGCTGTGACGAACCACCTAGAACTCTTAAGCAAAACGACGATCATCTTTGGCGCAACACAGAGCTTGTGCCGGACTGCGTTCTGTCTCAGGCAAAACTCGATGCCGTCATTGCGCCTAGTCTTGATCAATGGCGGGCTTTGCACGCTCTTCAGCGATTTGCCCTCGTGAAACTGGCGCGTTCAAAACACGAAAATGAGAATTATGTGCCTGCACTGATCGAATTCGGTCTGGCCCATGAAGGGTCTCTTTCCTGATCATGTCAGAGGAAAATCCGTCGCCACACAATCTTCGAAATGCTGGACGTCTTCTGGTCTATTGATGTTGAAAAAAGGATCTTCCCCCGCAACGGGAAAAACGACGTGCTGCGTGGTAATCTGATCAGCAAAAGGACGCACTGCAAAACGGCGCCGGTCACCTGACAATCGCGCCTCGCTGAGATAGCGACTCAAGGCCTGAGCCGAACTGACCGGCCAGAGCGCAATAAGAGGATGTACATGCTGCACGCTGACCGCACAGGAGGGGCCGGGCAAAAGCCTTTCGACCAGATCCAACGGGATAAAAGGCGTGTCTCCGGGGACAGTCAGCACCTGAGACGCTCCAATCTCCATCGCCCACTCCATGGCGGAAAGAACACCCGTCAGTGGTCCCTCATCGGAATGGTGGTCGAGCAGGAGATGATGACCGAGCTCCCGGTACGCAAGCTGGTCAGGACGTACAGAGAGCGCAGTCATTGAGACCTGAGGGCGAAGGCGAGAAAGTAAAACCTCCAGTGGGGTAACATTTCCCGCCTGCAACAATGGTTTGTCGCACCCTCCCAGTCTCAGCCCTCTCCCGCCGGCCAGAATGACCGCAGGAGTCACGTGACGGTGGATTTCACCGCGGAGGCGGGGGCGGAAGAGGCTGGTCGGGACCGTGCCTTTCCGGGTGGTGGCGCCAGCGATGCCTCGGGGGATGATGCGGCGGAGGCGGTGGTGGAGGTCCTACCCGACCCGCGCCAGGCGGTGGGGGCGGCGGTCCCCCCCTATCGTGTGGACCTGCATTGTCGCCTGCATGGGGGGCACCGTTAGGTCCTTCAACCGCATAACCGCCCGTGCCATCACCATAACCCGCCTGAGGAACGGCCTGAGCCAGAGCCATAGACGGCAACATGAAAACAGTCGCGCTCAAAATCTTCCCGAGGTGACGGTTCATAACGTCTTTCCTTTTGCGACGAGGCCGTCAGAGACAGGCGTTCCGCGCTGCCAGACCTGAGAAATCAGGTCGATATCAGATATGGTCCGATCCGGCGCGCCGTCAATGATCAGGAAGTCTGCGCGTTTGCCAACGGCGAGAACACCACGATCATCCAGCCCAAGAAGAGATGCCGCTTTTTGCGTGGCAAGGTTGATCGCCTGAAGCGGCGTCAAGCCTGCCTGTACCAGAAGAATCAATTCCCGATGTTCGGCGAAGCCCGGCAGACGCAGAGGGGTCGCCCCTGAATCGGTTCCAAAGCCTATCTTCACGCCTCCACGGTAAAGGGCGAGCACATTACGCTGGTTCATCGCCAAAGCCGCACGCGCGGCCTCGGTCGTCGGCTTGGCCAGCGTCGCCTTGCGCCACGCCTCCTGAGCGATCAGTTCCTTCAAACCAGACGGCATGGCGCCGCTTGCCGTTGTCTGGTCGAGCGTCTCGGGATGCTCTGCAAAATAATAGGTCGACTCATCAAGCGAGAGCGTTGGAATATACCACGCCCCACTGGTCTTGAGCTGCGCGATGAGCGCGTCATCAACTGGTTTATCCCGTACACCATGCGCCAGGATATCGGCCCCATGCGCCAGGGCCTGATGTGCAAGGTCCAGATCATGGATATGCACTGCAACACGCAGATGGCGTTTATGAGCCTCAGCAATCGCAGCCTGCCAGACGGATGCACCAAGAAGCGGCAAAGGCGGATTGGCGGGGTTGGTCGTATGAAGGTCATCCAGCCAGATCTTGACGAAATCAGTCCCCTCATCGGCCATGCGATCGACGGCTCGACGGGCCTCGATCGGAGTCCTGGGACGAGAAATCTGATCGTGCCCCATCTTGTCGATCATCGCCTCGGGCGGCATGCCGCCAGGAGCTCCAATCCCCTGATCCACACCGTAGAGATCGGCTCCCGGATTGAGGCCCTGATGCTGCTCCCTACGCAGTTGATCGAAGAGCGGCGATTTGTTGAGGCCGAGCGCCGTGACTGTCAGAACGCCATAACGCCGATATTGATCGAGCGCCGCAAGGATCGTTGCCCGTGTGTAGTTGCGCGAGGCCGTGGTCATCCCATCGACAAGCCCAACATGACTGTGATCGCTGACCAGAGCGGGCATGACCGTCTTGCCCGCAAGGTCGATCGTTTTCACACCTAAGGCAGGAGGTTTCGCTCCGATTGAGACAATTTGCCCATGATCGATCACCAAAGTCGTATCAGAGGTGGCTGCCTTGCCTGTGCCATCGATCAAACGCGCATGTGTCAACGCGACCGGGTCGGCATTCGCTGCGAACGGCAACAGACAGGTTCCCGCCACGAGGCAGGTCAGCAGGTTGAAAACTTTCATCAAGGCTCCTGTGTTGCTTCCGCAATCCTGGCGCGGCAGACGGCGCGTCACCGAAGTGGTCAGAGTAAACGCGAGAAGCTTCAGTGAGATCCGAAGCATCGAAATCCGATGTCGCATCTGTGAAGGGGCGTCCGTCACCCAATAAGAAACGCAGTAGAGGAACAGTAGTTAGAACGCGGTATCGCTTTCTCGTTGCGCTGGATGTCCGGCGATGTCTGCGCGAGCGGGAATGAAGACAGGAGTGTAGAATGTCATTAACGCCTCAGGTCAAAGCCATCCTCGCCAATTATGAGTCAGATAACCCAGGCACCAAAGCCAATCTGGTCCGTCTGATGAACACGGGTGTCCTGGCGGGGACCGGGAAGCTGGTCATCCTGCCAGTCGATCAGGGCTTCGAGCATGGTCCGCGCGCTCTTTTGCTGCCAACCCTCCCGCCTATGATCCCCATTATCATTTCTCGCTGGCGATCGAAGCCGGACTCAACGCGTTTGCCGCGCCGGTCGGGCTGCTTGAAGCGGGAGCGTCAACCTTCGCCGGGCAAGTCCCGCTCATTCTGAAATGTAACAGCTCGAATTCCCTTGCTACCGAGAAAAATCAGGCTGTCACCGGTACCGTGGCAGACGCCCTGCGCCTTGGCTGCTCGGCAATCGGGTTCACGATCTACCCTGGCAGCGAATACTGCTTCGATCAGATGAACGAGCTGCGCGAACTGGCTCAGGAGGCCAAGGCGGCGGGTCTTGTCGTGATTGTCTGGAGCTATCCGCGCGGCCCGATGCTCGACAAGGCGGGCGAAACCGCTGTCGATATCTGCGCCTACGCGGCTCATATGGCAGCAGAATGCGGTGCCCACATCATCAAGGTGAAACCGCCAACCGATGTTCTGTCATTGCCGGCAGCCAAGGCCGTCTATCAGGAGCAGAAGATCGATGTCTCATCGATGGAGGCGCGCATCCGCCACGTCGTGCAATCCACCTTTGCAGGACGCCGCATCGTGATTTTCTCTGGCGGTGAACATGCTTCCACCGAGGCGTTGCTCGATACGATCAAGGGCATTCACGCCGGTGGCGGCTTTGGCTCCATCATCGGCCGCAACACATTCCAGCGTCCGCGAGAAGAAGCCTTGGCTCTGCTCGCGTCGATTACGGGAATTTTCAAAGGCTGAATATCAAACCTTATTAAACGCCTCGTAAGCGTTGATCACGGTCTCGGTCGGGCCGTCCATGCGGACGCGCCCGCCCTCCATCCAGATGATACGCGTGCACCACTTTCTGAGGATGGGGAGCGAATGCGATGTGATGACCAGAATACGCACATGCTCGATCAGGCGAGTGAGACGCTGATGGGCCTTCTCCTGAAAATGAGAGTCTCCTGCCATGAACCATTCGTCCATAAGCAAAATCTCAGGACGGGGAGCTGTTGCAAGCCCGAAGCCCAGACGCACTGCCATGCCCGAAGAATAAAGCCTGACAGGAAGATCGAGAAAAGCGCCCAATTCGGCAAAAGCTTCGACGTCAGCCTCGAGCGCAGAAGTCGCCTTTCCATCGAGCCCTATATAGCGGGCATAAAGCCTGATATTTTCGCGCCCCGTCAATTCAATATTCATCCCCGCCTGAGGACTGAGCAAAGCGTGTAAATCACCTTCGATATGAAGCACGCCCAATGACGATTCATAAATCCCGGCGAGCGCTCTCAGGAGCGTCGACTTCCCTGCTCCATTATGCCCGATCAGCCCGACACGTTCGCCAGTATTGATCGACAGTGTGAGGTTACTAAGCGCCAGAACGACAGTCGTATCGGACTGACTGACGATGCTCCCCCCTACGCTTTGTCCCTCCCCTATCCTGCTTCGAACACCTTTGAGAAGGCTCTTTTTGAACGATCGCGCGCTGCCATGAAACATTGGATAGATGAGGGAAAAATCGAGCAATCGTATCGAGGGCATGACGGTCAAACCCAAAAAGCCAGACGCGCACGCGTTCTAGTGAAAACAAGAAACGCGGTCGTGCACCAAACAATGCTCAATCCGGTCGCAACCACGACACTCGACAGGGAGGGAAGGATCCCCAGAACAGGGCCTCGCACGAGTTCCATCAGGTCGTAAAACGGATTCAAGATCAGATAATGCATCTGGTGGGGTTTGAGCTGAGACGGTTTCCAGATGATCGGCGTCACATAAAAAGCAATCTGGAGGAAAGCGGCGATAATCGGGGCAATATCTCGAAACCGCGCGCAGAGGGCACCAAGCAACAGACACGCAGCAAAACCGTCGATCAACCACAAAACAAGACCGGGCAAGGCGGCAAGGCTGATCAAGCCGGGAAAAACTCCATAAATCACGAAAACACTGATCGGCACGACGATGCTATGAGCGAAAACAATCGCGTTACGCACCAGCAGACGAAGAGCCTGAAGTGAGAATGGAAGCTTGATGGCATGAATCGCGGCCTCTGCCTCAATGAAGCAGGTGCAGGACTCCTGAATCAGGCTCGCGAGGCCCACCTGCCATAGCGCGAGAGAAAGCGAGAGGAAGGCAGATATTCACGCAGGTTCATGTGAAAGAGACGAGCGTAGATCACTCCCATCGAGGCGACCATGATCGCGGCCGAGATGGTCATCCACAGAGGTCCAAGAACCGAGCCGCGATAGCGTAACCTGATGTCGGTCCATCCAAGGGTCGCAGCAAGGCGCCAGGAACGAAGCCCGGATGCTAGATCTTCCCATGCGCGGGCGTGACTACTCTGGCTCATGTCCCTCCAGGGGAATTACAGGTTCTTGATCTCGAGGCATGCCGATCTTCGGGCCCTAGCCGATCAAACCTGATTTCGCAACTATCTGGGGCCCATTAGGCCTGACATCCCCAAACAAGATGGAAAGCGTCGCCTGGTTTATCGGCTGGCAATTTAAATCTATCTTTCTCGTCTTTAGCTCCGTAGTTTCGCCTTATTCCTACCGCATCATGCGGATCACGCTCGGTTTGCATCAGGTGAATCATATCATGACCCGTTCCCGCCATTCGAACTCCAAGGTCGGACGCAAAGAAGCCGATCGGTTCCTTTGCTCGGGGCTGCGTTCATCACGCTTCTTTATGCTCACCGGTGCAACCGCCCTGCTGGCCGCCTGTGCCACTGGCCCGCAACGTCCGCAAATTCCTGTTGCGCAGGAAGCTGCAGATTATCGCGAACATGCCAAATCCTACTATGCCCCGCCTGGCCCACCGGAAGATCCCTGGGGCCCTTATATCGAGGAAGCCTCCCGACGCTTTGACGTGCCCGGCACCTGGATACGTTCCGTCATGATGCAGGAATCAGGCGGACGGCTCTATGATCGCAATGGGCAGTTCACCACCTCGGCTCCGGGCGCCATGGGGCTGATGCAGCTCATGCCGCCGACCTATGATGATTTGCGCTCGCAATACAATCTGGGCGACGACGCCTATGACCCGCATGACAACATCATGGCGGGCACGGCCTATATCCGTCAGATGTACGACCTTTACGGTTCACCCGGGTTTCTCGCAGCCTATAATGACGGGCCCGGCAGCCTTGATTCCTATCTGCGTCGCGGCCGCGCTCTACCGCGGGAAACCCGCCGCTATGTCGCTCATGTTGGCCCGCAGATTGCCGGTATCTGGCCCCATAACCGCTCAGCAGCCGATCTGATGGTTTCGCAGCATGATCCTTCTGCCGCCACCATGGTTGCCCAGAATGATGGTGAAACGGCTTCGGTCCGTGCAGCGTGGCGCCAGCAGGCTCAGGCAGCGACCTATCGCGCCGACCAGCAGGACATGCAGGTGGCCGAAGCCCCTGCAGTCGGACGCAGCTCGGTCAGCGCTGCCTGGGCGGCACGGGGCGTCGGCGGAGCAACATCCTCGCGCACTGCGCCTGTTCAGCTGGCAAGCCTGAACAGGCCTGACAACTCAGGGTCGTCCTCTGACAACGTCTCGCAGGCCTGGGCTGGCCGTGCCCCCGTCCAGCCCATTCCGGTAGGGCGCAATTTATCGGCAGAGCCGGTCCTTGCGGTTATGACGCCACGCCCGGCTTCTCGTAACGCCCCGCGTCTGACAGCGCCGTCCAAAACGACAGCAACGGGAGGCTGGGCCATTCAGGTCGGTGCCTATAACTCGGCTGTTCAGGCCACACGCGCTGTTGCACAGGCCCAGAACCACGCCGGAACTTCAGTTTCCGGCGCGCGTAGTCAGGTTTCCACGGTGCCGTCCGGTCGGGCGCATCTCTATCGGGCGCGCCTCGTCAATCTTTCTCATGACAACGCCGTGGCAGCATGCCGGAAGATGGGCCGCGACACACCTTGTGTGGTCGTCTCTCCGGGATCCTCGTTCTGACCCTTATACTGCGCGGAGCCCGCATGTCCCGTCGAGTTACTCTCACCTCCCTATCGGCCCTGTTCGGCCTGTCTCTCGCTCTGTCAGCACCGGCAGCAAACGCCGCATTGCCTCAGGGAAGCGAGGCTCCGAACTTCACGCTGCCGTCCACCCAGAACGGCAGGGTCAAGCCGTATATCCTGCGTGATGCCCTCTCCAAAGGTCCGGTCGTTCTCTATTTCTATCCGGCCGCCTTCACCAAAGGCTGCACGGCGGAAGCCAACGGCTTCGCTGATGCCATGCCAAGATTCACGGCTCTCGGCGCGACCGTCATCGGCGTGTCCATGGACGGGATAGACAAGCTCGACGATTTCTCCGTCAGTCAGATCCGCGGGTTGTTCCCGCTCGCCTCTGATACTGACGGCAAGGTCGCCCGCCTCTACGATGCTAAAATGCCGATGCTGGATATCGCTCAGCGGGTCACCTATGTCATCGCACCGAGCCGCCGGATCATCGCGACGATCAGCTCGGAAACACCTGCCAACCATATCGAGAAGGCACTGGCAGCGTTGCAGGCTTTCAAATCCGTCACCGCCGAAAATCAAAAGAAGTAAAGGTCACGGCGCACGCATCGGATGAGTGCGCCTAAAGAGGTTATGAATCAGGAAACTTCGCCTCATCACGTAGGGTCTTCAAAGGCCCTGCGTCTGCAGGATGACGTTGTCAGCACTGCCCTCTATGGCGGTCCGCAGGAATGCTACCGCTATCGTCTCCATCGCATTTGGGACGACACACTTCCCACACTCATGTGGCTGATGATGAACCCTTCTGTCGCGACGGAATATGGCGACGACAGGACGGTGGCAAAGTGCCAGCGCTATGCGCGCGCATGGGGCTATGGCGCCATGTTCGTAGGCAACAGCTTTGGCTATCGGTGCACGGACCAGAAGCGTCTGCTGGAAGTCCCGGATCCCGTCGGACCGGATAATGACGCAGCTCTGCTCGATATGGCTCAAAAGGCCGACAAGGTCATTTTGGCCTATGGCTCTCCGACCCATCCCTCGCTTCGCTTGCGTGGCAATGAGGTCGCCCTCTCCCTGCACCGTGCAGGGATAGAATTGTCCGTCATGCGGCTGAGCAAAGGCGGCAGGCCTGAGCATCCGCTTTATCTGCCTCCGCTCTGACCCCGAGCCTGCTCGACAACACATTTTTTGTCGGGCTGGAGACGGGATAACAGGGAAAGCGTGATAGCGCCCGCCGTAACGCAGGCGCTATCTACAGCGCTTACTTCTCAGTGATCTGATAGGTCAGGACCACGTGGTTATCGTGATTTGGCTGCGTTGCGACCGGCTGAATCTGCACGCCGAGATCGTGCTTCTGATAGATCTTCTGAATGGCAACAGTGTCAGCTGAAGCGGCTTCCGCCGTGACAGTCGCGCCAGGACGCAGGGCCGTCGCAGCTTCGAGCTCAGCCGTCGGCACCTTCTTGTTGCCGACAAATTCGACCTTGTCGAGCACGAAGGGGGCGGGGGCCGGTGCTGCGCTCGGGGCTTGTTCCTCGATCACGAGATAGAACTGCACCGTATTCTTCACGAAGCGTTCTTTTTCGCTGAATTTGGCGCCGAGATTCTTGGCCTTGTAAAGATCGGCCACCTTCTGCACGCCAGCATCGAGCTGATCGCGGGTCACTGTATCACCCACATGATAAGGAAGAGCGGCAAGGATATCCGCCGTAGCAACAGCCTTGTTGCCTTCAACCTTCAGAATTTTGAGCGTGAGCGGCGCGTTGGCCGCCGGAGCGCTGGCCGCCATCGCCGGAGCGATAACCCCGGATGCGGGCAGGCAAGGCAGAGCAGCCGTTCCGGCGATCAGGGCCAGACCGGCAAAAGCGTAACGTGAGCTTGGCTTCATGATATCGTCCTTCTGAACAGGCTCGTTCTGAGCGCCGGGATGATAGGCAGGTTCATGCCCTCTTGGCAAAACATGCAATTCCCCGTCCTGCACGGTCGACCATCAGCTACTCTACCAGTCCCGCGAGGCTCCTCGTTTTGGTCAAGGATCCTCCAAAGGACGAACCTGTTAAGCCTCAACAGTCAGTCCCGGGCCGGGACAGGAAAAGAACTAGTGTTCGCGAGGCGCGCCCATCGCCTGCACATGCTCCCGGTCCCAGCGCTTGGCCAGCGGCAGCAGGCAAGCCAGCACGCCGGTGAGGATCAATCCTGCAATAAACAGATCGCGGAAGAGCGGCACGTAAAGGCTGCTGCTGCGGCCCCTGTTGTCGGCTCCCCTGTCGCCGCCGCAAAGTTCGCAACGAGGCTGCCAGCGTACATTGCAATCCCCCAGAGAAGGTAGAGCGAGCCCATCATGAAGCCACTGCTTTCCGCCGCCGTGTACCGCGCGATGATTGCAAGCCCGAGCGCCATGGTCAGAAGCTCGGCAATCGAGATCAGTCCATAACCGAGGACCATCACCCATGCCGAAACCAGGTTCTGGGCATGAGAGGCTGCGATCCACCAGATAAGGAAACCAATTGTCACAAGACCGAAGCCCAGAACCATCTTATGCGCGAGAGACAGGTCACGTCCCTGAGCCGCAAGACGGTTGTAAAGCGCGGCAAGAACCGGGCTGGCCAGCATGATCCAGATCGGATTGAGCGCCTGAAACTGGCCCGCACTGATGTGAACCAGCGTCACACCCCCAATGCGCAAATCACCATCGACCGCACGCAAGGCAAAGAGCGTCAGAGACGTCATCATCTGTTGGTAGAAAATGAGATAGGCCATGCTTTCGAGACAAAGCAGAAACGTCAGTCGTAGGCCCGGACGGGCCTGCGCGCTGGATCGCAGATAGAGGCGTCCCCAGAGAAACGCGATGGCAAGGCTCGCACACCATACGCAAAGCCGGGCAACGCTGGGACTGGCGATGATACCGGTCAGAACAAGCACCGTCAGGGCAAAACCGCCCAGCACGATCAGGAAGGGACGGAGCCGGAAAGGCCCTTGATCCAGCGCGGATCCCGCATGATGAATCCAGCGTTGACGCCAGAAATAATAGAGCAGTCCCACGACCAGCCCACCGGAACAGGTCAGAAACGCGCTGGCCGGTCCGTAGCTGTCCTGCAGCAACGGCGTCACGAGCATCGATACCGTCGAACCGACATTGACCGACATGTAGTAGATCGTGAACGCCGCATCGAGAGCAGCGTCATCCCCCTCATAAATTCGCCGTACCAGATTGGCCGCATTGGGCTTGAAAAGCCCGTTACCCGCGGAGATCAGCGCCATGGCGAAGAAGAGCAGGGTCCGGTGCTGATCGGCCAGAGCCAACGCCCCATAGCCAAAGATCAACGCAAAGGCTCCCATGAGCATGGTGCGGCGGGGACCCAGAATACGGTCGCCCGCATATCCACCAGAACGGGGGTGATATAGGTCAGACCGACAAAGGCCGCGATCATGACATTGGCCGCCACATCGCTCAGACCGAGACGCTGCACCAGATAGAGCGTGAGAACGGCCTGCATGCCATAATAGCCGAAGCGTTCCCACAGCTCGATGGCAAACACGACAGAAAAGGCCTGTCGTCGTGTCGGCAGCTCGGAAAGGGAGGGTGAACTCATGAAGGGGATTCCGGGCAAAGAAAGAATTGTTGCCCGGAGATATCACACTCCACGTTGATGGAAAGGCTAAAGTCCCGACCAGATACCCGAGATTTTCATCCCGCTGTAACAAAGCACCAGCAGCAGCGCGACGGAAAGAACCGCGACCACAGCCCCCATCACCTCACGCGTAAAGAACAGCCTCCAGTCGAAAAAGCTGGTCCGCTTCGCCATGGATCAGGCCTTTTCGCCTTCATGCGCCCGCTGTTTGGCGAGGAAGTTCTCGAGCGCAGGATCGACCTTCCCGATCTTTACCTGAAGCGTAATGTAGAGATTTCCGGCCTTGTGAGATCCGTGTTCAGCAACCCCGCGCCCGGTCAGGCGCAAGACTGCCCCCGTATCGGAATGAGGAGGCACTGTCATCGTGACCTGACCCTTGGGGGTCGGAACCATGATCTTGCCGCCCAGAATTGCCGTTTTCAGATCGACCGGAGCGCTGGCTCTGAGATCGCGGCCCTCACGGGTATAGACGGTGCTGGCTTCAACCGAGATCGTAATCAGCGCATCCCCTGCAGGAGCCTTATCCCCTACCCCGGGGCTGCCTTTTCCGCTCAGACGCAGGGTCTGGCCATCTTCGATCCCGGCAGGGATTCTGACCTCGACCGTCCCTGCCTCAGGGAGTGTAACGCGGCTGATCGTTCCGAGAACAGAATCCTCGAACGAGATATTCAGCGTGTAGGAACGATCTCCCCCCGACGGCTACCGCGACGCCCCCCAAAGGGACCACCCCCGAAATTTCCTCCGGCATTGCCAGCACCGAACATGTCGGAGAAGAAAGCGCCCAGATCTTCCTGATTGAACTGACCGCCCCCGCCACCGGGAAAACCCTGACCGCCTCTGAAGCCACCGCCCTGTCCGAACGGGCCCCGCTCATTGCCCTCGGCATCGATCTCACCACGATCGAAACGGGCGCGTTTTTCCTTGTCGCCGAGGATCGCGTAAGCCGCGCCTACTGCCTTGAAGGCTTCCTCTGCTTTTTTGTTGTTCGGATTGTGGTCGGGATGATGCTCTTTGGCGAGTTTGCGATAGGCGGTCCGGATGTCCTTATCCGTCGCGCCGCGCGTCAGGCCGAGCGCTGTATAAGGGTCTTTCACGCCCATATCTCCATGCTGATCATAAATACTACAGAATTCATGAGTTATATATGGTTCCGAGCGTAGACGTTGCAAGAATGCTAGCGTGAGAAGGTTTTCGCAAGAATACTCTGCTTGGCAGCATCGATTGGCAAGGCCGTATCACGGAGCGCCATGCCCTGCCAGCCTGCTCCCATCGCCGTATACAGGGCCACTGTGTCATGCAGTCGCGCGGTCTTAGCGGCAGCTTCGCGATCCTGCGCGCCCAGCAAAGTCCGTTGGGTTGTCAGAACGTTGATGTAGTCGGTCAGCCCCGCCGCATAGAGGCGTCGGGCTCGCTCGGCTGCAAGCCCACTATCGACCGACGCCTGATGAAGCTGGCTGACATAATGGTCGTTATGCAGCCAGGATGTCATCGCATCCTCAACCTCACGAAACGCATTCAGAACCGTTTTGCGATAGGTGAGACGGCTAGCTTCTGCGCGCGCTCTCGCTTCGACAACCTGCGAGGTAAAACGGCCACCATGCATGACCGGCAGGCTTGCCAGCATCATGAAGGACCAGCTCATCGCATTGACCTGAAAGGCCTGATACATCGCCGAGGCATTGGGGTTGAACGTGAGCGGGATCGAGAATTTCGGATAAAGCTGGGCTACGGCAACCCCGATCCGCGCAGTTGCCTCGGCATAACCCCGCTCTGCCGCACGGATGTCAGGGCGATTGGCCACAACGATAGACGGCAGAGTTGCGGGGAAACGCGGCGTCACCGGCAGCGACGCGGTTCCGTTCGGCAAGGCCTCCAGTTCGGCCTTGAGATCGCCGGGCATGTCGCCGAGCAGAACACTGACACCATGGCTCAAAGTATCGATCTGGGCCTTGAGAGGCTCTAGCGAGGCTAGTTCACTATCGAGCTCGCTCTGGGCCTGAGCAATCTGCAGCGTATTGCCGATCCCCTCCAGGTAGAGACGATTGGCCAGGTCAATCGCATTTCGGGCATTTTTGACATTCGCCTGCGCGATCGAGAGGCGAAGCTGTGCCCCACGCAGGGATATATAGGCGCGTACCAGATCGGAGAGCAGCGTCATGAGCGTGGCTCGCCGATCTTCGATACTGACATCGATAGCGCGCTCGCTGGCCTCGACCTCGCGGCGAATGCGCCCGAACGCATCGATTTCCCAGCTCGCCTGCGCACCATAGGTCAGCACGGACGCTTCAGGTCGGTTCTGAGGGCTTCCAGGGCGGATCGGCCAGTTATCGATATTGATCGAATACCGGCTCGATCCTCCCCCTGCATTGACATCGAGCTGAGGATACCAAGCAGAGGCCGCTTCTTCGCGCATTGCGCGCCCGGCAATAATGCGCTGATCGGCGATGAGAAGATCAAAATTACCCTTGATCGCCTGAGCGACCAGCCTGTTGAGCAGCGGATCTTCGTATTGCCCCCACCACTCCTTCATTTCTGCTTCGGTACGGGCGATTTCCTCGGGCGTTGCCGCGTGGTCGGCCTCGACAAAGCCATCCGGTAATTTCATGCGGTCGGGACGATAGGCAGGTCCTACCGTGCATCCGGCCAGAAGGGACGCAGCCAGAGCGAAAGCCGCGATCCTGCGGGGAGGAGTGACCATCATCAGAGGTGGTTCTGCAGCCATGTGGTCAAGCGCCCCCTCTGCCCACGAGCAGGGGTCCCGACCGTTACCGTGCACGTCATGCCTGCCGCGAGAATCACTTCAGGCGGAACGCGATCCAGATGGATCCTCACAGGGATACGCTGCGCCAGGCGCACCCAGGTAAAAATCGGATTGACGTCCTGCAGTCCCAGCTTGTCGGGCGACCCGTTCTGATCGTTGATGCCTCGCGCAATCGATACGACATGGGCGGGGATGACTTCGCGGTATCCCATGAATTTCACACGTGCCACATCGCCGACATGCACGCCCCACATCTTGGTCTCTTCGAAATAGGCGTTGATCCAGAAGCTGTCTGCATCGATCACTGCCATGCGGGACTGGCCCTCATGAGCGTAGTCGCCCACCCGAAGATTGAGGTTGGTCACGTAGCCATCGACCGGGGAATAAACGGTTGATCGTTGCAGGTTCAGACGTGCGACATCCAGAGTGGCGCGCGCGGCATTCACCGCGTCCTCCTGGGTCTCGACATTCGAATTATAGATTTCCTGCTCTTCAGCTGAGACAATCCCGTTCAGCCCCATGCGACGCTTGGCATCATTGCGCCGCAGCTTGAGATCTTCCTCGGCACCGGCCAGATGGGCCTCAGCCTGCTTGATGGCGAGACGAAACCTGACTGGGTCGATGACGAAAAGAGGGTCGCCCCGATGAACGAAATCATTGTCATGTACAGGGACACTGACGACCGTTCCGGAGACCTCGGGAGCCGCATCGACGACATAGGCGCGCACACGACCGTCACGCGTCCATGGCGCGATCATGTAGGTTTCCCACAGCGTGTAGCCCAGAAGCAGCGTGACCCCGAGCACCGCGAAAGTGAGAAAAACTCGGATCAGCGTACGGGCGAGCAGCACGAAACATATTCCTTGTCAAAGAACGGGGGGAAGAGTGCCTGAAGGAAGCAGGAGCCGGAAATCGTCACCACGCTCCGGATCCAGGAAGCAACATGAGCTTCAGACATACAGCACCAGCAGGCAAAGGACGCAGACATAGAGCGCGACTTCAAAAAGTGCGATGTGCCAGAACCACTCGATGGCACCTGTGCGCCAAAGCAGGAAACGGATCAGGAGCGTAACGGGAATGGCGGCGAGCGAATAAATGGCGATCGGAGAGATGAAAACGCCAAAAAGATCAAACTCTGCGAGCATCAGCCTCCCTCTTCCTTCCCGTGACGATCTCTCAGGATCGGAAGGATGAGAGCAAAAGCTGGCAGAGGCAAAGAGAAAATTCTCCGCCGCAATGCCAGGATGCAGACATCAGATGAGGTAACCCGACCGACCCCGGAAGAACCCCATGCCCAAAACATGGGGTAACTCAGGCCTTGGTCATAGGGTAAACGTCACACTCCTGCCAGAAGCAAAGCCGGAAATTTGCATCAGAATCCGGCAGGAGAGGTCACAAGCTGGTTAGGCTTGTCACCGGCGAGCGAAAATATTGCGTAAGGCGCCGAAGAGCTGCTTGCCTGTAAAACGTCCCATCGGCCCGACCAGAATGCCGACGAGCGTCGATAGAGCGAGCGTCTGCCTGAACTCTGCCATCTTCCGGTCCCGACGCAGGCGCGCTTCAAATTCGACCGGGTCGGCAATGTTACGCGTGCCCAGCAGCGTGAAGATGATGACAAACAGCATGTCGACACCCAGCACCGAGCATGCCGCCGCGAACGCCGAAAAATGCAGAACGCTGTAGCAAAAGCCCAGAGCACAGCGTGAAAAGAGATCAGCGCAAAGAGACCGAAGATTGCCGCGATGACGAAATAGGCGACGCGACGACCGACGCGCATTGCCACTCGCTGAAAGACCTCGCCTGAGCCTTGAGGGCTTCTTGCCCGACATCGATGACCTTCATGGAAATTCGCTCGCCTTTACCGTGTGATCGTCTCGGAGGCGAACCAGCCCGGAAAGCCCGAAGCAAGCCTGGCCATCTTCCAGCCCCCGAGAAAGGTTGCAGTCAACGGCCGCCCTGCTTCGAGACGGTGCGGCCTATTTGGAGACACGGCCTGCAATAAAGCCAACGACCGCAGAAATCAAAACTGCTGCAATCGGCCGAGCCCGCACGCGTGCCTCCGCATTGTGCAACTGAACATCGGTGATCTCGCGCGCATTGGCAACAGCCTGATCCGCACGGCCTGCCACGTCCAGAAGAGCCGGGTTGATACGGTCCTTGAGGAGCTGCTCAAGCTGCGCCTTCAGACCGTCGATCTGCTCCTGTGCCGACTTGGCTGCGAGATCCACTGATTGCTTGACGTCTGATTTGCTCATGTCACAACTCCTTAAACGGCGATAACCGCATCTATTGGTTTCGCACCCAACGCATTGAGCAGAGACGAGGTTTCATGACGGCAACATCACGTGACCGCAAATCCATCCTCTCTCTTGAAGCCTTGAGTCTGACCAAGGGGGCGCCACCGTTCTCTCTCAAGGTGCAGGAAGGCGAGGCTTTGTGCCTACTGGCGGAAGATTCCGTGTCGCTCAGCCATCTATGCGACATGCTCGCTGGTTTCGAGAAACCGGCTCAGGGCTGCATCCTTCTGAATGATCACGAAATCATGAGCCTTCGGCCAGAAGACCGTCCGATCGGGCTCGTTTCGGCCCGCGACCCCGTTTTCGGCCATCTGGACGTGGCGGCCAATATCGCACTGCCTCTGCGCGCACGAGGCGCGTCTCTTGAGACCATCCATGCGACAATCAGCAAAATCCTGGCACTGGTTGGTCTCGATGCCGTCATCGCGCTACGGGCCGATCAGCTGAATCCTGAGCAGAATTTACGCCTCCGCCTCGCCCGGGTTCTGGCCTACGCCCCCTCTATCGTTTTGCTTGACGGCATTCTTCTTGGGCTCGACCTCCGTGCTGCCAGCAAAACCCGCCAGCTGATCACGAAGCTGCATCGCGCTTTGGGCCTGACTCTGATTTACGTCGCCCAGAGCCGCGAAGACGCGCTCTGGCTCGGCGGTCGCATCGCGCTTTTCGACCGACAGACCCTGATCCAGTGCGCAGACGCCAGCACACTCCTCGAGCGGCCGGGAGACGCACGAAGCGCCAGTCTTTTCGGTGAGGCCAATCTGCTCACAGGTCGGGTTCTGGAGATCGAGGACGACATCGCCCGCATCCACCTCGCCTGTGGTGGTGTCGTCGAAGCGCTGGCAGATGCCGATCTAAATGAGGATTCGCTCTGCACGCTCTGTATCAGACCAGATCGTATGACGCCTCTTTTCGGGGCCTCCGCAACCGGCGACGATGAGCCCGCAGCATTGCGTGCAACCATCCAGTCTGTGCTGCACACAGGTGAGCATATCCGCCTTAGACTGCGCCTAGCCGATGGGACCGAGATCGAAATGCGTCGTCCGCTTCTACAATCCATGCGCACGATATCGCAGGGAACATCGCTACAACTTGCATGGCAGGCCAGTCAGGCTGTGGCCTTTCCCATGCAAGACGATCTATAAGAGACGGTCTACTATCATTTCCTATCGGGAAGGGTCTTTCCTGCGCGCGTCTCGCCCCTCTTCAAGACTTGGCCTTGACCGCCACACCACGCGACGTGGCGTGGTGTGTACGCTGCTGCTGACGCTTTGCCTTCCCCTTCCCGCTTCGGCGATGACGCACCACGTCCATCATGTATCGCACCACACCAAACCTAAAAAAGCAGCACATGCTGCTGTGCAGCCTCCCGTATTGGCTGTCGTTTCCGGCAGCATCGACGCGCACTCCCTTCTGATGCCGGACCAGCCCTATCCACTGCGGGAGTGGGATGGCAGCATCAACGCATTACGGAACGCGGCCGTTGCTCGGACGGCGCCCTGGCTGGCCGTCATGGTGGACGATACGACGCTTTATGCAGCTTGCCGGGACGGGCTGGTGCAATCGCTACCAGCTCCGAATGACCCGCAGAGACAGAATTTCTCTCCGTGCGGTATTCAGGCTGGTGAAGAGAGCCTCGTCCTCGCCTGGGATCGTGGCCGGTTGGGCGACAGCGCCCCGAACTGGGCCGATTTCTGGGATATTGCCCGGCATCCAGGCAAGCGCGCCTTGCGCCTGGATCCGCGCGGGACGCTTGAGATCGCCCTTATGGCCGACGGGGTGGGACCCGGTGATGTCTACGCGGTGCTGTCGTCACCTTCTGGAGTGGATCGGGCTTTCCGCAAACTGGATCAGCTGAGACCCTATCTGATCTGGTGGCGTAATCCTGAGGAAGCCACCCGCATCATGAATAGCGGCGCTGTGCTGATGCTCTCCACACCTTTCGATCGCCTTGCCAAGCTGGGGCCGCGTGTTTCCTTTTCCGCCCAGTGGCACCAGTCGCTGCGGCAGAAGCTCTCCTGGGCGATCCCTCGAAACGTTTCACCCGAACAGACCGCGACCATCATCAAGATGCTGCGTGATCAGACACCGCTCCACGACGATACGCAGGACGCCCCTCAGGATGGCCACGATCTGCATACGCTCTCGAGAAGCGACCGTTTCTGGTCGATGAATTTTGACGCGCTCCAGAAGCGCTTCCAGTCCTGGCTTACATCGACACAATGATCCTCGCCTTATTCCTCCTGATTGCAGGAGCCTTGATCAGCCTCGGGATCTTTATCGCCCTGAAATCGACTCTATACCACTCCCTGCCCCGTTTCCTGCTGGGAAGCGCTTCGGGGGGGCTGATTGGGGCATTATGGCTGTGTTCTGTCCCGACCTGGATCGGTGAGAAAGGGACGGCCTTTACTGCCGGGCTACTCATCGCACCCTTTTGCATCCTTCCTGTCGTACAACGTCTCTCTGGACAAGAAGAAGGCCTCACACGCGCGGCATCCGGACTCGGTGCGGGAAGAGCGACCAGAATCCGCTATCTGTGGGTCCCTCTGCTGCGACTGCCCATCGCACTGGCCAGCCTGAGTTTTGCATTTTGCGTCGCCGTTTGCCTGCTTCTTCTAAGGCATGCCCATGTCTGACAATGAGCGGCCATTCTGGCAGACAACGCCTCTTTCCGAGATGAGCACAGAGCAATGGGAATCCCTCTGCGATGGCTGCGGCAAATGTTGCCTGCACAAGCTCCGTGATGAAGAGACAGACGCCATCTATTTCACCAATGTCGCCTGCCGCCTTCTCGATCTGACGTCGTGCCAATGCTCAGGCTACGAAACCCGTTTCCGCAAGGTGCCGGATTGCGTTTCTCTCACGCCTGACATCCTGACCGACATCGATTGGCTCCCCCCAAGCTGTGCCTATATCCTGATCAGGGACGGTCAGGATCTACCGGAATGGCACCCGCTACGCTCCGGCTCTGCTGAGTCGGTGCACGAAGCGGGCATCTCGGGCCGTGGGCGTATCTTGAGTGAACGTGAGGCAGGTTTGTTTGAAGACCATCTGGTCGACTGGCCTGCCGAAATCCCGGCTGGGGTCGCGCGGAAGCGCAAGAAACGACAAAATCACAAACGCGGCCGGTGAGCGCTCCAGACGACGCACTTCCCTGGCCCGTGTTCTGGCGCCGCTCGACACGTGCCCGACGGGTGTCGCTCAGGATCGACCCGATCGAGAGACGCGTAATCGTCACCTGTCCACCCTCAATCGCACTCAAACGCGCGAAAGCCTTTCTGGCGCAGCACCGCTCCTGGATCGACGAAAAACTGGCCGCTTTGCCCGACGCGCTCAGCCTCGCCCCGGGGTCGAACCTCGTTCTCAACGATCAAAGTCTGGTCCTGAGCCACGCCCCTGAGCAGCGCCGCCCTGCATCTCTTGACGGTGATCGCCTCATCATCGGCGGCCCTATCGAGCGTTTCGAGGCGCGTGCAGTTTGTTTTCTAAGACAGATAGCAGGCATGACATTGCCTGAGCAGCTTCGCCGCCATGCGGCGTCTATGGCGTGCACGCCGAGTAGCATTGTCTGTAGCGCTGCAAGAACACGTTGGGGCAGCTGCACCCGAACGGGCAAAATCATGCTCAACTGGCGACTGGTTCTGATGCCAGCAACCGTGCGTGACTACGTCATCATCCATGAATTGGCGCATCTCATCCATTTCGACCATAGTCAGGCCTTCTGGCAGCATGTCGAGCGTTTCCACCCAGAGCGCCGCGAAGCCCAAAACTGGCTGAGGCACCATGCACGCGGCTCTTGAGTCTCGGGTAACGAGCAGAGGGATTTCCTCGCCTCGCACCTCGTGCTAGAGGCAACGCCGTGCTGTGCGAACTTGGCGGAATGGTAGACGCACGAGACTTAAAATCTCGAGTCCGTAAGGGCGTATGGGTTCGAGTCCCATAGTTCGCACCACTATCTCATTGAAATTGATGGGTTTTTTGGCTCTCAACGCGTCAAACCGGGGTTTTTCCGGATTTCTTCCCAGAATGGGAAATTTTGATGCTGCGTCTGATAGGGTCCCGCTACCATTTTCGCAGGGCCGTGCCGAAGGATATCCGGCCTCTTCTGAGGCGGTCCGAGATCTCCCTTTCGCTTGATACTTCAGCTAAACTCGAGGCTCGCAGACGGGCGGCACAGCTATATGACCGGACCGGACAGTTCTTCGACAAGGTGCGCGCCATGAGTGACTCGAAAGCCCGACCGCCCACACCGGACGAGATCATCACTTTTTATGAGAGCTTCGTTCGCGATACCGAGTCTGCCCATGCCATCGAAATGCGCCTGCTCGAACTCAAGCATGAGAGGGAAATGACAGAGGTTCAGGTACGCTTCCTCGAGTTCAACAACCTTGTGACGCGTTTTCTCTCCATCATCGGCCCCTATCTTGCCAAGGATACCGAGCGGCTCGAAACGATGCGGAAAATCGTGAAGAAGGATCTACCTGAAGCGCGTGCGGAGGCCGCTAATCTGGCCGCTCAGGTCGATCTCCTGAAAAGCATCGTTGTCGACATTGGAACCGCCACGAAGAGCGAACCTATCGCCCCAGTGCAGCTGACTGCTGAACCAGACCCACGCGGACAAACCATACCAAAGAAAAAGCTGGCAAGCTCCGGCTCCCGCGCAAAGCTTCTGACGGTCAGCATGGCTGCGGAGCGTTTTATTTACCGGGATACCAATCGCTCAGAGGATACGAAACGTGGCACGCGCAAAGCGCTTAACCTGTTCATCGATGCCTTTGGCGACATGGAGGTTGAACGGATTACCGGCGAGACCGCTGGCGAGTTCCGTGATCTCCTCTTCCGTCTTCCTGCCACCCACGGCAAGGAGCGCAATGGTCGCTCGATCCGTGACGAGGTCGCGCGCGCTGAAACTGAGAAGCTCGAGACCATCAGCGCCAAGACGGTCAAGAACCACTTCTCTCGTCTCTCTGCTCTTTGGGCGCTCCTGTTGCAGCGTGATCTGGTGTCACGCAATGTCTGGGCAGGCTGGGACTACCATGTCACGAAGAAGGTCGAACGACGCTGCTTCAGCGACGCTGAGCTGGCGCAGCTCAATGCGACACCATGGGCGAGCCGCCTGCCCTCTGCACGCACGGCAGCCGCAATCATCAATATTGCTGCCTATACAAATATGAGGCTGGGTGAGATCTGCAACCTGCGATGCGCCGATATCGAAATGATCGAGGGTGTCGCCTGCTTCCAGGTCCGCCCGCACAGCGAGAGCGGATGGTCCCCGAAGACACAGGCAGGCACACGCATCGTACCAATCCACCCTGAGCTGATTGCAAAGGGTATCCTGTCTTTCATGAAGCCCGATCAGGTCTGGCTGTTCCCGGATCTGGTCGTCACAAAAACCGGCGACCGCTCGGCGAGCTTCTCTCAGGCCTTCGCGCGCCTCCGCAGCAGAGCCGGACTTCCCAGGGAAGTCTGTTTTCACAGCTTCCGGCACACAGTCTCGACCAAGCTGCGCAACGCCGGGCATGAACTGCGCGAGATCTGGATTGACCGCCTCCTGGGGCATGAAGCGACGCATCGCAGCCAGGGGACCATGAACTATACCTCCGCGATTGACGTCCCCAACCTCAAGCGTGTTGTCGAAGCGATCGGTTACGAGACGCTTGATCTAGCAATATCCGAAACGTAATCGGAGATCGGACTCAATATTGTAGGTCGTCCGATTTCCTTTCTTCTCGGACATACACCATTCCGTCCCCCGAATTTGTCAGTCCGCAATCACCATGCACTGATGCCATTTTCACCCGTATGAACAAATTCTCCACCCGGCTACATACGAGCAGCCCTCCCGGAAAAAGTGTCATGAAAGAAGGCACCCGATTCTCATCCCCCATACTGAAACCCCAACACCCTGAACCCCGACGAATACGGTCCGCACTGCCTTCGCCGGACGAAAGTTGCCATGATCTATAAACGCACCGGCAACCGGCGTGCGGTGGGGCTTCTGCTGGGTCATACCGAGCTGGCCAGAACGGTAAGATATCTGGGTGGCGAGGTTGAGGAAGCTATGGCCCTCTCAAAGCCGACGGACCTACGAGGTCTACTGCGCTTGTCGCTCGCTCCCCATGTGCAAAGATTTGATGACATATAGGGAGGATCCTATGAGCGGACAGCTTTCTAGCAGCCGGAACGTGCCACTGCGAATTGGCGTGCGGATGTTTTGGTGCAACCTGAACGTTCACTTTCGCGAAGCGCAGCAAGGCGGTACGATCCTCTGCACATCTCATGATAAGATGGGGGCTAAATTGCACCCTCTATCCCCCTCCTATCGTTCCTATCTCCAGCCAAGTGTGCTGCGTGGGCGAAGCAACTTGAGAGATACGTTTGATCAAGCGCCGCAGGACACGCTCGAATTCACGTCTCGCTATGGTGGTGATCAAATTATGATAAGTTTGGTCCTGCAGCATGCGAAATCATTGCGAATCCAACGCGCGACATTAAGGTCAGTGTCATCTCGCTTTGCGAGATCACGGATGCTATTCTAGCAGAAAGTTTCACGCTTTTGCCGACTACCCCCAAGCATCTGAAAATGCCGATGGACCTTCCTATCCATCATAGTGATCCATCTAAATGATCAAAGGGATCGATTCAGAGAGGATCGGCTCTTCGGACGAAGTAGTGGCGCAAGCTCTCGCCGAATTTTCAATCTCTTGTTACAGTGTATTTGTTCATTTTTTTGCTGCCTAGGCCATCCCGCTTCATGAAACACGACTTCTTCCTCCGCCCCGTCGTCAACTCCCCTTATGGATATCCGACGCGACACTGGGCACTGGACGAACATGGGCAGCCAACAGGAGCCCTTCTAGAATCACGGCGAGCGGCGGAGTTCATCACTCCGGTCCCCAAACCCAAGAAAACCAAGGCGACAGCAGCTCAGCCCAGTCTGATCTATACCGACACTGAGGGGCTTTCCACCGAAGAGCAGGAATACAATCATAGTCGCCTCATCAACGAAGTCCGTTCTGCCGTAGATGCATGGCGGCAGCTTCCCAACCCGGACCAGTGGGGCGTGACGCCTGAAACCGCACGGCTGCTTCGTCATTGGCGCCACCATAATTTCAGCGGAATCAAGCCCTTTTTCTGCCAGATCGAGGCAGTTGAAACGGCAATCTGGTTGACTGAGGTCGCGCCTAAGTTGGGCAATCGGGGCGTGCGTTTCATCACGCACCTCAAACAGGCCAACGAGGGCGCCAATCCCGGACTGTTCCGCCTCGCGCTCAAGCTTGCCACCGGTGCTGGCAAGACGACCGTCATGGCTCTAATGATCGCGTGGCAAACCGTGAACGCCGTCCGGCATCCAGGGAGCAAACTATTTTCATCAGGCTTCCTGATCGTAGCCCCCGGCATCACAATCAAGGACCGGCTGCGTGTACTGCTCCCCAACGATCCGGATAGTTATTCCCGGTCACGCGAAATCGTTCCGCTCGACATGATGCCGGACGTGATGAAGGCCCGGATCGTCATTACCAACTATCACGCCTTCAAGCTGCGCGAACGGCTGGATATTGCGAAAGGTACAAGGACGGTTCTGGAAGGCTGGCGGGAAGAGACCGTCCAGACGCTCGAAACGGAAGGCCAGATGCTCCAGCGCGTCATGCCCGAACTGATGGGTCTCAAACGTGTCGTCGTGCTCAATGATGAAGCACATCACTGCTATCGCGAGAAGCCGACAACGGATGAGGAAGGGGCACTCAAAGGCGACGACAAGGCAGAAGCCGATGAGAACAACAAGGCTGCCCGGCTCTGGCTCTCTGGCCTTGAAATCGTGCAGCGTAAGCTTGGCATCGCAACAATCTTCGATCTCTCGGCAACGCCATTCTTCCTCCGAGGCTCAGGGTATGCAGAAGGCACGCTCTTCCCCTGGACGATGAGCGATTTCGCGCTGATGGACGCGATCGAATGTGGAATCGTCAAACTGCCCCGCGTCCCGATTTCCGACAATGTGCCCGGCAGCCAAATGCCGCTGCTGCGCAATCTGTGGGATAATATCGGCAAGGATATGCCCAAGAAGGGGCGCGGTAGTAGCGCCGTGGCGGATCCGGAAAAACTACCGCATCTGCTCTATGACGCGCTCGACGCGCTTTATGGACATTACCGCCAGGTTTTTGAAATCTGGGAGCAGCAGGGCATTGACGTGCCGCCGGTCTTCATCGTCGTCTGCAACAACACGACGACCTCGGAACTTGTCTATAAATACATATCTGGATGGAGTGAGGTTGACGAAGACGGTAACGAAACAATCGTAAACACAGGGCATTTCCCGCTTTTTGCCAATTACGACGAAAACCATCAGCGGCATTCCCGCCCGCGCACCATCCTGATCGATAGCGCCCAGCTTGAATCCGGGGATGCTCTCGATCCCAGCTTCCGCGCCGTTGCATCCGACGAGATCGAACGATTTCGCCGCGACATTGCCGAACGTGAGGGTAACCCGCAAGCCACAGCCAAGATTGATGACGCGACCTTGTTGCGCGAAGTCATGAACACCGTTGGCAAGTCCGGCAAACTGGGCGCGCAAATCCGCTGTGTCGTCTCCGTCTCCATGCTTACCGAAGGGTGGGATGCGAATACCGTCACGCATATTCTTGGCGTCCGTGCTTTCGGTACACAGCTCCTGTGCGAACAGGTCGTGGGTCGCGCTCTGCGCCGCCAGTCCTATGAATTGAACGCAGAGGGCTTGTTAAACCCCGAATACGCCGACATCCTCGGCATCCCGTTTGACTTTACAGCAAAGCCAGTCGTTTCCGTCCCGGCCACCCCAAAACCGACCACGCATGTTCATGCTGTGCGTCCTGACCGAGATGCTCTGGAAATCATTTTTCCTCGTGTAGCGGCCTATCGTACAGAATTACCCAGCCAAACAGCTAAAGCGGAATTCACCCCGGATTCTACATTGGAACTGACGCCGGATCTTGTCGGTCCGACAAACACCGAGAATGCGGGTATTATTGGCGAGAGTAATAATCTTACGCTTGCTGACATGAAAGATGCCCGTTCTTCCACTATTATCTTCAAGCTTGCGACCTATCTCATTACTCGAACCTATAGAGATGCGGGGGAAGACCCGCCTTTGCACCTCTTCGGCCCAATTCGTCGGATCGTTCGGGAATGGATAGACAGTCATCTCGTCTGCAAAGGCGGAACCTATCCTGCGCTCCTGCTTCGCCCTGATATTGCGGAGCGGGCAGCGGAGAAAATCAAGAATGCCATCACGCGCGCCAATATTGGAGAAAAGCCGGTCATCGTCGTGCCCGATCCTTTCGCGCCGATCGGTTCATCGGCCGATGTAAGTTTCGTTACAACAAAGACGACATGGAAAACCGATCCAGAGAAAAGTCATATCAACGTGGTCGTTTGCGACAGCGACTGGGAAGCCGAGTTCTGCCGTGTGGTGGAGAAGAACCCGCACGTTATGGCCTATGTAAAGAATCAGGGACTTGGTTTCGAAGTGCCTTACAATGATGGCCATGTTTCCCGCCATTACCGGCCGGACTTCATCGTCCGCATTGATGACGGAGAGGTCGAGCCAGTCAGCCTCGTCGTCGAAATCAAGGGGTATCGAAAGGAAGACGCGAAGGCCAAGGCCGAGACCATGCGTACGCTGTGGATTCCTGGTGTGAACCACCTTGAAACCTGTGGACGCTGGGCCTTTGAGGAATTCAAAGACGTTTTCGAGATCGAAGACAAATTCAATGCACTGGTGGATCGCCTGCGCGCCGCCCCCAAAACAACAAAGACGACAGAAGCGGCGTAAGAGAGCAAGACGATGACCGACACACGGAAAAACGAATTTCTTGAAGCCCTTCGTGCTGAAGGTGGATCAGCCGGTAATGGCACCCTGCGCGAAAGACTGGGCTGGGACGAGAGTAACTATAGAGACGTCAGAGACGCACTGCTTGCTAACGGAACAATTGCGAGCGGACGTGGACGGGGTGGCTCTGTGCGTCTTGCCGGAGCCTCTGTCGTCGAAGCACCGAAAGCCGCGTCCCAAAATACGGCTGCGATGCCTCAAGCAAAGGCAAAGCCCGCGACAAAAGGGGCAAAAACAAAAACGCCTGCCATAAGCAGCTATCTTCACAATGAAGCTACACGGCGGAACATCCCGACCGCCGAGTTTGAATCCATTATGGAAGCGGAGGACCGCAAGCCTAAGACGCTGCTCTATCCTCGCAACCCTGACCTCGACCCGCAACTTGTCTGGCGCGGGAAAGATGAACAGGATCGTGCGGCCCTCAGTGTGTCTGCGCCGCCCCTGTATATTCAGGAGAAAGTCCATCCGCAGGCGCTGATCGAAGACCTCAAACGCCAGAGCCGTGCACGGGTCGAGGACGACGCACCCGATCTGTTCGGCGATTTTAACGGCCTGCCGGACAGTCAGGCAAAAACAGAATTCTACCGTCACGATCAACACTGGTCTAACCGTATAATTCTTGGTGACAGCCTACAGGTGATGGCCAGTCTCGCCGAGCGCGAAGGTCTGCGCGGTAAGGTGCAGTGCATCTATTTTGATCCGCCTTATGGCATTAAATTCAACTCGAACTTTCAATGGAGCACGACGTCGCGTGATGTGAAGGACGGCAAGCCGGATCAGGTGACGCGAGAGCCGGAGCAGGTCAAGGCGTTTCGCGATACCTGGCGAGATGGGATTCATTCTTATCTCGCCTATCTGCGTGATCGTCTGACTGTTGCGCGAGACTTACTCGCCGAGAGTGGAAGTATTTTCGTTCAGATCGGCGATGAGAATGTGCATCGCGTGCGGGCAGTGATGGACGAGGTATTTGGGGAGGAGAATTTCGTTGCTGAAATAGTTTTGGAAAAGACATCTAGTGCCAGCATGAAGTACTTGGATAATGTATCCGATTATATTTTATGGTATGCAAAAAAAATTGATAATTTAAAATATAGACCACAATACGATAAGAAAATATTTTCTGATTTTTCGTTTGAATATAAATTTATTCAAGACATTTCCGGATACCGACATAATTCACAACGAGTTGGAAGTATGGATGGTCGAATTTATGCTGTAAAACCATTAACCTCACAGACTAATGCCTCAACAACTCTTTATGATTATGATTTTCAAGGACAAAAATTCAAATCAGGAGTGCGTCAGTGGCTACCCCCCGACCCAGTATGGATCGCCTTGTTCGCGCCAATAGAGTCGAAAAAAGAGCCTCCTCAATAGGGTTTGTTAGATTTTTCGATGATTACCCGGTTGTTCCACGTAGTAATATCTGGACAGACACAGGGACAGGTAGTTTCACAGATGCTAAAGTATACGTTGTCCAAACGTCTACAAAAGTGATTCAACGCTGTATTCTGATGGCCTCAGATCCTGGCGATCTCGTCATGGATCCGACCTGCGGTTCAGGCTCTACGGCGTATGTCGCCGAACAATGGGGTCGACGCTGGATCACTATCGATACCTCTCGCGTAGCACTTGCTCTGGCCCGCTCGCGTCTGATGGGTGCGCGCTATCCTTATTATCTTCTTGCCGACAGTTCGGAAGGACAGCGTAAGGAGGCGGAAATCATGCGGTCCGTTCCGAAGTCATATCTGACGCACGGCAACATCAAGCACGGCTTTGTTTATGAGCGCGTGCCGCATATCACGCTGAAATCCATAGCAAATAATGCCGAAATCGACGTTATCTGGGAGGATTTCCGGACGCGACTGGAGCCTCTGCGGGCGGAACTTAACAAAACACTTGGCCAGCATTGGGAAGAGTGGGAGATTCCGCGCAAGGCGGACACGGACTGGCCCGAAGCTGCGCGGAAAACGCACGAAGCATGGTGGGGGCTGCGCATTGCCCGTCAGAAAGAAATCGACGCCTCCATCGCAGCCAAGGCAGATACCGAGTATCTTCACGACAAACCTTATGAAGACCGTTCGAAGGTGCGTGTGAGCGGACCGTTTACAGTTGAGTCTCTCTCGCCTCACCGGATGCTGGCAGTTGGCACGGACGATCAATTTTTCGATCCCGGCAAGCCAACGGCGCCCTCGCGCGATCCATCCGTACGTGATTTCGTCACCATGATCCTTACGACCTTGCGTGAAGCTGGCGTGCAGCAGGGCGACAAGCGTGAGCGGATTACCTTCACGTCGCTCAATGTCTGGCCGGGCAAGATGCTGTGTGCTGAAGGCCGCTTCATGGAGGGCGAGACTGAGCGACGGGCGGGTATTTTGATTGGTCCGGAATTTGGAACGTTAACAAAGCCTGACTTGACCGCAGCGGCCCGTGAGGCCGGAGATGCCGGGTTTGATGTGCTGATCTCCTGTGCTTTTGCTTACGAAGCCAATGCGTCCGAGTTCAATAGCCTTGGGCGGTTGAAGGTCTTGCGCGCGCGGATGAACCCGGACCTGCATATGCAGACGGACCTGAAATCAAGCGGCAACCTGTTCGTCGTATTTGGTGAGCCGGATATTGGCATTGAACGAACGGAAGATGAAGAAGTGCGTGTCCGCATTCATGGTGTGGACGTGTTCAAGCCTTCGACGGGTGAGGTTGTGTCGGGTGGGCCCGAGGATATCGCCCTTTGGATGATCGATACGGATTATAACGAGGAAAGCTTTTTCGTACGTCATGCTTACTTCCTCGGCGCAAACGATCCTTACAAGGCGCTGAAGACGACACTGAAAGCGGAAATCGACGAAGAAGCCTGGACAAGCCTGAACAGTGAGGTCTCGCGTCCGTTCCCGAAGCCCGAGACCGGACGGATTGCCGTTAAGGTCATCAACCAGTTTGGCGATGAGGTGATGAAGGTGTTTGATATCTCATGACCGAGTTTCGCATTGCCGACACTTTTACCGCGAGCCTCGCTCGGCTCTCGGGGCAGGAGCAGAAGGCGGCGAAGATCACGGCGCTGGATCTACAACTGAACCCTACCGGCAAGGGACTGAGCTTCCACCGCATCGACCACGCGAAAGATCCGCATTTCTGGTCCGTACGCGTCAACAGGGATATACGCCTGATCGTTCATCGTATGGCAGGCAGTTTGATGCTCGTCTGGGTGGACCATCACGATGACGCCTATCGCTGGGCCGAGAGACGGCGGATTGAGGTTCATCCCGCGACCGGCGCGATGCAGATGGTGGAAATCCGCGAACGGGTTGAAGAATTGCCAGTTCCGGTGCTTCGAGAGAAGCGACTGTTCGCAGGACGCACCGAGGCGGAACTGCTTTCCTTCGGAGTACCAGCGGATTGGCTAGCAGATGTTTTCGCCGTCACCGACGAAGATGCGTTGCTCGATCTGCTTCCTCACTTACCTGGTGAAGCGGCAGAGGCATTGATGGCGTTGGCAATAGGGGACAAACCAACTCCGGCACGGATCGAGAGAGGAGTTCAGGGCTTCGCCCATCCCGATGCTCAGCGTCGTTTCCGCGTGCTGCATGGCGTGGAGGAACTGCGCCGTGCGTTGGATTATCCATGGGACAAATGGGCCATTTTCCTTCACCCTGCACAGCAGGCACTGGTGGAGCGGTCATTCTCTGGGCCTGCACGGGTAATGGGTTCCGCCGGAACGGGAAAGACGATCGTTGCTCTACATCGCGCTGTGCATCTGGCACGAACTCAGCCAAACGAACGCGTCCTGCTCACAACCTTTTCCGGTCCGTTGGCACGTGCGCTGGCGACAAGAGTGTCACTGTTAGTTTCGGACGACAGCTCGCTCGCCTCCCGGATTGACGTAAGTTGTCTGACGCAAACGGGGCTGGGGCTTTACACGACCTGTCGGGGAAAAAGCCGCTCATAGCTTCCTCATCCGATATTCAGGAACGGCTGACACAAATCGCAAATGATGCGGCAGACAGCCGGTTTTCGCTTTCCTTTCTGTTCGGGGAATGGAGTGACGTCGTAGATGCGCGCCAGATCCGTGATTGGGAGACCTATCGCACAGCATCACGCTTGGGACGCAAGGCACGCTTGGGTGAAAAGCAGCGCGCATCTCTCTGGACGTGTTTTGAAGCGCTCCGGAAGTCACTTGCCCAAGACGGTCTGATGACCATGGCAGATGTGTTTCTGGCTCTGACCGACGCCTTGCAGGAAGGACGACTGGCGCCTCCTTATGGTTTTGTCATCGTGGACGAGGCGCAGGACCTGGATATCGCCCAAGCGCGTTTCCTGTCCGCCCTTGCTGGTAGAAAAAAAAACGGTCTGTTCTTTGCGGGCGATCTTGGTCAGCGGATATTCCAGCAGCCTTTTTCATGGAAGGTAATGGGAATAGACGTTCGCGGCCGGTCGTCCACCTTGAAGATAAACTATCGCACCTCGCATCAGATCCGGACGCACGCAGACCGACTCCTCTCCCGATCCGTCTCGGATGCTGACGGTATTGCGGACGAACGGGCCGAGACGGTCTCTCTGTTCGATGGCCCAACGCCGATTGTTGCCTTGTTTGATGAGGCTAAGACAGAAGAGGCCGGGGCGGGACGCTGGATTGCCGAGCGCATGGAGGAAGGCTGTCCGCCGGAGGAGATCGCTGTTCTTGTTCGCTCCCGATCCGAGATCAACCGGGCGAAGGCTGCCGTTCGTGCAGCCAGAATAACGGCGACAGTATTGGACGACACGCTCGTCCTCACGCCCGGTTCCGTTTCCATATTACCGATGCACCTGGCAAAAGGACTGGAATTCCGGGTTGTCGTGGTTATGGCGTGTGACGACGAGATTATCCCGCTTCAATCGCGAATTGAACAAGTTGCAGATGAAGGTGAACTCGAAGAAGTTTACGCTACTGAGCGCCATCTCCTCTACGTCGCGTGCACGCGCGCCCGAGATGCGCTCTGGATATCGGGAATCAAACCAGGGTCGGAATTCCTCGGGGATTTTGAGGATCTCAAGTAACCAATATCGCGCTAGAGGCACAGGCGATTGATTAGCGATGTCCGCTAATCAATCATAGGAACCGGAAGCGAACCATCAGTTCCCCCCCCTTGCCGGACCTCGCGCACCAAACCTACCGCCCTTCACTACGTTTCCTGTCCCGGAACCGGTCAATATTGTGTCGGTGTCAATCGGCCCGACCGTGCGGCCCGGTCATCCGTCCCGGAACCTCCGTTTCCGGAACGCTCTCTTCCGCAAGAAACTGCGCGCCAGATGGTGGTTTTCGAGACAGCCATGATCTGCGCAATTTCGTGCAGAGATTTTCCAGCCTTGTGCAGTTCAACCGCGTGCCGACGCTGCCTCTCGGTCAGCCGCGCAGGCCGCCCCAGCCGTGACCCGCTACGTCGTGCCGCCTCCAGCCCGGCCCGCGTTCGCTCCCGGATGATTTCCCGCTCGAACTCGGCAAACCCGGCAAGGATGGTCAGAAAGAGCTGCCCGTTTGCCGTGCCGGTCTCGATCCCGACATCGAGAAGCCTCACCCGCACGTGACGTTCCACGAGAGTGCCCACCAGCCCCATCACGTCGAGCATGGTCCGCCCCAGCCGGTCGAGACGTGCTGCAACGAGACTGTCGCCCGGCTGCAGCTTCGCCAGCAGCCCTGACAGACCCGGTCGTGACGCAGCCGGAACCCCGCCGGAAACCGTGTCGAGCACGATCTCCCTCACCCCTTCCCGCTCGAGTGCCAGAAGCTGCGGATCATGCGTCTGATCATCGGTCGAGACGCGTGCATAGCCATACCGTGTCATGAAAATCCCTTCGGTTGTTTCGGAACACGGTTTGGAAACAGGACGCACGACCCGATGCCTTGCCGTCCCGAAACCGACGGATTGTGAACCGGTCATCACAACCGGTCAGGATACGGTCGAGCCGCCAGAAAGTCAGTTAGGGCAGGGGTTTTGCAAGGTCGGGCTTCCGCTCACCTACAACCCCGTTATTGCCCTGTCGTGGCTTTTGGGGAGGCTCTGACTGCCCCCTGCTCCGGCCCTGTGATGGCCTGCGTCACATCACTCCGGGGGAAACCATGAAACGCGTCATCGCCTGCCTCTTGCTGTCTGCGGCATCAGCGCCGCTCGCTCAGGCCCAGGATATGGAGGCTTTCCGCCGCAACATGGTCAATGCAGCCAATGCGCTTGGCCAAGGACACGTCACGGAACCCCCGACCGCTCCTGCGACACAGGATAATGGCGGCGTCGCACTGACGCAGAAGCTCACCTATTCCAGAATGAGCAATGCGCTTGGTCAGGCTTCCATACTCGGATTGTCGCTTGGCATGTCCGCCCCCGAAGCCACTACCGTTCTGCGCCAATACTGTCAGACAGAACCGAGCCTGCGAACCGAGACGCTGCGCACATCGCATAAGGGGGTGGATATCGAGAGCCAGCCCTATCCGGCATCGCTGGGCTGCCAGCGCGAGAACGACAGGATTGATGTCACCCTCGCCCCACCGGTCATGGGCGGCGTGGTGACCCGCATCGAGCGCAGTGTCTCCTATCCGCCCCTCAATGCGCCCGGATACGATGCCCTCAAGGCCGAACTCACCACGCACTACACGGCGCATCTGCCCCCGCTATCAGGCGGGAGTGCCGCCACCGCACTCTACGTGCTCAAAAGCGGCAACGTCATTGAGAAAGCGGATGGCACCGGGATTGATCCTTCGCCCTCGTCAGCCCGCGTGCTGCCATCACCCAGGCCTGGCTGCGCATTGCTGTCAGCATCGTCCCGCAAAATCCCTCCGCCGTACGCAGCCTGAGCATCACGACCGAGGATATTGGTGCCGAACAGGCGATCACAGCCGAGATCATCCGGCAGCTCAATACAGCCATCGAGGCCAAGCTCGCGCATGCCAGCGCGAAGCCCGCCCTGTGAGGACAGACCGATGAACCATCCCTCCTCCTTGCCCGGCACTGTAAATGCCGATGATGCCAATCGCGGCACAATCATCCGTATTCCCGACGCCCAGCCGGGCCTCCTCGTGTCTGACGGAAAACAACATGAGTTTACGCTCTCCGGCATCTGGCAGGGACCGGCAGCCCCGGCCCTGAACCAGAAAGTCAGCTTTACCCTGACACCGGAAGGACGCATCGCGTCCATCCATGTTCTGGGGCGCGATGTCCTGGCCAATGAAACGCTGAGCGCATTCGGTCAGACCCTGCGCAGCAATGGTGGCTCAGTAGGGACCGTGATGCTGCCTTATCTGCATCAACAGAAAGACCGCATGACCCTGCCCGGCATGGTCATGTCTGGTGCCTTGCTGCTTGGGTTCTACGCTCTGCCGGGATGGACGCTCGATGCAGGCAATACCATGCTGGGCATGAAGCTAGATTACACACTGAACCAGCTGCTCGGCGTGCAGACGGGAGGCGCGGACATCACGGTGACGTTCGACTTCTGGCGCTTGCTCGGCTGTGTCATCACGTTCCTGCCCTGGGTGACACCATGGCTCCGATTTGCCCGGGCGCGTCTGCTCAATATCCTGCCGCTGCTCCTGCTATTGGCCCTGCCTCTGGTCGTACATGCGCGGCTGCGTCATCTTGCAGCCGAGGCAGCCCAGAGCACGGGTCAGCTTCTTGGCGGTTTTGGCGGTAATGCCGCCATGCAACATGATTTGCAGGCCATGGTGCAGAAACAGGCGACCGCGCTGATTGATGCCACCTCATGGAATAGCGGCTACTGGATTGCGCTCGTCGCCACCTGCGGGCTGGCGGGTTTCACGCTGATGCAAAGGCCCCGTCACTGAGGTAACGCTCCTCCGGCGTCAGGCTCAGGCAGCGGCGCTGGAGGATTGCCCGACCTGCAGCGGTCCAGCCTCGCCCTGCAGCGCTCGATGCACAGTGGCGCGCCCGACATTCATGACGGACGCGATGTCCCGGATAGACAGTCCCTGTGCCGCCAATGCCCTCACATGCCGGGTCTGCGCCGATGTCAGGGCACGGGGCCGTCCTATACGACGCCCCGCTGCCCGCGCTGCCGCAATCCCTGCACGGGTACGTTCGCGAATGAGCTCGCGTTCAAACTCCGCTATCGCCATCAGGATAGTGAGGAACAGGCGACCATTGGCCGTGCCCGTCTCGATGCCCAGCGAGAGGATACGCACTCTGACGTTGCGCTCATCCAGCGCGGAGACGAGCTGCAGCATATCGATTGCATCGCGCCCGAGCCTGTCGAGACGCACTACGACAAGACTGTCGTCAGGCTGGAGCCGGTCCAGCAGCGAGGCGAGGACGGGACGCTCTCTGGCAGGCACGGCACCTGACACGGTCTCGACGAAAATCATGTCCAGCTTCTCGCCTTCGAGAGCGGGAAGCTGGGCATCGACACTCTGCGTATCGGTCGACACACGGGCATATCCGTAACGCGCCATGACTGCGTTCTCCTTCTCGAGACCACAGATAGCGGCGCTCCCACATCATAGTCAACATATTTGGACTCCAAATCATATTTGGACTCCCTACAATCTTGTTTGGACTCTTTATTTCCCCTCTTGGGTACTAAACCACGAAAAACACCGGTCTTTTTTCAGAAAACCGTCGGCACGCCTTTTGAAAGCGGCGCATATGAGGCAGTATCAGCATCAATCTCCCTGCCCTCACCTTTCAGGAGCCCTCCATGACGCTTGTTGCTTCGCAATGCCGTGCCGCCCGCGCCATGCTGGGTCTTTCGCAGCGTGACCTGGCCAGAATGGCCGAGATGGCGCATCGCACCGTGGCCGATTTCGAGACCAATGCCCGCACACCCCATATCCGCACGCTGCGGGCCATGCGTGAAACGCTGGAAGCCTCCGGAGCGGTGTTCATCCCGGCGGATGCGCAGTTCGGCCCCGGTGTGAGACTGAAGGCCGTCGAGGAACCGAAGACTGCCGCCGCCGCCGATGCCGCTGAGACTGCGCCACAGGAGACCGGGGAAAACTGAAGAAAGCCCTTCGGAATACCGGAGGCAACGGACAGCAAGAGAGCGGTTTCTTCTCAGACTTGAAGCAGAAAATTCCTCTCATTATGCACGGTGTTTGTCAGAAGCCGCCTGCTCCATCCGGCATCTGTTCCTGTCCTGTTCTATCATGAGGTCATCGGTTGGCTCCCCTGAGCCAGCAGTGCTTCGTGGCTACCCGTTGGGTGCACGAAGCAGCTGGCAAGGGGCTGTCGCCCCCGTTGACCCCCTTGATGGAAAGCGCATCCCATGTCTGCTTCGCCGCATGTCCCTTTGCCCGTGACGCCTCCCGTCTCCGGCCAGTCCCGCCCTGCCCGCTCGTCCCGCCTGTCGGTTCGTGCCTCGCCTGACGAGCTCGCTGCGTGGGCCGGTACAGCGCGTCTTCTGGGTCATGGGACCACAGCCCTCTGGGTACGCTCCCTGCTGAAAGAGGCCGCCCTGACCGGTCATGACGGGATGGCGGTGGGCGTCTCATTGCGCAAGCTGCGGGGCGAGCTCGGGCGTATTGGCAACAACCTCAACCAGCTGGCTCATTCTGCCCATTGTGGTGACGCCGTCCGGGCGGGGGATGTTCTCGATGCACTGGAAGCGACAAAGGACCGCGTCGATGTCCTGCTCAAATCCATGCGTGTAACGAACAGGCAGCGGAAGACGCTGCACTAGGTCTCTTCGAACTCCGAAGGGGGACGCATGATTGTGCAGGAAACCCGTATCCGGACGACCAGCGGCCATCAGGCCGTTTCACGCCATGTTCTGCGGGGCGCGAGGAATGAGGCGATACGCGTTCTGTATGGCAGTGACTGCTGTCTGGCCGACTGGATGAAGGAAGCAAGGCGTGAGGGCATACGCTATGGCCTGCGTCATATCGCCTTCAACCCTGCCGAGCCCATGAGTGACGAGGCCCTTGCCTCTTTTGCAGCCAGGCTGTGCGATGAGCTGCAGGCGGACAGGGAGCGCATGACGCTCGTCGTGCATCAGAAGGACGGCAGCACCCATGGCCATCTGCTCCTGCCCGAATGGCAGGACGACCATGTGCTCAGCTCGCGCTTCTCGTGGCAGCGTCTGGAGAAATGTGCCCGTCTCGAGGAGATCTGTCTCGGGCATCACCTGGTGCCGGGTCGGCATGACCGGGCGATTGTCAAAGCCCTGCGTCAGGAGGGAAAGGCGGCAGAAGCGGAACGCGTTGAGGCAGTCCTGCAGGGGCCAGCAGCCGATACTGCAAACCTCGCCGCACCTGCTCCAGCATCTCCTGACACACCACTCTCTCCAGCCGCATCAGAACCTGCTCTCCGGCCCCTTCCCCGCGCAGCTTACACCTCGCAATCACGTCGTATGGCCGAGCGACAGGGTCTGGATCTTGCCGAAGCAAAGAAGGCTATCGCTTCCCTCTGGGAGCAGTCGGATAATCAGCTGCATCGTTTTCGCGCTCTGATGAAAACAAGGGGCTGGGTCATGCGCGCCGGAGACCGGCAGGATACGCGCAGGGACGCTCATATCATTGAGACATCCGATGGAGTGCTGATCGGGTCTTTCACGCGCCTGACGAAAACACGCATGAAGGATTTCCGCCAGATGCTGGTGGATGACGCTGCCAGACCGAAACGCGGGGATATCAGGGCAGCAGTCAAACCGCTCCTGGAGCGTGCAGCTCTGAAGACTGACGCGATGGAACGTAACGCAGAGCAGAGCGGTCTGCTCCTGCCGCCCTTCGAGGAACTGACGCGTGACCCCGAAGCATTTGCCAAAGCGGCTACGAAAACAAGGCCGTCACAACCCTCGTCAAAACAGCCGAGGATCGTCTCGCTGGATCGTATCGATGCACTGCCACCGAACTTTGCTCACTACATCCGGCAGTGGAAACGTGAAGCCAGGGCATACCGCACGATAATGAATGCCAGACCGCCCATGGAGTATGGCCCGCGGCGCTCGTTAGATGAACAAGGCGCGGCTCTGTTTGCGCAGATAGAAGACACGCGCAAACAGCTCTGGCAGACCGGAAAACAGCTGCAGGAAACACGACAGGAGCGTGACGCTCTGCGTGAGAGGGTATTCGTCCTCTCGAAGAAGAAACGTCTCTCCCATCTCGACGAGGAAATCGAGCGGCTTTCAAAAATGCTGGCCGAGATCCTGCGCTATCTTCTGGAAACCGTCTTCTGGCATCTTGGCCTGCGTGCCACGCCACCCGAGCCGCTTTGTCTGCCTGTGCCGACAGAACGCGAAGAGGCCAATGCGCGGCTACGGAGAGAGAACCGTGAGCTGCTTCAGCAGATCGTCAGACGGGACACATGTAGGGAATGGCTCGTCACGCTCTGCCGCGAGGCCGACAGGCGTAGGCAGGAGGAGATCGCCGCTTGGAAAGCACGCCATGTCGCCCAGTGCGATAGGGCCAGGCGAGATCTGGACCTGCTGAAGGCCATCTGGATGCCGCCAGCAAAACTGCCTCGCGCCACACAGGCAGAGATTATGCAATGCAAGCTGACCGGCAATCTCGAAAAAGCCAAATACGTGACGCGTGTCGCTTTGAGGAAATTGCACGAGGCGGAGGCAGAACGACTGGCAGAGGAGATGAAGAGTGAAAAAGCTGCACCCTTCACCGAGCCACCGGCTCCATATCCTGTGAAAGGATCTCCCGCCTTAAAGGCCTGCTGACCAAGCTCATGCTGGCCATTGAGGCGATTATAACAACGAATATGGCCAGTATTCGCTGATGTAGGAAAGTGCGTTAGCTATTCCCATACTCAGAGATCGCGCGGCATCCCGAGGTGATAAGTGGTGTCATGACACAAACCGTATCCGCAGAGATTCTATGTTCGACGGACTCAGGCATGCGCGGCACATCGCAACCCGCAGGGAGAGGCCTATATTGTCTGTCGAATGTGTTTTCCATTTCGCCAGCGCAGAGTTTTGCAACTGATCTTTGACCAAAGCGCGCTATGCACCCAACATAACCGAAACGAACCGATTTCGAAGCCAAAAAAGGCGACAATTCGTTAACCCAGCCGCCCAAAACCACTCAGCTCGCTCGAAGATAGTGATCGAGCTTAAGAGCATAACGGGCATAGCGGTTCTCTCCCGTCCTGATGAACGCCCCGAGCACGACCAGCTCCGCCAGATCGCGCGTGGCTGTGGCGGACGTTGCTCCTGTAATTGCGCGATAGTTCTGGGCGCTCAAACCACCCTGAAATCCGTCTATTCCTTCAGCCAGCATCCGGAGCACGGCTTTCTCCTGGCGAGGGTTAAGCTGCCCTCTCAGACCATCCAGAAAACGCGTCTTTTCCACGACGAATTTGATCGTGGCAATTGTCCGGGATTGTGCCTCGAGAACGATACTTGCGAACCATGCCATCCAGCTCTCGATGTGATTGGATGTACTCGCCCGGTGCAGCTCATCGTAATACGCTTTTTTATGAGCATTGATGGTTGCGGCCAGCCCCGTCACTACCGGGGTTTCGAGAGTTTGCGCCAAAGCCTTTTCAGCGAGAGCCCGACCGAGGCGACCATTCCCATCTTCAAAAGGATGAATGGTCTCGAACCAAAGATGAGCGATCCCGGCCCGTTCCAACGCAGGCAACGGGTCTGCACCACCCGGCGCTGTCTCGTTATACCAATCGACAAATCGGGCTATCTCCGCAGGCACACGCTCGGAAGGTGGCGCTTCAAAATGGATATGCGGCGCATGCACGGGACCAGAGATAATCTGCATCGCTTCTTTATGTTGGCGATAACCACCAATAACCTCCAGATCGCGACGGCCATTCATCAGCATGGCATGCCAGGCGAACAGGCCCTGATCCGTCAGAGGCGTCGAACAGTTTCTATAGAGATCGGTCATCAATTCCGCAGCGCCTGCTTCAGCGGGGCTGGAGCGACGCCTGTCCGCGGCAAAGCCCAGTTGTCGAGCTATCGATGATTGCACACTTGCACGATCAAGCACTTCGCCCTCAATAGCCGAGCTCTGCACCATCTCTTGTGACAGCAGTTGCACGACAAGATGCTGAGTAGCCGCGTTATCCAGATGTTGCATGGACCCGACGACGACGCCCGATCCTTTCAAAAGTCGCTTCTCAGCCTCTTCCAAACGAGCCCTGTCGAACTGGAAACATGTCCAGTCCTGAAGCTGCCAGTTCCAATGCATGATCGATATCCCTGCTTCCTATCGATCACCATAAGCACATTTTATGATCGATAGAAGCGCTATCAATCGCTCATTCTCCCCGCCATCACCGGCCGAACTCTACTAACGCTCCATCCGATCATGACGAGCCAATCACAAGCCAGGAGCACCTTCGAAATCAGCTCTTGCCTTCCCGGATTGTTTGTCCAAGAATGCAGATAGAAAGAAACAGGAAGAAGCGCGCAGAAGGCGAAATACCTCAAATCATTGGAGATAGTGATGCGATCGACCCGAAGTATTGAGGTTCGAGTCCCATAGTTCGCACCACATAAAGCATTGGGATTGTCGTGTTTTCCGGATTTGGAAACCTTCGGCGTCCTGATCGGATAATCGCTGACAGACGCATCTTCCCCCTTCCCGGACGGCATCTCACGCTTAAAGGCCTGATGGATTTTATGCAGACAGCTTCGCTCAACATGACCTGATTGTACTACTGCCTCCAAAGTACGATTATCAGAGTCAGTACACCCGAAGCGATGGGCGGACGGCAGAGTAGCAAAAGCGTTACAACCCGAGACGGTCATTGATCCGGCCTTTTGCAATGCCTGCAACCACCCCTGCCTTCCAGCCAAAATGGAACGGGATCGGCTTGATTGGCGTCTCGGGAAACAGAGCCTCTCCGCCCTGCACGAGTTCGGCAAGGTTCTGTCCCATCAATGTCGCCATCGCGACGCCGCGTCCGTTATAGCCGACACAGGCCAATAACCCGGGCTCGGGTTGGTGGAGATGGGGATAGTGATCGAGGGTCAGGGCCAGCTGACCGTTCCAGCCTGCCTCCCATTCCAGCTTGTCCAGTCCGGGCCAGAGACGGCGCGCACGCGCGATGAGATAGGGAAACGCCTCCGGTCCCTCCAGATTACGTGAGGCAGATCGCCCACCCATCAGCAAACGGCCTGCCGCATCGATACGGTAATAGGTGGTGATCTCGCCAAGCTCGTAAAGCGATTCACGCTGGGCAAGTATTCGTGCACGCCAAGGCGGTGGCAGGGGTGCCGACGCGGCGATGGCACTGAAGACAGGGACAATCGACCGGCGCAGGCGATCATGAACCGGGCCGGAATAGCCATTGGTCGCCAGAATGACCTGTTGCGCCTGTATCGATCCATGAGGCGTTACGACACTCCACCCCGCACCGTCGCGCCGGAGTGTCGAGACGGCAGAACGATCATGCAGCTTCGCCCCTGCCTTGATCGCAGCGAGGGCAAGACCTCTCGTATACGCAAGCGGGTCGAGCTGCCCCCCGCGACGGTCGATCATGCCGCCATGATAAAAAGCTGTGCCGCTGCGCTGGGAAATCTCTTCCTGCGTCAGGAGTTCGGCCTCATTGCCAAGCGCGGTGCATTGAATTGCAAGCGACGACAGCGCTGACATCTGACTGGCCACCGTGGCAGCTCTGATCGTGCCGCTCCGCACGGCATCGCAGGCAATGTTGTGTCGGGATATCAGGTCGAAAACGAGATCGGGGGCGGCCCAGGCTCTGCGTGCCAACACCGCTCCACGCTCCGGACCGAAATCCTCCAAAACCTGATCCGGCGTCGTTTTGAGGCCCGGGTTGATCTGTCCTCCATTTCGCCCGGAGGCGCCCCAGCCCGGCTCATGAGCATCAAGAACGACCACATCACGTCCGGCTTCAGCCAGATGCAGGGCGGCTGAAAGACCGGTCAGGCCAGCGCCGATCACAACGATCTGCGCCCGCGCCTTGCCTGTCAGAGGCGCGAGTGTGAATGATGCCTCATGACGGGCATAGAGACTGGGATTCATGCCTGCCCCCTGATCAAGATGCCTCAGCTGCCATAACCGATAAGAGCGCGTATCTCGAGGAAGTCATGCAATCCCCATTTGGAGCACTCACGCCCATTGCCCGATTGCCCGAACCCCCCGAAAGGCGCTGCCACGGTCCAGGCGGCCCCGTTGATGTTCACATTGCCCGCACGCAGTTGCCGCGCCACCGCCCGCGCATGACCGAGATCACCGGACTGCACATAGGCGGCAAGGCCATAAGGCGTGTCATTGGCGATGCGGATTGCCTCATCCTCGTCATCATAGGCGATGATCGACAGAACGGGGCCGAAGATCTCTTCGCGCGCAATGGTCATGTCTGTCGTGACATGCCCGAAGATCGTCGGCTGAACGTAATAACCGGTCTCCAGTCCCTGGGGCTTGCCAGCCCCTCCGGTAACCAGCGTTGCCCCTTCTTCAATCCCCTTGAGGATGAGCGTCTGAATACGCCCGTACTGCACATCGCTGACCACCGGACCGAGCTGGGTCTCTTCATCGGCAGGATTGCCCAATCGCAGCGTGGCGACTGTCTGGGCCGCGAGCGTCATGGCGTCTTCCATACGTGCCCGGGGCACAAGCATACGCGTGGGGGCATCGCATGACTGGCCGGAATTACTCAGACAACCGCGCACGCCTCGCTGCACGGCGTCGGCAAAATCAGCGTCCGGCAGGATGATATTGGCAGATTTACCACCCAACTCCTGATGCACGCGCTTGACCGTATCGGCAGCAAGCTTCGCAACCGCTGCACCTGCTCTGGTGGATCCGGTAATCGAGATCATGGCGATGTCGGGATGCGCCGCCAATGTAGCACCCACACCCGGCCCGTCTCCATTGACCAGATTGAACACGCCCTCCGGCACACCGGCTTCATGCAGGATTTCGGTAAAGACCAGAGCGCTAAGGGGAGCCACCTCGCTTGGCTTGAGCACCATGGTGCAGCCAGCCGCCAGGGCCGGAGCGACCTTGCACATGATCTGGTTCATCGGCCAGTTCCATGGCGTGATCAATCCGCAAACGCCCACGGCCTCCTGCGTAATGTAGACATCGCCTACTGGCCCCTCGAAGGAATAATTGCGCAGGACGGCAATCATTTCCTCCAGATGGGCCAGACCCGCCCAGCTCTGACTGTCGCGGGCACGCGCAATGGGAGAGCCCATTTCGAGCGATATGGCCTGAGCCATATCCTCGCTGCGACGCTTGTAAATGACCAACATGCGCTCAAGCAGGGCAAGTCGCTCCTCACGCGTCGAGACGGACCAGCCTGGAAACGCGGCTTTCGCAGCCGAAACGGCACGCTCGACATCGGCCTCGTCACCGAGAGCGATCTGCCGCATGCCTCTTCGGTTGCCGGATTGATGACATCGATCCGTGTCTCGCCATGCGGCTTGACCCACTGACCGTTAATATAAAATTCGAGAGCATGGGACATGAGAGAAAAAGATCCTGAAAACGAAGAAGCCTGAGGTTGAAATAACGGAAACTAATGTCCCGTTCGGGAAAGCGAACAGACGCGTCTTGGCGCCTTGCCGATAAGCTGGCGCAGCAACGCAACGCCCCCCATAAACAGCATGGTGACCGTGCTGAGGGCGAGCTCGTGTCGCGTATGGGCAACCAGCGCCATCGCAACGAGCGTGCCCAGCAGCAGAACAAGCGTGAGTATGGGGGTCACTCCCACGCCGCACAGCCGCATGCGAGTCAGCACGATGAGCGCATTGTGGAAGATAATCAGGGCGCCCGTGGCACTCAGCAAGAAAGCGAAAACGGCATTGGGAGAAATAATAGCCACCGCAGAAATCGCGAGGGCTGCCGCTGCACTGAACAGCACGGCAACACGCGGTGCCTGTGTGCGTGGGTCGAGATGCATGAATTGACGGGGCGCATCATTGACATCGGCCAGTTCGAACAAAACCCGGGACGTCGCATAAAGCCCGGAATTAAGGGTGGAAAGCATGGCCGAGATGATGACGATCTCCATCGCAGCACTGGCAAAGGGCACATGCAGCCGGTTCAGCACCAGCAGGAAGGGAGACTCCCCCGGAATGACCTGTGACCATGGCACAAGACAGAGAATGAGCGTAACGGAACAGAGGTAAAAACCGACTACACGCAGCGCGACGGCACGGGTCGCTTTCGCAATATTCCGGTCAGGCGCATCGGATTCGAGCGCGGCAATCGTCACAACCTCACTTCCGGACATCGAGAAAATGATGGCGGGAATGACGGCCAGCAAGGCCATCCAGCCATGTGGAACGATCCCTCCGGCAAGGACAGGATGCGAGATACTCCCCTGCCCCTGCAGCAAGGCCCCGAGTCCGATCAGGATGAAAACGGCAATCGCCGCAATCTTGAGCATGGCAAACCAGTATTCCAGCTCGCCATAGGCCTGCACGGCCAGAAGATTGGCCGCAGTCATGGTGCCAAGGATCAGCACCTCCATTAGACCGAAAGGGAGATGCGCGAGCGGAGCCAGCAAGGCGGCAGCTGCCATGATTTCTATGGCGAGCGTCGTGACCCAGACCAGCCAGTAGGTCCACCCGGTCATAAAGCCGGCATGTCCACCCAGCGCATGACGGATCTGGTTGACAAACGACCCATGTCCCGGCGCCTGCAAGGCGATATCGCGCAGCATCACATTGACCAGAAACGTCATCAGACCCGCAAGGGCGTAAGAGAGCAAAGCGCCAGGTCCGGCCACCGAAATCGGCGTTGAAGATCCTATGAAAAATCCGGCACCCACCACACCGCCGATGGAAATCATTGCGATGTGGCGCGGGCGAAGACTGCGGGCAAGCGCGTTCTCTGTCATGCTCGATCCTGTGATCTGGCTCGGAAACTGGCCCTATGAATGAAACGTTTCGCTATCGATCAGAATTCGGACGGCAAGGGAAGCTCGCCGGTCAGAAACTGCGCGCGGCCGTGACCGAACGACCAATGCGCATCGCCATTCTCGACAACCGAAATCATGACATCGGAAGGAAGGATTCCACAATCCCTTTCGAGATAATTCGTCAGAAGTCGATAAAACTCCGAAACGGATTCAGCGCCGCGCGGCCGACTGAACATCTGCAGAAGCACCATCGATTGTGTGCGTGGAATATCGAGCCCGGTATCCTCCACGATCATGTGGCTGGGCTTATGCTCGGTCACAAGCTGATAACGGTCTCTGCGCGGCACCTGGAAAGCGTCGAGCATGGCTTCATGAGCCGAATCGAGCATGCTCTTGATCTGTTCGGGTGTGCGACCTTCGAGGATATGAAAATGAAGCAGCGGCATCAGTGAGTCCTTATGAATAACAGGAGGAGAGAACTTAGCGTGTCACGCTTTCGATCAGACGTCCGAGCGTCTCCGCCATGTCTCGCAATTCCTGTGGTGTCGAGACGAAGGGTGGAGCGAGCGAGACCGTATCGCCGGTGCAGCGCAGCAGCAGACGGTGCTTCAGGCCAAGTTCGAACAGGGCCAGACCACGCGCGCCAGGAGCTGTCGGATCGGGCTCAAGATCGATCGCCGCAGCCAGACCGATATTTCGGATATCGAGAATGCCCGGCGCATGGTCGAGACGATGAACAGCCTCTTCCAGCACGGGTTCAAGGGAGAGAACACGCTCGAAAACGTTCTCTTCTTCCATGATATCCAGAACAGCGTTGCCGACCGCAGCTGCCAGAGGATGGCCGGAATAGGTATAGCCATGGGCGAATTCGATCGCGTTCTCCGGACCGGCCATGAACGTCTCGTAGAGATCCCGGCGCACGAGCACCCCGCCCATCGGGACGACGCCATTCGTCACCGCTTTGGCAAAGGTGATCATGTCAGGAACAACGTCGAAACGCTGGGCGGCAAACGGAGCACCGAGACGACCGTAACCTGTGATGACCTCATCGAAAATCAGCAAGATACCGTGTTTCGTGCATAGCTCGCGCAGCCGATGCAGATAACCAACCGGTGGCACGATGACACCCGTGGAGCCCTGAACCGGCTCGACAATGACAGCGGCGATGGTGCCCGCATCGTGCAATCCGACAAGCCTTTCGAGATCGTCCGCCCATTCTGCGCCGTTGGCAGGCTGGCCCTGTGAGAACGCTGCCTGCTCGGGGTCATGAGTGTGACACAGATGATCGACGCCATTGAGCATGCCCGCCGCAAACATCCTGCGATTGGGCATGATGCCCCCGACCGACAGACCGCCAAACCCGACGCCATGATAGCCGCGCTCGCGTCCGATCATGCGAAAACGACCGCCTTCGCCGCGCAGTCGGTGGTAGCCAAGCGCCATTTTGAGCGCCGTATCGACCGCCTCAGACCCGGAATTGGTAAAAAACACGTGGTCGAGCCCGTCTGGCGCCATCGCGACGATACGGTCGGCCAATCTGACGGTCGCAGGGTTCGTCAACTGGAACCCAGTGCAATAATCCAGTGTCTCTGCCTGAGATTTCAGCGCCTCGACGATGCGTGGATGACCATGCCCGAGCGGGGTACACCACAGACCTGAGAGCGTATCGAATAACGAGGCGCCTCCGTGAGTCCGGACGTAGCCCCCCTTGGCGGAAACGATCAGCCGGGACGCAGGATCTTTCCGAACCCGCCGGTTGGCCGTAAACGGCATCCAGTATGTCCCCGAGCCAAGGCTGTGAACGCTATCGAACTCGGATTGTGAAGAGGCCATGGGGCAGCTTTCATGTCTCATGGTCCGGTAGCGGGAATACAAGCCCATTCACCAGAACCATTTGCGATACCTGCAATGTTCCTGATACGGAATGAACTTGTCTATATACAGTCTGCTTGTCTGTGTGCGGATCTGTATCGGTGCCGAGACCGGTACAGCGCTTCTCACCCCGGCAAACGCGTGATTTCTGACAGGTCTCTTTAACCAGTTCTCGTTACAGGAATGCCAAGACGATGATCCAACTCGATCCTGCTGCGTCACTCCCCCTCGTCGCGCAGATCGTTGAGGCCATTCGCTCCCGCGTCCAGTCCGGTATCTGGCTCGATGGCATGAAGCTGCCCTCCATCAGAAAGCTCGCAACAAGCTGCGCCGTCAGCCCCCTCACCGTTTCGAATGCCTATAACCGTCTGGTTGCAGAGGGCTTTCTGCAGGCCAGACCCGCAAGCGGCTATTTTGTCACGCACGAGCTTGCCCCGCCGTCCCGACAGGAAAAACCACTCTCCCATCCCCCATCCGTGGATTCTCTCTGCTTTTGCAACGCGCTTATGAGGGGGGAGAGCGACAGATACAGGCGGGATGCGGGTGGCTGCCTGAGGCCTTCCTTTATGGCAGCGGGGTGCGTTCTGCGCTCAACAGCCTCGGCCGTCGCCCAGACATGATCGAGCTCGGTTATGGCAATCCCTATGGCCATGAAGGATTACGTGACCAGATCGCCCTCAGTCTTGCCCGCCAGGGAATTGCCTGTCCGCGCAGCGGGATCATCCTCACCCATGGAGCAAGTCAGGCGCTCGAGTTAGCGATACGCTGCCTGGCCCGTCCCGGGGACACGGTTCTTGTCGAAGATCCCGGCTATTGCAATCTCTTCCCGGCGCTGCGGGCACTCGGACTGGTGCTCTATGGCGTCCCAAGGTTGAAAGACGGTCCCTGCCTCGAAAGCCTGGCACGACTGGTACAAGAGAAACGCCCGAAGGCCTTCATCATCAACACACGATTGCACAACCCGACCGGTACCTCCTGCTCGGCCCCTGTATTGCATAAATTGCTTCGCATCGCGGAAACCACGAACCTTATGCTGATCGAGGATGACATTTTCGGCGATCTTGCCCCTGAGACGAGCCCGACCCTTGCCTATCTGGGCCAGCTTGAACAGGTGATCCGTATCAGCAGCTTCTCCAAAACCATTTCTCCCGGATTGCGGGTCGGCTATGTCGCCTCAGGACCAGCTTTTGCCCGGAACATCCTCAAGCTGAAAATGGCCAGCAGCCTGACCAGCACGCATATGTCAGAGGCTATCGTCCATCATATTCTGGCCGATGGGCGCTATCGTCTGCATCTGGCAAGAGTGCGAGAGAAGCTGGCGCATCAGCAGGAGAAAGCCCTCAGACGCTTTGCAAGAACGGGGCTCGTGCCTTTTTGCAAACCCGAAGGCGGCATGTTTCTCTGGATGCGTTTCAAGCAGGAGCAGAATGTCCTTCAACTCACCCGCGATGCCGCCCAGTCTGATTTTCTGCTGGCACCGGGAGATTACTTCTCTCCCGAAAACGCGCGATCGCCATGGCTCAGATTCAATGTTACCCAGTGCGATAGGACAGAGCTTTTCACGTTTCTGAACCACTGGAAAGCAACGCAACACGCCTCTACATGCGCGTAAGTGACACGATCTTCCTCCCTAACGGATCGCCTCTCATTATTTGTACAAAAACGTTGCGTGCATAATTTTTTGCAAATAGAGTTTTGCAAAGGATGACCGCCTCGTTCTTCCGATGTGCATAACACCGGAAAAACGCAGCGTTCGTCTCCAGGATATTTATGCGCCGACATTGCCCGCTACTCCGATTAACCTTATCGGGGAGACGCATGAGCAAGAGGCTTGTCATTGTTTCGAACGCAGAACGAGACGGAATGGATATGAAAAATTTTACTCGCCCTGCCCAAGTCAGCTCACGCTGTTGCGTCCGGCCCGTCTCCCATCGCGCTCTTCTTTGCGCTACGGCACTTTTCATTTTCATTCCCCATACCGGTCAGGCCGCATCGAAAAGCAGTCTACACCGCAAAACCAGTGTCGCGTCCGAGCACGCACCCGTCCATGTCGCGAAACCGTCTCAGAGAAAGCGCGCTGCGCGTTCCGATGGCAACGAGACTGTGACCGTCAGCGCGAACCGCGCGGCCTCCAGAGGCGCGGACAATGTCGTCTCCAAGGCCGTCATGGCGCAGTTCACTCCGGGTACCAGCGTCCTCAAGGCAGTTGATCGCCTTCCCGGGGTGAGCTTCAGCTCCACCGATCCTCTCGGCATTGACACGTGGGGGTCGAGCATTTTCGTCCGCGGCTTTTTTATGGATCAGCTTGGCGTCACGCTCGATGGCATTCCTCTCAACGATCAGACCTATGAAAGCAATAACGGCCTGAATGTCATTCAGGCAGCCATTTCCGACGATATTGAGCGCTCCGTGCTCTCTGAAGGCCCCGGCGGTGTCGCTGTTCCGTCGACCTCGACACTGGGAGGCACGCTGGAATTCGAGACCGGCGATCCCAAGGACAAGATGGGCGGCAAGATTTCGCAGGGTTTTGGCACCTATAGCTCTCATCGCACCTATCTGCGTGGCGACTCAGGCATCCTTAATCCGAGTGGTACAAAAGCCTTCGTTGCCTATTCACGCAGTGAAGAAGGCCAGTGGATGGGCAATGGCACACAGTTCCAGCAACAGGTGGACGCCAAGATCGTGCAGCCCATCGGCAATGACAGCGTCGTGAAGGCGTTCTTCAACTGGAGCGACCTGCAGGAATGGGGCTATCCGGACACGTCTCTTGCCATGCTTGACGGCCTTGGCTGGCGGACACCACATCTTTATCCAAATTATGCACTGGCGACGGGTTATGCGTCAGGCGCCATTTCCCTCCCGACAACCGATGCGATCACCGCCAATGGCGATGAGCCCTATCTCTATGACGGCGGTCAGGCCGAGGTTGACTACACGGGCGGCATGAAAATCGATCTGGCTTTGACCGATCATCTACGCTGGAAGTCGACACTCTACGGCACGAGCCAGACCGGCTACTACACTTATTCAGATTACAGCGTACCCTCGGCTGATACCGGTGCGCCCTTCTCCGAGGAGGTCTGGCAAACTAGACAGGAGCGTTATGGCTTCACGTCAGCGCTCGACTATCGCATCGGGCACCATACAATCGATACCGGTGTCTGGTTCGAGAACAATAACCAGCAAGCAGATCTGTTCTGGTATAATGAACCCCTCCTTGGAACCGGGTCTCCCCTCAAGACGGTTGGGCCATACAACACCTATGGTCCTGCCTTTCGCCAGGGATACGGATTTGTCTGGCACACGAACACGTTTGCCTATCATCTCGAAGACAACTGGCGCCCCCTCAACAACCTGCGTCTGAGTGCCGGTTTCAAATCGATGCTTTCGACCACGGCCGGGGGGGCGAATTACAATAATCCGGACTTCACAGGCGCTGACGCTCTGCCCAACGGCAGCATGACAGCGTCTTCCGCATTTCTGCCCCATGTCGGGGGAAGCTGGCATTTCCTGCCCCATCACGAGCTCTATTTCGATCTCGCAGAAAACATGCGCACCTATCAGGTGCTACCGAACGGTGTCGGACACTCACTCTGGTCCGTGCAGGATCAGGCGACATTCGATCAGCTACGCCAAATGGTGAAACCGGAGCGCGACTGGGTCTACGCTGTAGGGTATCGCTACACCGACAAATATCTGCAAGCGAGCCTTGCCGGCTATCACGCAGACGCCAACCATCGCCTGCAATCCGCGACCGAGGGCACCATCACAAATCCGATATCAAGTGTCACACAGACAAGCGTACACACGAACGGTGTCGATGCGGCGCTCACCCTCACGCCCGTCAAGGGGCTCGCCCTCTATAACAGCGTCAGTTACAATCACTCGACCTATGGTGGAAACCTCACGACAGCGGACGGGGTTTACTACACCAAAGGCAGGAAGGTCGTGAATTATCCGGAGTTCATGTACAAGGCGAACCTGTCCTATCGCTGGAAAGGACTCGAGACGCATTTCGACGTGCACTATTATTCCAAGCGTTATTACAGCTACACCAACGATACATCCGTTCCGGGATACTGGCTGACCAGCGCAGGTGCCCGTTATAATGTGGGCAATGTCGGGTTCGCCAAAAATATCACGATTGATTTCAACGTCTATAACCTTCTGAATTCGAAATATATCTCGATGATGGGCGAGAGTGGCAATCCGATGTCCGGCGATTATCAGTCGATCGAGCGCGGCTCTCCTCGCCAGTTTTTCGGAACCGTCAGCACCGAGTTTTGACCCTCCCTTTCAATCGCAGGTTGTGGCTTGTCTTTCATCGATATCCGGAACAGGATATCTTTTCGGATACGTTATGAACGCAGCACGATTCCTTCCTCCTTATTTCCGCAAGGACGGTCCCCCAATGAGTCTCATCACCCGAAAACTGGCCAGCATGACAGCGCTCCTGCTGGCGGGCGTGGCACTGACACCCTGCGGCAAGGCCCTTGCAGACGAGCCGGTCCTTCAGGCCGAAGAGAATGACATCATCAAGCTCTCTCCGGTCACGCCGCATCGCATCCTGGTTCAGGACCCGGTCGGGCATCATGCCAAGGATGGTCGCGTCTATGTTGTCGATGCCGATCAGGGCAAGCTCCTCGGCATGGTACAGGCAGCCTATAACGGCAATGTCGTGCAGGACCCCAAGGGGCGCGCTTTTTATGTCGGCGAGACCATCTGGTCACGCGGCAATCGCGGTGATCGCGCCGATCTGCTCGCCGCCTATAATCCGCAAACGCTAGAAATCACCAATGACGAGGTTCTGCCGGGCCGTGCGCTGGTCACACCCAAGAAAAATGACCTAACCATCAGCAACGACGGCAGCCGTGTGTATGTCTATGACATGGTTCCGACAAATGCCGTGCACGTGGTCGATACGGCAACGCATAAGGTCTCCATGAATGTCGGTCTTCCCGGCTGCGCCCTGACCTATCCCTGGGGCAATGCGGGATTTACCTCGATCTGCGCCAATGGCGGCCTCGCCAATGTCAGCATCGGGGCTGAAAAAGCTGAAATCACCCATACCAAGCCGTTCTTCGATCCGGAAAAGGATGCCGTCTTCGAGCACAGCCCGTCGCATAGCGCGGATGGGAAAACCTATTTCATCTCGTATAGCGGTCTGGTCTATCCGGCGACACTCTCGGCCAATACGGTCATCGACAAGCCATGGTCGATCCAGGAGGCTGCGGGGATGAAAGCAGCGACCAACGCTGACAGCCCCTTTACCGTTACCTGGCGCCCCGGTGGCTGGCAGCTCGCTGCCCTGCATTACGCAACCGGCCATCTCTACGTCGTCATGCACAAGGGCACGTTCTGGACACATAAGGAAGCGGGGACGGAAGTCTGGGAACTCGATGTGGCGACCCACAAGCTGCTGCGTCGTATCAAGCTCGCCAAACCGAGCACCATGGTCGGGGTAACGCAGGACGCGGCTCCTCTGCTTTTTACCAATGATGAAGCCGGTGATTTCTTCATTTCGGACCTCAAAACCGGCAAGCTCTCGCACACGATCAAACATCTCGGCGACGACCTCTATTTCACGGTCGCTCTGGGGGAATGATGGGCGCGCTTGCTCTGCAAATGGCCAGTGTAACCGGCGCCGATGCAATCGGTGCCCTGCTTCTGGGCACTGGCATCACGAAACTGCTCGATCAGCCGGCCTTTGCTCGGTGATCGCCTCTTATCGCCTTATGCCCCTCGGCGCTGCCTTTCCGGCAGCACGGCTTTTGGGCGGCGCGCAGATCGTCACCGGTCTCTGGCTCTGCTCGGGATTTCTCCCGCAGGAGGCATGCCTGGTAGCCGCAGCATTATTCGCGGTCTTTGCGCTGGCAATGGGGATCAATGTCGCACGCGGTCGTACAGACCTCTCCTGCGGATGTCTGCCCGGTCACGATAGCAAGCTCACCGGCAGATCGGTGTTGCGCACCCTCTCCCTGACCGCGCTGATGCTCGCCGCCGCTGCGATCGACCGCTCCCTCGGATACATGCTCGACGCTGTGGCCTTAATGAGCGGAACCTCTCTCCTCTTGCTGACACTCGCCTCGCTCCAGCTGAACACCGCAGGAGAGCCGGCATGATGACAATTCTCTTTGGTTCGACCCTGCTTCTGGCGGGATTGTGCTGCTTGCTCACCCTTGCCGTACTGGTCCTGGCCAGGCAGATCGGTGTGCTTCACGAGCGGATCGCGCCTATCGGTCAGCAGCCTGTCCTGTCCGGTCTTCAGGCGGGTCAGGCCTTGCCCCGCATTACGGCAAAGCGGCTCGATGAGTCTCTTGTCGTTCTGGGCGGCCAGCATGAAACCGGCCGGTCGAGCCTCATCCTTTTCGTCTCGCCGGACTGTCCGGTCTGCAAGCGTGTTCTGCCCATCGTGCAGGCTCAGGCGAATGTTCACGACCTCGATCTCGTCCTCGCTGGCGAGGGCGACGTCGCAGCGCTGCGCGCCATGGCTGCAGGCATACGGCTTGGAGCAACCCCTTTCGTGACCAGTCAGGAGCTTCTGCTCCTGCTCCAGATCGGCAGGTTGCCGACGCTTGTGACCCTCGATCCGCGCGGTGTGATCACGTCGCGCGATGTCGCCAATACCCGACTACAGGTCGAGACGCTGATCGCGACCCTGCCTGCTTCCTCTTCCCCCTCGCTTGAGACCAAGGAGTTCCTCCATGACGCAGTCTGAACGGCTTTCGGGCCGCGCCATTCAGGACGATGCCTCGTCCAGTCCGCTCGACCGGATCACGGAACGCCTGACCCGACATGTTGCAGGCCATAGCTCGCGACGCAGCGTGCTCGGCCGACTTGGCGCCTGGGTCACCTTCGGCGCGGTCGTGCCCCTTCTACCGGTAGAGCGCGCATCGGCGGCGGCTTCTCCGCACAAGGCCGAGCCTGAGAAATCCGGCACGCACGCGCCCTCACCCTTTGCTGCCAAGGCACAGACGACAGATCCGACGGCGTGCGATTACTGGCGCTATTGCGCCATTGACGGGTTCTTGTGTGCCTCCTGCGGAGGGGGCGTCCATAGCTGCCCACCCGGGACCCGCCCATCGCCGACGTCATGGATCGGCACGTGCTTCAACCCGCGTGACGGTCAGTCCTACCTCGTGGCCTATCGTGATTGCTGTGGGCAGGATGCCTGCAGCCAGCCGCCCTGTCTTGGCACGGATGGTGATCAGCCCAGCTATCGTCCCCAGGCCAATAACGACATCATCTGGTGCTTCGGTACGGGTGCGCTCGTCTATAACTGTTCAACATCCGTCCTTGTCGGAAACGCGTCATGACCAAACGCCTCCTCTCAGTCGCCAGCCTGCTCGCTCTGCCTTTCGTCATGGGCAGCGCCGCCCATGCAGAAGACGGTCAGGCCGTCTACACGACCAATTGCAGCGTCTGCCACCAGGCGGGCGGCGTCGGGTCTCCCGGTCAGTTTCCGCCTCTTGCCGGACGGGTTGGCAAAATTGCCGCAATGCCCGGAGGCAAAACCTACATCGTCGATGTTTTGCTTAATGGCATGCACGGCAGCATCGATGCCGGCGGCGCAAGCTATATGGCTTCATGCCCTCTTTCAAGGCGCTGACCGACGATCAGCTCGCCGCTGTGCTCACCTATCTCAGCACCATCGATACACCGGGTGCTCCGGCCTTTACGGCCGATGACGTGAAAGCTGCGCGCGCCGCACCGAAAAAGGCCAAGGAAATCCTGGCCGAAAGAAAGGTTCTGAATGACGCGCACACGCTTCCCTGATTTTCTGCTCGTCAGCAGCCTCGTCCTCCTCGGCCTTTTGGGAATGAGCGGGGCGAGAGCCGCCATCCAGACTCACACCGTAACGAATTACCTGACCCATTGTGGCGGCTGCCACGGGATCGAGGGCGTATCCGGCAAAACCTTCGTGCCGACCCTGCGTGATCAGGTCGGGCAGTTCACCTGTTCGCAGGAAGGGCGGGATTATCTGGTGCGGGTTCCCGGCATTTCGATGTCACTGATACGCGACGATCAGGAATTGGCCGACGTTCTGAACTTCGTTCTGTTCCGCCTCGGCGGCAACAGCACCCCGACGAGCACAAAGCCGTTCACCGCAACAGAAGTCCATACGCTGCGGGCTCAACCTCTCCAGACCGATGATCTGATGGCTTTGCGCGCTGAAGTACTCAGCCGGGCACGCGCCGCCTGTCCACACTGAACGCTCTTCTCTCGCGCCTGAAATGAGGCCAGAGAGGAGGCTTTTGTGAGAGAGCCTCCTTCAAGAAGGCCGGTATCTCTCCAACGATCAATGCTTGCGTTCGGGAGAAGACAAGCCAGCGTTTGGGGACGAAACGGCACCAAGCCGCCGCCCTCTTCTCCACCCGACTGCCTTCCTCGCAGAAGAGGGTATGCCGTGCAGCAGCCTCGGAAATTCATGCGTTGATCTCAGGAAAAGCCCGGAAGCTGATACCCTGCGGGAAGAAGGGCCTCAGCCTGCCAGAGCGTTCGGGTTGGCCGTCATGAACCCCTGCAACGAGCGATAACCGGTCTCCTGCACGCCCAGCAGGCTCTCCAGATGTTCGAGATTATTGACCAGACCACGCGCCTGCACCGTCCCGGTCAGATCGAGCAGAACAGCGAACGGGACGCGATCGACCCCAAGAATGCGTCCGAGCTTGGGATCATTCACAAATCTCGCCTCGGAGAGGCCCAGCTTCGCAACTGCATGCTTTTGGACCTCCTCACTTTCGTCACCACAATAAAGCAGCGACAACGCTTCCCGCCGGGCGAAATCATTGATGATCGGCACCATCTTGCGCGAGACAGGACAGGAGCCAGAGACAAAGACCAGCAGTTGCGAGCGACCGTCTTCACGCACGCCGCCTGCCGTCACCTCGGTACCGTCAAGGCTTCGCAATAGCGTCCCCGGCAGGTGATCCGTCGCCGCAGCTGTGGGCGCCAGCGCCCCCAGAGGGGCGATACGACGATAGAGAGTTCTGACACGCCGGAACATCAGCACGACAAGCAAACAGAGCCCCAGCGCGACCAGCCAGACCACTCCCTGCGCACAGAACAGCGTTGTCGTATCGCTCATTGACGGTTTTCCTTCACGCGCTTCCAGACGCGATGCTTGAGCAGGGCCAGCAAGACGGTCAGACCTGCGAGATAGCCCAAAACGGCCAGCCCGGTATGAGACCGTGCACTGCGATGCGGATGAGCCACCCAATCGAGAAACGCTCCGACATCCTGTGCCATCTGGGGAAGGGTAGCCTTCGTGCCGTCAGCATAGGTCACCTGACCGTCATGAAGCGGCGGCGGCATCCCGATATGCTTCTGAGCGAAAGCTGTATTGTAATAAGACCCTGCAGAGAGGACGACGCCAGCCGGCTTGGGCTCATAAGAACGCAGGATCGTCTCGATCCGCCCGGCGCCCCCTTCTTCCGTCATCGCAAGTCGTGAGAAATCCGGGGGGGTATCGCCATGGTTCGCCAGGCGCGCCATGGCCTCGCTCGGATAGGGCGAACCGATGGAATCCGAAAGACGGGCCGGACGGGTCTTCGGATCGCCATCATCATCCACGCCGTCAGGCACCTGATGCGACGCGGCATAGGCCTTGATATCGGCCACGGCGAGACCGATCCCGGAAAGATCGGCAAAGGTCACATGGTCAAGACTATGGCAGGTAGCGCAGACCTGACGATAGACCTGAAACCCGCGTTGCTCGGGCGTGGAGGCCTGCGCCGTGAGGGGGAGCGCCATGAGACCGATCAGAAGGACTCGTTTCATCGGTTCTCTCCACGAAGGGAGGCCGGAACGGGGCGCGTTTTTTCAAACCTGGGCAAGAACGGAAGCAGGAGCAGAAAATAGGCGTAATAATAGGCGACGCTGAGACGGCTGATACCGAGCCACAGCCCGGTAGGCTTGTGCATGCCTGCCACTCCAAGAGCGATAAAGGCAATAAACAGACCCAGAAGCGCCCAGCGTAGTACCGGGCGAAAACGTGCCGATTTCACGGGTGAGCGATCAAGCCACGGGACAGCAAAGAGCACAGCAACGCTGCCAGCAGACAGGAGGAGCCCCCCAAGCTTGAAAGGCACCGCGCGCAGAATGCCGTAAAAAGGCGCGAAATACCATTCGGGCGTGATGTCGCCCGGCGTCACCAGAGGGTTGGCCATCGCGTAATTATTGGCAAGCGTCAGGAGATCCGGAGCGAAGAAGATCAGGACTGCATAGACCATGAGAAACAGACACAGACCAAGCCCGTCCTTGGTGGTGTAATAGGGGTGAAAGGGCACGACATCGTCGGATGTTTCCGGTTCCACGCCCGTCGGATTATTCGACCCCACCACATGCAGCGCGGCGACGTGCAGCACGATCACGCCGATGATCGAGAACGCCGTCACGAAATGCAGCACGTAAAAACGGTGCAGAGCCACCGAGCCCAGCCCCTCACCGCCCAGAAGCCATGAGGCGAGTGCCGGACCGATAACCGGCACGGCATTCATCGCATTGATTACGACCGTGGCGCCCCAATAGGACATCTGGCCCCAAGGCAGGATGTAACCTGCAAACGCCGCAATCATGACCAGAATAAACAGGCCCAACCCTGTCAGCCAGAGCAGCTCTCGTGGGGTTTTGTAAGAGCCGTAATAGAGACTGCGCGCCATGTGCACGTAGAGTGCCGCAAAAAGCATCGACACGCCGCCCATATGAATGGCACGGACCAGCCAGCCAGATGACACATGACGGTCGATCGTCTCGATGCTGTTGAATGCCTCGGCAACGCTTGGCGTATAATTGAGCGCCAGAAAAATGCCGCTCACAATCAAAAGCGCGAGGGCAATCGTCGCAAAGGCCCCGAAATTCCACAGATAATTCAGATTACGCGGCATCGCGAAATCGACATATTCGCGCCGAAAGGCAGAGACGATGGGCAGACGTGCTTCGAGCCAGCCCGTTGGCGATGTTTCAGGTTTGCTCATGGTCGCCGTTCAGATCTGCTGGATGGAGGCGATGGAGAAACCCGGATCACCCTTGCTCTGCCCGATACGCACATGCGTGGCAGACATCATGGTGACGGGGGGCACCGGGAGATTATAGGGCGCAGGAGCCTCTTTATAGACACGCCCTGCTACATCGAATTGCGAGCCATGACACGGGCAGGAATATTTTCCGGATTTGTCGTTGGTCGAAGGCGTCGCATAGGACGGTACGCAGCCGAGATGCGTGCAGATGCCGATCAGCACGCCGATTTCAGGCACAACGGAGCGATGCCAGTTCGTCGCGTCTTTGGGCTGCTGCAGTATTTTGGAATCCGGATCGCGCAAACGCTGCCCGAGATCGGAGGCGCGCAATGAGGCCAGCATTTCGGGCGTGCGCTTTTGAATGAAGACGGGCCAGCCGCGCCATGTCACGACAAGCTGCTGACCGGCACGAAGCGAAGAAATGTCCACATCGATTGAGTCGTCTTCTCCCAGCGACGTATTCGCGGTGCCATTCAGACTGTCGAGAAAAGGATAAGCAAGAGCACAGGCGCCGAGACACCCCGCCCCTACGACAACTGTCGACAGCACATCGCGCCGCCTGGCCCCTCTCTCGGGCAACGGACAGGAAGGAGATGAGGGGGGGCTGTCTGCGTCCTGCGTCATGAAGTCCTGCTGAATTAGGATGTATCGATCATCCCGGCGCCACAAAATCGTGTCAACATCAAAACAACTTTTCGACCCAGATTTGAAAGCAGACTTGCATTCATGAAAGACACTGGCGATCCTGTTCTGGCGAACGGCACCCGAAAAACCGAAAGATAACAGCGACATGAGAACGATTCTTATCAACGGTGAATCGCATGACGTAAATGCTCCGGATGACATGCCCCTTCTTTGGGTGCTGCGTGATCTTCTTGGGCTGACCGGCACAAAATATGGCTGCGGCATCGCTCAATGCGGGGCCTGTACCGTGCATGTGGCCGGACAGCCGGCGCGCGCCTGCCAGTTGCCGATTTCCCTGATCGGGGACAGACCCGTCACAACCATAGAGCCATCGGCAAGACCGCCCTCGGCCAGCGCGTGCAGGAAGCCTGGCTTGAAGAACAGGTGATCCAGTGCGGTTACTGCCAGTCGGGGCAGATCATGGCAGCCACCGCCCTGCTCCAGACCACGCCTGCGCCAAATGATGACGATATCGATGATGCCATGTCGGGCAATATCTGTCGCTGCGGCACGTATGTGCGCATACGCGCCGCTATCCACAAGGCTGCCAGCAATGCGTAAACCCTATCAGATCGGACCGGCACTCAACAGACGCGCCGTTTTACGTGCAGCCCTCGCGACAGGGGGCGGATTGATCCTCTCCGGCGTCATTCCAGGACTGCCAGGGGCGCATGCCGAGCCAGAGGGCGTCTTCACACCCAATGCCTTCATTCGCATCGACCGCGAGGGGGCCATCACCTTCATCATGCGTCACGCCGAGATGGGTCAGGGCATTTATACAGGCATTGCCATGCTCCTCGCCGAGGAGCTGGAAGTCGCCCTCGACAAGGTTGCGCTGGAAGCGGCGCCTGCTGATTCCCGCTATATCGACAAAACGGCTGGAGAAGAGGTCACGGGCGGATCGGCCTCGACAAGGGATAGCTGGGTACCGCTCCGCCAGGCTGGAGCTGCCGCACGCATCATGCTGGTCCGGGCTGCCGCCAAGCGCTGGTCTGTGCCCGTCGAAAGCTGTGAGGCACGTGACGGTGCCGTGCTGCATCCCTCTTCCGGCAGGAGCCTGTCTTATGGTGCTCTGGCGGATGACGCGGCCCGGCAACCCGTACCCGATCCCGTTCCGCTCAAGGATCCTTCGCAATTCCGCTTGATTGGCACGAACCCGCGACGCATGGATACGCGTGCCAAAAGTAACGGCAGTGCCGTATTCGGTATCGATGTACGCCTCGACGGGATGAAGATCGGCCGGATCATGGCCTGTCCTGTAAGAGGCGGCACTCTGAAAGGCTTCGACAGGGAAGCTGCCCTCAAAATTCCGGGCGTGATCGAGATCGTGACTCTGCCCGACGCGCTCGCTGTGATCGGTGACCATAGCTGGGCTGCCTTTCGGGAATGAAGGCAGCCAACCCGCAATGGGATCTCGGCCCGCACGCTGCAATATCGAGTGCCACGCTTTTATCAGCGCTTCGGCAGGCCTCGGAACAGAACGGGCTGGTCGCCAAGAAGACGGGAGATGCCGTCTCAGCTCTCGCAAGTGCCTCCAAACGTGTAGACGCTGTCTACGAGCTGCCCTTTCTGGCTCATGCCGCACTGGAGCCGATCAATACCACGCTTCATATCCGGTCCGACTCCGCCGATGTCTGGGTCGGGACACAGGTGCCGATCCGGGCCCGTCAGGAAGTCGCCGACGCCACGGGTCTGCCGCCAGAACGGATTACCGTTCATAACCATGTGATTGGAGGCGGCTTCGGCCGCAGACTGGATTCCAGCTCGATCGGTCAGGCAGCCCGTCTGGCCAAGCAGGTGGCTTATCCCGTCAAGCTCTTCTGGTCGCGTGAGGAGGATATCCGTCAGGACCAGTTCAGACCTTTCTACTACGATCGTATTACCGCCGGGCTCAACGAACAGGGCATGATCAAGGCGTGGCATCACCGGACAACCGGGTCCTTCGTGCTGGCGCGCTGGGCGCCCGAAGGACTTCAGAACGGTCTGGACTCCGACGCCGTTGAGGGCGCTACCGAAACGCCCTACGCTATTCCGGCCCAACTCAACGAGGCGGTTCAATGCGAGCCTGAAGGGCTCATCACCTTGTGGTGGCGCGGTGTGGGCCCCACCCACAATATCTTTGTTGTCGAAAGCATGATGGACGAGCTGGCTCATGCAAGCGGGACCGACCCGCTTGCCTTCCGGCGCAAGCATCTCGCCCCCTCCCCGCGCGGATTGAAAGTCCTCAACGAGGCAGCAAAACAGGCCGGATGGGGACGCGAGTTGCCCAAAGGTCACGGGCTCGGTATCGCCCTTCATTATTCCTTTCAATGTTGGGCAGCGACCGTGCTGGAGGTCAGGGTAGAGGCAGACGGGCAGATCCATCTTGTCAAAGCCGATACCGCTGTCGATTGCGGGCCGATCGTGTTTCCCGACGCTGTACGCGCCAGATTCAGGGGGGACTGATTTTCGGCCTCACCATGGCGCTTTATAATGAGATCACCTTCCACAACGGTCAGGCAGAGCAGAGCAATTTTCACGATTACCGGATGATGCGCATCAATGAGGCCCCTGATATCCGTGTGCATCTGGTGTCTGACCCTACCGCAGAGGTCGGCGGTATCGGTGAGGTAGGAACGGTGGCTGCCGCACCTGCCCTTGCCAATGCGCTCTTTGCCGCAACAGGGCGACGGTTGCGCCGCATCCCCTTCGCGCCCCAGATGAGCCCGCGGAACGATGGGGAGAAAGACCTATGACCCGCCTCCTGACCCTTTCCGCAGCGCTCCTTGCTGCCTACGCCTGTTTTTCATCGCCGCCGCCAGCCAGCGCTCAGGACGCCCTCGCCTCACAGGCCGATCCGCAAGCCCTGTCCAGTCAGGCTATGAAGGGTCGGGCCCTGTTCATTGCGGCCGATTGTGCGGCCTGCCATCTCTCTGAAGATGGTCGCGCTCTGACCGGGGGGCGTGTGTTCACCCTGCCCTTCGGCACAATCCATGCGGTCAACATCACCCCGGATCGCGAGACCGGTATTGGCTCTTATACCGACACCGCCTGGCTCAGGATGCTGCGCAAAGGTGTCGGTCTGGGAGGCAAGCATCTCTATCCGGTCATGCCTTACACGTCCTACACCCTGCTCAGTGACGAGGATGCTCTGGCCATCAAGGCCTATCTGTTTACCTTGCCTGCCATCAGAGCCCCCGCTCTCCCCAACGGTCTTTCCTTTCCGTTCAATCAGCGCTGGACCATGCTGTTCTGGAACTGGTTCAACAACCCGAACCGACGCATGACCGCCGACAAGTCCCGATCGACTGAGTGGAACCGGGGGGCCTATCTCACAGAAGCTTTGGGCCATTGCGGTCAGTGCCACACCCCGCGCAATTTCATGTTCGGGCTCAGCCACCGTGCCTATGCGGGCGCGGTTCAGGTAGGCTGGCGGGCGTATAATCTCACCACCGACCGTGAGCATGGTCTGGGCGCCTGGAGTGATGCAGACCTGTTCAGCTATCTTTCGACCGGACACGCCAAGGGACATGGTCCGGCTTCAGGGCCGATGGCCGAGGCAATTGAGCATAGCCTGAGCCAATTACCTTCCGACGATCTCCACGCGATGATCCTGTATCTGCGCAGCATCCCGGCGCAGTCCGAAGGGTCTCTCCGTAACCAGGGCCCCAGCGCATCGGATGGTGGCCCAGCGTTGGGAAAACACGTGTTTCAGCAAGCCTGCGCCGGATGTCATCTGGAAGACGGCTCGGGCCGACAAACGGACTGGGCAGCCCTCGCCGGCAGTCACTCGCTAAGCGATCCCTCCGCTACCAATCTGATCGCTGTGCTCAGGGAAGGGACATCACTTAAAACCATTCATGGTTCAATGACGATGCAAAAATTCGCCACCATCTACACGCCGGAAGAGCTCGCCGCTCTGTCGACATGGATGCTTCACCATTTTGGCGGGGTCGATCATCCGGTCGAACCCGGTCAATTCAGGCATTGAGACTTATCGAATTGAACAGGTGACAGACGCTCGACAGAGATGTCTTTGCGTCCCGCCAGCCAGCAGCGTGCGTCAGTCAGGGCCCGTCCACATTGGCCCAGACGACACGCGTAACCTGTGATGACCCATTGCTGTAGCGATGGGGCGTTTCACTGGAAAAAGAAAACGAGTCCCCTTCACGCAGAAAGGAGTCCTGATCACCCACCTGCAGATGGAGACATCCCTGCAGAACAAGACCTGACTCGAATCCGCCATGCGTCAGGATTTCGGTCCCAGAATGCCCGTTCGGCTCAATAATCATGAGATAGGTACGCAGCAACTCCGGTCTCTGCGAGTTGAGCATCACCTTGGTGATCCCCTCGCCGAAACCGAGCAGGCCGTGATCGTCAATACGCGTGTAGAAGGCAGGCTCATCGAGAGACCTGCCCCTGATCGATCCGAAGAAATTCGACATATCGAGTTCGAGCACATCCGAGATCTTCATCAGATCACGGATGCTCGGCGATGAGGCGCCACGCTCTATCTGGCTCAGATGACTGAGCGAGATCCCGACACGCGACGCGACATCCTTGAGAAGGTATCCGGTCTGCTTTCTTCTCTCACGAATGGTATTGCCCAGAGTACGATCAATGTTTGAATTCGTGAAAACGGGCTCATTTGAGGACATTTTATGCAAACCAGATGCCGGAGAGAATATCAGTTAAGTCGGAGTACCTGAATCAACCGGTCATTCTGATGAACACCCTTGGCGAGCTCCATCCCTTTGGGAACCGGATAGACAAGAGTGGCAACAAAAATACTTTTGTTCAACCAGTCATATTTACCCTTCGGTGCAATGAATTCCGGGCTCAGACGGTATTTATAATCCTTGCCACCGTCGATCGGGTAGGCGAGGCCCTTGTTGTGAATGATGATGATCTGCCCGTCATCGGTCTTCAGTCGATAAAAAGCGTCGACAACCTCGACACCGTCCGGGCGCAGGACCGGCAGATCGGCACCACCGGGCTCTACTGTTCCGTGGATACCAGGACCATCGAAACGCCCCCCGATGATGGGCCAGATTTCCGTGCGTTCACCATCCTTGCTCGCCCCTTCAGGGCCCGGTCGAACCGGGTCGGTGCAGGTAACCACCAGATTGAGCACGAGCTCCGTCTTGACCGGATCATAGATCTTGCCCTTGAACGGTGCCTCCGTGGCGGCATGTGCGGCGCCCGATGCGACGAGGCATGTGAGCGCGCAAAGCGTTGTTCTCAGCGTCTTCATGTCAGATTACCTTCTGAAAGTTTGGGGGATTACTGAAGCGGATCGCGCCGACAGGGCTGCATCAGCACGTCATTGCAAGGCGCGGAGGTTTTCGGCAGAGCAGAAACCGTCACACCGGAAACACCCTGCTCTGACAAGCTGCCCAAAACCAGACGTGACACGTGCTGGGGGTCATGCCAGAGCCGGTTTGTGGCGGGTAGGAGCCACGGAGAGAAGCCGTACCCTCCGAAATTGCCCGGGGCGTCGATCCAGAGGCGCAGCCTGGAGCCCGCACGAAACACATGGCCCAGCTTGCTTAACTCGACACGCGCCAGGACCGGCTCGTCGGGCGCCAGACTCTGCGTGGTCTCCACGCGGTCGAGCGGAAACGGACGAAGCGCCGTGGATCGGGTTGGATCCTGCGCCCGATCCGAGAGGCGCAGCCAGCCGCGTTCAATGAACATCTCCTGATGGTCCGGACGTAGCTCGGTCAATGTCACTTCAACATCGGTGTCGGGCATGTCGGATGAAAGCCAGAGATCGACACTGGCTGGACCATAGGCGATGAGCGTTTTTCCAAGCGGCGCAGAAGTATAGGCGAGACTGCCCTCGCGCCAATGCTCCGGCAGACTACCCCAGGCAGGGTGATCGGCATCGACATCAACATCGGGGCCCCGTACCGGATAGGTATAAGTATCCGATCCGCTGGAGGGAGAAGACCCGTCCTCAAGCGTCCCTTTCGCGGCAAGGGTAAACACATGAGGGGCTGCCACGATCGGATAGGTCGTACCACTCAGACTCACACGCGGAGTCATCTGCTCGACCTTCTCATGCCCTTCACCGTGAGAGCCGCTCTCAAGCCAGACCCGTACATGGGGCGTATCGCCAAAGGCGGCGTCATGCCCCTTGAGGAAACGATCGAAAAACCCGAGCAGCAAACTGCGATATTTCAGCGATTCATAGGCATCATGCTGGCCATTGGTCTGGACCAGCCATGTTGTCTCTGGCGCCAGCGTATCCTGATAATAGCCTTCTCGAGACGTCACCGCCTCGTCCTGAAAGGCTTCCATGGAGAGAACTGGCACTGTGATCTGACCGGTTCTTGCCGCCAGATTACGTTTTTCGATCTCGGCATCGCGCAACGGATGGCGCAAAATAAGATCGCGCAGATTATCCTTGCGGTTTGTCTCGGTATTAATCGCAAGCCTGTCCAGACAACGCTGGTCATGCTCGGCCTGTGCACCTTCTTTCAAGGCGTCCCAGCGCGATTGCAGATAGAGCAGCCAGCCGGACGGAAACTGCATATTCGGCACGCCACCCGGCGCCCAGCTGTCCAGACGCGCATCGCCCAGAACCATGCCCGGCGCTATGGCACGCAGATGGGGAGGACGTGTGGAGGCCGTGGCGATCTGCGACATTCCCGCCCATGACCAGTTGGCCATGCCGACATGACCGTCGGACCAAGGCTGTGACGCGGCAAATTCGACGATGTCGTAGCCATCCTGACCGTAGCTGGGGGTCAGAAAGGTGAACTGCCCTTCTGAACACCCCGTACCCCGGGCATTGGCTCCGAACACCGCATAGCCATGCGCAACCAGATCGTGATCGAGGCTGACCGACATGGCGGTATCGCCTTTGAGATAGGCCGAACTGCCAATGCCACCGGGGTCGTAACCGCTGTAATTGATCACGACGGGGAACGGCCCCTTGCCTTCAGGCAGAAGCACGCTGTAGCGCAGCGGCACCCCATCGCGCGTGTGCAGGTAGCCGACAAGACGTTTCCCCCAGAAGGGAGCCGTATGCACCAGCTCGGGATTATACCCCGAGACCGCGGCAATCACGCTGCCTCCCGATCGGGCCTCCTGTGCCCTCCCCTTGGTGGGGAAGGCCAGAAGCGAAACACCGACGCAAAGAAGCGCGAGCGAGGACCGTCTTGTCTTCATGGCCGGTTTCAGTGACGCTGGCAGGTATTGGAGGGCGCGTTGCCCGCCAGAACCGATTTCAGCCAGGCGATCTGCGTATCCATGGATTCAACCATGGCAGCACCATGCTCCGCATTCGGCACGACCATGTATTTCACATCCGACCCCGAATGGCAGGCATCCTTGGCATAGGATTCGAGCGTGTGAATGGGGATCGTCGTATCGCCGCCACCAGCGATCAGCAGGATCGGGCCCTTGGCCTTCTCATAGCCGACTGTCTGCTCTGCGAAGAACTTCTTGACGTATTTGTTCTTGCTCCAGTCCGGACGCACCAGCTCCTTGGCCGAGTAAGGGTAGTAGAGTGCGTTGCCTGTCAGCCAGCAAGCCTTGCCTGTGGCCTCAGGATAATGCGACAGGCCTGTCTTCGACAGCAGGTCTTCGGGCTTGAATTCCGGGTACTGGGCATGGATGGCGTAAGCCAGCCAGGACATGTAGGGACCACCGGCTTTCTTCACGGCAGATATGTTCTTATTGATCATGCCGACACGAGCCGCCGGAGCAATCGAAATCGCGCCGAGGTAACCCGGATCATTCGCCTTGGCTTCTGCCTCGGCCGTCGCCAGAGCCGCATAGGCCCCCTGTGAATGACCCACCACAAACCATTTCTGCGACAGATCAGGCAGAAGAGCGTGAGCCGCAGGCACTGCGTTGCGGATATCCGCCACCTGAGCGAACTTGTTCATGTACTGATGCGGGCTGTCGGTTCCCAGACCGTGATAATCGGTCATGACCAGAACGAACCCTGCTGCTGCCAGATCGAATACGCGCAGACTGCCGTAATAGACATCCTTCATGAGCGAAGGCGCACAGGACTGAGCCGTGCCGCTGGTGCCATGGGCCCAGACAATGACCGGCCAGCCGCCTTCAGGCGCCTTGCCGGGGGGCACGACAACGACACCGGAGGTCGCGACCGGACCACCATGCGAGTCAGTTGAGCGATAAAGGATGCGCGTGGCCGTAAAGCCCTTCGGCAGGCTATATTCAGGGGCTTTTTCCTGACGAAGCAGCGCGCCCGGTGCAGAGGCGGCGATATCGGCAGGCGTGCTGTAAAACGCCGTGCGTGGCAGGGCATCCTGCGCCTCGAGCGACCGGGTAATGGCCGGATCGGTCGGCAAGGGTGGCTCTCCGGCATGAGCAAGTCCGCTCAGCCCGGTAGAGAGCACGAGCATGGCGAGCAGATTGGCTTTGAGAGACTTTGTCTTGATCATATTCCACCTGAGAAGAGAGAAAATCAGTTCTGAGAAGAGAGAAAATCAGTTCTGAAATCGGGTCCGATCAGAAGTCGTACCCGATCTGGAAACGATAGCTGGCTGGCATGCCGTAGATCTGCTGGAAATCGCTCACACCATCGGTCTGTCCGACCGTGCGATAGTGAACATTGGTGACGTTGAACCCCATCAGCGCCAGATTCCAGTGCTGCTTGCGCGAGAGAAGGTCGAGGCGCACATCCAGCAGACCGTAGCCCGGGATATTATTGATCCAGGCACCGACACCCCGCGTGGCATTCAGCGTGGTGCGGAAGCTGTAATTCATCTGCACCCCGGCGGTATAAGCCCCGTTGAACATCTCATGTTCATAACGGGCCGACGGCGTCAGGCTCCAGCGCGGCGCGTAAGGCAAACGCTGTCCCTGCCACGACACCAGATTACCCGCATAATCGAGCTGATCCTGCGAGGATTTGACGATCTTCGCGTCGTTATAGGCCGCGCCGAGATTGAAGGTCAGCGTCGGCACGGGCTTCCAGACGATATTGCCTTCGAGACCCTGATTCACCGCTGTACCGATATTGGTCAACGTCGAGGTGATCGTCTTGCTGACCGCCGAATACTGCGTTGTGAAATTCTGATAGTTATAGGTGCGGTAATAGAAAGCCGCCCCATCGACAATCAGCTTGCGATCGCGTGTCTGAGCCTTGAATCCGGCCTCGACCGCCCAGACCTGTTCTTCACGATAGGGATCGATCTGCGCAGTGCTGGCGATGGGAAAACCACCGTAGAAACCGCCTGATTTATACCCGCGCGCCACCGAGACATAGACCATGTTCAGCGGATCGAACTGGTAACGCAGAACAGCCTTGCCCGTGACATGATCCTTCAGCTGATACTGACGCGACACGTCGGAAGCGACGTAATAGCCGGGCGATTGCTGGAAAGCGCCATTATACGACTTGTATTCCCACGTGCTGCGTGCGCCGAAGTCGAGCGAGAGCTTGGGAAGGATGTGATAGGTGATCTGCCCATAGCCGCTATAGGATTGCGTTTTCTGGGTATAGCTCAGAATTCCTTCATTCGCTGCTCCTGAGAGACCAGTATAAAGTGTCTGAAGCGCATTATCGAAAAGCTGGAACTGCTTGTTTTCTTCCAGATCCTCATAGGACACATCGAGACCGAGCAACCAGTCCAGACGCTTCGGCTTGCCGGAGCTGAGACGCAGATTTTCCTGAGCCATCCGCATCGGTGTGTGCTCGACCTGGGTCGCGTAGACTGGTCCGGTTGCTGCGTAATTATAGTTCAGGCCGTATTCGAAATAATCCAGCGAGGTAATGGACGTCAGTTCCAGGCCACCCAGATCGCCGACTGCGCTGAATTGCGCGCCGCCAGCCTTGTTATCCAGCTGATTCGTCGGCGAAGAGAGAACCTTTGTGCCGTCCTGCGTCTGACGTGAGGCCGCCTGACTGGCATCGCCAAAAGCCTGAGGCAGGGTCAGACAGTTTCGCTGATCTGCATAACCGGCGATCATGGCCGAGCAGAAACCGCCCATGTTGTTATAGACGCCGAGTGCCGTTGCCAGAGCCAGCTGAGACTTGTCCCGACTGCCATGCAGATCGAAATTCAGCGTCCAGTTATCAAGCTTTGCGGCGACTTCGAGGCGCACGGCATCGCGGTTCTTGCGGCCCCATTTGGCGCCGTTCTGCAGGGATGTCTGCCAGCCGCTCCAACCATGGTCCGATGTCTCGGCAATACGAAAAGCAAGGTTACGCGTGATCGGCGCGCCATAAGCTGCATTGACATGCCCATCGCCCCAACGCCCGTAAGAGACCGCAACCGAGCCGGTTGCCTTGTCAAAATTGGGCTTGTTGGTCAGCACTCGTACGGCGCCGCCAATCGTATTGCGTCCATAAAGCCCGCTTTGCGGGCCCTTGAGCACCTCGACGCGGGAAATATCGAACAGGCTGCCTGTGCCCATGACTGTGCTGGGCTGATAGGCGTCATTCAGGAAGATGGGCGCTGCGGGCGTCGAATTGGGATTGAAGTCGGCGAGACTGACACCGCGAATAACCCAGGTCGGCATGGCGCCACCGTAGAAATCGAGGTTCTGCGCGTTGGTCGTATATTTGATCAGATCGGGCAAGGCCTGAACGCCAAGACGATTGAGCTCCTTGCCCGTAAAAATCTGCACGGTTTCAGGAATCTGCTGCGCCGTCTCTTTGCGCCGCCTCGAGGTGACCATCACCTCTTCGACACCGCCATTGCGGGCGGCTGAGGCCTTGGCCGGCTTCTTGTTCGACGTCCCTGTCGCGACGTCGAGCCGTTTATGGTGGGCATCCGCTTTCTTAACGGTCTCTGCGTGGGCCACCACCGGAAGGAAACAGAGCGAACAAGAAAGCCAAAATCGCAGCGACAACGCCGTGCGACGTTGAAGAGGCTGAGTTGCCCTCGCCATCGCTAGGAGACCGGACGATGCCAGCGCGTTATTTTGACAACCAGACGTGAGAAAACGGCTTCGCTCATGGCGACACATTGACAGCCTCAAAATGTTCGGGTGCGTGCTTGCGGGAGGAAAGTTCAAAGTCGATCCGTATACGAAATATACAGATCATGAGCGGATAATGGGGTCAACATTTTTCTCGAGGAAAGAATGCGGGTTGCATTTATCTGTGTGAAAATCCCCACACCAGGCGGGACAGCGCCCGCAAGCCGGGCTAGTCTCGTTCAGTCAGCCTCTCCCGGATTGGGCATTCATGCAGGATCGTTTCAGAGAATTCGTTGCCGTTGAGGCGAGATGCGCCATGCAAAGCGACCATCCCGACGATGCCATACGCTTTCTCAAAGAAGGCCATGACGCCGGACATGACGGCGTTCTTGCGCTTCTTACTGACATCATCGACGGAGCCTCACGTCCACTAGGCGCACTGATGGCCGTGCGGGATGACGGCTCTTATGTCGGCATGGTTTCGGGTGGCTGCGTCGAGGCCAGCATTGTCGGTGAGGCGTTATCTGCTTTGAGGGAGCGGAAAGACCGCCAATGTCGTTACGGGATCGGCTCACCCTGGTTCGACATCGTCCTGCCCTGTCGCGGCGGCATCGGGCTTCATCTGCATGTCCTTCGCGAAGGCACCGCTCTTGCCCGTTTTCTGGAACTACGGAGCGCGAGGGAGCCCGCTCTGCTGCATTATGACGCCCACAATGAGACCCTTTGCACTGCGTCGGGTCTCATGCCAACAGGTTGGAACAGCGCCATTTTTACCGCTGCCTTCCGCCCAGATCCGCAGATCCTGCTTTACGGCGACGGATTGGAGAGCCACTTTCTTATCCGCCTCGCGGAAGCTGCCGGTCTGAGCGTGCTCAAAGGTGACGTCACTCTGGTGGCACAGCATGCGCAGGATCGCGAGACCGCGATCGTTCTTTTGCATCACGATCTAGATCGTGAGCTTCCTATCCTCAAGGAAAGCCTCAAGACAAAGGCTTTTTTCATTGGTTGTCTGGGTAGTCGGCGAACGCAGGAACGTCGCCTTGATGCGCTTTTCAAAGCCGGACACAGCAAGACATCGCTCGACCGAATTCATGGGCCGATTGGCCTGTTCGGACCATCGCGCGAAGCACGCTCTGTCGCCGTGTCGGTTCTGGCCGAGCTTTTTTCATTGATCGAGGCACGCCGGGCGGATCTGCAGATATGAGCACCAAATCATGCGTTCTTCTCATCCTCGCTGCCGGGCTGAGCCGTCGATACGGGTCAGACGACAAACTCGGAGCGACCGTCGGAAAACAGGTGTTGGCGCACCATATTCTTGAAACCGTCTCAACGCTTTCATGGCGTGACAGACGTGTCGTGTCGCGCGCTGACGGTGCCTGGCACAAGGCCTATGACCAAGCCGGATTTCATCGCGTTATCAACGCAGATCCGGAACGAGGGCTGGGCTCTTCTCTCGCGCTTGGGATTACCGGCCTCGCACCACAGGAACGTGTGCTTGTCTGCCTGGCGGATATGCCCTTTATCGCCGCCGCCCAGTTGATAAGCCTGTGTCAGGCCAGCGAGTCAGAGCCGGATCGGATATTCGCAACCTCGTCTCCGACCTATCGAGGACCGCCTGCCATCTTTCCGGTAAGCTCGCTTCTCGAGCTCCCTCTCACCGGGGACGCAGGCGCCCGCCCCCTTCTTCGCTCAGCTCGCTTCATTCCATGCACAGAGCGGGAAACCAGCGACATCGACGATGCAGCCAGCCTGAACAAAGCCATTCAGTCATGTCGAAATCTGGACTCCGGAGCCAGAGCGTCAGATCATTCACCGCAGACAGGGCCGAAACATCGATCGTAGGCGCCTTGCCTGCATTGAGCGCAACACCTTCACCCAGCGATGCCAGAACCGATGGAGACCAGACCCTCATTCTTGACAGCAGTTCCGACCTGATAATTTATGAGCTTTCTTTTGACTAGAGAGCAAATAGAATATGAAAGATAATGACATATCGCGCCTACTATATTTGGTTCTCCGCCACAAACCCGGGACTATTGGCCTCACGCTCGACAAAGCGGGCTGGGCATATATTAACGAATTGTTGCGACTAGCAAATGAGAAAGAATATAATATCGATTTGATATCATTTAATAGAGTCGTTGAAGAAAACGATAAGAAACGTTTTACAGTCTCTTCGAATGGTCGCTGTATTCGAGCAGCTCAAGGCCACTCTTTATCTGTCGATTTAAATATTCTCTCCGTCAAGCCACCCAAAATACTGTGGCACGGAACATCAAATAAAAACCTCAAAGCTATCTTCGAAGAAGGAATCAAACGGGGACGTCGACAAAATGTGCATTTGTCGACTGATCCGGCTACTGCTTATCGTGTCGGAAAGAGACACGGCAATGCTGTAGTTATAAGCGTGAATAGCGATGCTATGAGCTGCGATGGATATCTCTTTTACAAATCGGAAAACGACGTTTGGCTCACGGATTTCGTTCCCGCCCCTTATCTAAAAGTGCATGAGAAAGATTATTCCATGCAGTGAAACGTGGCAGAAAATATCACCTAACCGATACGGATTAGAGTAAATCCGTTCCTTGTAAAACAGGAAATCTTAATGAATTCAGTTAATTTCGACAGTTACACCTGAGGAAATGACATCCATAACTATATTTGCTTCGATTAGGTAGAGATGGTACTGTCTTTGATCAAATTTCAGGTTGAGATTTTCACATACCTCTCGCGCACCCTTCATAAGATCCCCATCTGTTACCTCATAAACAATGCCAGACGTTGACCTTCCCCGCACATAGACGCTTGTATTTTTAAAAGGCGTATGACCTGGAATTGGAAAAAAGTACTGATATGTACAATGATGAAACATTAATTTGATACACTTTGTGCTATCATAGAATATCTTCAAATACAAATTCCCGTTTACATAGCTATACTCTATGCCGTCGTCTCCATGTGGACCAAGATATGGATTGGCATCAAATATTATCTTCATTTTCACCCTCCCTTTTATCGAAGTATTCAATTATTTTGAAGCATACTTCTTTTGACGCCGACTCTTGGTCGCCATTGTCGATCATACAGGAAATACGTTCCAATTCATTTTCCATTCTACTCAAAAAACGAGCATGAATCCGGTTTTCGTAAGAATATATAATGTCCTCCGTTAACCGCACTTTGGATTGTACAAATAGGAAATCTATATTTCCGTCTATATGCAATCGACATACAGCCAATAAACTAGGAATTTCTCTTTCGAATTCATTCATCGCGGCACCCTCAAAACACTCACTATGAATATCCGGTGACCACCTCTACGTCACCCGATGAAAATTTTTCTCTCTCGACGGCTTAAACCATTTGAGTCGCTGAATCGCTAGCATCGATGACTTCTTCTACTATATTTTGGCTGATACTTCGAGCTTCTCCTACTTTCCCCGCAGGCGCATGGTCGCTATTAGCGAAGATTCCCAATTTCTGCATACTCAAGACCAACTATTCTGATCTTCGGGTACTACTCCCAGTCTTTCCATGATAGTTTAGAGCTCTCCTCTAGACGGGTTCGCTCTTCTTCTTAAGATTTATTCCCCCCTTTATCACCATCCTGCTCGACGCTATGCGGAACGTACTCATCAATATTGCCGGACTCATCAACCACCTATACGGCCTTGCGCGCCCTTGCTGCTCAGCGAGATCCCCGCCACGGACAACCCGTTCTCAGGACAAGCAACATACCATTAAGAAACTGGCGGTTATTTACGCCTGGGCGGGACCAACGCTCGCGTTCGGGTGTCAGAAGCGGACCAATCATTGCCATTCCTGATCCGCCAGATCGCCTCGTGCCATGTTCGCGCCACCGCACCGTCGGCGTTGAAAAAAGCAGTGAATCAGAACTTGGGCTAATCTGACAATACTTTTCCAATTCAGCCTAATTTACGAATATATTAATTTTAGTTATACTATTAGACCTATCATCATAGGAAATAGCATAAGATTTACCGTCTACGTCATATCGATCAAGTGGGGGGAGAGCGCCCAAAACCGGCACCATCTTTGCTTCCCTGATAAAAGATGGATCGCCCAACAGAGAGCGAACTCCCTCGCGGTTCATTGAAAACCTCAGGTTAAAAGGCAGCGTTCCGTTATATGCCGCATACCCCTCCTTATTTTTTGCATAGAATATTATACTGTCTACGATTTTATCGCTATATCGCAAGCTAAATCCCAACTTCATGAACTTTATATATATGTCTCCCCCAATGTTTTCTTCTTCGAAATCGAGGTTTTCGATGTATCTATTCAGGAAATTTTCGTCTTGTCCTAGTATTTCTATAATTACATCGATCATTGATTATAACCTACTTTCCACTTTCAGGCTCTGCAACCAATCTTGTAATTTCTTCATGATAACTGTGCGTATCGGCCTTGATGGATCGACGCCCCAAGATCATTCCCTGGCCGGGTGAGGCCACTGCGGCATATTTGTCATCATGCCTGTCTACCTCGATGATGGTTGACGAAACCAAGTGTAGTGTTATCGAGAGTCTCCTCACAAAAAGAGTGCCTGTGCATCAGGCGAAGAGAACGTGACTTTAAGGGGACGAACCCGTCAGGCTCTTATCAAGTCACATCGCCATCAGGGCTCGGAAATAAATTGTTGCCCGAAAACATTATTACCAAGCCATCAAGTCGGGCGTGCTAAGAGTCAAGATGTCGACCCGACGAAACATACTCCCAGTCACGTTAACTGAAATAAGTTAGCCGCAGCTTGTGGACGGGATAGTCAAAATATGAGCAGATCTACTTGGAAGTAGATTCCGTAAAATATCACTATTCAAAGTAAGCCTTAAAAAAAACTCCCTCTGTGCACCGGTACAATCTTTTAGATGTTTCTGAAAAAATTCTTGACGCCATAACTATAGCAGAATTTATCTCCCATCCATCAAAGTGTATAGTAATATCAATACTTTTTTCTTTCCGCTCCAACGAGAGAAAAAAGACAATCTTCCTCAGTGCTCCATATGAGGAGGTTACTGATTTCTCTGTTTTCAATGAGCCCCTTTCGATCTTCGAAGAAATATTCGTCGTCTCCTACATAAGATTTTATCTTGTATACATTTGGTTTGCTTGTGGGAAAACCTAGATCATCCACAATTTGGAAAAATGTTTCTACCCATTCGCTATCTACTAATGTAACTTCACAATACATCTTCATTTCAATTTCCCTTAAAAATCTTAACATTCCCTCCTAGTATTTAGCGTGCCACTTGCAAGACACTATCGGGCGTACCCTCGGCGAGGTAGGCCCACGCTTGAACACCCCTTTTTTCAGCTTACTCCTTATAAACACGAAGTCCTCTAACAAAGTTATCTAACTTATTCGCCTTTGCGGGGCCTACTACAGTAATTATATCACCATTTTCTGCTATAACATCTATATCAGTCTTTCCATGCTTATTTTTGATAATTTTGCGTGAAACTCTACCCTTCACCCAATTCGCGACGTTCTGCTCACGGCTCGCGCCTACTTCATTCGCTTTTTCTCCCGGACGCTTCGTCTGAACTTATCTCGGCGACTCATTTTCGCCCTTGCGGTTGGCACTCAGCTTAGCCTCTGCAGGCGTTTCACCATTACCTTTCGCGGCCTCTGCCACCATGTTCAGCCTTATGCAAGGCGGCTCTCTCGGCAGCTTTAGTCGCCTCTCTTTTGGCAGCCCACTTTGCAAAAAATGCCAGGAGCTTCAGGCTTGCCATGTTGTATTGCTCAACTGCAGCGGCTTGGCCTGCACCATTCGGCGCATTAATTCCTGCATTGCCTGACGTGTTGCCGCCAGCAACGCCACCTAATGCTCCTGAACCGGACGCGATGATATTCTCGATCGCTGCGATCAAAGGAAGGGCGGTCTTTACGTCTCCATTTGTTTGTTCCAATGCCCACCTAGCTACGCCCCCCCCCCCACCCACACACACAGTCGCTGAGGTTGCTAGTCCGCCTGCTGCTGCCCCTGCGCCAGAGGCAATCAGATTGCTGATGGCATTCGCATAGATCTTTCGAAGTTCAGGATTGCCCGACATCGCGTTTGCCTGATCCAGAACCCAGTTTCGGCTCGCAATCGCTGCGCCGACATTACCGCCTGAGGCACCCGCAACGACCGCATTTCCCGCCGTCTCAAGCGCAATGCGTCCCCAGGCATTGCTCAGATCTTTCCCCCCAAAACCGGCTACGCCCGCTTTATCGAGCCCGTCGGCGATCTCGCCGCCAAATTCACCGACCAACTGGCTGCCAAGCCTCTGCACCTGCGCCTGGTTCTTCAGAGCCTGCGCGTCGAACTTGTTCTCCAGACGGCCATTCGCCTTCGAGACATCGGTCGTGAAATCGCCGCTGCAACTGCCTGCATCAATACTGATATTGCCACTGATTGCAGACTGGCTTTCGCTCCCTCTCATCATGCGAGCCCCCCCCCCCGCCGATCATGCCAGACGCACCCTTGGCCAGACCCGCGCCCATCATGCCCGCACCGCCACTCAGCGACATACCCGTCGAGGTCAGACCCCATTGCGACACGTTCTCCAGCGATCCACTCGTCAGAGATCCCGTCTTCAGATGGTTCAGAGAGGCTTCGGCGGTGCTGCTCAGCACGCCGGCCTTCAGCGTCGTCGCGCCTTCTACATCAACGCCAAGACCGCCATCACCCGCATACAGACCCGACAGCACGTCGCCCGTCGAGACAAAGTGGTCCTTGATCGCCTGATGACCGTAGCTTCCGCCACCGCCCGCCTTGCCCCCCGCACCGAACACGGGGACAGAGATCGATGCACCAAACTGCGACGACGTGCTTTTATAGTCCGAGCGGTTCTGCGAGCTCGTAATCGACAGCGACCCCGCATTCACATCGATGCGCTTGCCCAGCACCTCGGCGCCATCCAGCGTCACAGAACCCGGTGTCACAACCGACACGCCATTCGTCGCAACGAGCTTTGTATCGACCGACGTCGAGCTCGACGTCGTCACATGCGTCTTCGAGCCCCCGATCGACGCCGTGACACTGACACGGCGCCCGTCGTGCGAATGCTCGCATTCGCACCGACAAAGGCGGATTTACTCGAACTATGGCTCTCACTCGAGGTCGTGTCATAACCCGCGCGGAGATCGATATCCTTCTTCGCCGCAAGAACAATTTCCGACGACGCGATCTGCGCCGCCGTGGCACTGATCCTGCCGTTCGACGGGTCACTGGCATCATCCCCCCGGGCGATCAGCGTCGTCGTGCCGCCCGCCGTGAGTTTGGATCCCTCAACTGTCGTTTTGGTCTGCGTCGCGTCCCGTTTATTGGAGTTGAACCCAACGCCCGCCTGTATCCCGATCAGCTCAAGATTGCCGCTGCTGCGATCAGCCGGTGACGTCGAGAGCAGCTTGTCCGAACCCAAAGCCCCGGCCAGCCCCTTGCTCGCCATATAGCCACCTTGCAGCGCATTCAGCGCCGTCAAGGTGCCGCCTCCCTTGCCGGAGGACTGCGTTGCCGCGGTATAGTCCCACACGGCATCCACAGTTCTACGACCAGATATTTCGTGCACCGTTAAAACATTGGCGTCATTGTAGAGAAGAGCTCAACAGGTACCCCAGCTCTAATACTCCGAACCAGCTCTAAGCATCATCAGATATGATTTATTATATAACTTCCGTATATTTCAATAAAATATAGAATTAATTTTTCTATATTTTTATTACTTCGCAACAAATAGGTAATACTAATTATAAATTCACAAACAACAATTATCAAATCTACGGTATATAGTAAGGATATTCATCCTCGACGTAACGGAGCTTCTCGATCCAGAACTTGAGAGCCTCTGAGGAAGCCGATTTCTCATCACACTGTATAGATGGAACATCGAACAAGTGTGCAAGCTTTTTTTCCAAACTAGCGCTCACAGGCCCTTCTATTTCTGCAACGCCATTTGCGTCGAGAAATTCCTTTCCTTTAACAGTGAGAGCGAATTGATACGTCTCCCACAACACTGTGTCTCGGTGATAGTTTAGCGAGCTGTTGGAAAGCTCATGAAACACTGCATTTGCATTTTCGAGGCCCCAGGAGCGAAGCACTCCTATGTGTAGGAGCCTACAAAGCGAAATAAGCGCTGAGTACCTCCAGATTTCATTGAGCATCTCGCCTTCTTTACGGGGCCCACAGATATCTGCAATTTCTTTACTAGTGAAAGCGAGGAAGATGGGACCCTCTTCATGTTCAAGCAAAGCCATTGGTTGCTGATAAAAAGCGTAAAAGAAATACATGTTCAGTACCCTCCAAACTTAAATCTAAGCACTCGTGCTCCATACAAAAAATTTTGGACACCTGTACCCGAAATGTCGACTGTCGCCGTATTCTCTGATGTTCTCCAGCTTGCCGCTCCCGCTGGGCGCACAGTCACGTTCGTGCCATCGGTCAATTTAGATACGGTAGCCGGCTCGCCCTTCACCATGATTGGTTTCACCTCCTGCACTGTTCTGGTCGCCATGATAGAGTCTGCGAATTCCTGCGCAGCAGCATCCGGATCCGCCGACTTAGGGATGTTTCGAATGGTATGTCTGCTTCCTGTCTCACCAGCGAGATTTCCATTTGAATCAAGCCAGAGTGCGCCACAAGCCGGCAGGAGGCGCCAAAAATGGGGATTCCGAAGAAGATGGAGCAGTTGTCTGGCACTTGGCCGTTCGCGCCTATGCTTTGTCAGCAAGACCTGCATAGCGGCCGACGGCCCCGAAAAGTTCAGTCATTCACCCTTACTCCGGGGCAGGCACACGAACTGCCGTCTGCCATGACACTCCTGGACGCGTTGCAGGCGACGCCGCGCCATGTCGTCTGTGACCGAGGATATGCCTCAAACTGGTTTCTTGATGATTTGTAGAGCAGAGGGCCGCGGCCGTTCATGCCCCAAATGGGCCTATCGACACTGTCACCTGGTCGAAGATTTTTTGGTTCGCCTCAGGGAGTGGAGAGCGATTACCACCCGATACAAAAAATCGCTGCTCCCTTCTCCTCAATGATCTGAGTCGCAGCCGCAGCAGATTATATCAAGACCTAACAGGCCCTAGACACTAGGCAGCATCCCCGAAGTATGACGCATATCATATGATAATTTATAAATTTCGGCTGAATATAAGAGTACCCTCTCCTTCAAAATGACCCTTATTTAACACGGTCCATTCTGTATTAATATTCCCGATCCACCTCCATAGGTCGGAATAAATATATGTGACCATAGATTCCATTGATTCAATATCCACTTCTTCTGGAGTGCTTTTAAATTGAAGTGATATCTTCATATTATTTGATTCAATATGTAGGTATGCAGACATTAAATTTGGAGTTTCCTCCATAAGCACTGCTTTCTTTGCAGAGGACTCCATTGCATCGCTATTATAATTCATTTTTTTACCATTGGCTTGGGTTTGCCGGCACGATGTGACTTCCATTTTTTCCGGTATGGACTGTCCCGAACTGGCTTTCAGGACCTGAAGCACCGCCAAATCTACCTATTTTTTTTCCAAAATCTACGACGTATTTTCCATTACCTTCTCTTATTATTTTATATTTCCCCGATATCACCCCTTGTAAAAGTTCTTCAGGGTCTTCGGTTATGACACTTCTTCCTCGCGTCTCATCATAATTCCGATGTCCCTCAAGATGCTTTCCTTGGGCGCCTTCATGAAGTTTGGGATTGGGTTTTTGCTTCGATTCTTCTCCACTCGGCTCTTCACCATTCGGAGGTAGGGAATCAGCACCGACAGTCTCCGCCGAGGCGGCTTGCTGCGTTGATTGCTCTTGGCCGTTACCTCCCCCGCCTGTTTGATCGGACGAGGTATGCTGCTCTCCGGTGGTTGCATCAATG
>NZ_BAJT01000012.1 GCF_000613845.1 Asaia astilbis JCM 15831
GGCGGCTTCCCGCCCCGTGGCCGTGGCGGCCCGCGCTCAGACCGTGGTGGTGACCGCGGAGGCGATCGTGGAGAGCGTGGTGGCGAGAGAACCGAACGTCCGTCATTCCGCAAAAGCGGACCGGCAGGCAGTGGCAAGAGCTCGTCGCGCAAGCGCTACTAATACTATCTGCCCCGCTTAAAACCCGGCCAAAGAGGCTTCGACGCAATTCCGAAAGCGCCGAAGCCCCTCTAAATACCGGAGACCACTTTCCCAGACGCCCCGCCCTGTGCGGGGCGTCTGTCGTTTATACAATCTGATTTTCGGCTCTTTCAGTTGTTGCAAATGAATTTCAACAACAATTACTGACTCACTTCCAATACAGAGAGTCATTTGCAACTAGAATACAGTGAATCTCATCTCCCGTTATTTCTATTGCACCGCCCTGACTTTCATGCTTGAAGGTTTTCACAGACACATACGGCATAGCGGGCGCATCACATCTGAGCGCCGCAAAACTCCCCGAAGGAATACCCATGCTTAAAGATCCGAAAGTCGTCGAGCATCTGAACATTCAGCTGACCAATGAGCTGACTGCCATCAACCAGTATTTCCTCCATGCGCGCACGCTGAACCATTGGGGCGTGACCAAGCTCGGCAAGAAGGAATATGACGAGTCCATCGAAGAGATGCGTCATGCTGACTGGCTGATCGAGCGCATTCTGTATCTCGGCGGGCTGCCGAACGTGCAGCGCCTCAACCAGATCCTGATTGGGGAAAGCGTCGAGGAAATCCTCGCCTGCGATCTGAAGCTTGAAGAGAAGGCTCTGGCCGATCTGCGTGAAGGCATTGCGTATTGCGAAAGCGTCCGTGACTACGTGTCACGTGATCTCCTGATCCGCATCCTTGCCGATGAAGAAGAGCATGAAGACTTCATCGATCGTCAGTTCGATCTAATCAAGCAGGTTGGCATCCAGCGCTACATCACGCTGAACTCTGCCGCTGCACCCGACCAGACCACAGACTAAAAACCCGGTAGAGAACCGCCAGAAGCATCGCTTCCGGTTCAGACCGTCAAGAGCCCGACAGCCTTAAGGTTGTCGGGCTTTTTTGTTGCCTTGTTCAGAGCCATCGCTCTCAGGCGAAGGCCGCAGCCCCGGCACTCTGATCGACCTGCTGGAACGCCATGGCACTCTCCTGCCGTTCTCGCAAAAGGTTACGCAGCGTGCATGTGACGCCGGGCACGCAATTGCCGCATTGCGCCTTGCACCCTTTGGAAGCGTAAACTTCTTTCGGCCGCGAAGCGCCCCGACGGACGGCGTCGGCGATATCATGATTGGTCAGGGCGTTACACGAACAGACGATCATAAGCCATTCAACTCCAGAACGCCCTGACCGTAACAGCGTATGAGAACCAGTCGCAACTATAAATTGCGAGTGATTCTTAAAAAATGATGTCAGCTCAACAGGCGCCCGATCACCCGAGCCGTATAATCCACCACAGGACGATGCGTCCGTAATTGAGCCGTGTGGGACCGATAACGCCGATCGCGCCGACAATGCGGTTCGTCTCGTTGCGGGCGGGAGCGACGACCATGGAGACGCCCGACATGCCGAAGAACCCGCTTTCGGCCCCGATATAAATCCGAACACCATCGGAATCCTGCGCCAGTTGCAGCAGGCGCAGCATGGTCTCCTGCGCCTCCAGCCGTTCGAAGAGCATCTGGATCGTTGTCAGCTTCTCGATCTCGGTGATATCGGTCAGGAGGTTGCCCTGACCACGCAGATAAAGCGTGCCGTGCTGCTCGTCCCACGTCGCCAAACCGCTCTCGATGACACTCGCAGCCAGCGAATCCAGATCGGAACGATTTTGCTGCAGGTTTTGCGACACACGCTGGCGCAGAGCGCTCAGGGTCACATCACCCAGAAGCGAATTAAGGTAATTCCCGGCCTCGATCAGAGCAGAAGGCGGCAGACCCGGCGGCGTTTCGATCACCCTGTTTTCAACCTGTCCGTCCGCCGCCACGAGAATGACCAGCGCCTTGCCCGGACCCAGCGCGACGAACTCGATATGTTTGAGCGCACCGTCTCCTTTCGGGGCCAGAACCAGCCCCGCCGCCGCAGAGAGTCCCGAGAGCATGGACGACGCCTCGGCAAGCGTCTCCTGCATCGAACGGCCTTTCAGCGCCAGCCTCCCGGCGATATGAGCCCGCTCGATGTCGTTCAGCGCGCCGAATTGCAGGAGGCCATCCACGAAAAGACGAACCCCTTTTTCGGTTGGCAGACGCCCGGCAGAGACATGAGGCTGAACAGGAGCCCGGCCTGTGTCAGCTCTGCCATCACATTGCGAATGGTCGCAGAAGACAGAGACGGTGTCAGGCGCTGGGCCAGTGTCCTGCTCGCGACCGGGTCGCCCGTCTCCATATATTGTTCGACAATTTCGCGCAGCACGCTTGCCGAGCGAGCGTCCATGCCGCCCGGCAGGCTGGAGAGATCGATCATATCCTGCCCTTTCGCGTGACCCGGACGAGGAGAGAGAGCATGGTCCCTGCCTGCCCTTTCCCGGATCTGGAGTCGCGTTCTTGACCCATATTTCAGCCTTATACATCCATCCGGTCAAAAGCCTCCACCGTATCGATGTCCCCCTTCTCGAGCTGGAACCGTGGGGACCGAAAGGGGATCGCCGCTGGCTGGTCATCTCCCCGGACGGGAAATTCATGACCCAGCGCCAGCATCCGGCAATGGCGCGGCTTCTGACTGCACTTGACGGGGAGACGCTCACCCTGAGCGCGGAGAACTTCTCCCCCCTGATCGTGACGCCTCCTCCTGCCTCAGCGCCGATCTCGCTTGTGAGTGTCTGGAAAGACCGTGATATCGAAGCCCTCGATGCAGGCGACGGACCCGCTGCCTGGTTGAGTACGTTCCTCGAGACGCCGTGTCGACTCGTTCATATGGCGGCTCCCGACCGCGCCAGACCTGCGGAATTCGGTAGTGTGAGCTTTGCAGACGGCTATCCGCTGCTTGTAACTAATACGGCCTCTCTGAGCTCTCTCAACGAACGCCTCGACACCCCCGTCCCGATGGAACGGTTCAGGCCCAATATCGTGGTCGAGAGCGAGACACCCTGGGGGGAGGATGACTGGCGTCTTCTCAGAATTGGCACTGTGGAGCTGGAGCTGGTCAAGCCGTGCAGCCGCTGCATCGTCACGACAATCGATCAGGAGACCGGGACGATCCCTGTCCCGCGTGAGCCGCTCAGGACCATGACAAAGTTTCGCCACCAGCCGGCGGGGTCATGTTCGGTCAGAACGCCCTGATCCGACGTGCGGGAACCATCAGACTGGGAGACCGGATCGAATGCCTGAACTGACCCTGAAGTCACCCTGTTTTGTTCGGGACGCTTTTGTCATTCCGGGCACGACGCGCTAAGGCTGCTGCAAAATTACGTTAGCCTGCCCAGATTGAGGGAAAAGATCATGTCCAGCACCCGTCCGTCCGGCCGTAAGGTCGATGAAAACCGCGTTGTCTCCATCGAGCCGGGCTTCGCCCGCCATGCCGAAGGCTCGGTGCTCATCCGTGTCGGCGGGACCGAAGTCCTTTGCGCTGCCTCGATCGAAAACCGTGTTCCGCCCTTCCTTCGTGGCCAGGGTCAGGGATGGATCACTGCAGAATACGGCATGCTGCCCCGCGCCACCCACACTCGCGGCAATCGTGAAGCTGCAAAGGGAAAGCAATCGGGTCGCACGCAGGAAATCCAGCGCCTGATCGGACGGGCCCTGCGCGCCTGTGTCGATCTGCGTGCGCTCGGTGAAATGACCATCACGCTCGACTGCGACGTCCTCAATGCCGATGGGGGGACACGCTGCGCCGCCATCACCGGCGCCTGGGTGGCCCTTGCCATCGCCCTCGACAAGCAGGTCAAGGCAGGCACGCTCAAGCGCTCTCCGCTGCGCGCCCAGGTCGCTGCTGTTTCCTGCGGGCTGACCGACGCAGGCGCCGTGCTCGATCTCGACTATATCGAAGACAGCTCAGCCCAGGCCGACACCAATTTTGTGCTGACCAGTGAGGGCGGCATCGTGGAAATTCAGGGCACAGCCGAAGACGCCCCCTTTAGCGAAGACGAGTTCCACACGCTGATGGCGCTGGCCAAGACCGGAACGGCACGCCTTTTCGATGCCCAGCGCGCTGCGCTCGAAAGCGTTGCATGACCAGCGAGCGTCGCCTGAACAGGGGCGAGCGCATCGTGCTCGCCAGCCATAACAAGGGCAAACTGGTCGAATTCCGTGCCCTTTTGGCCGAAAGCGGCATTGAGATTGTCTCCGCGGCTGAGCTCGGCCTCCCCGAGCCGGAAGAGACTGCGGAGACCTTCGAAGGTAACGCCGCGATCAAGGCACTCGCCGCGGCGAAGGCGACGGGTCTGCCCGCTCTTTCGGATGATTCCGGTTTCTGTGTCGCGGCACTCGACGGACGCCCGGGTATCTACTCGGCACGCTGGGCAGGTCCTGGCGGTGACATGTCCATCGCAATGCAGCGCGTGCATGACGAGATGGGAGCCTCGCCTGACAGACACGCCGCGTTTGTCGCCGTGCTCTGCCTTGCCTGGCCCGACGGGACAACACGCTATGCCGAAGGACGCTGCGAAGGTGAGGTCTGCTGGCCGCCGAAAGGCGATCAGGGCCATGGATACGACCCGATTTTCATTCCGCAGGGCGATCGCCGCAGTTTCGCCGAACTCTCAGCCGATGAGAAGAATGCAATCAGCCATCGCGGTCGTGCGTTGGAACGTTTCCTCGCGACCTGCGTCTCGACCGATCCCGCTTAACCAGTCTGGAGTTGTCCTCATGAAGACAAGCCCGTTGTTTTTCGCTGCTTGTGCGCTTGCCCCTTTCATGGCGGCATCGCACGCAGCGCCGCAATTCGACCCAACAGGATTTGAACTCCGCGAGACAAAAGCCCTGAGCATCTCGGTCAAACCGATCACGTCGCTTTCCACGCAATCTGCGCCAAATGCCTCCTATCGCATCGTAGCAGAGGGGATCACGCTCAGCAGCGAGGCACGCCAGCCGACCGCCTATCATGCGCGTCAGCCCCGCACCGAACTGTCAGAGTCGCATATCTGGCGTGTGCAGGATCAGCCCGCATCATTCGAGACGACAATCCGGATTGATCGGTTCCCCAAGAGCGGACAGCCTGTCCTGACGGAACTGACACCGGAAACCGACGCAGCTCCCTTGCTGCGCCTCACTCTTGATGGCGATCGCGTTGTCCTGACGGGACAGATCGAGAATGCCTCGAAAAACGGGATCGCGGTCGGCACGCTCGACAAGACCCACGAGGCTCATATTCTAGTCCAGACCCAGCCCGACGGCCGCGTGGCAGTGTCCGTCAATGGCACGGAAAGCCAGCTGCATCTGACCCGTCAGGCGCTCGCCACTCCCGTGGTCTTCCGCACGGCGCCCATGCCATAAACGACGTCGGCACCTCTCCCGATACCATCTCCGTCACATTAACCGGGCTGACATCACGCCACGGTCAGAACGCCTCAAGCCTTCGCACGTAAGATTACGATTCCGAATACGATAAAGACGAAGGCAGTCAGACGGTTAAAGGCCCGTCTGACTGGCCTGCGACTCAGAAAGCGCGAGAGGGAATGACCTCCGACCCCGTAGAGGGTGAGCCACAGCGTGTCAGAGCAGAGATAAGTCACAAGCAAAATGCCGAACTGCGACAGCACCGGAAGATGGTGATCGATGAATTGCGGGAAAAAGGCTGCTGCGAAAAGCAAGAGCTTCGGATTGCTGATTCCGACCAGAAAACCGGTCCGATAAAGACGCCACGCACTGGCTCCGACAGGAGACCCTCTCTCCGGACGAGACGTCTCCGGTGACTCGTCAGCGCGCCACGCCTTAATCCCCAGATAAATCAGATAGGCGGCACCCGCATAACGGATGACGTCGAACAGACGCGGCATGGCGGTCAACACCGCCCCGATTCCGGCCATGGAAAGAACAAGCGCGAGCAGCAATGCCGTGATACAGCCGGCCATCGCCGCCGTGCTCCGCCTGAACCCGAACTCCACCGAGCGGCTCAGTGCGTGCATCATGTTGGGGCCTGGGGTCGCCGATATGAAGAAAACGGTGACGACAAAGAGCCACCAGGTCTGCAAGGTCATGATTGCTCCATCGTCCGTCCCGGAATTGCCCCTGCCTCACGAGACCCTAGGGGGGCCGGGAAGGCTCTCTAAACGGGATGCCTATCATAATTCAGAGCCGGAACGATAGCAGAGCGGATCTAGGGTTCACGCATCAGAACCCCGCCTTTCCTCACCCTTCGAGCGATTGCAGCTCGAACAGACGGCGATAGATTCCCCCTTCGCGCTGGATCAACTCGCCATGAGCGCCATCTTCCTTCAGCTCTCCTTTGCTAAAGACCAGAATGCGATCGAGCTCCATGACTGTGGACAGACGATGCGCCACAACGATCACCGTACGTCCGGCCATAAGCCGTTGCATGGCCTCCTGAACCAGAACCTCGGACTCGGAATCCAAGCTCGATGTTGCCTCGTCGAAGATCAGAAGCGGAGCATCGGCCAAAAAGGCGCGCGCAATGGCAACGCGCTGACGCTCACCGCCAGAAAGCTTCACGCCACGCTCACCGACCAGCGTGGCATAACCCTCTGGTAAGCGCTCGATAAAGGCGCTGGCATTGGCAAGTTTGGCCGCGCGCTCGATCTCCTCCTGAGTCGCTCCGGGGCGTGCATAGGCAATGTTTTCTGCCAGCGAACGATGAAAAAGCATCGGCTCCTGCGGCACAATCGCAATGCGCGCCCGCAACGAATCCTGCGTCACATCGCGGATATCGACACCATCGATCAGCACCTTGCCTTCGCTCGTGTCATAAAGCCGCTGGATAAGCTTGGTGAAAGTCGTCTTGCCCGAGCCACTCGGCCCGACAAGAGCGACGCGTGACCCGGGCTCGATCCTGACATCCAGCTTCTGGTAAAGAGGCGTGTCCTGACCGGGATATTGAAAGCTCACTGCGTCGAAATCGACCCGCCCCTCGGTAAACGAGGCGTTTCCCGCGCCCTTGCGATCCTGCACATCAGGTGACTGTTCGAAAATCGCCACCAGTTCTTCCATCTCATTGACGGAACGCTGGACCTGACTCACCTGCTGGCCCAGATCGCGCAGATAGCCCTGCACGAGGAAGACCATCGTCAAAACATAGGCGACATCGCCCGGGCCTGCCTTGCCTTTCCACCACTGCCAGACAATCAACGCCACGAGCAACATACGCATGGCCAAGGAGGCAAGTCCCTGAAGATTGGCGCTATTCGTGCCTCTGATCCAGGTTCGGGCCGTCCGGGCGCTCCAGGCTTTCAACACCCTGCCCAGACGTCGCTCTTCGCGCTGCTCGGCACCGAAGGCCTTGACGACAGCGTTACACGTCACCGCATCTGCGATGGCCGCACCTACTTTGGTATCGAGACGGTTAGCGGCTCGAGCCGAAGGCGCGACATAACTGAGCGTCAGGGCAACCGAGAGCCAGGTAAACAAGACGACCGAGAGAGCCAGCACAGCGCCCATGAACGGCGAGTGCCAGGCCAGCACGAGCGTCGTACCGGTGAGGACCAGAACCTCGGGCGCAATCAGAAGAAGGAGCGTGTCATCGAGCGTATCCATTGCCCACATGCCGCGTGTCAGCTTGCGCACGGTCGAACCCGCAAAATTATTAGCGTGCCAATCCGTCGAGAAACGCTGCACGCGGGCAAAACCCTGCGAAAGAGCACGCTGCATGATCGCAAGGCTCAGATGCGTGATGCCCAGATAGGAGGAACGACGCCCCAGCAGACCGATCAGGCCCAGAGTGATCAACCCGCCAACCATCAGCAGCGCATCGTTGCGAAGCGTCACCTGAGCCGCATCATGCGGGGCACCGCCTGTGTGACTCGAAATATCGGTAACCAGCCGCCCGGAAAGGACCGGGGTCGCGACATCGGTAATCGTCGCCAACGCAATACCCAGAACGGTCCGCGTCAGATGCTTCGGATGTTCAAGCCAGCGGCGAACGACAAACAGGACGATATCGACAAAGGCAATATCGCGCTGTTTCTGACGAGGTTTTCGAGGGTTCTGGTCGGACTCGGACACGAAAGAAAGCTCCTCCGCCGGATGGCACAACCGGGCGGGCATACTGGAAGTCTTGATAGGGAAGCGCTTATTGTGGGGTTTCAAGCGCTCTTATGCAACATGGTGATCCGGTTCTGATGTCTCTTCCCTCGGCCAAGCGGCCCATGACACGTGCTCAGGCACGCGACTTCATCACCTCACTCGCCAATGCCAACCCGGATGCCGAGAGCGAACTCGATTACAGCACTGCCTTCTCGTTGCTTGTGGCAGTCGTGCTCTCCGCGCAGGCCACCGATAAATCGGTCAACAAGGTGACGGCGGGACTTTTCGCGGACGCTCCAGACCCCGCCGCTATGGTGGCACTCGGAGAGGAAGGCATTGCCGCTCATATCCGCACAATCGGGCTATGGCGCGCAAAGGCCAAGAACGTCCTCAAACTCTCTGAGCAGCTTCTGGCGCTCCATGGCGGGGAGGTTCCCGCCGATCGCGAAGCGCTGGAGGCCCTTGCCGGCGTTGGACGCAAAACGGCCAGCGTGGTGCTGAACGTGATGTTCGGAGAGAGTGCAATGGCCGTCGATACGCATATCTTCCGCCTGGGCAATCGTACCGGGCTGGCGCCGGGAAAAACCACCCGCGCCGTTGAGGACGGCCTTATCAAGCGTATTCCGCCCGACATGCTGCGCCCCTCGCATCACTGGCTGATTTTGCATGGTCGTTATGTATGCAAGGCGCGCAGTCCCGAATGCTGGCGCTGCGTCGCTTTTGCGCCTTGTCTTTTCCCACTCAAGACCCAAACTTTAATGTCGAAAGGATCTGTCCCATGAGCGCTTACCTCGTCTTTACCCGCGAAGAAACTCTCGACCAGAAGGAGCTGGATACTTATTTCTCTCTCGTCACCGAGACCTTAGAGGGACATCCAGTCAAACCAATTGTTACTTATGGCAAGCAACAAAGCCTCGAAGGCAGCGAGCCCGAGGGGATTGTGATCCTCGAATTTCCCGACCGTGAGTCTGCACTGGGCTGGTACGAAAGCGACGCCTACCGCAAGGTGCGCGAACACCGATTTAAAGGTGGAAAGTACCGCGGCACACTGGTCGAGGGCGTCTGAGTTTCTCTACCCTGAAAAGCCCTTCCTTGTCCGAGCTTTAGCCCGGACGGGGAAAGGCCCACAGCTTCAGCGACGATCGCCTCAAGTTGGATCGATAAAAAATGCAGGAAGCGGTTCCCCTTCGTTCAAGGCCACGTCTATTCGGTCGCAGGCACTTAAAGCTTCAGAAATCGTGACGTCCATATCCAGGTAGCGGTAGGTTCCCAGACGTCCGAGGAACGAGACGTTAGGTGTGTTTCCCGCAAGCTCGATATACTGTTCGAGCATCGTTTTCTCATTCGCCAACCGGATCGGATAATAAGGAACATCGTTAGGCTCCGCCAAACGGCTGTATTCCCGGAATGAGACTGTTTTCTGCAGAGCATCTGCCTCCCAAGGCGCAAAATGCTTATGCTCAGAAATGCGTGTATACGGCACCTCCTGATCGCAATAATTAATCACTGCTGTGCCTTGATAATCACCATCGCTATCAATGCGTTCGAAATCGAGCGTTCGATAGCCGAGGCGACCAAGCCTGAACTCAAAATAGCGATCGATTGGGCCCGTATAGAACACATGGTGGAATTCTTCGGAGATTTCCTCGAATTTCGTGTTCAGACGAAGGTCGATATTCGTCGATTTCAGAATATTCTCGACAATGGCCGAGTATCCCCCTTCAGGCATTCCCTGATAGGGATGATTGAAGTAATTATCATCGTAATTAAAGCGCAGTGGCAATCTCTTGAGGATGGAGGCAGGAAGTTCTGTCGGTTCGAGCCCCCACTGCTTGCGGGTATACCCATAGAAAAACGCTTTATAGAGCTCAGGACCAATCATTGAGAGCGCCTGCTCTTCAAAGTTTTTCGGCTCCTTGATCGACCTGTCAGCCTTTCCGGCAATGAAGCTCCGCGCCTGAGCTGGAGACATTGTTGTCTCGAAAAACTGGTTGATCGTCAGCAAGTTGACCGGGAGCGTGTACATGCGCCCTTTCGAGACGGCCTTCACGCGATTTACATAGGGCAGGAAGGTGCCGAACTGACAGATATAGTCCCATGCACGCCGGTCTGCCGTATGGAAAATATGCGGCCCATAGTGGTGCACCATGACGCCCGTAGCTTCATCCCGCGCGGTATGACAGTTACCTGCAATATGGGTTCTCTCATCGAGAAGAAGAACCTTGTGCCCTTTCTCCGACAGATGTCGGGCGATAATGGCCCCGCTAAACCCCGCACCGACAACGCAAAATCTCATAGCTTCATTCCGGATATGATGTCATCTCTCATAACCCTGAGGATGACTCTCACGCCAGCGTAATGCTGTCTCGACAATCTGATCAAGGTCGCCGTAGCGTGGCGACCAGCCGGTCTCCTGCCTGAGAGTTGTCGAGTCCGCCACGAGGTGAGAGGGGTCGCCCTCGCGCCTCGGCGCGGCCTCCCACGGTACCTTTCGACCGCTCACGCGCTCGACACTCCGGATGACTTCCAGATTGGAATATCCCTGACCACTACCGATATTATATGTCACGCTCCGATTATCGATTTGCCCGAGCGCGCAAATATGAGCATCGGCAAGGTCCGTCACATGGACATAATCCCGGATACACGACCCATCCCGTGTAGGATAATCCGTTCCGAAGAGGCGTAGTGCGGGGCGGCGCCCAAGCGCTGCGTCGATCGTCAGAGGAATGAGATGAGTTTCAGGTCGATGGTCTTCCCCTGCCCGTCCCCCTGGATCAGCTCCGGTTGCATTAAAATATCTCAGGCACGCACTGCGAAGACCGTGCAACTCGTGAGCCCAGTGTAAGACCCTCTCGATCATGAACTTGCTCTCCCCATAGGGTGAGCCAGGCTGCACGAGCGCGGTTTCCGGAATAGGGTCGAGACGTTCAGGTCCACCGAAAAGCGCTGCGGTTGACGAAAAAACGATTTTCTTGACGCCGTGCTCAACGCAGGCCTGAACAAGATTGAGTGCGGTCAGAAAGTTCTGCCGCAGATAGTGCAAAGGCTCGCGCATGCTCTCTCCAACCAGGGAAAGAGCGGCAAAATGCAGGACGCCATCCCAGGCTCCCTGAGCGACAACTCTGGCAGTTGCCTGATAATCACTGAGATCGACCTCATGGAAGATGACGTTTGCGGGAACAGCCTTGCGGTGGCCCGTGCTCAGATTATCGAGAACGACAACCTCGTGACCTGCATCCAACAGAGCCAGCACCGCATGACTACCGACGAAACCAGCACCACCGGTCACGAGATAACGCATTCAGGTCTCCTGAGAGAAAAAACTTCGTATTTCTACGTAGAGATCTTTCCTCCAAACCGATCAATACAGGAAATCGAGACACGTCGAAAAAACAGAATCATCGAAAAAAACGCCGCATTGGTCCGAAGGAAGAAAACGAGAAACGTCGGTCACCTTTGGAACATCGACGTCGGCTGAGACCTTCCCCCTGGCTCGCCACCTTCCTCAAATTCCCCTTTTCATCCGTGCGTCAGATCGTCCTCGAAATGGTGGCTGCAACCGGCCCACAGGGCAAAGTAGTGAACATTTTCGAGGATGCGTACGCCAAATCGTCATGCGAAAATTGAGACAAAAGCAGTGTATTCACGTTAGCTTGCAAGTCTGTCTTGTTTTTTGACCTGAAGCTTCCGAAGGTTCCATGTCCTCACTCAGCCTGTTCGCAATTCTTCTGACGCTCTGCACCTTGTGCGGCATCCTCAATTACAAGTTCCTGCGACTGCCGATGACGATCGGGATCCTCTTGATTGCTTTGGCAGGCTCTCTCCTGCTCAAGGCTCTCGATATCGCCCTGCCAGGGGTCGATCTGCATACCTTACCCATGTCGATCCTCGACTCAGCCGATCTGCCAGGCAATCTGCTGGATGGTGCGCTTTCTTTCCTGCTTTTCGCAGGTGCTCTTCAGGTCGACACCACCGAGATGATGAAGCGGAAATTCTCCGTCTTGTTTCTGGCCATCGTCGGGACCATCCTCGCGGTCTTCCTTCTTGCCGGGGCAATGTACTGGGTCATGGCGGCAGTGGGGCTGCACATGCCTTTTCTCTGGTGTGTCGTGCTGGGCGCTATCCTTGCTCCGACCGACCCGGTTTCTGTCGTGGGCATGTTGCGCCGCCTTGGCTTGCCCGGACCGATTCAGGCCATCTTCGCCGGAGAAAGCCTTTTCAATGACGGGATAAGCATTGTCATTTTTGGCCTCGCCATGTCGCTTGTCACCGGCGATGCCCAGCATCTGACACTCATCGACGCTTTCAGGGCGTTTGGGCTCGAAGCCGTCGGTGGCAGCGCACTGGGTTTCGTCGCCGGGATGATCGGTCTGCTCTGCTTCCGTACGGCGAGAGACAGCCATCTTCAGCTTCTCGTATCGCTCAGCCTGGCAGCAGGCACGTTCAGCCTCGCTCATGCTTTGGGCATGTCCGGCCCTATCGCAGTCGTCGTGGCCGGCCTCTGCCTCGGTGGCAAACGCGCCCAGAGCAGTATGGACGATCATGCCCGAAAGGAGCTCAACAGCTTCTGGACTCTGGTCGACGAAATTCTGAACGCGCTCCTTTTCCTGATGATCGGCTTCGAGGTTCTTGCGGCCATTCCGGGACATCGCGCGCTCTGGGCATTGCTGATTGGAATTCCGCTTTCGATCGCAGCGCGCGCTCTGAGCGTATTTCTCGCGATCCTGCCGATCCATCTTTATGGAGAACACCGAGGCCGGATGCTCGCAGTCCTGACCTGGGGAGGATTGCGCGGCGGCATTTCGCTTTCCCTGGCTTTGACCCTCCCTGCAGGGCCGATGAAAGATGTGTTGGCCCCGATCTGCTACGGCATTGTGGTCTTCACGATCCTTGTGCAAGGCCTGACCATGGAGCCCGTGGCGCTCTATTTTTATCCCAGGAAGAAATAGGCCTATTCTGCCTGCGCCAACGGCAGATTGGGCACGCCTTTGAATCCGACGCGCGGCACCCAGAAACGGCTACCGCGCCATGACCGGTCCGAAATAACCTTCATCTTGCCGGATGCTGCATTCACCATGAACGCACCATCCCGCCAGACCGAAAAGCGGTCGATAAAACCGTCTGGCCTGCATCGCTCAGGCAGGGGGACAGCACTGACGATGAACGCTTCCTTCTCCTGACAGAGACGATCCTGCGCAGTTTGGGAGGGTAAGGTGAACCAGATCGTGACCGGCCTCCTCCCGATTTTCAAAGTGCAGCCAGTCTCTGCGCAGGACGGCGAAACGGCACTTCTCTTGACCTGCAGAGGCCAGGCGCGTTCCCACTCGGCGAGCCTCTGATTTTCGAGCCCGTTATGCGGGCCGACAAACCAATGCCACCCTTCCCTGAACGCCATCAAGCCAGCATCCGGTGACACCAACAGACGCGGCCTCTCTCCCCAGAGGGGCGAAAAACAGCCGACGACGATTGGCAGGATAAAAACCAGACGAGTCCTGCCACGCCATAAGCAAATTCCGGCAAGCCCCGCCATATAGACCGGGAGCCCCCACCACATCATGCGAGGAACAGGAACATGGGCGAAGGGTAAGGCGGACACATGACTGGCCAGAAACGAGATTACCCCGATCCCCTGTCCCATCACCCAGAGCGGTAGCCCCGACAGGCCAAATGGCATAAGCAGCAAGGAGCATAGTCCCGCGGGCATGACGCAAAAGGCCGCAACGGGCACTGCCAAAAGATTGGCCAGAATGAACCAAGGTTGAAAGCTTCCGAACCCGGTCATAACGATAGGCAATGTTGCTCCGCCTGCCAGCAGACTGGTCAGAGAGAGCAACATGAGGTGATGACCGATCCCGGATTTTTTCCCTTGCTCGGCTCTCCTGACGAAAGAGGGACGCAATGCCTCGTATCCCGCGATCAACGCCATGACTGCAGCAAATGACATCTGGAAAGACAGATCGAGCACAAGCACAGGCGATACGATAAGCAGCCCCAGCGCAATCAGCGCCAAAGAGCGCATCGACAAAACCCGTCGTCCACCGAGCAGCGCACAAGTGGCAAGCCCAGCCATGCCAAGACTTCTCAAGGCGGGAAGATGCAGACCCGTCAGAAAGACGTAGACCGCTCCCGCGCCAAGAGCGACGCAGGCAGCAATCTCCCGACAGGGTAGACGCAGCCCCAGCCAGGCCATATTACAAGCACGCGCCTCGAGACGGTGAACACGACGCCCATAACGAGCCCGAGATGTAATCCGGCAACCGCCAGAATATGAGCGAGGCCTGAGGCCGCGTAAGCCGCGCGTGTCTGCCGACTAATCCCCTCCCCATGACCTGCGAGCAGTGTCGATGCAATTGCGGCACGCTGCCCCGAGAGGTGCCCGGCAATGTCAGCGGCAATCAGGAGACGCCAACGTCCCCATACATAGCCTTTCGGCGTCTGGATAACGTCAGGCGCTCCGAGCACGCGCCCGGTTCCAGCGAGAGAGTCGAACCATGCCTCTTTCTGACGATCGCGTCCGCCGGGAAATGCAGGCCAATCGGGCGGACGCAGAACCGCGCGCAGGCGCAGTTTCATCCCGGGCGTGTAGCTCCGGTCGTCTCGCGCAAAAAGAATCAGATCACGTTTCAGCGGTGCCATTCCGATATCGACACCGCTTTCGAAAACGGCGTCTTTGATGCGCCAGCGCTGCCGGATCTGACCCGCTTCCTCCCTCCTCGACACATCGGAGAGCGTACCCCTCATCAAGACCGCGAGGGAGGGCAACGCAGGCATCGGGGGTTGCCTCCTTGCCTGACCTCGCATCGACAAAAAACCAAGACTGATCACCAGTAGAGCGTAGCCTGCACATCGTGTCGTCAGCCGTCCCCAGCCAAAGACTAAAACAGTCAGGCCTACTCCGCCGCCGACACTTCCTGCCCAGAACCCGGGTTCATGCCGTGGAAGGAAATAAAGCAGGCTGCCAATCGCCCAGCCCACGGGAAGCCATGCGCTCAGAGCGCGGCCCTGTGCGAGCAAGCGCGCTTCAACATAGTCCGCGAGCCGAGAGAAATTCATGGGGCTTTGCCCCAAACCCCACCAAAGGGCCGTCGCCCTTTGGAAACGATTACTGAAGATTGGTCAGGGGATGAATGATGCGTAGAGTTTACCATCATCTCACTGCTTGCCTTTATCTTCAAAACATACGTAGAGAAGAAAGATTACTCTATAAGTAATTATAGTAGTTATATAAATATATGATTTATCTATATACAATTATAATTGTTTATGATTCTGTGATCGTTTTTATAGCTCAAAACCTCAACTTCCTGCTCGGGGGTCGAAAGTCGGCGTGTGTGAGCCACATCTAAACAACGATACCCCTACAAGACACGCCCTCCCCTCTTCCGAGGAAAACACGTCTTTTCCTTGCGCTGCGAGGCTTTGATCAGAGCGACGCGGCGCCTTTCGATCCGTTCACAACATAATGCCATCCGGTAGTGTGGTGTCGCCAATCATGCTATGCAGCCGCCATGACCGTTCGCACACGCTTTGCCCCTTCTCCCACCGGCTTGCTGCATATCGGCAACGCCCGTGCAGCCCTGTTCAATTTCCTTTTCGCCCGTCATCACGGCGGACAGTTCCTGCTCAGAATTGAGGATACGGATCGTGAGCGCTCAACGCAGCGCGCGGTCGACGTCATCTTCGAAGGCCTGGCCTGGATGGGAATCACGACGGACGAAGATCCCGTGTTCCAGTCCACGAGGCAGGACCGCCATACCGAAGTGGCGCAGGAATTGCTGGCAAAAGGTCTGGCCTATCGCTGCTTCTGCACAGCCGATGAGCTGAAGCAGATGCGCGAAGACGCCATAGCAAACGGCAAGCCGCCCCGTTACAACGGCATGTGGCGCGACCGTGATCCTTCCGAAGCGCCTGCAGGCGCGCCATTTGCCGTGCGTCTCAAGGCGCCGCGCGACGGCGAGACCGTGATCACCGATCTGGTTCAGGGCGAGGTGCGCGTGGCCAATGCCGAAATGGACGATCTCATCATTCTGCGCTCGGATGGCACGCCTACCTATCTCCACGCCGTTGTATGCGACGATCATGACATGGCCATCACCCATGTCATCCGTGGGGACGACCACCTGACAAATACGTTCCGTCAGGCGATGATCTATCGCGCCATGGGCTGGGACCTGCCTCATTTCGCGCATTTGCCGCTCATCCACGGTCCTGACGGGGCCAAGCTGTCCAAGCGTCATGGCGCACAATCTGTGGTCGAGTTCCGTGACGAAGGCTTCCTGCCCGAAGCGCTCTGCAACTACCTGCTGCGTCTCGGCTGGGGTCATGGCGATGCCGAGATCCTGAATCGGGAAGAACAGATCCGGCTGTTCGATCTCGACGGCGTGGGCCGTTCGCCCTCACGCATGGATTACGTCAAGCTGACCCACCTCAACGGCGTCTATATGCGTGAGGCCGACGACGCGCGCCTGACCGATGATGTGCTGGATCGTCTGAAAGAGCGTGAGGACATCACGGTTGATGACACGCTGCGGGCGCGCCTGCTGACACTCATGCCGGGCCTCAAAGAACGCGCGAAGATGCTGACCGAGCTCGCCGATAGTGCGGCCTTCCTCGGACGCGCCCTGCCTTTCACCTATGACGCCAAGCGCAGAAGCAGCTTTCCGATGAAGGCAAGGACGTTTTACGCGGTGTCGCTCAGGCACTCGCCCTCGTCGAACCTTTTGACGCTTCGGCCATCGACGGTGCGCTACGCGAGTTCGCCGAGAGCAAGGCCATCAAGCTCGGTCAGGTGGCACAGCCCTTGCGCGCGGCCATGACAGGCAGCACGGTCTCGCCCGGTATCGATCTGACCCTACAAGCCCTTGGCCGGGACGAGGTTCTGGCCCGTATCGGAGCTGCTATTGCCCATGGCTGAGACGCTCACCCGACGTCACCACCTGCTCGGCCTCGAAGGCATGAGCGCTGCGGAGATCACGCCTTTTCTCGATCTCGCAGCGAATTATGCCCTGTTGAGCCGCTCGCGCACGGGACCTCGCGATGCTCTGCGCGGCCGCACTGTCATCAACATGTTTTTCGAGGACAGCACGCGGACCCGCACGAGCTTCGAGCTTGCAGGTAAACGTCTGGGGGCCGACGTGATCAACATGACGGTCGCCACATCGTCGGTGAACAAGGGTGAGACCCTGCTCGACACGGCAGCCACACTCAACGCCATGCGCTGCGATCTGCTGGTTGTGCGTCACGGCCAGTCCGGTGCGCCTGCCCTGCTGGCACAAAAGGTTGAAGCAAGTGTGGTCAATGCCGGAGACGGCATGCACGAGCATCCCACGCAGGCGCTGCTCGACGCTTTGACGATCAAGCGCCATCTGGGGACGTTGAGTGGCCTGACCGTGGCCATCTGCGGCGATGTCGGCCATAGCCGCGTCGCACGCTCGAATATCCATCTTCTGACCGCCATGGGCAGCAAAGTGCGTCTCGTCGGGCCGCCGACACTGGTCCCTGCGGCCATGGCGTCTCTTGGAGACGTGTCCATCCATCACGACATGGAAAGCGGACTTCGTGACGCCGATGTCGTCATGACATTGCGCCTGCAGCGGGAGCGCATGGGCGCCGGGCTGGTCCCAAGTGCCCGTGAGTTCTTCCGTTTCTATGGCGTCGACAGCCGCCGACTCGCCCTGGCGAAACCGGGCGCTCTCGTGATGCATCCAGGCCCCATGAACCGCGGTGTCGAAATCGCCTCTGACGTGGCCGATTCAGCTCAGAGTGTCATTCAGGAACAGGTTGAGATGGGTGTGGCCGTGCGCATGGCCGTACTCGACCGACTTTCACGCATGCGGACAGCATCATGACCGATCTTGTTTTCGAAAACGTCCGGCTGATCGATCCTGAAGCGGGTACCGAAGCACCCGGTCGTCTTCTGGTCCGGGACGGGCACATCGCCGGTCGAGACAAGGCAGGAGCAGAGGGCAAGCCGGAGAACGCCGAGATCATCGATGGCGCAGGAGCAGTCCTTTCCCCCGGCCTGATCGACATGCGCGTTGCGATCGGCGAACCGGGCTTTGAATACCGCGAAACTATTGCTTCCTGCGCCCGCGCTGCCGTGTCCGGGGGCGTTACGACAATCGCGGCACTGCCGAATTCCAAGCCCGCCATCGACGAGCCTGCTCTTGTCCGCCTTCTGCGCAGCCGCGGTGAGGAAATGGGACTCGTCACTATCCTGCCTTACGGGGCTCTGACCAAAGGCTGCAATGGCGAGGAAATGGCTGAACTCGGCATGCTGCGCGAAGCGGGTGCCGTTGCCTTCACCGATGGGATCCGGGCCATCGCCGATACCAAGCGCATGCGCCAGCTTCTGGCCTATGCAAAAGGCATCGACGCGCTTGTCGTGCAGCACCCCGAAGATCCGTCTCTCGCGAAGGGGGGCGCCGCAACGGCAGGAGCGCTTGCAACCCGCATGGGCCTGCCGCAAATCCCGGCGGCTGCGGAGGCTATCCTGATTGCCCGCGATCTTCGTCTGGCTGAGATGACGGGCGCTCGACTGCATTTCGGCCATGTCTCGACGGGAGAAGGTCTCGCCCTGATCCGTCAGGCCAAGGCTAAAGGGCAAGCGATCACCTGCGATACGGCGCCGCCCTATTTTGCCCTCAATGAAGAGGCGATCGGCGCGTTTCGCACCTATGCCAAGCTGTCGCCACCCTTACGGTGTGAAGAGGATCGTCTGGCAGTCTGCGCGGCTCTGGCCGACGGCACTATCGATGCGATTGCCTCTGACCATGCGCCTTGGGATGCCGATGACAAACGGCTGCCCTTCGCTCAGGCCAGCGCGGGCGGGACGGGTCTGACCACACTGCTCGGCGTCGGTCTCTCACTGGTACATGACAGGCACCTGACTCTGCCCCAACTGATTGCGCTGATGACAAGCCGGCCAGCGAGTCTGCTCGGCAGCGACGCCGGAACGCTCAATGACGGGGCCAGCGCCGATCTGTGTCTGTTCGACCCCGATGCGGAATGGGTGGTCGAGGCTGGCAGTCAGCCCGGTCGCGCGCAGAATACGCCGTTCGACGGACGACGCCTCAAAGGACGCGTGCGCGGCACCTGGAAAGCCGGGCGTCAGGTCTATGACGGGAGCCCGGCATGATTGCCACGCTGCTCACCCCGCCCTTCCTGCTCTGCGCCGGTCTGGCCTATCTGCTCGGCAGCATTCCGTTCGGATTGCTGATCAGCCATATCGGTGGGGCTGGAGATATCCGTAAGATCGGCTCAGGCAATATCGGCGCGACAAACGTGCTGCGCACGGGACGCAAGGGACTTGCCGCCGCAACGCTTTTACTTGATGGGCTCAAAGGCGCTCTCGCCGTCCTGGTCGTACAGTTGCTGCTCGATTCCGGCCTGCAGACCGGCATGGCCATCGCGGCTGTAAGCGTCGTTATCGGTCACTGCTTTCCGATCTGGCTCGGATTTCGGGGAGGCAAAGGTGTGGCGACGGGGCTCGGCGTCCTCTTTGCTCTTTGCTGGCCGGTCGGTATCGCGTGCTGCATAGTCTGGCTTGCGATCGCCAAGCTCTCCCACATTTCCTCCGCGGGCGCACTCGCCGCCTTCGCAGTGGCACCCTTCATCATGCCGCCGCTCGCCGAGCAGCCGGTTCACAGTCCGCTTCCGATTGCGACATTGCTTCTGACACTCCTCATCCTTTTGCGTCATACGAGCAATATCAAGCGTATGCTGCTGGGACGCGAATCGAGAATCAACATCGATCCGACCCCGCAGACCAAGCGCGAAATCTGACGGTCGATGACAGCCCTCCTCGCAGGGAACGAGCGCCTCGACAGGGTGCGTCTCGCTCGTACTGAGGGGATCGGGCCAGTCAATTTCCGCCGTCTTTTGAACGAATATGGCTCGGCAACCGCTGCCATAGAGGCGCTGCCCGAGCGGGCACGCAAGGCAGGGCGACGGGCCGGGGTCTCGATCCCGTCACGCGAATCGATCTCCGAAGAAGAAGCCGCGCTCGCACGCTTCAGCGGGCGCATGATGGTGCTTGGAGAAAGCGATTATCCGCCTCTTCTGGCACGCATTCCTGATGCGCCACCCGTGCTCAGCCTTTGGGGCCGAAGCGATCTTCTTTCCAGACGGTCAATCGGCATTGTCGGCGCCCGTAATGCCTCGGCAGGGGGGCTCCGCATCGCCGAGGCTCTCAGTGGGGCCCTCGCCCATGAAGACTGCGTGATCGTCTCAGGACTGGCACGCGGAATTGATACCGTTGCCCATCGCGCCGCATTGCATCAAGGCATGACGATCGGAGCAGCGGCAGGAGGACTCGACTGCTTCTATCCCCCCGAGAACGAAACTCTCTACCGTGCTGTCGCCGAGCGAGGCTGCATTGTGACCGAAGCGCCTCTCGGCACGATCCCCCAGGCCCGTCATTTCCCACGGCGAAACCGACTCATCGCCGGACTCTCTCTTGGTGTCATTCTGGTCGAAGCGGCTCTCCGTTCCGGGACGCTGATCACGGCACGCCTTGCCCTTGAATACGGTCGCGATGTCTTTGCTGTACCGGGATCGCCCCTCGATCCACGCTCTCGTGGCGGCAACGACCTCATTCGTCAGGGTGCGATCCTGACGGAAACCGCACAGGACGTACTTGCCCAGATCGAGAGCGGCACAGGCCCGCGCCTATCCCCGGAATGGACCGGGCTGCCCGGGTTTTCAGAGCCCTGTTCTGCAGGTTTTGCGCCTGCACCTGCTCCGGATGAAGTGCGTGACAGGGTTCACGAACTCCTTTCTCCAACAGCCATAGCAGTTGACGACATCGTAACGCGCTGCCAGTTCTCGGTATCCATGGTGCTATCCGCCCTGTCAGAACTCGAACTTGGCGGCTTAGCGACCTTTCTTCCCGGGGGTCAGGTTGTGCTTTCAACCTGAGTCGCGGGTTCTGTGCAGGCCGGAGCGGTTCTGGAGTAGTGATGACTGATGTCGTAGTGGTCGAGAGCCCGGCAAAAGCAAAGACCATCAACAAATATCTGGCGATAATTTCATCGTTCTGGCATCCTTCGGCCACGTCCGCGACCTGCCGCCCAAAGACGGCAGCGTGCGTCCCGATGAAAATTTTGCCATGGACTGGCAGACCGATGAACGCGGCGCAAAGCAGATGGCGACCATCGCCAAGGCCGTTAAAAACGCTGGCACGCTCTATCTCGCCACTGACCCGGATCGCGAAGGCGAGGCGATCTCGTGGCATGTGCGCGCCGCACTGGAAGAAAAAAATCTGCTGCGCGGCAAGAACGTGCAGCGCGTCACGTTCAACGAGATCACGAAGTCGGCTGTACAAACGGCCATGGCCAACCCGCGTGAGCTCGATCAGCCCCTGATCGATGCCTATATGGCGCGACGTGCCCTCGATTATCTGGTTGGCTTTACCCTGTCGCCTGTCTTGTGGCGCAAACTGCCGGGCAGCCGCAGTGCAGGGCGCGTGCAATCGGTCGCCTTGCGTCTGATCTGCGAGCGTGAAGCTGAAATCGAGGTTTTCAAGAGCCGTGAATACTGGTCGATCACAGGATCATTTGCGACACCGCGCAATGCTGCCTTCTCAGCTCGATTGACCCATCTGGAAGGGCGCAAGCTCGATCAGTTCGACCTCGATAATGCCGAGAAGGCCCACGCAGCGCGTGACCTCGTTGCGAAGACGGCCTTTGCCGTCCGCTCGGTCGAACGCAAAAAGGCCAAGCGTAACCCGCCAGCTCCTTTCACGACCTCGACGCTCCAGCAAGAAGCCTCGCGCAAGATCGGCATGAGTGCCCAATCGACCATGCGCGCAGCCCAGCAGCTCTATGAAGGGGTCGATCTGGGCGGGGAAACGGTCGGCCTCATCACCTATATGCGTACCGATGGCGTGACGATGGCCTCTGAGGCAATCACCGCCATACGTGCCATGATCGGCGACTCTTATGGCGCCCGCTACCTGCCCGAAAAGCCTCGCGTCTATACGAGCAAGGCCAAGAATGCTCAGGAAGCGCACGAAGCCATCCGCCCCACCGATGTGAGCCGAACCCCCGAATCGATGGCCCGCCATCTTTCGGGCGAGCAGATGCGACTCTATGAACTGGTGTGGAAGCGCGCTGTTGCCTCGCAGATGCAATCGGCAGAGCTCGATCAGGTTGTCGTCGATCTGACGGACTCGACCAGCCGGACTGTCTTGCGTGCGAATGGCTCGATCATCGCGTTTGAGGGCTTCCTCAAGCTCTATACCGAAGGTCGGGACGACACGAAGACTGACGACGATGAAGGCCGCGTCCTGCCCGCGATGAACGAGGGAGAGAGCGTCTCCACCAGAAACGTCGAGGCGGATCAGCATTTCACCCAGCCGCCACCGCGCTTTTCCGAAGCGAGTCTGGTCAAACGCATGGAAGAGATCGGCATCGGTCGCCCTTCGACCTATGCTCGATCCTCGGCGTGCTGCGTGACCGTAATTACGTTCGACTCGATGCGCGACGCTTCATTCCCGAAGACCGCGGCCGTCTCGTGACCGCGTTCCTGACCTCTTTCTTCGAGCGCTATGTCGATACTGACTTCACAGCCACCCTCGAAGAACAGCTGGACGATATCTCTGACGGCCGTGCCGACTGGCACGACATCATGGCCGCCTTCTGGCGCGACTTCTCCGCTGCCGTCGCCCAGACGAAGGATCTGAAAATCTCCGACGTCATCGACGCGCTCGATGAGGATCTGGGATCCCATTTTTTCCCAGGCCGCGAAGATGGTGCGGATCCGCGTCAATGCACCGCTTGCGGCACAGGGCGCCTGGGACTGCGTCTGGGCAAGTTCGGCGCTTTTATCGGCTGCTCGAACTACCCAACCTGTCAGTTCACGCGTCGACTGGTCGCCGAAGATGGCGGCGAAGGCGAAACCCTCAAAGAGGGCATGAAGTCTCTCGGGCAGGATCCGGAAACCGGAGAGGAGGTCACGGTACGTCGCGGCCCCTACGGGCTTTACATCCAGCGCGGCGAAGCCGATCCCGATAACAAGAAAATCAAACCCAAGCGCACCACCATCCCGAAGGTCTGGAGGGCGACAAGCTGACGCTCGACAAGGCGCTTGGCCTGCTTTCCCTGCCGCGCAAGCTCGGCCTGCATCCCGAGACCGGCGATATGATCGAAGCAGGGCTTGGCCGCTTTGGGCCCTACGTCAAAATGGGCGCCATTTTCGGAACGCTGGATGCCGATGATGACGTTCTGACGGTAGGCCTCAACCGGGCCATCGATTCGCTTGCCAAGAAAATGGCTTCGATCCGCACGCTCGGAGCCCACCCCAAGGACGGGGAAGCCGTCATGATCCGTAAGGGTCGTTTCGGGCCTTATGTCCAGCACGGGCAAGTCGTCGCCAATCTGGCCAAAGGCCAGTCCATGGACGACGTGTCGCTCGAAGAAGCCCTCGCGCTTCTGCTCGAGAAAGGCAAACCTCTCAAGGCCAAGGGAAAAGCGACCCGCAAGAGCAGCAGCAAAGCCTCGCCCAGCGACAGCAGTGCCGACAAGGCCGCCCCTAAGAAGAAAGCGACCGCCAAAACGGCCTCAACAAAGAAACCAGATGCTAAAAAGCAGAGAGTCCCAGAAAGAAGAGCGAAACGGCGACAACCAAGACGAAAACAACAAAGAAATCTGCAGAAGCCCAGACAACAGATGGTGATGATATCTTCTGACAAGCGTTTTTAACGCCACAGTCTGTGGCGAAAACGTCGCTCTCCCTGCCAGACTCTCTATCGCGGCCCGCTGAAGGCCGCTAAAGTGAAAGCCTGTTGGGGAAGCCATCTTCCTGATGGTCAAGGTCACTGGCTCTGAAACACGCTTCTTTCTTGTCTGGCCCGCTTCCCCTGAAATTCGCTCGGGGAGGCATGCGTGTCCTTCTGGCCGTGAGCCTGTCCGTCTGGCTCGGAACGGCTCAGGCGGCAGAAAATGCATCACTCGATACCGGGTTGCTGAGTTCAGTTCTGTCGAGCGCTTTCCGCTTCCTGAACCCGCGCACGCTCGAAGTCCATTCGAGCCGCACTTACTGCCTGTGGGGTCTCGATGGTCTGACAGCAATCGATCCTTCAATCACGATTGCCGAGCCCCCTCACGATCCCAAGAAGCCCGCAACGCTGCGCCTGACCATCGGTCAGAAAGTCGTTTCCGAGGTCAACGAACCGGCAGAGAACGACACGCTCGAATGGGTCAAAATCATCGTCTCGACCATGGACGCGTCGTGGCAGGGTTCCGCAGCCCTTCGTGATGCAGGACGCGATGCGCTGTTGCAGAGCTTCTTTGACGAGCTTTTCAATCATCTCGACCCTTACTCGCGCTACGTCGCCCCGACACCCGCAGGCGATGATCGGGCAAACCGTACGGGCGCGCAGGCAGATGTGGGTCTTACCCTAACACGTGACGGCTCGACCCTGATCGTCAGCGCCCTCAACGCCAACGGCCCGGCCTGGGCAGCAGGCGCCAATATTGGCCAGAGACTTCTCGCAGTCGATGGCCGCGCCACCCGCAATCAGGATCCGGCAACCGTCGAGTCCTGGTTGAAGGGCGCTCCGGGAACGAAGGTCAAACTTCTCCTGGCCGACCCGGGCTACCATGGAACAGCGATTCATCTGGAGCGTCAGGTCGTTCCGCCCCAGACGGTGTTTGCCAGCATGCGCGAACATGTCGCCGTGTTCCGCATCTCCTCTTTCTCGTCCGATACGGCGGAAGAGCTCAGCCAGAACATCGATCAGGCGCTCGAAGACAAGAAACTGTCTGGTCTGATCCTCGATCTGCGCGGCGATCGTGGGGGCGTGTTGCAACAGGCCGTCACCGCAACCGCCTTGCTGCTCGACCGGGGCATCGCCGTCGTCACCAAGGGACGCGACCCGAAATCCAATCATATCTGGGCTGTGCAGGGCGGCGATATGACCCATGGATTGCCCGTGATCGCCCTTGTCGACGGACGCACGGCAAGCGCCGCCGAGATCATGGCGGCAGCCCTGGCGGATCACCGCCGCGCCGTCGTCATCGGCAGCGCGACACTCGGCAAAGGACTGGTGCAGGCTGTCGGGCAAATGCCCGATGGTGGCGAGCTCTTCGTCACCTGGAGCCGCGTTCTGGCTCCTCTCGGCTGGCCGCTTCAGGGTCTGGGCGTCACGCCTCAGATCTGCACCTCACGCGGAGCTCAGGCGCTCGACCAGCAATTACAGTCTTTGGCTCAGGGCAAGCTTCTGGATGCCGAGAGTGTCACGGCGAGCCGTGCCCTGCGCTTTCCTGTCTCGGTATCCCGCATTCTCGACATCCGACGTCATTGTCCAGCGGCCCTCGGGACCGATGCCGATCTCGATACAGCATCGCTGCTGTTACAGCGCCCCGACAGCTACAAGGCGGCACTTTCAGCCATGCCCGACGATATGGACGACGCCAAACCATGACCGAAAACCGCCTCAAATCCGGTTTCTGGGCACGTGGTCTGATGAGGCTCGTCGAGACGCAGGGTGGCTCGGCCATGATGCTCAAACGCGGGGATGACGATGCCGGGGCCGTCGTGATCGTCCTCGCAGACAGAAATGACAGGCAGGCCATCCTGCGCGAATCAGCCTTGGGCGAAGGGTGGGACCGCATCCTGATGGAATCGTCGGACGCGCTGGAAACCTATCTCGACCGACAAAAACGCTATGATCCGGATCTATGGATTCTCGAGTTTACACTCGATGATATCGAGACACCGATCGAGAAAATCCTGCCCAACCGGAGAGGGTGATGGGGCTATAATGAGCTGCCAGGCTGCAGGACCGATCCTGAAGAGTGTTGCAACCATCCCACACTCACGAGAGGAAGACAGAACGTCGCGTCAAGGCAAATGCACCCTTGCCTGAAACATGCGTTGCACAGGGATGACAGTTCAGCGAAAAGACGGCATTCAGATCGCTGCGGACGGCTGCTTTGCAAGCCTCCTCTCAGTCTGCCGCGTGAAAAGGATGGAGAAGACGATATGACGCTGGAACACCGACCGAGCGGTGAAACCGTTTACCGCCCGTTGTCCGATGTCCCGCAGGCGGTCGGATCGCTCTCCCGACTTTTCCGCAGGAGCATTCTGAGCCTTACCGCACTGGGCGGTCTTTACCTTGCCGCGGCACCGGCTCAAGCACAGGTCGTCAAAGGCCTTTATGTGGCAGGCTCAGGCGGCGCGAGCTTCAATCAGGATCAGACGGTTCGCCTGTCCCCTGTCCTTCCGAGCGGCCGCGATCATTATGACGCAGGCGTCACCGGATTGGGCTCGGTCGGCTGGGGTCTCGGCAACGGTTTCCGTGTGGAAGTCGAAGGCAATTATCGGAACAATCGCCTGCAGCAGTTCAAATCGAGCTATTTCCCATCTGCTGCTGGCGGCCGTCAGCAGCAATACGGTGCGATGGTCAACGCCCTGTTCGACATGGATATCGGCGCTAACTGGGTCTATCCGTATTTCGGCGCAGGTGTTGGCTATGGCTGGCAGGCTATGAAGCTTCGGTGCGCGCGCCTAATAACTATCTGAACCAGACCATCGGCGGCACCACCGGAAACTTCGCCTATCAAGCATTTTCGGCCTGTCCTTTCCGGTACCTTTCGCGGTCGGCCTCTCTTTCACCACCGAATATCGCTTCTATTCGCTGCTCGGCCCTAACGGTCATTATGCGCGTGGCTATGGCAGCATCGGCGGGTACGATGCGCCCCGCCCGGCCGGAGCGATGGAAGGCAACCGCGTCACGCGCAATGATTTCAATCATTCGCTGCTGCTCGGTCTGCGCTACGAGTTCAATCCGGCACCGCCGCCGCCTCCTGTTGTTCCTGTCGTCACAGCACCGGCCCCGGCCCCGGCACGCAGCTATCTGGTGTTCTTCGATTGGGATCGTGCTGATCTGACAGAGCGCGCCCGTTCGATCGTTGGGACAGCGGCTCAGAACTCGACCCACACGCAGCTCACGCGCATCGAAGTCAATGGCTACACGGATAACAGCGCCGCTCATCCCGGAGCACGTGGTGCCAGCTACAACATGAAGCTGTCCCTGCGCCGTGCCGATGCGGTCCGCGCAGAGCTGATTCGCGATGGCGTGCCGGGCGGTCTGATCGTGACCAAGGGCTTTGGTGAGAGCAATCCGCTGGTTCAGACGGGCGCCAACACCCGCGAGCCCCAGAACCGCCGCGTCGAGATCGTTCTCCACTAAAACCCGACAGAAAGGGCATCTTCCTTCCTGACAAAAAAGAGGCTAATGCCCTCTTTTTTATGTCCGGTTCGCCGCTGTCTCAGACCAGCCCGTTAAAGAGCGACGTGGAAAGATAGCGCTCGGCAAATGACGGGACGATCGACACGATGGTCTTGCCCGCATTCTCGTCGCGCTGCGCCAGAGCCAGAGCTGCATGAAGCGCAGCCCCCGAGGAAATCCCGATCGGTATGCCCTCGATGCGCGCACAGCGACGCGCCGCCGCCATGGCGTCCCGCTCTGAAACGGCGAGAACCCCGTCGAGGATCGACGAATCCAGGGTATTGGGACAAAATCCGGGGCCGATGCCCTGAATGCCGTGAGGACCCGGATCGTCGCCGTTCAGCACGGCACTCTCTGCAGGCTCGACACCCCAGCATTGCAGGGACGATTTCCTCGGCTTGAGCTTCCGAGCGATCCCGGTCAGCGTTCCCCCGGTACCGACACCGGCAACGACAACATCCACGCCCCCTTGCGTATCCTCCAGATCTCCTCGGCTGTCGTGAGCGCATGGATTTCAGGATTGGCCGGATTGTCGAACTGGCTTGGCATCCAGGCATCCGGCAGGGACGCAACAAGCTCTTCCGCACGCAGGATGGCTCCAGCCATACCCCGTGCAGCTGGAGTCAGTTCAAGCTGGGCATCCATGAGGCGAAGCATCTTGCGACGTTCGATCGACGCGCTCTCCGGCATTGTGACGATCAGACGATACCCCAGAGCTGCGGAGGCAAAGGCCAGAGAAATTCCTGTGTTGCCTGAGGTAGGCTCGACCAGGACCGTCCGGCCCGGTGTGATCTCGCCGCGCGCTTCAGCCTGCTGGATAAGGGCCAGGCCGATGCGGTCCTTGACTGAGCCCAGAGGATTGAAGAATTCCAGTTTAAGCAGGAGACGCGCCTTGAGGTCGTCTGCTTCTGTCAGACGAGGCACGGCAACGAGAGGCGTGCCCCCGACGGTCTCGAGAATGGACTCAAAGACCCGCCCTCTCGGAGCGGCGTAACGGGATGTGAAATCCCCTTCCTGCGGCGGCACCAATCGGGTCGTCATGAGCAATTCCTTCGTTCGATACAGCAAGGCGGATAGTCCCGCGATGCAAGACTGTGTTTTCTCGACAATAACTGCTACATAACGCGTAATTTGTCATTGAGGAAAAATTTGCATGTATCTCCGCAGGGATAGGGCGATGATTGCCGTGATTATCATGGTTGATGTGGCCTTCCATGCTGGCCGGTCCAGCCTCGTCAGCGGCGGGGACATCGCCGAGCGCGCAGGTCTGGCCCGTCGTGGAATCGAGCCGCTGCTACAGGCTCTCTCACGGTCGAGCCTGCTTGAAAGCGTGCGCGGCCCGCGCGGTGGGTATCGTCTGGGGCGCCCCCAGCGCGACATCGGTCTCGACGAGATCGTGCGTGTCGTCGTTTCGGAAGATGTGGGAGCGGAAGAGACGGCCCAGGGGGCGCTTTATCGCAATGTGATCGAACCCTGCTGGCAGGTTCTCGATGAGACGGTCCGCGGCGAAATGGCGGCGCTCACTCTTGAGGAAATGGTTCGTCGAGCTGAAGCTGCCGGGCTGCGTCGCCCGGTTCACGAACCGATCTCGTTTTCGATCTAGACGATCGCCGAACGATGCTGCTTCTCGTCAATCGGGAGAAGCAGCAGGACCGGACTTACTTCTTGGCTGTTTTGCGACGGGCCGTGCTGTGCTTAGCCACAGGCTTCTTGGCAGCAGGGGCCACAACGGCTGGTGCCGGCGGTGCAGCAACAGTGACACCGGTTGCATCGACAACGGCGTTGACGGTCAGCTTGCCGCGCTTTTCGGTCCCACCCGGGATCAGGATCGCCGTGAAGCTGTCCTTGCCAGCATAGGCGGTGCTGGGCGTGTAGGTGATGTAGGTGTGATCGTCGAAATTATACATGAAGGCCTTGCCATGCTCGGGAGCAGGCGAGACGCCGAAAGAGCGATAATTGGTATTGCCCGGCTTCTGGACCGACAGGGCACAAAGTCCATCATCGCTTCGCACCGTCATATCTACGCTCATGCTGCCATCGGGCGCCGTCTTGACCGGCGTCGTCTTACAGACAGCAGAGACTTTCTGATAGCCGAAAGGATTGGGAGGCACGACGCGCTGCACAATGGGCGTTTGCGCACAGGCCGCCAAAGTCAGGGCCGAAACGAGAGTAATTGCAGAACCACGCAGTCGCACCATCAACTCCACTGAACACATGTCATCGCAAATCGATACTGCCTTCTTCGCATCAGCAGGCCCGACACAAGATGTCTTCTGGCATGATGAACGCCTCTGAAGACAAGTTCGTCAATGGCCCTAGCGCAAGCAAGGCCGCACAGGAAGGGGGAAGCCACGATGGAAACGAAAGAAAAGCCCCCACGACTTTTTTTTTGAGAAAATGGCTCTCTCCCTTGCGTCCGGGCATTTTCTCGCCGCAATTGCTGCGACATAATCCTGTCGCATTTCACTGCCCTGCTCGCGCTCCCTCGGTGCGACGCGCGCAACCTGTCTGTCACCTGCCCTTGTGGAGTTCCCTGATGTCGCTTTCAGCCCGGCAACGCTCCTGCGTCCGTTCGCGCGTCTCACCGCCTGCACCCTGCTTGCGAGCAGCTTTCTTGTCTCAGGTGCCGCCTACGCAGCAGGATGCAGCGAGTCTCCCGCGCATGAGGCCTTCAACGTGCAGGGGCTGAAAAGCGAACTGATGGTCACAGCACTCTCCTGTAGTGCACAAGATCGCTATAATTCTTTTGTTACCAAGTTTCGTCCAAAGCTGGCCGCTGAAGAAGAGCGTCTGAATACCTATTTCAAATCGGCCTATGGTCGTAACGCCATGAAGGCGCATGACGACTACATCACCCAGCTGGCCAATGTGCAGTCCGAAGGTGGACTGAAGGCCGGTACGATTTTCTGCCAGCAGCGTGTCGCCATGTTCGACGAGGTCGATGCCCTCGATGACGGTGCGGATCTGGCCCATTACGCCGACGCGAAGGACGTGGTCCAGCCGGCTTCCTTCGAGACATGCTCTGCCCCGGCAGCCGTGACGCATAGCCGCGCAAAGAGCACACGTCGCACGCATCGCAAGTCACACAGCTAAAAACTGCTCCATCCCTGCACGGGGCGCTTGACGGCGCCCCTGCGAGGCCGTCAAGAACGCAATATGAACGACGACCTCTTCAAGAGCGATGAAAAGCCCGCACGTCGCCCCCGCAAGGCGACGCAGGCCCCGGTGCCGGAAAATTACGGCGCGGATCAGATCGAAGTCCTCGAAGGGCTCGAACCCGTAAGACGGCGTCCTGGCATGTATATCGGCGGGACAGACGACACCGCCTATCATCACCTTGCCTCCGAAATTCTCGACAACGCCATGGACGAAGCCGTTGCCGGGCATGCCAGCGTCATCGACGTGGCGCTCGAAGGCGCACAATTGCTTATGGTCCGCGATAACGGACGCGGCATTCCGGTCGATGCCCATCCCAAATTCAAAGATCGTTCGGCGCTCGAGGTCATTTTTACCACGCTGCATGCCGGGGGAAAATTCTCAGGCAAGGCCTATGACACCTCTGGTGGATTGCATGGTGTCGGCTCATCGGTCGTCAACGCCCTCTCCTCGAAGCTCGAAGTCGAAGTCGCACGCGAAAAGCTTCTCTGGCGTCAGGATTACGCGCGCGGCAAACCGATCACGCCGCTGCAGCAGGTGGGCAATGCGCCCAATCGACGCGGAACCACGATTCGATTCTCGCCAGACACTGAAATCTTCGGTACGTTGGGGTTCTCTCCCCAGCGCCTCTACCGCCTCTGCTGCTCCAAAGCCGCCCTGTTTCGCGGCGTCACCATCCGCTGGAGCGTCGATCCGGCACTGGTCAAAAGCGGCGACGATATCCCGACCGAAGCAACGATCCATTTCCCGAATGGTCTTGCGGACAGCCTGAACGCCGAACTTGGCGCCAGCCCTGCCCTTCTCTCGCCTCTCTGGGCAGGAGAAGCCGAACTACCGATGGCCGCCGACGGTCGCACTGGCGGCAAGCTGGAATGGGCCGTGGCGTTTCTGGAGCAGGGCATGTCGAGCATGACATCCTACTGCAACACCATCCCGACACCTCAAGGTGGCACGCATGAAGCCGGGTTCCGTGCAGCTCTGGTCAAGGGTTTCCGTGCCTGGGGGGAGAGCCGCAACACCAAACGCGCCGCCGCCGTCACGGCAGAAGACATTCTAGGCGCGTTGGCAGCCAAACTGTCCGTGTTCATTCGCGACCCGCATTTTCAGGGGCAGACCAAGGAAAAGCTGACGACCCAGGAGGCGAGCCGTCTCGTGGAAGGCGCGTTGCGAGACCGTCTGGACCATTGGCTGGGTAATAATCCGGGTCAGGCAGATAATCTTCTCGCTTTCATCATTGAACGCGCCGAGGAACGCCTGCGCCGCAGAGAGAGCAAGGATACGCCCCGCAAGAGCGCCACGCGCCGTCTGCGCCTGCCGGGCAAGCTGACCGACTGCACACGCGAGAACGCTGCGGATACCGAGCTTTTCCTCGTCGAAGGAGACTCGGCCGGTGGCTCCGCACGTCAGGCACGCGATCGCGAGACGCAGGCCGTACTTCCTCTGCGGGGCAAGATCCTCAACGTGGCATCGGCGACTGCGGACAAGCTGAAGGCCAATCAGGAACTGCGTGATCTGGTCGAGGCTCTGGGGTGCGGTTCAGGATCTGGCTTCGACCTGACCCGTCTGCGCTATGGACGCGTCATCATCATGACCGATGCTGACGTGGATGGCGCGCATATCGCCTCGCTGCTCATGACATTCTTCTACCGTGAAATGCCTGAGCTGGTGCGCAAGGGACATCTCTACCTCGCGCAGCCGCCGCTCTATCGACTGACCACGGCGCCAAGACAGTCTATGCCATGAATGATGACGACCGGGTGCGTCGTCTCAAACGCGACTTCAAGCAAGGGTCGAAGGTCGAGATCTCCCGATTCAAGGGTCTCGGTGAAATGCCGGTGAAAGACCTCAAGCAAACCACGATGGATCCGGCCAAGCGTACGCTGTTGCGTGTTGTCGTCCCACCAGAAGACAGGGCCCTGACGAGCGACCGGGTTGAAAGTCTGATGGGGCGTAAACCCGAGCTGCGCTTCCGCTTCATTCAGGAACACGCACGCTCGGCCGAATTGCTCGACGTCTGATGGCTTCGCTCGATCATCCGACATCGACACGACTCGACAAACTCGGTGGTCTGGCCCTTCTGATCGGGGGAATTTCCTCCTTCCAGATTGGCGCAGCGATCGCCAAAGGGCTTTTCCCCCTCTTTGGGGCGGAAGGCACGGTCGGCCTACGCGTCGGCATTGCCGCCATCATTCTGCTGGCTGTTGTCCGGCCTCGACGCTCCGTATTGCGTCCGGGGATATGCGCCTGCTTCTGCCCTATGGCGCGTCCATGGCAGTGATGAATTTCGCGTTCTACATCGCGCTGGTACGCTTGCCGCTGGGTCTGGTCGTGGCCTTCGAATTCATGGGGCCGCTTTCTCTGGCGCTGGTCGGGTCACGCCGCCTGCTCGATCTGCTCTGGGCGGGCATGGTCCTTTCCGGGCTCTATCTGCTTCTGCACCCGGATCATATTCAGGGTCATCTCGATCCGATCGGTGTCAGCGCTGCCCTGATCAGTGCTGTTGGCTGGGTTGTTTACATCCTGACCGGCACCCGGATCGGTCGTGTCCTGCCTGCGGCAGAAGCCACGACGCTTGGCATGACGACGGCGGGCATCCTGTTGCTCCCTTGGCTCCTCCCTGTCGCCATGCCGGCAATAACGCATCCTCATCAGGGTGTGCAGGCAGCCGGGGTCGCCATCCTCTCCTCAGCCGTACCCTATATCCTCGACATGATGGCCATGCGTAAGCTTGGCCCGCGCGATCTTGGCATTCTGCTCAGTCTCGAGCCCGTACTCGGATCGATTTCAGGGCTTCTCCTGCTTGGAGAGTCTCTTTCCGTTGCGCGTTGGCTTGGCGTGTTGTGCATTGCTGGAGCTTCGGCAGGCAATGTGTTGACCAGTCGCAAATCACCCCCGGACGGCACAATCGTGCCGCCGACCTGAGCCGATCTCTATCTGATACGCCCAAAGAGCTTTTCGAGCTCGTCGCGCCCAAGACGCAGCCAGGTGGGGCGCCCATGAGAGCATGTCCCTGCGCGGGGCGTCTGTTCCATCTGGCGCAAGAGGGCCGCCATCTCCTCCTGTTGCAGACGCCTGCCCGCCCGGATGCTGCCATGACACGCCATTCGGGCAATCACGGCATCGACGCGCCTTTCGAACGCGGCACTGTCACCCGGCACAAGATCGAGATCGGCGGCAAGCTCCTCAGACAGATCACGTAACAGCGCCACACCATCACCGCCCTGAAGAAGAACCGGCATGGTCCGCAGCAACACGCTGCCTCCTCCAAAGGAGTCGATCTCGAGCCCGAGGGCCTCCAGCGCGCTCTTCCATTCCAGCAGGCGCTCTGCCTGTCCGGGTGGAAGATCGACCACTTCAGGCAGTAGAAGACGCTGAGCTTTCAGCGTCCCTGACGCGTAATGCGCAAGGAGCTTCTCATGGGTCAGACGTTCATGAGCGGCGTGCTGATCGACCAGTATCAGATCGCCATCCTGCCCAACCGCCAGAATATAGGTATCGAAGATCTGCGCGACCGGCGCACCGAGCGGGAAGGCCGCTCTCTGCCCTTCATCGGGCTGGATCACAGGACGTGAGACAGGCTCGAACGGACCGAGCCCGTCACTGAAACCGGAAGGAGCCCTTACCTGTGTCTGGGGGGAAGCCGCGCCAATTCCAGCCAGGGAGCTATAAGCCGAGAGGAAGCCTGAGTCCGGCCGAGCCGGCTCGGGTGCAGGATACTGGATGCTCTGACGCGCAGGGACCGAGAAGCGCATGCGCGTTCCTCCCTCACCGGCCCCGTGGCCAAGCGCCCTTTGCATGGCCCCGATCATCAATCCTCTGACATCGGCCTCGTCGGCAAAGCGCAGCTCGGTTTTGGCAGGGTGAACGTTCACGTCAACGCGGTCATGCGGCAGCTGAAGATGAAGCGCGAGAACCGGATGACGTCCCGGCTCGATGACCGGACGATAGGCGACGCGGATCGCGGTTTTCATCAGCGGGTCGGCGACGGGACGATGATTGACGACCAGAAACTGCGCAGCAGCCGTTGCGCGGGTAGCCGCTGGCCCGCAAATGAAGCCGGTCAGGTGCAGACCGTTGCGCTCTTCGTCGAGCGCGATCAGGGAGTCCGTCTCGCCAAGAACGGCCTGTACGCGTTCAACGAGACTCTGTGCGGGGAAATCGAAAACCACCCGCTCGTCGAGCGCAAAGCGTATGGCGCATTGGGGGGCGGCTAACGCCAGCCGCCTCATGACCGATTCGGCATGACCGCCTTCAACACGGGCGGATTTCATGAATTTGCGTCGTGCCGGTGTGGCGAAAAACAGATCTTCGACGACCACGCGCGTTCCCGGAGCGCCGGGAGCCGGCGCGGGCGGAGTCAGCACCCCGCCATCGAGACGCAGCATCCAAGCTGTATCGGAATCGTGCTGACGCGAGGTCATGCTCAGCCGCGCTGTGGCACCGATCGAGGGCAGAGCCTCTCCACGAAATCCCAACGTGACGATATGGGTCAGGCTCTCATCACTCAGCTTGGAGGTGCAGTGACGCTCGACTGCATGGCAAGGTCATCGGGGGACATGCCACAGCCATTATCCACGACCTCGATCCGGTCGCAGCCCCCATTGGCGAGAGCGACCTCCAGCCGGGTTGCCCCGGCATCGAGCGCATTCTCGACGAGTTCCTTGAGAGCGGCGGCAGGCCGCTCGACAACCTCACCTGCCGCAATCAGGTCGATGACGTGATTGGAAAGGCGACGCAGCCTGGGGCGAAGAAGAGTGCGCTCAGGAGAAGTCATGATGCGGCATCAGAAGACGCCGAGAAACGAGCTCTTCGATTTCTTTGTCGGGGTTGCACCGGTGGAGGGCTTCTGTCCGAGTGCGGAAGCACGCTGGATACGACGGTTTTCCGCTTCCGTGTCGACAACGCTGCCGGAATTTCCACCACGCCAGAACATCAGCTCATCCGTCAGACCGGCGCCAGCTGCGCCCAGTTCAGCATTATTGGGCGCCTTGGAAGCCTGATCGATCTGACCGACCAGAGCCTGCTGACCCGCACTATTGCTTCCCGCTGTTGAATGCAGCGCGGCATTTGGCGAGAGCGTTTCGAGCGCTTGCGTCCGCGGGTTCTCATCCGCCGTGTGCTCACCCTGACCCGGCAGGCTGAGCTGCTCTGAGGGCGGCATGGAGAGCGGTGCACGTGTCGTGACCGTATATTCGTCGGGCATTGAACGCTCGAGGCCGAAAGCCCGCGAAACGTCAGAGCCGGAACATGCCGGGAGGAGCGTTGTCAGGCCGAGTACCGGCAGGACGCGAAGGACGGACGAGAAGGAAAGCTGGGCCATATCGGTCTCAATCCTAATTGAGCGTTTCGGCATCGACAAGAGATCAATGCTCGCGCGGTGCGGTTGCCTTGCGCCGATCCGACCAGATCGAATCGATTGCCCAGGCAATCACACCGCATACGATTGCGGAGTCGGCGATATTGAACACATACCAGCTCCAGCCGAAAGCATGCGCGTGGATGAAATCGACAACCGCACCAAAACGGATACGGTCAATGACGTTGCCAACCGCGCCGCCTGCAATCGCAGCAGACGCGATGGCCACGACGAGACGCGTGGTGCGCAAGGTCTGCCAGAGCAGAGCGAGCACGGCCGCCAGAGCAAGGGTGCAGAAAAGAAGCGGTCCGTAAGCCCCAACACCGCCCAGCATGCCAAACGTCACGGCATGGTTCCAGACCATGGTGAAGCTGAGCCCCGGCATGACGTCTACGCTCTTTAAGGGGAAGCTTGAACACCTCCAGCACCCACCATTTGCTTGCCTGATCGGCAAGCAGGACGGCCAAGAAGGCAATTGCCCCGCCGATGAGGGTCGCAGGACGACCGAATGACAAAGCGATTTTTGCGCCCGTCACAATGCCACCACGTCGCTGCATCTCAGGCAAAGGCCCGAATGCTCGGCATGGCTACCCACTTCCGGAAGGACACGCCAGCACCGGAGGCATTTCGTGCCCTCGGCTTCCCCAACACCCGGCCCGGGATGCGCTGCGACGACGCCTTCACGCTCGGGGTCGGATCCATCATCGATATAGAGCGACGGCACATTGGTCAGAAGCTGAATATCGGCGTGAGAAACGATGGCGAGTTCAGCCCAGTCAACGTCACCGAACACAGCCTGCTCCTGCTCGGTCAGCGGCAGGTTCAGACGTGCTTCGAGCGATGAGCCGATTACCCCGCCGCGCCGGGCGCCTTCGAGCTCGGTGGTGATCACGCGGCGCAGAGCGCGGATCTGCGTCCATCGCTCACCTAGGGCAGAATCATGCCAGATCGGATCCGGCTCGAGGAAGCTTTGCAGATGCACCGAGCTTTCTTCCCCGAAACGGGCCGACCAGGCTTCTTCAGCCGTAAAGACCAGAACCGGAGCCAGCCAGGTGGCGAGCGCACGATGCAGGATATCCAGCACAGTACGAGCGGCACGACGACGCAGCGACGAAGGGGCATCGCAATAGAGCGCGTCCTTGCGCACGTCGAAATAGAAAGCTGACAGATCGGTCGTGCAGAAGCCATGCAGCATCGGATAGACGCCGACCCATTGATGGGTCTGCACGGCCTGCTTCAGCAACCCACCCAGATCACTCAGACGATGCAGGATATACCGCTCCAGCTCCGGCAGCTGCTCATAAGGCACGGCCTCTTCGGGCGTGTAGCATCGAGCGCTCCGAGAAGCCAGCGAAGCGTGTTGCGCAGACGGCGATAAAGCTCGCCCTGCTGCTTCAGGATCTCATTGCCAATACGCAGATCTTCGTTGCTGTCGGAATTGACCACCCAGAGACGCAGGATATCGGCGCCCAGCTTGTCGGTCACCTGCTTGGGCGCAATCACATTGCCCAGAGACTTCGACATCTTGCGGCCCTGCTCGTCGAGCACGAAGCCATTCGTTACGATCGCTTTCATCGGCGCGACGCCACGCGTGCCAACGCTCTCGAGCAAGGAGGACTGGAACCAGCCACGATGCTGATCCGACCCCTCGAGATAGAGATCGGCCGGGACATTCAGCCCGTCCTCACCCAGAACGAAGCTATGGTTGATCCGCTTTCGAACCAGACATCGACGATGTCGAAAACCTGCTCATAGTGAGCTGGGTCACGCCCCTCGCCAAGGAAAAGCGCGGGATCGGCACTATACCAGATATCCGCCCCATGCTCGGCCATGCGTCGACGACGCGCTGCATCACCGCCGGATCGCGCAGGACTTCGCCTGTGCTCTTTTCGACGAAAACAGCAATCGGCACGCCCCAGGCGCGTTGGCGGCTAATGCACCAGTCGGGGCGCTGCTCGATCATGGAGGTCAAGCGGTTGCGTGCGGCCTCAGGCACGAAGGTCACATCGGCCAAAGCGTCGAGCGCCTTGCGGCGCAGTGCCTGATCGCCATCCATCCGGATGAACCATTGTGGCGTCGCGCGGAAAATGATCGGCTTACGTGAACGCCAGGAATGCGGGTAGGAGTGCACAATGCTCGAGCGCGCCACAAGACCCGCCGCCGCATCACCATTACTCGCCCAGCGCTGCGTCGCCTCACTCAGAGCCGCGCAGACCGGATCCGCCGCTTTAAAGACGTGAAGACCCGCGAAATGCGGCACCCACGGAGCGTAAGTGCCATCATCCTGCACCAGCTCCGGAACTTCGATGCCATATTGACGGGTCAGCAGAAAGTCATCCTGACCGTGGGCGGGGGCCATGTGCACCAGGCCCGTACCGGCATCGGTCGTCACAAAATCGCCCGGCAGCATGGGCACATCGAACTCATAGCCACAGCCCCGCAGCGGATGGGCACAGAGCGTGCCCTCGAGGGCGTCACCCGGCAGGTGTAGAGCGTGTGATATTCCTGGATACCCGCCTGCTTGCAGAAATCGGCCAGACGTTCTTCGGCAATCAGAAAGCGCGAGCCGGGCGCGACCAGGGCATTTTCTTCCATCAGATCGGCGCGGATCACGGCGTAAGCGATCTCGGGGCCGTAAGCGATGGCGCGATTGGCCGGGATGGTCCAGGGCGTAGTCGTCCAGATGACCGCCGAAGCACCCTGAAGGGCCTGACCGGGGGTGGGGTCAGTTTCGATCGGAAAAGCGACATGGATCGTTGTTGACGTAATGTCGTGATATTCGATTTCGGCTTCGGCAAGGGCCGTTTTCTCGACCGGGCTCCACATGACGGGACGGAGACCACGGTATAGCCCGCCATTGAGCAGGAACTTGCCGATTTCGCCGACGATCGCAGACTCGGAGCTGAAATCCATGGTCGCGTAACGGTTCTGCCACTCGCCCTGAACACCGAGACGCTTGAATTCCTCAGCCTGAATATCGAGCCAGCGACGCGCATAGTCGCGACACTCTGCACGGAATTGAAGAACAGGCACATCGTCCTTGTTCTTGCCTGCCTTGCGGTATTCCTCTTCCACACGCCATTCGATCGGCAGACCATGACAGTCCCAGCCCGGCACGTAGCGCACGCGCGAGCCATTCATACGCTGGGCGCGATTGATAACGTCTTTGTTGATCTTGTTCAGGGCGTGACCGATATGAAGATGGCCGTTTGCATAAGGCGGGCCATCATGAAGCGTGAAAACCGGCTTGCCCTTGCCTGCCTCGATAATGCTCTGATCGAGCCCCATGGACTCCCAACGTGCCAGAATTTCGGGCTCACGCGTCGGCAAATTGCCGCGCATGGGAAAGCTGGTGCGAGGAAGAAAGACCGTGTCGCGATAACGGTCCTGAGGATCGGGGCTTTTTGAATCAGGCATCTTCGATCAATCGACGGAGTCAAGGAACCGCGAGTTATGCGAAGAGGGAGGCTTCGGGGTCAAGAGGCCAAGCCGGTAAGCTCTTCACAAGGTACTTAAGATGACCGTGTTGCGCTAAACCTTACACCGTCGTCTCAACGGACTTAGTCCCGAGGTCCGGCTCAATCTCTCGGGGTCACCTTTTCAGAGTGAACTCGTAAGACCATCATTGATGTGGCAATTTCAGATAATACGAACGCAGTCTTTTATCCGTACTCTCCATGGCAGATTCTGCGCCAACATTAAAAAAGAAATTCCACGGCTCAATTTGATAGATATTACCTTGAACCATAACGAGGCATCGTTTCCTGCCGCAGGAACACAGGGTGTTGGAACTTGTCTAAAATCAGCCAAAAGCGTATGAAAGCAGGCCCCAAATAAACAAGGAACGCTGTGATGATTATTTATGAAGGAGAAAGCATAGTACTACATCACGAAAAAGGCGATTCCGAATTTGTATTGATCACTTTTACCGGACTAAACTGCGAAGAAGTAGCCAAAGAATACTTCTCTTTAAAACACACAGCAAGAAAAAAAAACTTAACCGTCTTCGGCTTTGCGACCAAAAAACCCAACTGGTTTCTGGGCAAAGAGACGGACGACGCGATTGAAACACTTAATTCGCTCATAGATAAGCAGAAAAAAGTTATCGTTTTCGGCTTATCTATGGGCGGGTACGCCGCAATCAAACATTCCAAAAAACTACGTGCGTCATGTGTCTTATCGATGTCGCCAAAATACTCGATAAATCCTGAAGAATGCATAATCGCTGAAAACTATCGGAAATACCTCACTGACGACATGGAAAATATGTCGTTAAAATCTGGAGATATCTCAGAAAATACTTATATACTAAGCGATCCCCATGAGAAAACTGACTTTTATCATACGCAACTTATACTAAACCTCTCTCCCTCGGCAAAACATATACAAACATTTTATAGCGATCATGTTGTGTATGAGAGCTTGTCTGGCTCCGAAGCCATGTACACTCTTATTATCAACGCCGTGAATGGCAATGAATCTGATTTGAGAAGGTCCGCCTCTACAATAAGGAGACATAATTCTGCAAATATAAGAAATAGATTTCTTAGAAGCTATGAGAAACATCCGATTCTTGCCGGGATTATGCTGATCTCTCCCAAAATTATGCATTTGAGAAATGTTGATTTTATATTTGAGCATGAAGTAAAAATCTGCGACCTAATATATAAGCTTATTTTTCTTGATAAACGAGAGATAGCCCTTAGACTTTATAGCAGATTAGTAAGCAACACCTTCGCCATAAAATCGAAAAACGGCCTTGGGGAAATCAATAGACGGAACGACCTTCCCGTTGTTCTCGACATCCATGGAAATCACTTATTTTACGATTTTACAGAGAAAAAGCTTACCACTGGGAACTTGACTTCTCTAACGAAGGGATATTTTAGCGTTATTTGCAATACAATCGATGGAAAAATGCGACCTTCGATTATGATATACGGGAATCTTTTTCCTTTGGTTCAATGCGGGGATGATGTCTGTATTGAAAACAAAAAAGAAAGCGCATCAAATTTTGTTATGTTCTTTGTGTATAACTACAATCGGAACTATGTTTTCTTAAAAACCAGAGACGGAATGGCCACGCCGCTCTATGAAAACAAAGTATTCATGAACACTTCCGTAGAATTGGACTTCGAAAAATTTGTCCTGCTCTAGTAAATCAACTAAAAAGCCATCAACGATCACGGATTCAGAGCTGAAATCTATGACCACATGGCGGTTCAGCCACTCATCTCGGGGCACCGAGGCGCTTGGACGCTTCGGCCTGGAATATCGAGGCAACGGCGTACCTCGTCGCGCCACTCTGCACGGAATTGCAGGACAGGCAAGCAGTCTTGTCGATCTTGCCCCGTGCGTGACCGATATGACGATGGCCACTCGCACAAGGCAATCGGAGTGATTTCACGCGGCGAACCGTTTCGAAGCCTCAAATTTTTGATCTGGCGCTCCGCTCATTCCTTTGTCGCAACTTTATCACGATAAAATCATTCAGGATGCAATGATTAATCTATATATCAGAACAACCTAATCTTTATTTCAGTGAAATATACCATAAATACCTGCGACAGGCTCGATCATGATTTTCAATAAAGTTGCAGCGATATCTCTGGTAGCGGTAGCGATGACCCAACCCGCTCTTTCGCGCGACTTTCGCTTTGAATCGGCAGTAGGCACCAAGACGATCGATGAAATCGTCAATAATATGAACCGCAAGGTGCCCCTTATCGAAAATAAATTAGCGACTATCATCCGGGCTTCAAGAGAAGACCGAACACTTGTAGAGGAGATAGAGTTAACGCCTTACGCAGAGGAGGCTATCAATAACTTCTCAGCAGACAAGTTCAGGCGAGTACTCTACGATGCCACCCTCGAGCGCTACTGCTACGGCACTCTGAAGCTTCTCTCAGATACAGATGTTTCGTTGAAGCTTATTTTCTATCGACAGCGCACAGAATTTTATCGCGTGTTCCTGATTCCAGTAACCTGCACGATCGTCAATTGACAGAAATTTCGTCTTTCACAAACGCCTTCTACAACTGATGTCGCATCGCTTCAGGCCCACGCTCTACGGCATTGATCTGCAAGACCGAGTAGAACCCGGTGAAGCCTGAATATTCTCGAACGTTTCATCGATCTGCTCTCCGAGAACAGCCAGATCCCGACGGAAGAAGTTCGTCATTCGCACGAGGTGTGACGCACTCAGTCTACGCCGTGCCTCCTTCTGTGCAAGATGCTGCTCCATCGCCTGCATCTGGTACATTTGCATCGCGCCAAACATGGAGCCCCCTCCAATTAACTGCGGGTAATGTATGACATTTTTCTTGTGACTTGAAACATATTTTCCACATCCCGGGTAGGAACTGCTTACCCGGTGGCATCAAATATCTTGAGGCCAGAAGGCACATCTCTCGCTCGACTGCGCCAATGCGACAGACGTGTCGCCAATGAGCCCACGTGGATTTCGAGTTTGTGGCCGTCAGGGTCCAGAAAATAGAGCGACTCACCCTCGCTCGTGTTTTCTTTCCACAGGGTCACACGACCGGCCAATTTCTGGGAGAGTGTGATGAACCCGGCCGGGGTGACCGTGAACGCGAGATGGGTGTCGTCCTGACGAGGCTGACATAACGCAGATGGGGCACATTCAAGACAGAGCCACAGCGCGCCAGCTTCAAGATAGGCCCCCCGATCCCAACGTGCTCGCATGGAGCACCCGAGGAGTCCTCCATAAAAATCGATCGCCCGTTCGAGGTCATGCACGCAGAGCGTCACGTGATTGACCCCCTGCAGCAAGCAAGGGTCGGGCTTAACGGACAGGGTTGAGTACAGCTCTGGCCTGAGACGCATCCTCGGCGATTTGCGCCTTCAACGCATCGAGCCCATCGAAACGGCGCTCTTCCCGCAACAGTCTGTGCAAGCTGATTTCCAGTGTCTGGCCGTAGAGATCCCCGTTGAAGTCGAAGAGGTTCACCTCGAGCCTGCTCTCCTGCCCATCATCGATCGTGGGGCGACGACCGATATTAGCCACACCCTGCGAGACACGTCCGTCGGAATGGCGGACCGTCACGGCATAGACGCCGCGGGCGGGCTCAATGTGCCGACCCAACGGGACATTCGCAGTTGGAAAGCCAAGAAGGCGTCCTCGTTTGTCACCGTGCGCCACTTCACCGCTGATAAACCAGGGTCGGCCGAGCTCCTCAGCGGCGCGTTCGGGATATCCCTCCTGAAGAAGGCGCCGAATACGCGAGGAGGAGTACGGACCGCTGATATCCGTCAAAGGCGGCACAACGGTGAGGCCAATACCAAGCTTCTCAAGCCTGTTTCCGAGAAATTCGATATTCCCGCCGCGTCGATGTCCGAATGCAAAATCCGGACCACACGCGACATGATGCACGCCGAGCGCGCGATGGAGCACGTCTTCGACAAAACGCTCGGGAGATAAATGGCTGAACCTGGCATCGAAGGGCAGCTGGAAAATCTGCTTCACGCCCTGCTCATGCAAAAGACGCGCGCGGACGGGCGGCAGCATCAGACGGATCGGCGGATCCTGCGGCCGAAAGAACTCGCGAGGATGCGGATCGAAGGTCACCGTCCCCAAAGAGAGGTCCGGACGTGCCGCATGCAACGATTTAAGAAGATGGACGTGCCCAGGATGCACGCCATCGAAATTGCCGAGGGCTACGGCGGCGCCACGCGCCTCTTGCGGGATTGCCACCCAGTCCTCGTGCAAGGTCATGGCACGGGCAGCTCGAATTGCTGGCTGACGCTACGAAAATCTGCTGCCTGAGGCGCGCCTTCATGGGGGGCCGTGCCATCTTCGGGCCGGACAAGCTGGCATGTCTTGAGCCCAGCCTCTGCCGCGGCATCGAGCTCGGCACCGATATCGGAGAGGAAAAGGATCTCTTCTGGAGCAACACCCGCACGAGAAGCGATCCCGCGGTAGCTTGCAGCCTCCTTCTTGCCCCCGATACCAAGATCGTAAAAGGCTTCGAAGAGCGGGGTAAGATCGCCCGCATCGGAATAGCCGTAGAGCAGACGCTGTGCACTGGCAGAGCCAGAAGAGTAAACAGCAAGACGCAGACCGGCTTCATGCCATTTTTGCAGCGACTGAGGAACGTCCGGGTAAAGATGCGCCTTGAGCGCACCCGTCTCAAAGCCCGTCTTCCAGGCAAGACCCTGAAGGGATTTGAGCGGCGCCACCTTCTCATCGCGCACAGTCCAGTCATGGAGCTGTGCCAGCGGGTCGCATCCCGGATGTGCCGCCTCGATATCCGCCAGCGCAGCCTTGACCTGCGGGTTGTCTCCCTGCTCACGCAGCAGATCCGGCATTACCCTGTCGGAATAAGGAAAGAGCACTTCCTTGACGAAAGAGATCGGCAAGGTCGTGCCTTCGATATCGAGGAGAATCAGACGAATCGTGCTCATGCCGCCAGATCCGGGATCACGACCGGAAAACGGCGCGCAATCTCATCGCCTGTGTAATCGGCAACCCAACCCGTCGTATCGGTGAAGACACGCAGCGCCACCACATCGGGGTTATGGCCAGCGTCGAACCAGTGCGGCGTTCCCTCAGGTACCGAGATCAGATCGCCCTGAACACACAGGATGGAATAGACCTTACCCTGCAGGTGCAGGATGAAAGCACCCTGACCATGGACGAAGAAACGCACCTCATCTTCGCTATGGGTATGCTCGGAGAGATATTTTTCCCGCATCGCAGCGATCTGCGGCGTATTGCGGTCAAAGCGCACCACATCGGCGCTGCCTGCTCCGGTTTCGCCCATCAGACCGTCGAGATAGGGACGATACGCCTCCAGAATCTCTTCGGGGGAGGCGTCCTTGGCGGGAGTGACAGGCGCCTGCCACCGCTCGAAACGCACGTTGAGTGGGCGCAGGGTCTCCGCGATAAGCCTTCCATCCTCGGTATCGAGAATGAGATTATCCGCTGTATCGTCGCGATAGATCGTCAGTCGGCTCATAGTTTCCGCCTTTCGAGTTCGCAGGCCAGGAGAAATTCCAGCCCTTCAAGACGGGCCAGCGCCATGGCCATATCCCGTCCCCAGACATAAACACCATGACCGCGGATTACGTAACCAGCCGGCATTCTACCCAATGAAGGGGCGACAACCGTAGCCAGGCGCGCAATATCCTGGTCGTTGTTGAAAAAAGGAACATCCAGCGCCGTGTCGTGGGTCGATTGCCCTTCGAACACCTTGAGCAGCTCATAGCCTGCCAGGGTCAGCACAGGCGTATCGATCTCCATCGACAGGATCGTCGCTGCAACAGAGTGGCCATGCAAAACTGCCCCGACCGATGGGTCAGAGCCATAAAGCTGGGTGTGCAGCAGCGTTTCGGCGCTCGCCTTCTGGGAAGGATCGAGTGGCCGCCCGGCAGGATCGATCTCGATGACATCCTGCTCGGTTAGAAAGCCCTTATGCCCCCCGGATCGGGTGATCGCGATGCGCCCATCTGCAAGGCGGCGGCTGAGATTGCCCGCTGTCGCTGGCACCCAGCCTCGCTGATCCATTCTGCGGCCTGCATGCAGCACATCCTGCACTGCATCCGACCAGGGCCGATCCGAAACTTGGGTCATGAAGAACTCAGCGATTGACGTTGTTCACATTACCGCCCGAGCTGGGGGGCGTGTATTGCGGCTGCTGGATGTTGCCGTGTGGCGGCGGCGGAGAGATCTGGCCATTGGGCTGATCGTGCTTCGTCTCCATGGATTCATCTTCGGCCATGTTCTTCTTGAAGGATTTGATCCCCTTCGCGAAGTCGCCCATCAGGCCACTGATCTTGCTGCCACCGCCAAACAGGATGAGTACGACGGCAAGCACTATCAGCCAGTGCAGGGGACTCATGCTACCCATAATCTCTCTCCTCGAATGACGGCACCAAACCGCCGTCTTTTGTCTCGCTTCTCACATGGCGTGATCGGGCGTCTCTTGCAAGCGGGCAATGTCATCGAGGTCGCGCGGAACGATGAAGCATAGGTCGGATAGGAGCGAGTGCCGAGATTGCGGATCGGCGCCCAGTAAACCCTGACGAGAGACCAGTCATTCTTGCGCGACACATCGATAACCGGCACCGAACGATCGACGCGGCCTGGCTCCCAGTTTGCATGTTCGACAAGAATCTTGCGTGAAGAGACCGTACTCCGCACGACCGAGACATGACCCGACGGCAACCGCCCGGTTGAGCGAAAAACCAGTATTTCTCCTTTGGCCGGGGTCTGGGTACGACGGTATTTGCCCGACGCCCCCCGCCACCAGGATGCCGCTGCGCCGTACAGATCCACACCCGTTTTAGCGCGGGCGTAAGGGGCACATTGTACCGGCCCGTTGAAGCTGGCACGACTATATTCGCGCGGGCCGCCGCCACAGGCGGCAAGGGTCAGACAGAACCCGAACCCTAAAACCAGCTTTTTCATGACGATTTCAGCGCCATGACGCGCTCCTCCGCTTCAGTGAGATCAAGTGAGAGGGCCCTCTCAGCGACGTCGCGCCCGAACCCGGCGCGGGCGAAAACAGCCAAAGCCCGTTGATGGCTCTCCGGCGCCAGATCGTCATCGTCCTGGCTGACGCCGCGCCGAAACGGGCCGAGGCGGCGTTTTCGCGCCAAAACGAGGGCCGCTCCCAATTCGCGCTCATGAGCACTTTCATCGTGACGATGGCCCAAGGCCTCCTCGAGCGCATCGCCAAGCACCTCCGCGCCGATGCCTTTCTGCGTCAGGCTGGCGGCGACAGCACGACGCGAACGCCCTGAACGCGTCAGGCTCAGTGAGCGCGACCGGGCAAAAGCGGCATCGTCCAGAGCTCCGAGAGACCGCATATCGGTCACGATCTGCGGGATTGCCCGACGACTTGCCTGAGCTTGGGCTTCGACCGTATCGCCCTCCCCTCCCAGCGCAGCGGCTTTGCGGGACCAGCGCATGACGGCACGATCCAGAACCTGAGCCAAGCCCTGTTCGGTCGCAGCAAAGCGCGCGAGATGACGCAACGCCGTCTCGCGCAGGCTTGCCGCTGTCGGCGGAGGAGGCAGTTCCGGAATCGCTGACATCGTTACATTGTGCCATAACTTCATGGCAGCAACATGGTGAAAATTACCGGAGTCCTCCCATGACAGTTTCGCAGCTCGATCGAGCCCTTACCGATCTTCCTTCTCTTTATCCGGGGCCGGGCGGCGCAGCGGCAGTCATCCGAGAGGGCGAGGTCATCGCGCGCCATAGCTGGGGCTTTGCCAATGCGGAGAGACGTCTGCGCTTTACCCCTCAGACCCTCTTTCGTTTTTGTTCGATCACCAAGCAGTTCACCTGCGCCCTGCTCGACACCTGGCCAGACAAAGCGGCGCTCAATTCGTATCTTGCGGCGCGCCTGCCGAACCTGCAGGAAGCCCATCCCGACATCATGCATCTGGCGCATAACCAGTCAGGACTTCGCGATTACTGGGCGGTCGCCATGCTGCATGGGGCACCGACCGAGTCAGTTTTCGGCGCGGCTGAGGCACATCGCGTCATTGCAGGCACGAGAAGCCTGCAATTTCGACCGGGAACGGCCTATTCTTACGTTAACCAGAATTTCTCCCTGATCTCGGAAGCTCTCGAGGCGAGCTCGGGACGGAGCTTTTCAGAACTCCTACGAACGCAGATCTTCGACCGCTACGGGATGAACACCGGCTTCCTCGCAGCGGATACCCAATCGATGCCCGATGGCACGCAAGGGTATGAAGGGAGCGAAGCAACCGGCTATCGTCAGGCCGTCAATCATATCTTCTGGACCGGTGATGCCGGGCTTGGCGCCAGCCTGAATGACATGATCGCCTGGGAACGCGCCATCGACGCTCAACGCGACGATCCTGAGGGATTTTATAATCGCCTGAGCGCGCCTGTGACGTTCCGTGATAGCGCGCCCGCTCGCTACGGTCATGGATTGCAACGCGGTACGCTTTTCGGTCGCGCCATGACGGGACATGGGGGCGCTTTGCGAGGCTGGCGCAGTCACAGGCTGCATCTGGCTGAGGAACGTCTGTCCGTTGTGGTGATGTTCAACCATATCTCCGAAGCCCATTCCGCAGCAGCTCTTCTCGCTGGGGCTGCACTGGGCATTCCGGCAGTGCAGGGACAGACACAGCCTGGCAACACAGCTCTACTCGGGCATTATCTGGACCGGGAGACGGGCCTCTCCGCCTCGGTTTCTCCGACGGCATCAGGCACGCGCCTGTCTTTACGCTATGCCTATCCGCCGGAAATACTCGAGCCCTGGACGCAAGACGGAGCCGGGCAAGACGCAACCCGGCTAAGCCTGTCCGGGGATGGGCTTCTGATGGCGCGACCTCAGGAGAACCGCAGCGTCAGCCTGAGCGCTATCCCCAGAACTGTCTCGCGCAATGATCTGGCAGGGCGCTATCATTGCGATGAGCTCGACAGCGTTCTGACAGTCGAGGGCTCGGAGGGAGCTCTTTACGGCGGTTTTTCAGGGATGCTCGGCCTAGGGCGCATGGAGCGCCTCCAGCCACTGGGCGACGATGTCTGGTTGATCCCCTGCCTCAGAGCGCTGGACCACTCCCCACCTGGCTACTGGACCCTCTCTTTCCAGCGCGACGAAAGCGGCAGGCTGACAGGCGCGCGGGTTGGCTGCTGGCTGGCCCGCGACCTGTTTTACAAGCGCCTGACCGCATGAATTTGACGAATAGGTGACAATAGCCCCATCATGAGAAAGCAGTAGCTTTTGCCCTGCCCTGTTTTTCAGGTGCGGGGTCTTAGCCGTTGCGTTTCCCTTCCCTTTTTTATCGGGCTCTCCCATCACCATGATCTCCGCTCTGATGCCAACGTTCAAACGAGTCGACCTTGCTTTCGAGCACGGTCAGGGCGCTTGCTTGTACACGGCTGAAGGGCGACGATTCTTGGATTTTGGGGCGGGCATTGCCGTCTCATCGCTCGGTCACGGCCATGCGGGCCTCGTCAAGGCCATCGCAGATCAAGCCGCCCGCGTGATGCATGTCTCGAACCTGTATCGCATCCCGCAGGCCGAGCAGCTGGCTGACCGCCTTGTGGCCGCGTCCTTCGCCGACAGCGTCTTTTTCTGCAATTCCGGCGCAGAAGCGAATGAGGGCATGGTCAAGATGATCCGCAAGACCCAGTTCGCGCGCGGTCATGCAGAGCGCACACGCATCATCTGCTGTACGGGCGCCTTTCACGGTCGCACCCTAGCCATGATCGCCGCCACAGGAAATCCTGCCTATCTCGAGGGTTTCGGTGCGCCGGTCGAGGGCTTCGATCATGTGCCGTTCAACAACATGAATGCCCTGCGCGCTGCCATCACACCGCAGACAGCGGGAATCATGCTCGAACCCATTCAGGGTGAGACCGGAATCAAACAGGCCGACCCTCAATTCATGACCGGGCTGCGTCAGGTCTGCGACGAGTATGGACTGATCCTTGCCTTTGACGAGGTGCAGACAGGCATGGGTCGTACCGGCAAGCTCTTCGCCCATGAAGGCTACGACGTCATCCCGGACGTCATCTCGGCCGCCAAGGGCATTGCCGGTGGCTTTCCGATGGGAGCGATCCTGGCCAATGAAGAGGTTGCCGCTTCTATGGGGGCCGGATCGCACGGCACGACCTTCGGCGGCAATCCGCTCGCCTGTGCCGCTGGAAATGCCGTTCTGGATGTCATTCTTGACGAAGGTTTCCTGTCCGGGGTTGAACAGAAAGGCAAAGTTCTCGAAAGCGCTCTCCACGCCCTGGTCAGCAAGCATCCGACTGTGTTCGAGCTTGCCCGCGGTCGCGGCCTGATGTGGGGGCTGAAATGCCGCCTGCCGGTTGCCCAGGTTCAGGCTCAGGTCATGGAAGAAGGCCTGTTGAGCGTCACCGCAGGGGAAAACGTGCTGCGTCTGCTGCCGCCGCTGATCGTCTCCGAAAAAGAATGTCTTGAGGCCTGCACGCTTCTCTCGCGTGCCGCTGCGGCTCTCGAAAACGGAGGAAGCAAGGCATGAGCACGCAGACCCAGATCTCTCCCAAGACCAAGATCCGACATTTTCTGGACCTTCGCGATCTGGACTCAGCAACCCTGCGCGCGATCATCGATGTCGGCCGTGCGGTCAAGGCCATGCAGGATGGTCGCCGGGTACCGATGCACCCGGCCCATCCCCTCGCCGGTCGCACCCTGGGATTGATGCTTTCCAAACCGTCGACCCGCACGCGCCTCTCCTTTGAGGTGGGCATGCGTCAGCTCGGCGGCGATGTCTCGGTGCTTTCCCCGGCAGATATGCAAATCGGTCGGGGCGAGAGCCTTGCCGATACCGCGCGTGTTCTCTCGCGTTTTCTGGATGTGCTGGTTGTGAGGACCGGCGAGACGGACATGCTGCCGGAGCTTGTGCGCTGGAGCAGCATCCCGGTGGTGAACGGTCTGACGCCCGACTCTCACCCGGTGCAGATCCTCGCCGATATCATGACCTATGAAGAGCATCGTGGACCGGTCGCGGGCTCACACTGGGCATGGATCGGTGACGGCAATAATGTTGCCACCTCCCTCATCGAGGGGGCTGTACGCTTTGGTTTTTCCCTGACCCTTGCCACGCCCGAGAGCATGAAGCCACGACAGGATGTGCTCGACTGGGCTCAAGCCGAAGGCGGGAAAATCCGCCTCGTGCATGACCCTGTCGAGGCTGTCCGTGACGCAGGCTGCATCGTGACCGATACATGGACCAGCATGTCTGACAAGGAATCAGCAGCGCGCCTCAACACGCTGCGTCCTTTTCAGGTCAATGCGGCTCTCATGCAAAAAGCATCTGCTGAAGCCCTGTTCATGCACTGTCTTCCTGCCCATATCGGTGAGGAAGTGACGGAAGACGTTTTTGAGAGTGCGGCTTCGGTCGTTTTCGACGAAGCGGAAAACCGTCTCCACGCCCAGAAGGGACTCCTGCTCTGGGTGCTCGGCAGCGAGGAATGGCGCTCTTTCGGCACGCCCGGCTGAGCGCGCTCGACGACGCCTCTCTTGGACAGCCCTAGAAAGTATCAGACAGAGTACCAATGATCGAAACACCTGCCTTTATGGACACACAACGCCCCGAAGCCGTGCCTGATCTCGTGATCGCGCATGGCATCACGCCGTTCCATATGGCGAACCGACCTGTTCGCGGACGCCTCGTGCGCCTGGGCAAACTGGCCGATATCATGCTGATGCGTCACGATATCCCCGATTGCGGACGTGAATTGGCCGGCCAGACCCTGTCGTTGGTGGCTGGGCTTAGTGCCGGTCTGAAGTTCAAGGGCTCGTTTTCGCTTCAGGTCAAAGGGGACGGCCCGGTCTCGATGCTCGTCGCCGATTGTACGGACGCCGGCGAGCTGCGCTTCTACCTTCGCTCGAACGACACGCCGGATAGCGCTTCCGCCAAAACGCTTCTGGGCGACGGCTACTTTGCCTTCACCATCGATCAGGGCGCGCATACCGAACGCCATCAGGGTATCGTTGCGCTGGAAGGCGAGACTTTGTCCGACATGGCGATGCATTATTTCACCACTAGTGAACAGCATCAGTGCTGGATCCGCCTTTACTGCGAGAAGACGGACGAGGGCTGGCAGGCAGGTGCCCTGCTCCTCGAAAAAATTGCGGAAGAGGGAGGGATCGCCACCTCTCAGGAGCGCGATGAGGATACATGGGAAACGGCCTGTATTCTGGGCAACACCCTGACCTCTGCCGAGCTTTTCGACCCTGCCTTGAGCCCGACCACTCTGATCGAGCGCCTGTTCGGCACTCAGGACGTGCTGATTGACCGTCCCCGCGCCGTGAGTTTGGGATGCCGCTGCAATCGCGCCCGACTGGCGAGCGTATTGTCGACCTTCCCGGAAGACGATCTCGATCACATGGCCGATGAAGGGCAGATCACGATGAACTGTGAATTCTGCAATGTCGGTTTCCGCTTTGATCGAGCCGAGATTGCACGATGAGCGCAGCCGACGACTTCTTGCGGAGCGTGCGCGTCGACGGCGAAAAACTGGATGGGCTTTACGATCAATGGATTCCACAAGAAGTCATCGCGCTTGCCGATGACATTCAATGCCTGACACTCACTGACACTCTGAGCGGTCGGCAGGCGGTCTGGTATCTTGATGGTGAGCGTAACTATTGCGGCTCTCACATCGAGGTCGTTCAGCGTCTGCATCCCCAGCAGATCCTGTCGACAGTCGCGCCCTGGTTTGACGACCTTGTGCGTCACTCTCTCAGCTCAACGCCCCATCCAGTCGAAGGGGCGCCTGAGATGCCCTTCTTCCTGGCGGCGCAGCTGGCCGCTGCCTGGTCGGTGCGCACCCTGGGTGATTTACGCCAGATTCAAACCTCACTGGCTGGACAGGATCAGGAATTTGCCAGTGTTGGCGGGCGGGTCCTTTCTGCAAGGCAAATCCGTCGCATCCTCGGCACGCGGATCGGACCGGAATCCCTGATCGTTCTGTCACCGCTGACAGACAAGCCCCTGAAATCGCAGGTCTCTTTTCTGGCTGAAAATCAGCTGATTCACCGTTTCTACGATGCCGAAGCGGGCTGCACCTTCTATCTCTCCTGGTGGGAGCGCCAGCTCGACAAGGCTCCAACCTTCTATTGCCCCCTCGCCAACCTCATCGTCAGCGACGAGGGGATGGCGGGCATGCTGCCCTCCGTCATTCTTGGATGGTATCTCAGCCACCCGGAGCACGTGACGGTCATCGCAGAAGCGCTCGCTTTCGAAGCACGCGATTACGGTCTCGGGAACGCGTCTTCTCTTCAAATCGATAAACAGCCTGAAAAGGGCCTCCCGCCCGCTCCTGCGGCAGCTTCTGCCGAGATGATTTCGGAATCCTGGGCTTTTCTGCACCGCAATCCCTCGACCCCGGCTGCAGAGCCGACAAAACGCGAGGAACAGCAGGAAAAGAAATCGGGACGCCTATTCGATCGACTACGTTCTTTAGTAAATAAGAGCTGAAACCCAGACGCGCCTCAGGAGCTCGCAATGCAACGCCTTTCCAGAGTTCAGAAGTTTCTCCGTTTCGGGTCCCTTTGTCTTACCCTCGGAGCTACCGCCCCCCTACTGACCGCATGCGGCGATAGTGAACCGCAAGCTTTGCTCCGCTGGATTACAGCTATCTCAGCAAGATGCATCTGAATGTCGCTCACCTTGAAGTGATCGACACAGCGCCACCCGGCAACACACCGGGAGACATCTCAGGAAAAGCGCCCACCTCACCGCAGCAGGCTCTGGAGCAGATGGCCCGCAACCGTCTGGTCGCCAGCGGGTCAGAGGGCAACGGCATGTTCACCATCACGAAGGCGAGCATTCTGCACGCTCCGGGTGGCACCCTGCTCGGTGAGCTCGAAGCGCATGTCGATCTCTCGGCCCCGTCAGGCGGGCGGGCAGGCTACGCACTTGCCCACATCACCCGAAGCCTCAACCCTGGCAACAAAGATCCGGAATCCCCTGCCGTTCTTTATGACCTGACATCACAAATGATGCAGGACATGAATGTCGAGCTCGAGTTCCAGATCAAGAAATCCCTCCATGACTGGCTGGTCGATGCGAGCGGCGCCCCCCTGCAAGGCGCTGTTCAACAGCAGGATATCGGTCCTAATGCACCGCTTGCCGCTCCTTCCGTGACGGCGGAAAACGCTCCGATCGCCCCCGCTGCAACCAGTCCCAGCCTCCCGAGCACCCCGGTTGCCGCCGCCGCAACAGAAACAAAACCGCAGGAGCCGGACGCCATCTTCCCTCTCGGCGATGGCACAGGTTCGACACCCCCCAAGGTCAAATCGCCCAAGGCCGGGGTGCTGACCCTTCCCGCCGGTCACTCCTGAAGCAGACAGGAACCATGCGGTGCCAGCGCAGTCTCTAGAAAGAGGCTGCCTATAAAGCTGCTTGCATTTCCCGTCACAATCGCGAAGAAGGAGGCAATGCCCACAAGGTGGGCAGAATGCATCATTGTTCCGTCGGGAGAACAGGTTGAGCGCGCCTTTGTCTTCACGCCGCCGCTTTGTCAAAGGCGCTGTCGGTTCTACAGCCTTCCTTCTGCTTGCCGGACAACATCTCCCCGGAAGGCATTCGCCGCCCTCAAGCTTGATGAAAAGCCGGCTTTCTTTTCTCCGGAAGAATTTCGCTTTCTCCAGGCCGCATGCGAATGCATCTATCCCAGCGATTCTTACGGACCAGGCGCAACAGCCTTGGGTGCCCCCGTTTTTATCGACCGTCAGATGGACACACCCTACGGTCGGGGCGAACTCTGGTATATGGCGGGACCGTTTCAGGACGGTCCCGCCAATCTGGGATATCAGCTGCCATTTGCCCCACGTGATCTCTATCGCAAGGGGATTGCCGGAGCTAACCATTACGCCCGCGCGCAGCGCGGCAAGGGTTTTGCCGATCTGAGTCAGAAAGACCAGATCGAGATCCTGACCGCCTTCGAGGGCGGTGCCATCCATTTCCCCGATATGAACGCACGGCTCTTCTTCGAGCAGCTTCGCCGAAACACGCTTGAAGGCGTGTTCTCCGATCCTGTTCATGGCGGCAATCGCCATATGCAAGGCTGGCTTCTGCTCTCCTTCCCTGGTGCCCGGGCCGATTTCATGGACTGGGTCAATCAGGAGGGCGCAGCGTATCCCTTCGGTCCCGTATCTCTGAGTGGCCAAAAGGCCTGAGCGACCATTCCTAAAGTCGAGACGCATGACATTAAAACGGACTGACGTAGTCATCATCGGAGCGGGCTGGGCCGGCGCGATCCTTGCTAAAGAAATGCGCGAGGCCGGGCGGAGCGTCGTCATGCTGGAGCGGGGACCAGACCGGGCGACGGCTAAGGAAGGCACCTATCCCGGCTCGATCGACGAGTTACGTGGAGCAATCCGGCACAGATTGTTCCAGAATCCGGCCAAGACAACCGTCACCATCAGAAATACGATCAATCAGACGGCCCTTCCCTACCGTCAGCTTGCCGCCTTCCTTCCGGGCGAAGGGGTTGGCGGTGCGGGGCTACATTGGTCGGGTGTGCATTTTCGCGCTGCACCAGACGATCTGCGTCTGCGCAGCCACGTCACCGAACGATATGGAGCCAAATTCATTCCCGCAGACATGAATCTGCAGGATTACGGCGTAACCTATGACGAACTGGAGCCCTTTTTCGACAAGGCCGAAAAAGTTTTCGGTACCTCGGGAGAGGCCTATACGGTCAACGGTCAGGTAGTCGGCAAGGGCAATGTTTTTGCTCCCTCGCGTAGCGACAAATTCCCGCTGCCACCGATGCAGGACGTCTATACTGCGAGCCTGTTCCGCAAGGCTGCGACAGAAGCGGGATACCACCCCTATGCATTGCCCGCAGCCAATGCCTCCATGCAATATACCAATACTTACGGCCTCCAGATGGGCCCATGTAATTTCTGTGGATATTGCAGTGGTTATGACTGCTACATGTACTCAAAAGCATCGCCGAATATCAATATTCTGCCGGCTTTGAGAAACGATAGCGATTTCACACTCATCACCGACGCCCATGTGCTGAAGGTCAATCTGGACAGCGACAAGCGCAAGGCAACCGGTGTCACCTATCTGGACCAGCGCGAAAACCGGGAAAAGACCGTGGAGGCCGATCTTGTCATTCTGGCGGCCTTCCAGTTTCACAACGTGCATCTCATGCTGCTTTCCGGCATCGGCAAGCCTTATGACCCAGTGAGCAACACAGGTGTTGTCGGCCGTAATTTCGTCTACCAGACAATCACGACCTCCCGTGCCTGGATGTCCGAGAACCAGTTTACCAACCAGTTCGTCGGGGCTGGTGGGGCTGGTGTCGCGATGGACGATTTCAACAGCGATAATTTCGATCATGGCCCGCTCGGCTTCATCGGCGGCTCACCGGTCTGGGTCAATCAGGCGGGCGTCAAACCGATCGCCGCCGCCATGAACGGGGGCGGAAAATCGGCGCCTCGCTGGGGAGCCGGCTACAAGGCAGGTCTGGTCGACACCTATCGACACTCTCTCGCCATGGATGCCCATGGCAGCAACATGGCCTATCGCGACGTCTATCTCGATCTCGATCCAACCTGGCGTGACAGCTACGGTCAGCCTCTGCTGCGCATGACCTTCACCTGGAAGGAAAACGACATCCGCATGAATCAGTATGTCGTTGGCAAGATCGAGCCGATCATGAAAGCACTCGGTGCCAGACGGTATGAGCTGGGACGACTTGAGCACGGGGAAACCTTCGACACCCGTCGCTACCAGACAACCCATCTTGGCGGCGGCGCCGTAATGGGCACCAGCCCACACGACAGTGCGCTCAACCGCTATCTGCAAAGCTGGGACGTCTCCAACGTCTTCGTCATTGGCTCGAACGCCTTCCCCCAGGGCATGGGATATAATCCGACAGGCACGGTCGCAGCGCTCGCCTACTGGGCCGCGCACCACATCCGCACGACTTATCTGGCCAAACCGGGCCCATTGGTGTCCCTATGATGCCGTTCAAAAAACAGGTTCTCACGCTGCTTGGCCTTCTGGGTTTTGTAAGCCAGGGATTTGCGGCGCCTGCTCAGGCTAATTCCCAGCAAAGCCTGATCGACAAGGGACGATATCTCGCCGCTGCTGCCGATTGCGCCGCCTGTCATACACATGACCCCTCAGCGACCTACGCTGGCGGCAATCCCTTTGTTCTGCCAATCGGCACGCTCTACGCGCCGAACATCACGCCCGACACCAAGTATGGCATCGGATCCTATACAGAAGCAGATTTCGCGAATGCCTTAAGACGCGGCATCGGCAAAAACGGTAAGCCGCTTTACCCGGCAATGCCTTTTCCGTCCTACGCGCGCATGAGTGATGCCGATATACACGCGCTCTGGGTCTATTTCCACGAGGGCGTTGCGCCGATTGCAAAAGCGCCTCCCACCAATAAAATCACGTGGCCGCTCTCCATGCGCTGGCCCATGACGCTGTGGCGCTGGGCTTTCGCGCCCACACCGCAGACAGCTCTGGCAAATGCCAATCGCTCTTTCGATTCAGCAGAAATCGCACGTGGCGCTTATCTGGTCGAAGGTCCCGGTCATTGTGGCGCCTGCCATTCTCCGCGCGCCATCACGATGCAGGAAAAAGCGCTCTCGAGCGATCAGAGCGATGTTTTCCTCTCTGGCGGCTCGCCTGTAGATGGATGGAACCCTGTCAATCTGCGTCAGGATGATCGAACGGGTCTCGGGCGCTGGAGCGAAGACGATATCGTCACCTTCCTCGCCACAGGACGCAATCTGAAGGGATCCGCCTTCGGGGGTATGAGCGACGCCATCGCCCATGGCACACAACATCTGAACGATGCCGACCTGCACGCCATCGCGCGCTACCTCAAGACGTCTCTTCCGGCACGGAAGAACGAAAAACCGTGGCAGCTCGACACAAGCGTGACTGAAATCCTGCATAAGGAAAAACTTCCAGACGCGGGCGCAAAAACCTATGTTGATCGCTGTGCCGCCTGTCACCGGACCGATGGCCATGGCTATGCCCCGGCCTTCCCTCCTCTGGCTGGCAATCCCGTCGTCATGGACAGAGATCCGGGCTCGCTCATTCTGATCGTTCTCAAGGGAGCTGCTGTTCCCGCGACAGACAAGGCGCCCTCATCACTGACCATGCCGGCCTTTGCGCATGTTCTGTCTGACCAGGAAGTGGCCGACGTTGTGACATTCATCCGTCAGAGCTGGGGAAATGCCGCCAGCGCAGTGACCGCAGCAGATGTTCATGCATTCCGCGGCCGCAATTCAGAATGGATCAACGAAGCAACATCCAACCCGCTCAACTGAGATATCCGGTTCCTCCTTCAGTGGAGGAACCGATAAATGACCACTCCCTGATAGCCGCGTCCGCCCTCAGCTTTCAGCCCTTCTGCAGGAATTGCGTAGGCACCCCCGCCTCCTGCACCGTATCTGGTCGCTGCCACCCCACGGAGATAGCCCGCAGGACCGCCACCACCCCAGGGGCCAGCAGCGCCATTACCGGCAAAGACATAAATGCCGTTTTGACCGTCGCTCCCTCCGCCTCCAGACTGGTTCCACAGAGATCCCCCTCCGGTTCCGCCGCCACGCCCTCCAACGGAGTTCTGTGGTGTCGCAAAATAACCGGGGCTCCCACCATCGGATGTCAGCAGGGGCTGAGCGCCATAAGTGACAAAGCTTGGTCCGCCCCGTCGGTCTGATTCACCCCCCGTTCCGACCGTAACAGACAGCACAGCATCGCGCTCAGGATCGATCGGATAGACGCCCCAGCAATCCCCCCCGGCCCCGCCCCCGGCGCCAGAGAAGGAACCGACATCCGGAGAGAGAGCGGTGCTCGACGCGCCCCCTCCACCGCCGCCAATAACGCGCAATTCCACGCGCTTTGCCCAAGCGGGCGCATTCAGAATACGGCTGGACTCGCAGATTGCGTGAGGCTGGCTGATCTGCTGCGCAAAATGCATTGTCGCCAGTTCGGACATAGCCGGTTTGAACGCCGCGCTTTTTTGAGGCACGACATCGCCCAACGTCCCCGCCCCTGAAGGAACCGACAAAGCATAAAGGGGCACGACAACCGCCCCGGAGACAGACGGCACGCTCGTCGCCATCATAAAGCTCACATTGCCTCGGCGTCGGGTTGGGAGCGCCGTACCGCGATTATCCGGCCCGGCCATGGTCTGATCGGGCTTTTCCGCATTATAAAATGGCAGCACATCAAACTGATCGTCTGCCTCCTGGCACACACCGAAAAGCGTCACTACAGCACCGGTGAGCGGCACGGTGATCTGCTGCGTTGTGGCGTTACGAAACAGACATTGCGTCACGGCATAATCCGCCTCCATCCCTGCGGAAGAGCTCCCGATCCGGGTCGCGTCCAGCGCTGCTGGTGCGATAATCGTGCCGGGCCCGATCGTCAGTGAAAGATCGATGGCAGAAGGCTGACAGGCGAAGCCTGAGGCCACGATTGTCTCAGGACCCACCACGACTTCCGCAAGCCGCCCGAGACTTTCTTTCGCATAGCGGCCCAGACGGAGAAGATCGGTATCGAAGGGTACCGCGCCCGCATAGATGATCGGACGATCCATCACGCCAGCATCCTCACCCAGGCGATCACACCCGCAGCTTTTGTCGCCCTGAGCGTTCCATGGAGCACACGCTGTTCGATCGGGAGCTTCGGATAAACCTCGACGAAGAACTGCCCCCCGACAGGCGTGCCGTAACGACTACGTCCCGAGCCATATCCGCCAGAAAAATTCCACGCACCGCAATCGCGGACCGTATCCGGCTCGATAAGTCGCGGCGCAGCACCCGAAATTCTTCGTACGGCTTCTGACACCGCCACACGCGTATTACGTGGTGCCACAAGAGAACTGACAAGACGTCTGCGAAAATGACTATCTTTTTCCTGGTGCAGACGGCTCAACCCTGCCGGACCGAAAAAATCGGTCGCAGCCATGTCAAGAAAAGCGTTCTCCGTCGTACCAAGGCGTGTCTGTCGCCGCGCAAAAGACCGGAGGTTCCAGACATGAGCCAGCACTGACCCAAACCCGGTCAATAACGCCTGTAATACGGGAGCGTCCTCAACCTCATCTCCCTGATAGACAGGAAACCAGCCAGACGGGAGAAGCAGGCGCAGACGCCGCGCAAAGTCACGGGCAGTTCCAAAAGCGATCCCGGTATCGAAAAGGGTCTTACGATCTGTCGCCTGCAAAGGTGACACATCGCGATCTCTCATAATTGCCATCAGCCACCCACCTGTTCAGGGGTAAAAAGAGGGACGCGGTAATCCTTGCCGTTGACATTAAGGTGCAGAAAACCGCCTTCAGCCTGTGTCGGAACAACGCCGTCGGGACTTGCGACAGGCGACGACAGCTGAATTTCTCCGCCCTCGGCAGGATAGAGGCCCAGATTGGACGAGCCGTTTTCGCCCCGCTGAACGTATAGCCCTGCCGCGGCAAGACCCTCGCCTGCCTGAATATTCAGTGTGTTCGTCGGTGCCGAATTCGGTGAGATGGAAAAAAGAAGATTTCCCGCCACATTGGTCACCAGCAATCCGTCATCCGAGAACTGAAGGCGCTGCCCATTCACTGTTTTAGCGACCGTCGAAAACAACATGGCTCCTGCGTCGAGCCCCTGAACCTGCTCGCGTTTTTCTGGTGTCCGCCACTCGATGCCCTGATTGCGCGCCATTGAAATCGCGTTGCCATAGCCGCCATCGTCACCATTCGTGCCAGCCAGAGACGTATTGGAGAACAGGATCCCCGTTTTCCATGAGTCGGGATTGCTCACAAACACGATCCCGGCTTCACCATCGGTCGTGCCTTCGGTCTGTCCACCCCCTGCGCCAATCTGGATGGCATACGTGCCGCCACCGCAATTTGGATGATAGGGCGTCGACACGCCGTGGGCGGGACCCCCGTGATTCACCACTTCCAGCTCCATCACGAAACTGGGCTGATAATTGACGCCCGGCATACGCCACACTTCACCATAATAAGCATAGGCTGTGGCGAGCGTGGGATTGGTTGTCTCGTCAGCGATACCCCAGGAAGCCACGCCGATCGTGCTTGGAACATGACCCAGCTTGTCACGCCATTTCAGAGCATCAGATGTGCGTGAGCCTGCCACGAAAGCGCTGTTCCCAAAGCGGGAGAGGCAGGCCGCCTGCGCATTTTCCAGTGCCCAGGGGCCAATTGACGTTGTCGCCATCAGCGCAGACAGCCAGTCCTGCCGATCGACGTCGCGCGTATTCAGGGCCGGGTAATCAGACGCGCCTCCGATGAAGAACCGATCTCCATAACGACTGACCTTCGCGCCTTCTTCTGCGAAGAACTCGCCACTCGGGGGAGAGTCCGCCGGAGCGCCGGCAATCTGACTCGCTGTCGCGTTAAGCGTCTCGACACCGTTCGGGGTCGCGATGACCAGAATTTCTGGCCCTTCGACAGAAGGGATCCGGAAATACGTATTGAATTTCGGCATTATCCCTCCTGAACGATCTGAACGGAGATCGTGCCTGGGAAAAGCGACTGACTGGCCTGAGCGGGAATATCATCCTGTCGCCCATTGAGCAGAATATGCGTCACTGACAGAACGGGGACCCCGGCTCCGACATAGGCAACGTAAGAGAGACGACTGAACGGATAGGAGGCGCCAATCTGCGCAGCCTTGATATCCGCGCTGAGGGCGCGCGTGAGTGCAACTCTCGCCGCCTCGACATCTCCATCGGATGCAATCAGAACCGTCATGGAGATATCAACCGTCAGAATGACAGGTCTCTGGACCGTGAAGCCGACCCCCAGAGCCTTGTTCGCCTCGACACTCGTATAAACGCGTTGGATCACCTGTTCCGGCACATGATCGCTGCCATCATCGACAACAACGGTGAAATAACCTGCCCGCGTCACACCATTGGCTGTCTGACCGTCAAACACGGCGTAGCTCAGATTGTTCTGTGTCTCCGCGATGCTGTTTTCCACGGCTGAGCGCGATGCGCTCGCTTTCGACGCAAGCCAGAGTGGGAAACGCTGTCGCAATTGCGCGTCCGTCTCCCGATCCGACCCGTTAGCGAAAGCCTTCAGATTGGTCACAATATCGATTCCGGCAACAGACGTGCCCATGAGCGAGATCGCCCCAATAGCGACATTGCCCTGAATACCCTCACTCAAAGCCTCAACCGGCACGGTCAGGGAGGGCATCCCGACGGGCCGCACATAGCCTCCCGTATCCGTCGACCAGCATTCATGCGTTCGATCGATAACGACCTGAAAGGTCAGGGCCGAAGCCGTGCGTACCGTCACGCCGGGACGCACAACCGCCGAGACGTTATCGTAGGAAAAGCAGGTCATTGTGACCGACCCGAGAGACTTGACGCCGGGGAGGCGGGTCATGCCGAAATCCCCGACAAAGCTATCGCAATCAGCCCCCACAGAGGTCGCAAGACGCGTTCGACACAAGATCTGCATCAAGGCGTATTGCAGCCATAGCCCGAGAGCCGAAACGCTCTCGATCATGGCCCTGCCGGGTGTGCCGATCTCCAGCGTCAGCTTTTTTCCGCAATGCGCCTGCGCTGTGACAATGGCCGTCTGCACCAGAGATGAGAAGGAACGCAGAGAAAACGACATGGACTCTCCGATACCTTGTTGGCAGGAGGAGAGCGTGGCTCAGATCGTGCCGTCCTGATTAAAGGTGAGACGCCGCTCAACTCTCTCGTCCCGATCGGTGTAGGAAAGCGTGCAGCGAAAGGTACTTGCAGCGAGAGAGGTCAGGGCTACCGTCACCGGCTGTCCCTGATCGATACCCGCCTCAAGAGCGAGCTGACTGACAATCAAACCTCGCGTTTCTCCCTCCCTGATTGGCGTCCCTATTCGTGCAGGGAGACCGGCTCCGTAATCGACATGAAAGAGATAGCCTTGCGGGTTCGTACAGAGCCGCCGCAAAATCGCCTGCTGCGTTGCAGGCCCTCCTGAAACATCCAGCAATGCCCCCTCGGGATCGAGCTGAAGATCCTCACCGAAATCATGGTAGAAATCGGTCATCCCATGGCCTTTCCAGTGACGCCATTGACGTAGGGATGCACATGGCTACCTAGACTAAGCAGGTCGGTGTAAATATCTCCTCCGGAGACAGCAACCCCGCCTCCTGAAACCTCGACTCCCCCCCCCGGAAACTGAAACGCCTTGTGAATCGAGAGTCAGGCTCACTGGGCCGACCCTGAAGACGATCGATGACCCTCTCAGCTCGCATCGCGTCTCGCCCGCTCCGAGAAAAAGGCCATCACGCCCAAGATGCAGCCAGGCTGCCGCCTCGCTCTCCTGCCGGTATTTTTCTGCTGACGGGCCTCCGCATCCAGCACGAATAAGCAATTCACCAGGCTGCGCGACCGTCCCGCTATGGGGTGACTGAGCAGGGCCCGCCACAACATCGAAAATCACCGAAATAATCACGTAATTCTCGCCATCTCCTTCTACAGGCAACAGCAGGACATGCGCGCCCAACTCACACGGGCAGGCGATGCGCAGATCGCCCACCTGTGTCATGGCAGCATCAGGCAACCACCCCGTCTCGATATCGTCTGGCTGCAACCTTACCTTGACAGCATGACTGCCCGGATCAATCGCCGAGACAATGCCGTGGATCGCGTGTGCGGTCCTTGTTTGATGGGCCGCAGCCCATGAGGAACCATCCACTACCTGCCTCCGTCAAAAAACACGGTCTCTCAAGGTGACCTCCTGCCTGTATCCATGGGCGAGATCGAATGAATGTCTGACCGCATCGACCGAAAAAACCGTTCTTCCGCCTGGAAGCACTTCATCCACTTTCATGAAATGACGGGGTGCCAGCCCGAGCATCGCCGGAAGAGAGAGCGTCACCTCCGAGGCGTGCGAGACGATGCGGCAATATTTCCCTTTTGCGAGCCGCCTGATATCGTCCAGACGCTGCCCCGGGACCCGAAAAGTATAGAGGGCTGCCCCCGCACCCGGAGGGCGCGTCGAAAAATCCTGACCATCATAAAAGATTTCGCTGCGCGCACGCTGGCGTGAGTCCCAGGACTGCACGCCGACAACGACATTCTCCGCAAGACCCAGATCATGGCGAAACGACTGCAGGCTCACTCCATGAGGTGTAAATACGCGGGTGTTCCCCTCCCCAACAGCGTGAGGCTCATGAATGCAGATCGATTTACCGCTCGCATGACATTCGTAACCATGATCGCGCGCCAGAGAAAAAGCGATATCGAAAGCCGTCTGGTATCGATGCCGGGTCGTCGTTGCGAGACGCCTGTGCTCGAGTTGCCAGAACTGCCCGCAATACCGTGATGCCTCAGCGTCAAACGGAGCTCCTCCGCTTTCGAACTGTAACCCTGCATGCTCAACGGCTTTCTGCACCAGCTCAAGCGCAGTCTGGTTACTCCAGGACGAGGCGAGCCGCGTATCAAGAAGAAACGCCAGATAATCGCGACATTCCAGAACGAATAAAGAGGGTTCGGCGCCGCGGGTCACTGCATCGAGTACGCCGCGAAAAACGATCGTCCATGAGTCCGCAGAACTCTGACTCAGCCTGACCTGAAGAATCACGTCCGGGCGATCAAAGCCCGTCCGCCCCTCGATCTCAGAGGCGAGCACGGCCTTGTCCTGCACGACGACCTGTATTCGCGCCGTATCGCAGCGCTCATAGCGCGTAGACTCAAGAAAAAATCCCGAAAGATAAAGACCGTCTTTTCCCTCGCCATCGATCAAAATTCTGGCCTGCCAGCTCCTCATCGCTTCTGTCATGAGGGTGGCAATCCCCGCCTCTCATCTCCCCGGCTTTCATCCGGGATTACAAGCTGCACGGGCACGTCGAAACCTGTCAGATCGGGATCATCCAAAGCGTTCATCTCGGCGATACGCCACCATTGCATGGCATCACCAAAGTGACGCACAGCAAGGTGGAACAGCGACACATCATTCGAGTCCACCTGTATCCTCACGTCATACCTCCAATAATCATTCATGAGCTCGCCGGCATGAGGCCAGCCACATCCTGACTCAGATAGCCATCTGGTTACGCGCCCGACGCGTGTAGCTTCCGGTTTCGACACTCAGCGCTACCGCCCCGGCGTGCCGGGAAAGCGCAATAAGATCAGCTGTGTTTTCAACTCGGCTTCGTTCAAGTTCAGAACCCGCCTCTCTCTCGACATCCAGCAGATTGCTTTCGGCCAGCGAAAGGTCAGCACCGTAAGCGACGACCGAACTCGGAATATGCGAGACACTCATACCGCTTTGCCAGAGCGCGTTTGCCTTACTGAGGGAAGCCTGCGCCCGCGAAACAGCGCCACTGGCGCCCAGAGCATGCGCGACGGGCGTGATCTGACCCGTGGCCGTGGAAATCATGGTTGAACCAACCCAGCCAGCCTCCGTCATCGTCTCAAGGAAGGTCGAAATAGTTGAGAGACCTGACATAATGTCCAAACCCGCACTCTCAACGGAACTCGGAAACCGGGTCGGCGGTAGAGCCTCGCGTTCCAGCACGAGACGATAGGGACAAATTGTTCCACGCGCCTGATACGACCACGAAAATTCTGAGATCCAGACCCGGGCGCTGAGATCGGCCACGGAGAACGCTAAAATCTGCGCCGCCTCGCGCATCGCTTCCACACGTCGCGCACGCCGGGTGGCAGCCGGACCCACAAACCGGCCCGTCAACACCAGCTGCGCCGCGTCATTGCCGACTGAGTCGATAACGCGCCCACCCCCCAGAAGGCGGTGAATGACCAGAATCTGACGGCCTCCAATGATAAGCTCATCAGGCACTTCCGGACCACTCAAGACCAGTCCGCCGAGCATCACAGGGGCCGCGCGCTCGAGCTGCCCCACCGCGCCAAGCGCATTTTCCACATCAGAAAGCGACAGGCTCATCGGCCTCTCTCCCTACATGAAGCCAAAACTCATATTTGGATATTGCGGCGAGGCAATTTCATCGATCATGGCGCTTCTGGAACGCAGAGCCGAAACGCCATGAATTTCCTGTGCCAAAGGCTGAACGGCATTGGTGCGATGCTCCATGCCGTTTTCGGAGAAGGAGCTCTCTGACGGACCGGCGTCCAATGGTTCGAGTGCTTCGATCGCGCCAAATGGCTGCGACACATGCGCGCGCCGACGCGCATCGAGAAAGTCAGGAATCCGAGCCCGTTGAAACGGCGCTGAGCCATCCGTCAAGACATGTGCAAATCTGCCCACGGCATTAATTCGCCCGTGTGCCATCGCGGATTGCGGACCACGTCGCAAAAGCTCTGTATTGCGTTCACTAAACGTCTCTTTGCGCTGTAAACGGTTGACAGGAAGCGCCGCGTGCGGGGCGAGCTTACGTGAAAAAAAACTCGCAATATCAGGTGATAATCTACTCTCGGACCTACCGTCCGGTTGCGACATGGGAATATTTCCCCGGCTCAAAGACATCACTCCAAACGACCGATCAACAGAAAACATCTGACGGGAATGTCTTGCTTCGCCAAAAAATCTGGTCGGCGTGCGAACTTCAAGCAGCCCAAGGAAGCTGGACTCTCGCTTTGTATCCCCGCCTTCGGACCGCATCCCTTTCGGTAAGACAAGAACACTACGCCGAGACGATAAACTCTGAACCGCTCTCACCACTTGATCGGATAAGTTGGCTATTCCGGGCTTTTTCAGGTCAGCCTCTGCCGCCCGCGCTAGTGGACGCCGAGGACTTGGGTAGAGCCTGTCGTATAAAATACGCCTCAGCCCTCATTGACCTGATCGAGAGACGAGCTCTCTTTTTCGCATTTTTGCTGACAAAACCATGCTCTTGACTAAGCGCCTCGACAGTTTTTCGCTGTCGCATCAGCTTGGCAATCGCAGGAGGGACAAAACACGCTGCAAGCCTGGCCGTGCGATCCGAGTTACGCGCGAACCAGAACCTTTTTTGCACGCCCGCATTCTGAAACACCGTTTCCTGCATCAGACCCTATTCCCGATGAAACCGGCAGTGCTCCCAATTGAAGGAAAAACCTTCCATCTCCGCCAGGACGACGCAGGCCGCTCTCCGTCGCGCTTGCGACCAGCCCATAACGACAGACCAAGGCACCCCATTTTCAGGAGATAAATCATTTCCCGAAAACCTGGGTGCCCGGTCAGTTTTTTGCAATCGCTAGCGCTTCCTCCTCCTGCTCATCAGAGGCGAGAAAATAGGGTTGCAGCACGGCAATCCCTTCATTTCCAATCCGTCGAGCAAGATCGCGAATGTCGTCCTTCGTCGCCGGCATTTGCACAGGGACACCATCTACGGCCCGCACAGCACAGACCATCTGTGCGTATGAGAGCCAGGCTGAAGCAGCAGCCCCTGAAAGGGCACTCCCGGCTGCCTCGATCAGATCGAGCATATCCCCAGGGTCCAACTCGCGCAGAGCAAGATGCCGCCCTTGTCCAAAATCAATCTGCTCAGGCAATGCCGTCATGAAATCTTGCTCCTCAGAGACGCATAAAACTGCACATGCTGATGAATCATGCCTTCCGCCTGCCAACGATCTGTCTTCAACGAGAGGGACACGCCGGAATATTCCCAAGTCGTCGTCGTTCCATCGGGCTCACGAATGTACTGATAGAGCGTTCCGCTTCCGATACTGCCCGCATTCCAGAACGCGGACTCGATCGCAGCAACAAGACTATCGAGATTGGCATTGGCGCGTGCGATCGTAAAAACGCCACGCCATCCGCTCGGAGTATTGAACTCGACGGGAAGACCATTAAGCGGGGTCGCACGCTGGATAATCGTATGCTGCTCGGACTGAAATCCCGTCACATCACGAAGATCGATGCGCGAACCATTCCAGAGCAGCGTTATTCGGCAATCCCGCCCGATGCTATAGGGGTTCACCATGGATCAGACGCTCCCGCTGGCAGTACTGACGCTTACCGAGGCGCCCCCCTGCAGGTTGATGATGAATTTCTCATTGATCCCTTGGTACTGGACCTGAACATCTGCCTGGACGTACCCCGTCGCCACCCGCTGAAGCGGGTTATTCGTGCTATCGCACACCACGGCATAGGGCAGGCGGCCGCCGTTTTCCCCAAGAATTCCCTGAGACAGCAACGCCGACAAAAAACCCAGGATCGACGCCCTGATATTGCCGAACAAGGTGTCGTTGATAACGCTTCCAACATACTGACCCAACGTCCCTTCGAGGGAGCGCGCCAAATAATTGGTCAGTCGGGTATAAGCATCACTCTGCACCGCCACCCGTTGCGACGTATTATGGCCACTACGGAGTGCCCAGTACTGACCACCCGGAGAAGGGTTACAAATAACGTCGATACCGTTCTCGATCAGCGCACCTAACTCTGCCAGCGTGTATCCAAAACGAGTCCCATCAAGACCGTTCTTCTGGCTTCCGACAATGCCTGCCAACGCTTTATTCAGGCCTGACTGCTCCGGGGAGAGGGCTGCCAGTTTTCCTGCCGCAAAAAGAGCGGGGCTGACCAATCTCAGGCCAAGAGCATCGTCATTCCACCAAAGCCAGTCTCCGTGCATGTATTTGAGTGCATGAGTTTCGATGCCCAGAGCCGCCTTGCTGCGGACAGCCTCTGCCACGGTTTCCCCCTTCGGCCCCGCTGCAATCATGTAGACAGCCTCGTCTCGACCGAAGGCCACCATCGGGATCATTGCAGACGTATCGCCAATTCCAGCCAGAGCCGCGACGCTGCATCCCTGACTTGTCAGTGCGTGAAGCCCTGTCTTGGTCTCCGCGACGCCAATAAAACGGTCAGATGCCGCTCCGCCCCATCCTCTCCTCCCGAGAGCTGAACCGATCCGGCTTCCGCAATTGTTGCGTCGCCCGTCAGGTCGATCCGGATAAGAGCCTGATTATCGGCCGCCAGAGCGTCCTGTAGTGCTGTCCAGTTAGCCCCGCCATAGGTCGTCGTTCCGAGCTCGGCATGGGCGACTGTCAGAACAAACTGACCGTCGCGAAAGCTTTGCGACATCACACTGACGGTCAAGGCGTTGCCAGCCGTACCAGTATACCGCGCCTTCAGCTGAGCCGCTCCAAGAGTGGCATGGGCTGCAACATCGTTCCCGTCAGTCACGCGCACCAGACAAAACTGACTGGCCCCCTGATGCACCGCGACATCGACCGCAATATTGAGGTTCGATGACCAGGCACGCTTGCCAGCAAATATCTGGCGAAACTGCACAACGCTCCCGATAATTGTTGGCGTATCGACCGGCCCCCACGACGCTGTGCCAATAAAGCCGAGTAACGCTGACGAAACGCCCGAAATCAGTAACGTCTCTGGCTGAGCGATCTGGACATAGAGATCGGGCACAGGCAACGCAGCCGTATTCAGCGCACCATTCTGGATAAGTTGGGGCATGAATGATCCTTCTTGTCTGGAAGTGACCTAAACCGGCTCGGGGCCAGCCCGAACGGTCCCATCGCGATCTGTGTGCCAGCCGCGATATGCTGTTGGCGTCTCCTGCGAAGACGCTAGGGCCTCGAGTGCGTCACGCGGGATTTCCGCAGAAAGCTGATCCGGTATCGCACCGAATGAAACAACTTCGTCTCGCAGCTGCGCCCAGCCACCACCCGCAACCATCTGCGGCGTCCACACTGTTTCGAACCGATCGAAAACAATTTTCAGATCGACATCACGACGAAAGAGATTCCGGGTCTGCATCGAATCCTGATCTGCATCCCCTTCGAAAATGACCTGAGCCATTGTTCCGTCAGGCAGAGCCAACCAGTCCTGCGGTAAAAGGCGTGAGACCAGCACATCACCGACAGCCGCGCGCATGGTGCTGTCGGTCGACCAGACCGAAATCCGGAAAATCTGACTTTGTCGCCCCTTAAGGCGGTCGATCGTCCGTATCCGCCAGTGGCTACCTCCAGACTTCCCTCTTTGACGCTAAGGACATCTCCCTCAACCCATGCGGCCTTGAGCTGCACTGCAAGATTCTGCGCGATCGATGCCGCCGCCTCTTGCTCCCGCACAACATGTCGAGCCGTGGCGCATCCTCCGTCATCCCTCCTCCAGAGAAGGGCTACAATGCCCGGAGCCAGCCTCGGCGAGGACACACATATTTTCACTCCCGCCTGTCTGATATCGACGGCGATAACCGGAGGAAACTTCAGAGTCTCCACCCATTCTCGCCCAAGAGGCGCGGCAAGCGCATTGTAACTGCCCGAGAGCGGCGCGATGGTGACGTAGCAGACCGTCTCACGCAGCGAAGGCGAAATAAAATGATCCGAAGGCATCAGGGACCTGCCCGAAAAATGACCTTCTGATCGCTCCAGAAAGCAGAGTCCCGAGTCAGTTGAGCAAAGCGGCTAGCAGCGCAAAGCGCCAACCCACGCGTCACATGAGAGAAACCACTCATGATCAGATCTGCAGCACAGAGAGAATGGCGCGCGTTCCATTCTGCGAGATTTCGACCGACTCAACGACATAGCTGGCACCGCTCGCATCAGTGACATGCATGTAGGGCATCAAGGAAAAACCTGGCAGAACAGGAAGGTGCAACAAGTAGCTTCCCGCAGGCACAGAACCCGGCATTCCACTGCGCTGGTCCTCTCCCTTCCCGGTCAGAGTAATACTGGCGGGGCAATTTTCAACGTAACGATGGGGCGCGCCCCTCATGCCGGAAATCGCAATGGCACTGTTGCAGGCAACGCAAAGCGGTGGACGATACGATTCAATTTCTACAACAAAATAAAAACGGTCGCCTATCTGTAGGAAATCACCAATGCTCAGACAAGGCACATCGCAAAGCAGATAAACCATCGGTCGCGCCCACATGCGGGGCTTGACCATCTGAAAGCCAGAATTCTGATCGAAACATAAATACGGACGACCCAATGGGTTACTCAAAGGGCTCCGCAAATCGATCACTCGATAATGACGTCCAATGGTTCCCAGACGTCGCGCCGCTCTGGCAAAACCGAAATGCACCCGCTTTTGGATCTCTTGCATGGATGCCTCCCGCCGCTACATGACAATCGAACCTGAACCCTGAAGATCCGGCCCGGGTCTCACGCCCAGAAAGCTGCAGACCCGACGACGCCACCAGTCTAAAAGACGAACTCGCTCCGGTAACTCGCGCGGGTTTCGTGTCCAGACAGAGGCTGCACTCGTGTCAAGCGTCTCTGACGCGCCCTGAACAGCGCACTCCATGTCCGCAAGGATCGCTAGAAAAGATCGCAACCGCTGACGTTCGGGCGCCGCAAGTGTCTTGAGCCGCCATTCGAGCGTCCCTCCGCTCTGGAAAAAACGCCAAGAGCTCTCACCACTGGCCCGATCCCCCAAAGCTGCATACCCGCAATACCGTCTGACTTCCGTCTTCTCTGCATCGGTCAGCCCCTCACTCGATACGGGTCCGCACGAGCCGGCTGCACGCTCCATCACACGCCAAAACCGGCTGCATCGGTGCCAAGACTTTCAATCACCACACCCCGTTTAAGATAGGCATTGGTCGCTGTCGGGATAATCGAGACATCGGCTGTGACATCGGTCGGCAAGGCAAAGCCGCCGATCCAGTACCAGGATTGAGCAATAATCTGCTTTAGGCGATCCAACGGTTCACGCGTAACCATCGCGACGCCATCGATCATGTCAATGAGTGCTCTCTCAGCATCCGGAATATCCGAATGACCGATACAAGCGCAGTCTCCCTCGATCAGCGCGCCCTGACCCAGAAGGAGCGCCCTGTGGATTGGCCCGCCTCCGAGAGACACCTGTTGGGGCGCTTCCGTTGTCGGCACAAAACGCACACCCAGCAGCTCAATGACCTGCCCCGAGCGATACTCTTCAGAGCCATAGGCCCCTCGGTAGAGGTATTTGAAGTCCGGGTCGCGAAACAGCGATAAAAGCTGGAGATCGTCCAGATAGCAGTGATAGGCGCCGCCAATCATCGGCACATTATTACGCCGCAAAGACGCAACGCCTGCGAGCACATGCTGAATGCCCAAGGTGTCGCCATCGGCCTGTCGCAACTCGGCAGTGGTCTTCTTGCCATTAGGCCTCAACACCAACGGCGCAACCGCGGCAATAACCGCATTGCCTGCGGTCGCATCAGAAACCGCAACACTGCCAGAAAGCTGTAACTGGCCCGAAATGCCTCCGGGTGCGGTCGAGATGTTGTGCGGATCTGCAACAGCCGAAACCAGTGTATAAACGCCGCTCCCGATTGTCACCGTCATGCCTGGGTTCGCGCTGACCGGTCGCACCTGCCCCCCGGCAATCACGAACTGAAACCCGCGAATATCATCCACCACGACCGTTGTCGCTTTTGCGGTCGCAGTGGCGGTCACTCGGGTATTCCCCCCTAGATATCCCCCAACACCGCCAGGCACCCCGGCAAAAAGCGCATTCCGCGCTAGACGGTCGAGAGACTGCATGGCCTGCAAGCCGTTCGTCTGCGCATTGGCCAGAAACTGCGAGGCAATCCCGACACCGGTCGTGACCATATTCAGATCGATCGTATCGCCATATTGATTGATACTAAGCGTATATTGCTCGACCGACCATCCGCTGGGTGATAGCCCGTTATCGAAATTCGTATTTCCTGTCGGCAAAAGAGGCTCCGTTACCGGTGCCTTAAGGCTCTTGCGCGTCTTGGTCAGCGTCTCACCGATCGCATTTGGAAAAACCTCACGATCGGCAACGGCCCGAAACCCAAGCCGGGCCTGCAGCCCCGTTTCAAACTCACGCGCCAGAAAACCCTGTTGAATGGCAGCCCGAAGCTGCTCGGGAAAATTCTCAATACCCATTCGTTTTCACCCCAGATCCGTCATCAGACCCGTCCCTCAGAGAACACCCGCCAGAAATTGCCGCCGTCGCGCTGCGTAATCTTGCTCGGGCAGGTGTCGCGCGCTTTGCGCGGGAGCCGGGCATGGTCGAGGCGTCACACCCCCCTGACCGGGCCCCTCTCCCGGCGCCCCATAATCCCGAAAGAGAAAGCCGCTTTTTTGCCTTGTCTGCGCTACAGCCTCTTCAAGGCCGGTCATCTGCCCTTGATCTGACCAGCCGATGCCAGAACGATCCATAAGCGCGATGACAGCCTCGGGGTCATGAGCGCCAAGACGGATCGCCTCAGCGCGCAGCGCGGAAAGAAGCGCGGTTTCTCGCGCCTCTTCTTTTACCTGGGCCAGTTCTTTTTCATGTTTCTGAAGAAGGGAATCCCGTTCAGCAACAAGTTCAGCAAGAGAAACACGAAGCGTCTCGATCTCATCAGCCATATCCTATTCTCCCCAAGGGGCTCTCTCAGGCTGCTTGTGCAGCCATTATTTTCGTCCATTCTGCAGCGGGATCGGTCACTCCTGCTGCGCTGGCATAAAGCCGGGACGCCGTCTCAGCGCTCAGCAGGCCAGACGTCACCGCGGCGCCCAGACCCTGCGCCATCGGAAGCAGCTCCGCCTCTTCTGCGGGAAACCAGGCAGGCCAGTGCAAGGAGAGGCCGGCAGGATCCAGATTTCTGTAAAGCGTCCCGCCAATCATCACGCCCTCAGGCAAAACCGACGAGAAGCGGCAAATCATACGGTATAGCGACAGGACACCCTGATCGCCGTAGCTTCCGCGCAGGCGCTCCGCCATCCAGATCAGGGGCTGACACATCAACTCCATGGCTCGGCCCGATTGTGGGGCTCCCAGACGGTCGCCATGTGCCCGGTTTCCGTGCAATTGCTCGAGCACGAGCTGCCTCAGCTCCCGATAATGCGACAGAACGGCTCCCGCTGCGGCACCGTTGATTTCCAGAAGCTTGGCATCTCCCTCTGGGGGCAATGTCAAAGCAGAGGCCGCTCCCCCCTGCCTTACTGCCCCCTCGATGAGCTCCGGCGTCTTCAAGACAAGTGTTGGATCAGAGCCGTATTTGAGACCACGTCCAGCCTGCGACAGCAGATAATCGGCCTCGATAACGGTATCGATCGCTTTTTCGAAACTACACTCGCCGTCAGGATCACGATCCGCCAAACCCGGCAGGTTTTTGATCCAGATAATCGGCACAAAGCCAAGTGCATGATGCGATGAGCGCCGCTCATCCCGGACCAGTTCACGTTCGTCTTCGACAGGAAGAGGCATAAACACGTCCAGAGCGTTTCGCGTCCAGCGACGCTGCCACCAGAAGCGGGCGCCGCGCTTGTCACGATCGATGCTGTAGCCGCTTGCTTCCAACTCACGTCCGGCCACCATGAACTTCTCCGTCACGGCTATCAGCATGCCGGTATGATCCCATTCGGGCGTCAGATATGCGGTCTCCAGAAGCGACAGGCGTAATCCGGATCCGTGAAGGTCAACCCGGATTGCGACCGAGCCCACCGAACCACGCGTCGCGGCCTGCATCATCAACGCGGGAAGCCCTGCCTGTGCAGCGAAGCAATTCATCGCTTCGGTAGTCTGCACGTTTCGGGCAACAGCTTGCGGCCAATGTGTATTGCCAAACAAAAGCGAGACGGCCTCATCGACAGCCGTGCGGCATAAATGCGTTCTGACCGAGGGGCGTCGTTGAGAAATCGGGATATATTCACCCGCCACATTTCTTTCAGTCGCAAAAGGATAGGGCAGAATATCATACTGCGTACCCTCAAGGACCTTCTGGAGCGCCAACAAGCGTTTCGTGCGAGGCGCCACCCCGGAAGGCATATCATAGCGATCCTGAAGCGCGATCCAGTCCATGCAACCTCCTTTTTCAACGTGAGAGACTGAACCATCCTGGTCTTGCCAGCGCCCTCGAGCCGCTTGCGGTTCGATCATCAACTCGCTCAGAGCCCAGATGAGCGCATCAGCCCGATCAGGGGAGCCTGCCCCCCCAAAGCCGTGCACGGAAAAGAGACAAAGCTGTGACTCCAGATCGGCAAAGCACCCGTGATGCACCACGCGTCCCTGCTCATAGAGCGCCGCGATTGGCTCGGCTCGTACAGCCTTTCCTTTGGAAGCCGTCACCATCTTCAACGACGCTGAGGGATCGACACTTCGCAGTGTCGCTTCGACCAGTGCGCCACCGAAATTCCGCTCAGCGATAATCCGGTCGGCGCACCAGAACCTCGCGGCCTGGATGACACGACGTGCCCAGACCATCGGCGTTTCGCGCAGCGAACAATCCTCAAGAACGTGCCCCGTTCCCCCATGATCGATCCCCGCCACCACAATTCCGATCTCATCGGCTTTCAGATCTGACGGACCGGAAGCGCCTGAGGGATCCACAGCAACCACAACACGACGCATTCGCTCGATGACCTGCTCACGACTCGTTTCAAGCACTTCCGGCTCTCGTTGAAACATCTCTAGACGCCAGAGAGCTCCCTCGATGACAGTTTGATATTCGCCTAAGAGAAATCGCCGTCTCTCACGCTCCGGCAAAGCCTCAAGTTGCTGCAAATACACATCGCTCAGATTATCGCGGTTCTGGTCAGGATTCATGACCATCGACGCGTAAAGAGAGGGAGCTGCGTGACGCAGCCCCGAGCGGGGCTCGATACCTGCCTCGAACAAAGCGTAAAGCCAATGATCCGTCGGCGGCGGGTTAGCATCGATATATTCCCGAACCGTCAACGCGCAGCGTTGCGCAAGACGCGTCAACAACATGTTCCGCGCGCCATAACTGATCTGACTCGCCTCGTTCAGGTAAATCGTCGCAAATTCGAGTCCGAGAATTTTTTCAGTGCGTCTGGAATCATCCAGCCCCCCGAACAAAATCGATGATCCATTCGCGAACAGGATCCGATTGCTTCGCCCGTCCCATTTATATCGCACCTGCGGAAAACAGCATTGCATCACCTTCGGGAACGTATCCTGAATAACGCTGGCTCTTAACGCGATCTGTCGGTACCGGAAAACGCCGTGTCTGGAATTTGGAGCCTTAAGCGCTCGAACAATAAGAGCCCTGAGCAGAACAAATGTCTTCCCCGAACGAGACCCACCACGCAAAAAAATATGGCGTGCACTCCCACCAAGAAGGCTATTCGCCTGCTTTTGCACCGATGTAAGGGAGAACTCTGTCCTAGAGCGCCTCATCGCCCTCGGTCAGGGAAAATTCCGCCCCGGGCGCTTCAGAGCAGCTTTGCACCTCGGCATAATTTGAGGGTCGGTTTGCGCGTAACAACATACGCAGCAAGCCATCACTGTAACGTTTACGGGTCACCGGGCGTCCCTCTGCGTCGCAGATCAGGCGCCCTGCATAGAGCACGGGTTCATCGTACCCCTCGATCGCCCGACGGCGCGCTTCAGCTTCGAGAAGATCCGTTGCCTCCTCGAGTGCCTGTGTCCAGTGATCGCTGAATTGTTCATCGTTTTTCCGCCAGTTATAGGCGGTTTTGCGGTCAATCCCTGCAGCGCGTGCCGCTTCCGAAGCATTTCCCGTCTTTCTGAGTTGATCCAGAAACAAGGTCTTCAGTGTTTTGCCTTGCGCTCGCTCACGCTTAACCGGCCTCTGTTTCATTTGACGACACCATTTCATCTAAGGGATGCGCTTAGCTTGTAAGCGGCTTTCTACCTGTCACGTCCGGACCGACCCCGGATTTTCTGACCTGATAAAGGGCAATCGCCACGCCTGATTTCTTTGGAAATCATTTCAATAACGCGCGCGACAAACTCAGCACGCATTGTGCCGATCGCGTTGATTTTTTGACGCTGCCACCGAGAGGGGATGGCACGCAGGCGCATGTCGGGAAAAGGCAAGTTGGCACGATTCAGGTCGCCCCAGGTCAGTTCAAGATCGGCCCGGTGGCGTAATTCCGAAGAAGGTATGAAAGGGCAGAGCACGACCTCGCATGAGATCATTTCTACAACAAGAAAAAAGCTTCGCTTACTCACCACAACGTCCCCAACCTTCAGGCTGTACACGTTGCTAACCTTAACTATTTATATAGTAATTTATTTATACTATAATAATATTAATTACGCAAGATATTTTTGTAATATTCACTTAAACGATCCAAAGTAAGAGCACATTGCGCTGCTGTTTTTGTGCGCGCCTGCGCCCTTGGGCCATCCGGGAAAATGAGACGTGCCATGTCAGGAAAACTCATTTCCCGCACCAGCATCATCTCGATACGGACATAAAGGCTCGGTCCCAGCGCCTTTCTGATCTGACTCAAGCGTTGCGCGCATTTTCCGCGTCCGAGCATCCAGGTATGAACATCACCCTTGTCAGCGGTGACCGCCGAACTCGATTCCTCAACGACGCCCAGCTCAGCGTAATCATATTCCTTGCGCCACCGCTGAGCTGCTGCGACTTCATCATCCCCAATATCACCAGCATTAAACAGCCAGGCGACGGTCGACAGGACTTTCAACGCCTCTCCGTCCCGACAAAAACGGCTTCGTGCCATGCGTTCTGGCGTCGGAAGACACGCTTCCCTACCTTTGGCTTTCGCAGTCTTCTCTCGTTCCTGCCTGCCAGCTGCCACTCGACGTAATTCTTCAGCCATAAAAATGCCCTCCGCTATCCTTGTGCTACGCGTCACAGCGCTCGAGATAAGGTCCAAGGCGATCAAGGCCCCCGAGTCTTGCTCAGCGATTCGAAATAAGAGGGGGGATCCGCATCATCCCAGAGGGCACGCCAGGTTACGGCATGCCCGGCAGGCAGAGCCCCGGAATCGTCTCGTTCATCGCTCAAGCTGGTAGAAAGACTTTTCGGAGGCAGAGAGGTCACATCGGGACCACGGAGCGCTGCAAGAGCTTTCTCAAGTGCCTCGCCCGTTGCTGCACGCCGACCGCTCTCTCGGGAAATTTTCATTCTGCCTCCATCCTCAGGATGACTGATGGCTAAATGCCACTGATTAAGACGAAGAAAAACGCGCTCAATTCTGCACTGGATTTGGCAATGAGCCATTGCTATGAATGTCCCATGGCCAAAAACAAACGCCCCGATTCACTCGCAATCGTTCAGCGCGCTATCGGGACACGCATCACCTGGGCAAGAGAGCTCGTCTTTCCCAATCAGAGCGAATGCGCTCGCCTTCTGGGCGTCGATGCCTCGACACTGAACAAGATTGAAAAGGGAGATCGCGCGCCAAGCGTGTTCCTCATCATGTCTCTTTCCAATCGTCTGCGTGTCTCGACCGACTTTCTACTGAAAGGCGTTCTGAACGGGCGCACAGATGGAGAGATGGCTCTCCGCCTTGCGGCTCTGCACCCAGAGTTGGTGCTCCAGCAGCAGGACACGGTGTTTCGCACGGACAGAAACACGCCTTACGACATGCCAGAGATGCCCAGGAGACCAGACGGAGATCATTTTTAAGATCCTTGTTCTCATCACTCATCCAGAAAACAGCCTTCTTCATTCGCAGGCATAGCGCTTGAAGCGGGGCACAGCAAGAACAAAGAGTGAACAAGCGCACTCAAAACTATTCCCTGCGCCTCACGCCGCCGCGTTATGATTAGCTCAAACCGGCCAACTGCACCTTGAAGCCAACCTGACTTCTGGACGATTAACGTCTTATTAATGGCATTTAGCCATAAAGTCAAGAATAGATTGTGGCTCAATGCCACTTTACTTCTATCGCCCCCTCTGAGGGCGGCTCCCTAAAACAACATTTATGCGACATTTTATGTCTGCGCCTTTAGGATCCGGAGAAGAGTAATCCGAGCAAGTAATGAGCAGCAGAACCGTTGATTTCATTTTCTTAATATTAAATCGGATTAACTAAACAGAATAAACTGCCGTAAGGCAACCTTCCTTCGTACGAGAAGAGAGCGCATGAGTTCATGAACGCCATCGTCGTAACTGCCTTAAGGCGGCCCCTGACATTCGTCGTCTTTTCGATCCTGATTCTGATGTTCGGAATCATGTCGATCTTCAAGACGCCGACCGACGTTTTCCCCGAAATCAAGGTGCCTGTCGTCTCGGTCATCTGGACCTATCCGGGCCTGCTCCCGAATGAGTTCGCCGGGCGAATCACCTATAATTTCGAACTGGCAGTCACAACGACGGTCCAGAATATCGAGCATATGGAGTCGAACTCCTATTATGGACGTTCGATCGTCAATATCTACTTCCAGCCCGGCACCCCTGTCGGCACGGCTGAAGCAGAAGTGACAGCCATTTCCCAGACGATCCTCCTCGGCCTGCCCCCCAAGGTGCCAGCCCCGATGATCGTGGCGCTCGACCCGTCGCAGGTCCCTGTCATCGCGCTCCAGATCACGTCTGAAAAGCAGACGCCTTCCGATCTGTTCAAACTCGGTGTCATCCGCGTGCGTCCGCTTCTCGCAACCGTCCCGGGTGCAGTCGTCGCTCATCCTTATGGCGGCATGGACAGCTTCGTCATGGTGTCGCTCAATCAGGAGCAGCTCCGTGCCCACCATCTGTCAGCCGCAGACGTTCAGGCCGCGCTGACCGCCCAGAACATCGTTCTTCCTGCCGGCGATCAGAAAATAGACGCAACGGACTGGATGGTGCAGACCAATGCCGCTCCGGAATCCATGGACGACATTGCCAATATTCCGGTCAAACGCGTCGGTAACGCCGTCATCTACATCCGCGACGTCGCCGACGTCTATCGCGGTGGCCACCCTCAAACCAATCTGGTGCTCGTCAAAGGCCGCCAGGCTGTAGAGATGATTACCCAGAAGGGCGGCACAGCCTCAACGCTCGACGTGGTCGCCGCCACGAAGGCACTCCTACCGCGCCTCCGTGCCATTCTGCCACCAGACGTAAACGTCTCGATCCTTGCCGATGCGTCGGTCATGGTGAAAGAACAGATCATCGATGTTGTCCGTGAAATGGTCACGGCCTCTATCCTGACCGGCATTGTCGTCCTTCTTTTCCTGGGGTCGTGGCGCTCTACCGTCATCATCGCCACATCGATTCCCCTCGCCATCCTGTGCTCGATCATCGCACTCGGCTGGGCGGGACAATCCATCAACATTATGACCCTGGGCGGGCTCGCTCTTGCCGTCGGCATTCTCGTCGACGATGCAACGGTCATGATCGAAAACATCGACACCCATCTCGAGATGGGCAAGGATCTCGAACTCGCGATCATCGATGCCGCCAACCAGATCGTCATCCCGACCTTCGTCTCGACCACCTGCATCTGCATTGTCTGGCTGCCGCTGTTCGAGCTTTCAGGAGTTGCGGGCTATCTGTTCATGCCGATGGCGCTCGCCATCATTTTCGCCATGATCGCGTCGTTTATCCTGTCTCGCACCTTGGTCCCGACCATGGCCAAGTTCCTGCTCGCGGGTCAGGTTCATCATGCGCACGGACATGACGATCACGCACCAGCACCGAGGGGCTTTTTCGGACGCTTCCAACGTGGCTTCGAGCATCGGTTCAACACCTTCCGGGAGGGCTACAACACACTCCTCACACGCTGCGTATCCCGACGTGGCGCCTTTGTGGGCGTGTTCATGCTTGTGTCCATCGCCTCAATGGGCCTCTACGCAGTTGCAGGCCGCGACTTCTTCCCGGAAATCAAATCGGGCACCCTTCAGATGCATATGCGCGCGCCGCTGGGCACGCGCATCGAGGTCGCCGGACGTATCGCCGCTCTGGTCGACGACCGCATCAACCAGCTCTTGCCGGGCAAGGTCGAGAACATCATCTCCAATTGCGGTCTGCCGGAAGGTCCGCATAATCAGGCCTTCATTCCTACTCCCAGCGTCGGCACGCAGGATTGCGATCTCACGATCGCTCTCAAAGATGAACAATCTCCCGTCTGGGATTATCGCGCCCTGCTCCGCAAGGATCTGTCAGCCCGTTTTCCGGGGACCGTCTTCACGTTCCAGCCTGCCGATCTGACAGACAAGATCCTGAATTTCGGTTCTGCCGCACCGATCGATATCCAGCTTTCCGGACCGAGTGTTTCGGATAACTATAATTACGCCAAACACCTGATCAGCAAGATCCGCCAGGTTCCGGGCACGGCCGATGTGGTTATCCAGCAAACCATGTCGACCCCGACACTCATGGTCAATGGCAACCGAACCTTCAGCCAGGCCACAGGTCTGAGTGAAAACGACCTCGCAACCAACGAGCTTCTGACGCTGGCTGGCTCCGGTGTTGTCGACCCGCAATTCTGGCTCGATCCAGTCGACAACGTCACCTTCCCCCTCAACGTCTACACATCGCAGGACCAGCTTACCCATCTCAACGACCTTCTGACTGTGCCCATCGACAAGGGTGATGGCGATCCCAACGATCAGACACAGCTTCTGGGCGCCGTTGCGGATATCGTCGCCACGGGCACTCCGGGAGAGGTCTCGCATTACAACTCAATGTCCGAGATCGACATTTACGTGAATGTCGAAGGCACAGACCTCGGCTCGGTTCTTGACGCGGTCAACAAGACGATCGCCCGTGACGCTCCTAACCTGCCGCGCACGACAGTCGTCGATGTCCACGGTCAAGCCACCACCATGCACGGCGCTTATGTGCAGCTCGTCTTCGGCCTCTGTGTCTCGGTCGTGCTCATCTATCTTCTGATCGTCGTCAACTTCCAATCCTGGCTCGATCCGTTCATCATCATCACGGCTCTCCCCGGCGCGCTGGGCGGTATCGCCTGGGCCCTGTTCCTGACTGGCACCCGACTTTCGGTTCCGGCATTGACGGGCGCAATCATGTGCATGGGCACGGCCACAGCCAACTCGATTCTGGTCGTTTCCTTTGCCCGTGAACGCCTCGAAGTGCACGGCGATGCAATCCGGGCCGCCATCGAGGCCGGTTATGGCCGTATCCGCCCGGTACTCATGACAGCTCTGGCCATGATCGTCGGCATGATCCCGATGGCGACTTCGAACTCCACCAACGCCCCGCTGGGTCGCGCCGTCATCGGCGGTCTCATCGTCGCCACCATCTCGACCCTGCTTTTCGTTCCCTGCGTTTACGCGATCCTGCACAACCGCTCTGACCGCCAGAAGGAAATCGTCTAATGGCCACCTCCCCCAAAATCATCGCCATTGCGGGAGGATGCGTCCTCGCGCTCTGGGTCGGCGCCCTCGTTGTCGGTCGCGTCCATCACACGCACGCTCTGGCAACCGAGACCTCGGCAAACGCCATCCCCAACGTGGCTGTCCTCAATCCGATCCAGTCACCGGAAAAGGTGGCGCTCACCCTGCCCGGTAATATCGATGCCTGGTATCAGGCCCCGATCTACCCTCAGGTCTCTGGCTACGTGAAAATGTGGTTCAAGGACTATGGCGCCCATGTCAAAGCAGGCGACGCTCTGGCAGAAATCAACGCCCCGGCACTCGATGCTCAATTTGCGCAGGCCCAGGCCGATCTGAATGCGGTTCTCGCCAAATATCACCTTGCGGCTGTCACGGCAGAACGCTGGCGGGCTATGGGTCAATCGCAATCCGTTTCCGGACAGTCTGTCTCCGTGTCCAATGCGAACGAGCAATCCGCCCGGGCAGAGGTCGACGCAGCGCAACGCAATGTCGATCATTTTGCCGCACTCGAAAAATTCAAGACGATCGTCGCCCCCTTCGATGGCGTCGTGACGGCGCGCAGCATCAACGTCGGCGATTACGTTCACGATGGCGGCGGCAATCTCAACAGCACAGGCGGCGCTTCGGAGCTCTTTACGGTCGCTGACGTGCACAAGCTGCGCCTCTTCGTGTCCGTGCCAGAGGTCTTCTCCTATATCCTGCAATCCGACGTGACCGCCGATGTCAGCGTGCCCCAGTTCAAGGACAGAAAATTCCACGCCACCTTCCTGACGACGGCAGGCGGCTATGACCCGAACACCCGGACCGCAACGTCCGAATTCACCATGGAAAATCCGAACGAAGTTCTGTGGCCGGGCACCTTTGCCTCGGTTCAGCTCAAGGCTCACAACCAGATGGCCCATCTTTACGAAGTGCCGACATCCGCCCTGGTCTTCGAAGAAAAAGGCATGCAGGTCGTGGTCGTGAACGACGACAACACAGTCCATTACAAGAAAGTCGTCGTTGGCCGTATGGCCGATACCTCGACCGAGATCCAGGCAGGCGTTTTGCCCACCGATCGTATCATCGCCAACCCGCCAGCCGATCTGCTTGAGGGAGACAAGGTGACCGTCACCCAGCCACAGCGCGGCTACAACCAGTCCGGTTTTGGGGCTTCCGAATGACGACATTTCCATTCAAGAAACTGGCTCTGGCCTGCGGCACGGTTCTGACAGCCTTCGCTCTGTCAGCCTGTGACCTCGCTCCGACCTACAAACCTGCCACCTTCATCGTGCCCGCCAACTGGCACGGTCAGGGCGCATTCGCGACGGCGACCCCAGCCGACACGATGCTCCCAACGAACTGGTGGACGCTCCTCAACGACCCGCTTCTCAATGAAATGGAAGCGACATTGACGGCCTCCAACCCGGATCTCCAGGCTGCAGCCGAGCGCTTCATTCAGGCGCGAGCCCTCGTCGTACAGGCACGATCCGAGCTTCTCCCCCATCTCGCAATCGGTGCGGGGGCTTTCGATAACAAGCAATCCGAGGACCGCCTCTTCCGCTACAAGGGCAACATCACCGAAACGGACGAAGAATATCATGGCCTTGCGTCATGGGAGCCCGACTTCTGGTCCGCCATTCGCAACCATGTCCGCGCTCAAAAACAGTTCGCGCAGGAAAAAGCCGCCGATTTCGCGATGTCCCGTCTGAGCCTTCAGGCTGAACTCGCCTCCAGTTATGTGCAGCTGCGCGGCTACGATGCCCAGATCGCCATCTATAACCAGTCGATCGGCTATTATCGGAAAGCGCTGCAGATTACCCAGAATCAGCTCCTGAATCAGGCGGCTCCCCGTCTCGACGTCGCCCGCGCCCAGGCCCAGCTCTACTCAACGCAAGCCGCTGAACTGGACGTGCAAGCTGCGCGTGAAGTGACCGAGCACGCCATCGCCATTCTGACCAACGCCTCACCCTCGTCTTTCCACATCGTTCCGACGCAGGTCATGGGGTTTCATCAGCCCACCATACCGGCAGGCGTCCCATCAGAACTGCTCCAGCGTCGCCCGGACGTAGCCAGTTCAGAGCGTGAAATGGCTCAGGCCAATCGCGAGATTGGCATCGCCCGCGCAGCCTTTTACCCGCATATCTCCCTTCAGGCTGGTGGCGGCTTTGCCCAGAATGGCTTCGACCTCGCCAATCTGGCTAATTCGCTCTGGTCCTACGGAGCGTCATTCGAGCTACCTATTTTCGAGGGCGGTCTAAGACGCGCTGAACTTCAACACGCTTGGTCTGCCTATCGCGAAACACGCGATAATTACCGCAGCAAAGTCCTTGATACCTTCCGCGAGGTCGAAGACGGACTTTCCCGGACGAACCGCCTCGATCAGGAAAACCGCACGCTCGAAAAAGCGGTGGATGCCACGCTGGCAACCCAGAACATGACCATGACGCTCTATCAAGGCGGTGTGGGCACCTATCTTGAAGCCATTTTCGCTCAGGTCCAGACACTCGACACACGTATCCATCAAATCGAAGTGGCCACTCGTCTTTACCAGGCAGATATCGGTCTGATCCGCGCTCTGGGCGGCGGCTGGAACGTCAAGCTCTTGCCTACCATGGATCAGACTCTGTCGATCGCGCCACTTCAGTACGATGCGCTCCATCATCCCCAACCGGTCGGGGGTGTCGACATCTCGCAACATCCCGAGGATTTCGAAAACCTCTCCAGCGCAGCCCCGCACGCTCCGGCTGCCGCGACTGGAAAAACGCTGAAATCAATCGACCCGCAATAGAGAAACACTCCCCCCTGTCATGAAGAAACTGCCTTCATGACAGGGATATTGTCCTGCGGAATCGTGACAACCGCTCAGTAACCGCGATCCCTGTTGACGCTCTCGGGAATACGCCCGTCGTCATGATAGGTCTGAATATTTCTTGCTGCCAGCGCAGACGCCGTTCCCGTCTGGGTCGCGCCGAAATATGCGGAAGGATCGTTATCCTGGGATGTTCCCAAAGAGGACTTCCCCCGGGCAGAGGCTCCTGATTGAAGACGTCCAGCACGGCATGATCCAGAAGCCCACGATCAAGGGCTCTCACCAGTGCCTCCTGATCGATAATCGGCCCTCTGGCAAAATTGATCAGAGCCGCCCCCTCCTGCATCTGACCAAGACGCCAGTCATCGAGAAGTCCACGGGTCTGCGGGGTCAATGGCAGCAAAACGACAACAATCCGGCTCTGCCGAAGCAGCGCTTCAAGTCCGGATGGGCCATATTTCATCGGAATATCGGCTTTCGCCCAAGGACTGCGGCTCCAGCCCATGACAGGAAAACCATTTTCCTTGAGTCGATGAGCCGCCGCCCGACCGAGATTGCCCATCCCCAGAATACCGACCAGACGCTGCTCAGGGAGAACCAACGGGCGCTGCAGCCATTGCTTTTTCTCCTGCTGCTCGCGGTAAGCTGGCATCTCCCTATGCAGGTAAAGGGTCCACGCCAGAACTGCTTCCGACATTGTGGCAGCAAGCTGGGGATCGACCATTCTAACAATACGTACTGTCTCGTTCGGCATCTCCTCAACAAGACGCTCCACTCCTGCCCAGAGGCTCTGCACCCATTCCAGCATGGGTAACTCTGCAAGCTCGGCCGGGTCCGGATTGGCCACGACAGCCATCCGCGCCGTGCGGCGTTCACCCTCAGTCAGATCCGCGAAAGGCAGAACGCGTATATTATTGAGACCCGCATTGATCGCGTCCAGACTCTCCTGACGTTCTCTCGCTGTGATGCGACCGCAAAAAGGCACCAATATCGTCATGAGGCGCGCGTCTTTCGTCGAGGCTCGGGTCCGGCCTTCTTTTTCTTGGCTGCCGCGCTGACCGGCGCAGCGTGCGAAGGCAGGAGTGGTTTCAAAAAGCGTCCCGTATGACTTTCCGGGGTTGCTGCGATGACTTCAGGCGGCCCTTCGGCCACAATCCGTCCGCCACCATCTCCGCCTTCTGGCCCGATATCAATCAGCCAGTCGGCCGTTTTGATCACATCCAGATTATGCTCGATCACAAGAACAGTATTCCCCTGATCGACCAGCGCATGCAGCACCTCAAGCAGCTTACGCACGTCTTCCGTATGGAGACCTGTGGTCGGTTCATCGAGGATATAAAATGTCCGCCCTGTCGCACGGCGTGCGAGTTCCTTGGAGAGCTTGACGCGCTGCGCCTCGCCTCCGGAAAGAGTCGTGGCCTGCTGACCCAGAGCCACATAACCGAGCCCTACCTGCTGCAGGATCGCGAGACGGTCACGAATGCGCGGCACAGCATGGAAGAAGGGAAGCGCCTCATCGACCGTCATGGCGAGCACATCGGCAATGGATTTGCCTCTGAATTTCACGTCCAGCGTTTCGCGATTATAGCGCTGTCCCTTGCAGCTATCGCAGGTCACGAAGACATCGGGCAGAAAATGCATCTCGATCTTCAGCACGCCATCACCCTGGCAGGCCTCGCATCGCCCACCCTTGACGTTGAACGAGAAACGCCCTGGCTTGTAGCCACGCGCCTTCGCTTCAGGCAGCTCCGCAAACCAGTCGCGTATCGGCGTAAACAGATCCGTATAGGTCGCAGGGTTGGAGCGTGGCGTGCGACCGATCGGCGACTGATCGATGTCGATAATCTTGTCGAGCTGCTCGATCCCCTCAAGCGACCGGTAAGGTAAAGGAGATTGTCCTGACCCCATCAGCTCCCGCGAAAGCGCCTTGTAAAGCGTATCGACCACGAGCGTCGATTTCCCTCCGCCAGACACGCCCGTGACCGCCACAAAGCAGCCAAGCGGGAAACGCGCTGTCACATCATGCAGATTATTGCCGGTGGCACCCACCAGAGTCAGCATGCGTTTCTTGTCGTAGGCACGACGCTTCTCCGGCACGGCAATGGACCGTCTGCCAGACAGGTAGTCCCCGGTAACGCTGTCCTCATTCTTTGCCACTTCGTCAGGCGTGCCGCAGGCAACAACGGTCCCGCCGAGCGCGCCCGCGCCCGGCCCCATATCGATCAACCAGTCAGCTGCACGAATAGCATCCTCGTCATGCTCGACGACAATGACCGTATTCCCAAGCTTTTTCAGACGTTCGAGCGTACCGAGCAGGCGCTCATTATCGCGCTGATGCAGTCCAATGGAGGGTTCATCGAGAACGTACAGAACCCCCGTAAGCCCGGAACCGATCTGACTTGCCAGGCGAATACGCTGACTTTCGCCGCCTGACAGCGTTGCTGACCCACGGGAAAGGGTCAGATAATCGAGCCCCACATCGTCCAGAAACCGCAATCTGTCGAGAATTTCGCGCAGAATACGCCGCGCGATCTCCGCACGCTGGGGCGTCAGCGATGCTTCGACACCCCCGAACCACTCCAGCGCCCGTCGGATTGTCAGATCCGAAGCCTGGGCAATATTGAGCTGATCGATCTTCACGCAAAGGGCTTCAGGCTTCAAACGCGCACCATGGCACGCATGACAGGGCACAGCGGACTGGTAACGCGACAGCTCCTCACGCACCCACATGCTGTCCGTTTCGGCAAGGCGACGCTGCAGATTATGCATCACGCCCTCGAAAGGCTTACTAAGCTCGTAAGCGCGTCTGTCGTCCTTGTAGGTGAACAGCACAGAGTCATCGCTGCCATGGAGCAAAGCCTCACGAAAGCCTTCCCCAAGCTTCTTCCACGGGGTTGTCATTTTCTCTTTGTAGTGGCGCGCCAGCGCTCGAGTGTCTGGTCGTACCAGGGCGTCTTGGCGTCACGCCAAGGCGCAATCGCTCCTTCTGCAAGTGAAAGAGAGACATCCGGCACAACCATCCGGGCATCGAAATGCGTTTCCGTTCCGATCCCGTCGCAGACCGGGCACGCCCCCATCGGAGCATTGAACGAAAAGAGCCGGGGCTCTATTTCCTCCAATGTGAAACCGCTCACCGGGCAGGCGAATTTGGCCGAAAAAACGATATGCTCGGCCGCGCCCTCTTCGCCGCTGCGCTGCACCTGCTCGGCATACGCCACGCCATCGGCCAGAGCCAACGCGGTCTCAAAACTGTCTGCCAGACGGGACTCAATCCCCGCCTTGACCACAACGCGATCGACAACGACCTCGACCGTATGCCGCAGTTTGCGGTTCAGATGGGGCGCTTCGGCAATCTCATAGGTCTCCCCATCGACCTTGACGCGGGTAAAGCCTTTGCGCTGAAGCTCTGCCAGTTCCTTGCGATACTCCCCTTTCCGGTCGCGAATAACCGGCGCCAGCAACATGAGGCGCGTGCCTTCCGGCATCGCCATGACGCGATCGACCATCTGGCTGACGGTCTGGGCCTCGATCGGCAGACCCGTCGCAGGCGAGTAAGGGACACCGGCACGCGCCCACAGCAGGCGCATATAATCGTGGATTTCGGTAATCGTGCCGACAGTCGAGCGCGGATTTTTCGACGTGGTCTTCTGCTCGATCGAGATCGCAGGGGACAAGCCCTCGATCGAGTCCACGTCCGGCTTGCCCATCAGCTCCAGAAACTGACGCGCGTAGGCTGAGAGACTTTCGACGTAACGCCTCTGTCCTTCAGCATAGATCGTATCGAATGCCAGCGATGATTTTCCGGAGCCCGAGAGACCCGTAATGACTGTCAGCTGATCCCGGGGAATGTCAGCATCGATATTCTTCAGATTATGCACGCGAGCACCGCGCACACGAATGGACTGGTTGTACGGCAGATCGGACATCGGCACCACGTGGAGGAAATCGGAAGGGAGGGTCTCTGAACGAGAACGTTTCGAGACCTATGTAGGATTGCCTGTCGACGGATTAAAGTAGAGCTGCCCGGCCTCATGGGCGTGACGGCAGCGCCATCGTGCGGTAGGATGACGCGTTTTACAGCGTAAAGGTCGGGTCGATGGCAGGAAGTGTGAACAAAGTCATTCTGGTGGGAAATCTGGGCCGAGACCCGGAAACACGGAATGCCCAGTCAGGCGCCAAGATCGTCAACCTGACCATTGCGACCTCTGAAAGCTGGAACGACCGTGCCTCTGGCGAGCGCAAGGAGCGCACCGAGTGGCACCGCGTCGTGATCTTCAACGAACGTCTGGCCGATGTTGCCGAGCGCTTTCTGCGCAAGGGCCGCAAGGTCTATCTTGAAGGCCAGCTTCAGACACGCAAATGGACCGATCAGTCCGGCCAGGAACGCTATACGACCGAGATCGTTCTCGACCGCTTCCGTGGCGAACTGGTCCTGCTCGACAGCAATCGTGATGGCGACTCTTCGGGCGGCGGCTATGACAACGCTCCGGCACGCTCCTATGGCGGCGGCAACACGCCTGCTCGCAGCAGCGGCAGCAGTGGTGGTATGAACCAGCAACCCGCCCGGAATTCAGGCGGTAATACCGGCGGCTGGGACGCGCCGGGTGGCGATCTGGACGACGAGATCCCGTTCTGATTGGCCAAGACTGACCTTCCTCGCCCTGCCCTCCAAGACAACAAGACGGACCTGCCTTGACCGACCTGATGCCGCCATCCGCGCCCACTGACCAGATCCCGGTGACCATTGAGGAGGAAATGCGCTCCTCCTATCTCGCCTATGCCATGTCGGTCATTGTGTCGCGCGCGCTGCCAGATGTGCGTGACGGTCTCAAGCCGGTCCATCGTCGCATTCTCTACGCCATGCGTGAGAGCGGCTTCACGTCTGACAAGCCCTATCGCAAATCGGCCCGTGCGGTCGGTGACGTCATGGGTAAATACCATCCGCATGGCGACAGCTCGATCTACGACGCCATGGTCCGTATGGCTCAGTCCTGGTCGATGCGCGTTCGCCTCATCGACGGTCAGGGCAATTTCGGCTCGGTCGATGGCGATAGCCCTGCGGCCATGCGTTACACCGAAGCGCGTCTTGCCAAATCCGCCTCCTTCCTGCTCGACGACATCGACCGCGATACGGTCGATTTCCAGCCGAACTACGATGAGAGCGAGAGCGAGCCTAAGGTTCTGCCCGCCACCTTCCCGAACCTTCTGGTCAACGGCGCCTCGGGTATCGCGGTCGGCATGGCGACCAACATCCCGACCCATAATCCCGGTGAGGTTATCGACGCCACGCTCGCGCTGATCGAAAACCCCGAGGCAACACTCGATGATCTGATGAAGATCATCCCCGGCCCCGATTTCCCGACCGGCGGCATCATCATGGGCCGTCGCGGCATCCGCCAGGCCTTCGAGACAGGTCGCGGCTCTGTCCCCATGCGGGCGCGGGCCGAGATCGAAGACATCCGCAAGGACCGTCAGGCGATCATCATTACCGAGATCCCGTATCAGGTGAACAAGGCAACGCTTCAGGAGAAGATTGCCGATCTCGTCCGCGCCAAGGAAATCGAAGGCGTCTCCGATATCCGCGACGAGAGCGATCGCTCGGGCATGCGGATCGTCATCGAGCTCAAGCGTGACGCAACGCCAGAAGTCGTTCTGAATCAGCTCTATCGTTTTACCCAGCTTCAGACCTCGTTCAGCGTCAACTGCCTGGCACTCGACGATGGCAAGCCCCGCACCATGGGGCTGAAAGATGTCCTGGAAGCGTTTATTCGCTTCCGTGAGGACGTCATTCTTCGCCGCTCGCGCTTTGATCTCAACAAGGTGCGCGACCGCGGCCATCTCCTTGTCGGTCTGGTCATCGCGGTTGCCAATATCGATGAGGTCATCGCCCTCATTCGTAGCGCTCCCGATGCCGCGACAGCCCGCGAATCCCTGATGGCCCGCGCTTGGAACGCCGCCGATGTGCAGCCACTCATCGAACTGATCCACGACGATGGTAACGTTATCTTCGACGGCAAGGTGCACCTGACCGAAGTTCAGGCACGCGGCATTCTCGAACTCCGCCTGCAGCGCCTGACCGGTCTGGAACGCGACAAGATCCAGGGCGAACTCAGCGAAGTCGCCACCAAGATCAACGATCTGCTCGACATCATCGGCAGCCATATCCGCCGGATGGAGGTGATGCGTCACGAGCTGCTTCTGGCCCGCGCCGAAATTGCCACGCCGCGCATGACCGAGATCTCGGACGCACTGGGTGACCAGTCGGATGAGAGCCTGATCGAACCCGGCCAGATGGTCGTCACCATCACTCGTGACGGCTTCATCAAGCGGACCCCTCTCGAAGTCTTCCGCGCCCAGAACCGCGGCGGACGCGGTCGCACGGCCTCCGGACGCCGTGGCGACGATGTGATCGTCAACAGCTTCAATGCCCATACGCATCAATGGGTCATGTTCTTCTCATCCGGTGGCAAGGCTTACCGGGAAAAGGTCTGGCGTCTGCCCGAGGCCTCCCCAACGGCCAAGGGGCGCGCGCTCGTCAATCTTCTCCCCGATCTGGCTCGGACTCCATTACGGCAATCCTCGCCCTGCCGCAGGAAGAGGAGCAGTGGGAAGATCTGCACCTCGTCTTCGCAACCGCGAGCGGCAATGTTCGACGAAACCGCCTGAGCGATTTCAAGAACATCCGTGCCTCCGGCCTGATCGCCATGAAGCTCGATGAAGGCGACAGCCTCGTTGGCGTTGCCACCTGCCGCGAAGGTCAGGACGTGTTTCTTGCCACCCGCAAGGCGCGCTCGATCCGCTTCCAGATTACCGAAGACACGCTGCGCGTCTTCGCCGGGCGTGACAGCTCCGGCGTGCGCGGCATTCGTCTGGCAACGGGCGACGAAGTCAATTCGCTCTGCGTTCTGACCCATGTCGATGCGAGCGTGGAAGAACGCTCTGCTTATCTGCGCGCAGCCAACGCCAAACGTCGTGCCGAAGCCGCTGCCAATGCCGCAGGCACTGAGGAAGAGATCGAAGAGATCGCTTCCGACGATGCCGATGAGGCCATTGACGCTGGCGATCTGACGCAGGAACGCTTCGACGAACTCGCAGCGCAGGAAGAAATCCTGCTCACTGTCACCGATGCCGGTTTCGGCCGTCGTTCTTCGGCGTATGAGTATCGTGTGAGCGGCCGCGGCGGTCAGGGCATTGCCAATATGACGCTGACCAATCCCAAGCGCGGTCGCGAGGTCGTCGCGACCTTGCCGACACTCGATGGTACTGACGTCATGATGGTCACCGATGTCGGCCGCCTTATCCGAGTGCCTGTATCGCAGGTTCGCGTCATGGCCCGTCAGGCCAGCGGCGTTACCCTGTTCCGCGTCGGCGCCGAGGAACGCGTCACCAGCATCTTCCCGGTTGCGGAGTCCGAAGGCACGGATGCCGACGACGCCGAGACGTCGCTCGAAGAGTCCGATGCCGCAGCCTCGGGTGCCCAGGATACCCCGGCACCAGAGAGCACGGCGTCCGATGAAGCAACGCCGGATGACAGTGCAAACTGATCTCTCCCTGGACGGGTCACGTGTCGGGTTTTATCCCGGCACATTCGACCCGTTCACTGTCGGTCATCTCGATATCGCGCGCCGCGCCCTCGGCATCGTCGATCGTCTCGTCATCGGTGTTGCCCTCAACCCCGGCAAGGTGCCCCGTCTGCAGCTTGACGAGCGTTGTGCCGCCATTGCCGAGACCTTCGCCTTGGAAGGTCTGTCCGCCGTAAGCGTCGCTCCGTTCGAGACACTGATGATCGAAGCGGCTCGTGCGCACGGTGCCCATTACGTTATTCGCGGCCTGCGCTCCGAGTCAGATCTGACCAGCGAGATGCCGATGGCAGCCATCAATCATCGGCTCGCACCCGAACTCGAAACCCTGTTTCTCACCGCACGCGAAGAGCATCGACTGATTGCCTCCAGCCTCGTGCGTGAGCTTCTGGCCTATGGAGCGATATCCGCCCCTACGTGCCCGAGAATATCGCCCGGCGTCTCTTGCCCAATGAGGCAGAGAAGCCGACATAGGCCGCGTGGCCTCCTCAGGCCTCTGCAAACACAAGGATAAGATTCAATGTCCGAGACCAATAATCGCCTCGTCATGAAGCTCAAGACCGGCGATGTCGTGATCGAACTTCGCCCCGACCTCGCTCCGCTGGCCTCAGAGCGCCTGCGTACCCTCTCCGAGCAGGGCTTCTACGACGACGTGAAATTCCATCGCGTGATCGAAGGCTTCATGGCTCAGGGCGGCGACCCGACCGGCACGGCTCGGGCGGCAGCGACCTTCCCGACCTCAAGGCTGAGTTCACGCGCGAAGCGAAGTTCGAACGCGGCACACTCGGCATGGCGCGCACCATGAACCCGAACTCGGCCAACAGCCAGTTCTTCATCATGTTCCAGCCCACGCCGTCCCTCGATGGCCAGTACACCATTGCAGGTCAGGTCGTGTCCGGCATGGAGCATATCGACCAGATCAAGCGTGGCGCTGGTTCGTCGGGCATGGTGAAGGATCCCGACACCATCATTTCCATGCGTCCCGAAGCCTGATCCATCAGCTACGGCCTCAAAAGCCGCATGAAAACCGACTGAACCCGATTCAGTCGGTTGACGCTTCTGGCTCATAATGTAGCCAGTCGCCTCATGTGAACCGGTAGCTCAGCCGGTAGAGCATTCGACTTTTAATCGAATGGTCGTGGGTTCGAGTCCCACCCGGTTCACCACTCCACATGAAAATTCGCCGAAATCCGCCATTTTTTATAGCGGTTTGACAATCGCCGGTTTCGGTTTGACACTCTCCATGCGCCGCATTGCTTCACGAGCAAGCTTTTCCTGATCGACGGCGCGCGTATATCTCTGAACCTCAGATAGAGTCGCATGACCGGTGATCGCGGCAATCTGGTGTGTCGAACACCCTGCTTCTGCGAGTCGGCGGGCGGCTGCTTTTCTCAAGCCGTGAGGCTCAACCCGTCAGGGAGCCCCGCCGCTTCTCGCCAATCTTTAAACCGCATGTAGAAACCATTTGGGGTGTAAGCATTGCCGCTTGGCGTTTGAAGGAACGTGCCAGCCTCAGGAGCTGCGGCGATCTCAACGTGCAAGAAAGGATGGATAGGAATAAGCAAACGTGCGCCCGTTTTCTGCTGCTGAACCTCTATCAGATCCCCCCTGACGTGAACGCGGCCCATTCTCACCACATCACTGCGGCGCTGGCCGGTATAAAGAAGCAGTGACAGGGCGCGTCTCGGCTGCGACCCGACCGGCCAGCGGGCCTCGAACTGCTCGATCTGCTCGTCTGTCCAGGATTCGACGCCCTCAGCTTTTTCGCGAAGACGCTTTACGTCTTTCGCCGGGTTGACCTCACACCAGCCATCCTCGACCGCGTGGTCAAAGAGAAGCCTGAAGAGCTTGAGCCAATGATTCGCCGCTGACGGTCTGTCTGAAAGCTTAGAAACGAACTTTCTGATATGGGGCTGTCTGAAGTCTGAGACGGGGTAAGCAGACCAACCCTCTCTCTGCATTCGATACAGAATCCTGCGATACGTTTCCTGCGTCGATGGCCTTAGCTGCTTAAACCGTGCGCTCTCCATCCAAACCCGTATCAGATCAGCGAATGATTTGAACCGAGGTGGAGGCGCAGGTTTCGGCACTGCGTGTGTCGATGCGGCGCGCTGATACGCCTCGAAAAAACCGGGGTCGCGTTCGTCAGGCAGCGGGATACGCTTATTCCCTGGCTTACGGTAGTAGACCCGAAGCTTGCCATGACGATCCTTAAACCTTTGGATGTATCGAAGGCGTATGACGCTCATAGATATTCATCCAACGGGTTAATCGGCGGAACCTGAGGAGCGGGCTTGATGTCCCCGGCTTTCATTCCTGCCAGCCAATCAATCCATGCATCAAGATCATCGCGCAACCACGCCACGCGAACGCCAGAGGGATTGAGCTTTCGGCAATGCGGCGCAACGTCTTTGTTGAATGCCGATACGGACACCGCGCAATACTCCGCTGCGTCTTCCGTGCGCAAAAGACGGGGCTGAATTTTCGCGCTCATACTGGAAGCATCCCCATGATGCCGCGCAAGATTGTGGTTGCGTCGTCGCATTCCTTGCGGCTCGCTTCGTTCGCTGACGCACCGATCCTCGCGTAGTGTAAAACTGTTTCAAGGGCGGCTGTAATCGCTCGCAAGTTCATCCCTCGCCTCCCTCGCGGATGGCTGCGGCTTCCTGCTCGACGCGGGCGGCGCACGCTTCCTTGATGGCAATGCCTTCCTCCGTGAGATGTGATCCCCAATGACGTCCGAGATTTTTCGCCACGTCAGCCAGCCTGTTCGCGCACCGCTCCCTCTCCGCCGTTACGAGTGCGGCGGCATAGTCCAAGGCCTTGGCGAGCGGCACCAACGGTTCAGTCTCGCGGCTCGAACCATCGCGGTTATCGAATTCCCCAATATGAACCGGGAACCTCGGCGACAGCGTTAGGCGCTCTGACGCGATCAGGCCCTCTTCATCGTTCACCAACCTGTGGTGATAGCTGTCGGTTCTAGGATCATGAGCGGTCCTCCGGCTTGAAATGACGCAACGGTGAGTGGATTACCTGCCGAACAGTCCCGTACTGCATTGCCCCGATCTGGGCCTCCAACTCCTTCACCCGAGCCTCAAGCGCGGCGATGTTGGCGGGGCGGTCGTAGAGGGGTTGAATGTGCGGGGCGTCAATACTGGAAAAAATCATTGCAGCTACAAGCGGGTTATCTGGTTTTGTGAATAATTCCTGAAGACGTGCCACAACGTATCCCACAGGCTCCTGCCCCTCTGCATCCTTCCGGCTCTGCTCTGCTGCGCCTCGGGCCTCGGCTGATTTATGCGCTGCTTCGATCATCAGGCGCAGGTCACCTTTGGAAATAACTCGTTCGGCGTCCTCGGCCTCATGTATCTCGAAAATATCCTCGATCTGCCCGTCAATCCGCTCCTCCCGCGTCCGAAACTCCGCGCTTTCCGGCTTCTGTTCTTGGGTCATGCTGGGTCTCCACTGCCGATAACGAAGCCACCGCCATCATTCCAAAATTCGTTGCTGATAAATCCGATATTTCCGGCGTCATCTTCGATCATCGGACTTCCGCGCGTCGTGAGGCACATGACTTCATAAGAAGCACCCGGTGAGAGATGCGCGTGAACCTTCCGCTTGAAGCCAACTTCGACACCCGGCTTGCAGGCATCATGATAATTCGTGCTGCTGGTCATGCTGCAATTTCCTTCATCGCTTTACTTACCCATCCGGTCTTGTATCCCCGCGCTTTTGCAATATCGCGCAAATCTTCCTCAGTTTTTGCGACCTTAATCAGGTCTCCGTACGCCATTTCGCGCCACGCCCGTTCTTTCGTCTTATCGAATTCTTCGAGCCCCACTGGCTGCAACTCGTCTTTTTCTTTCCGCCCGCTGACGGCGGGTCTCTCTCGACCACATTCCGCGCAAGAACCCGCTCGGGCCGCATGCACTACGCCGCATTCGCAGAGCCATCCTCTCGATGATGCGCGCCTCTTGGTGTCGTTTGCAGGCGCGTCCAGGCTCCATCCGTGATCGGTATCAGGGAGGCCGAAGCGCAGCGTGTTCCCCGAAAAATCCAGTATGATGAGGCATGTCTTTCCCTCCATCGGACGCAATCCGCGCCCGACCTGTTGAATGTGCAGTCCAAGGGATTTCGTGGGACGACAGAGGATCACGCAGGCCACGCATGGCACGTCCACGCCCTCCGAAATCAGGTCGCAGGCCGTGACGATCTGGACGGCTCCCGTTTCCAATCCGGACAGCGCCTCTGAGCGATCATCCGCTTCCATTTCGCCGTGAGCGGCAACGGATCGATATCCAGCGGCACGAAACGCTGCGGCATATCCTTCCGCAACCTCGACTGAGGGGCAGAAACAAATCGTCGGCAGCCCGCTTGCATGACGCTGATAGTGTTCGACACATTGCCTATGCATTCCGGCTTAGCCATGAGCTTCGCCAGTTGAGTGGTATCGAAATCGCCCTTCCTGGTACGGATACCGATCATGTCCGGGATGCTCGGAGCGAATACCTTTGACGGCGTGAGAAAACCAAGGTCGATCAATTCGGCAATCGTCGGACCGAGGACCATCGTTTCAAACACGCCACCTTCGGACACGCCCAATGCTTTACCGTCCATGCGCTGCGGCGATGCGGTTACACCGCAGATCAGCGATTGAGGCTGAGACGCGATAAGCCGCGCCCAGTCTCCCGCTACTGAGTGGTGCGCTTCATCGATCACAATCAGATCGAAGCGTGGCAATCTGCCGAGCCGCCCTCTGAGCGTTTGGACTGAACCCACCTGGACCAGTTCCGGCACCTGCTCAGCCCACGGCGCGATAATGCCGTGCTGTATCCCTGCGGCGCGAAGCTTGCTTGATGCTTGTTTGATCAGCTCTTTTCGATGCGCGACAATCAGAACGCGTTTCCCTCGCGACCTGAACGTATCGGCCATGTGGGAAAACATCACCGTCTTACCCGCGCCGGTAGGTGCCACCATAAGCACGGCGCGATGCCCTAGGCGAAACTGCTGTCCGACCTCAGTCACGCACTTCTTCTGATATGAGCGAAGGGCGTTCACGATATCGCCTCCACTGCCCATAGTCGGACCATTTTCCGGTTCAAACCGCAATCCGCGATGCGCAGGCCGTCAACGATGCGCCCCTTCTTGTGCATGAACCAGCGCCCGAGCGTGCGTGTGTTGATCTTCCCGGCTGGCGTTCCCGCTATGCGTCCAATTGCGTCATGCAGTTCTGGAAACTTCAGCCCATCACCGCTTTCAAGCCCAGTGAAGTGCGAATTCGATAGACGTTCGATTTCACTCAGCGGCTTGGCGTGCACGCGACCTATGCCCATGGCATTGCCAAGTGCTCCAATGAGGCTACGCATTTCATCCATTTCAGGATCGTCCGCGCGCGCATCTGCCATGCTGGCACACGGGTCCACATGACCAAGCCAAACGAGCGCGCCGCGAACTGTGCCGCTCCATCCCTCAAATGAGGCCAAGGGGGGAATATCGACGCTGTCGCCACTCTGCATCCACGCCTGCACAACAGTCAGACATGCAGCAACATATTTGCCGCGATCCTGCATCACGCGTTTGATCGGGTTGAACGAGAAACGTCGTAACTCTGGCTGTTCTACACCCGCGTCAAGATTGCACATCACGGCACGCCGGGTCATGTCGCCCTTCACCCGCAAACCATTTCCGGTTGCGAACATAACCGCGCGGTTTTCCACCTCGATATGATCTGACGAGCCGAGGGGGCGTATCGAGAGGATCGGTCGCTCTACCGCTTGGCAGAGCAGATCACCGCCCAGCTCTCCATTGACGTTATCGAGCGACATGATTTGCGCTCCGCTCATCAGGAGACCTGCAAGCCGCTTCTCAGTTTCCTTGTCGTCGTCTTTCGCTGCTGACGTGACAGGGCATGGACGCCCAGTCGCGATGACGCTGGCAACATCCACCAGGAATGATTTCCCAGACCCTGGCGTGGTCGCACTGAACGCAAATAACGGGGCAACCGGTATGGCGCTGCGCACGACCGATGTCAGAATTGCTGCCAGTGCTACCGAACGATCTACCTTCGTCTTAAACGGAAACTCTTCAAGTAGCCCATCAAGCAGGTTTAGTGCATCGTCTGCCGCCGCGTATGTCGGCTCGGGCAATACGACTTTCAGTGCATCGTCTGGATCATAGTATGTTTTCGTGGCTGCGTCATAACCGGGATCAATCAGAACACTACCGTCCGGTCGGAGCGTCGGGGCTGTGATAATCCCCGAAACAACACGGTAATCATGCTCGGACGCATCAGACAGTATAATATTTGCGACGGCTGGCGGGGGGTCTATTGGGACCACATCTCCCGCTTTTTTATTATATTTCACCCACGCCACCGTATGCGACAGCGCTGCTATCATCATCGATGCGTTGACCATCTGGAAGTACGCAGAAACTGTTTCACGGCCATCCGCCGCACTGACTTTCGTCTTGCCTGGCTTAACCAGATCTTTCCCACGCCTGAAAATCACATAACCGGATTTTATCAACGCCTCCGCACCCTGCTTCGCGGCCAGATCGATATCGCCAGTCACCACTTGGATCGGGTCCAGGTTTGCCGAACGGCGCCCCTTCACTTCTGGCGGAACCTGAGGTTGCCGAACCTGCTTTTCCTTACCGCCAATCACCGAACCAGCGCGTTTCTTCAGCCATTCCGCTGGGTTTTCTAGTTTTACATCTGCTGCGTCTGCTTTTTCAGGCAGATCGGACACTTCAAGCTTGCTAACGGAGGCGGCAATTCCGGAGAGAATTGAGGCAATCTCGTCCGCAGCTTTGTGACCGGGCTCATCATTATCTGGCCAGATCAACACCTTCTTGCCGGACAATGGCGACCAGTCGGCATTCGCGACATTGTTCGTTCCGGCCATCCACGTAGTGCAGAGAATGCGCGGGAACATCAGTTGCGCCGCGTCGGCGGCTTTTTCGCCCTCGCATATTATGACGCTCTTCGCCTTCGCAATCCCGTTCAGGCGATACAGAGGACGCGGGGCTTTAGGCTGTTTGAGATGCCATCCCAAAACCAGCTCGCCTGTTTTCTCGTCCATTTTCCTGCCCCATGTCAGGGCGAGGATGATCTTGTCTTTTCCGTTTCCCTTCCGAACCACGTAGTGCGTGATGCGTCCTTCATGGTTGTGATATGGCCACGCACGCTCCCAACGGCTCAGATTTGGTTCTAGCGTATTGGCATCGGGTGCAACCTGTTCCCAGTCTTTAGGCTGGTTACGGGGTGATTCCGGTAGCGGCGTCTCATCGCTGATAGCCAGGCGCGTGGCCAGTTCGTCTGCGGCGCGCTTCTGATCGTCACTGGTGAATACAGCGGCATAGAGGCTGATAGCGTCACCGCCGCGATCAGTGCCGTTACTGCTGAAATCAGCCCACTTTCCGTTAGTGACGTTGACAGAAAATGACTCACCTTTCCCACCACGAATACTCCCGGCAACGTATTCTTTGCCCCGGAATTTTCCACCAGGCACCCACTCAGTCACAAGCGACCGCAAGAGCGGAAGTGCGACAGCGTTGATCTTTTCAAACGATACGTTTTTCACGCCAGTCCTAACTTGCGATAATCCGCCTGGCGTCCTCGACGGTGCGTGCAACACCGGAGCGACCACCAAAGCGTTTTACTGCCTTTAAAAACGCATTCTGTTCTGTTGACGCTCGCCCCTTGTCGTCTTTCACTTCGATAGCGAAAAACTGTAGAAACGTTCGCCCAACCATTTCTTGCGTGATCTTTATCGGTACGCCACCGAACAGATCACTGAACCCTCGCGGCAAGCCGGTTGAAAACCGCCGCGCCTTACGCAACACAACGTCACCGGGGGAAACTGAAACGACCATCTTGCGGTCAACCACCAGAGGGGGGCCGGTTCCTGTCCAACCCGTGCCGACATTGGCGCGGTAAGCAAGGCAGGTCCCGGCCAGATCGTTCCTGATCCCGGTTTGTACGCTCCGTTCGTCAGTGTGGTCCGTCATTCATCCGCATATCGGGTGGCAAAAGCCGCTTGAGCGCAGCTATGGCGTCCACCGATACGGAAACTGTCTTATTACCGTCCACTGACAGATGAGACTTTCCAACGCTCTCAAGAAACGTCGCAATCCCTGCACGCAACGATTTCACAGACGTTTTCCCAGGCTTGCCGGTCAGGTCCTCTAGATCGGTCTGCGCAGCGTCTTTGATGATCCCGCTATCGTTTGCCGCTATTGTGCCTTGGGTGATTTTTGACTTCCCTTGGCTTGTGGCGGCCTCGTGTTGCGTCATCAACCATGCGTAGGCGTCTTCTCCATGCTGCCTTATCGCTGTGGCAGCTATTGCTGCCGACACGACGCCGGTACGGATCAGCTCCTTGAGCTTGGGATGCGCATTCGAGACCAAGAGCAAACCATCAACGCTCTGACGCGTCTTTCCGAACCGCTCCGCAATCTGCGTAGACGACATGCCCGCATCATTGAGTCGTTTGTATCCCTCTGCGGTTTCGAGCGGCGTAAGCGGCTTCCCGCTTGCGCTGTGCATGATCATCGCGACTGCATCGTTATCGTCGCCACGAAATGGCAGCACATCGATCCAATCGACCGCGTGACCTCGCTCTTTCGCAAGTGTGTAACCGGCATGACGGCAATGCCCGTCAACGATCATCACACGGCCATCCTCGGCAATACGGATCAGCAAAGGCGGAAGCTGGCCACCCTTCGCGATGTAATCCGCAATGTCCGAGATGTGCGACTTCAGGTCTTCGTCATTTTCACGAAGGTTGAAGCCCGATTGAACATGCAGGTTCTCGATCTGGATGGAGAACAGCTTGTTACGCTTGAACACGCCTTTTTCAGTGAGGCTCTTGAATGACTCAGTCATACATCAGTCCTCCCCATCGACACGAACAGGCTTCCCGGCATCATCCAGGCGATAGGCAACGCCTGCCTCAATGCCGTCTTCACCTACATACAGGTGAGTGAAGCGAGAGCGGGTTCCATCATGCCAGACGAGAGACGCGCAGCCACCTTTGCCAAGGGTGACGTTTGCACCAATCCCCGCAGACGCAACCACCGCGTTCTTCCCCTCGCACTTAATTCGGGCATCGTTTCCGCTGCTTCCGATCCGGGCGTAGTATCCGCTACTCCCGATCCGGGCATCGTTTCCGCTGCTCCCGATCCGGGCGTAGTTTCCGCTGCTCCCGATCCGGGCATCGTTTCCGCTGCTCCCGATGTGGGCATAGGCTCCGCTGCTCCCGATCCGGGCGTTGGCTCCGCTGCTCCCAATCAGAGCGTTGGCTCCGCTACACCCGATCCGGGCGTAGTTTCCGCTATGGTCTTTATCCTTGGTTGCAGACTGCACTGCGGTAATTTCGCTCCGCACTAATGCGGACACGTTTGCCGCCTCAGAAAATGCCTTGTCCGCGAGCCACGTTGCATCTGCGAGGCGGCGATCTTCGTGCAGAGCCGTCATAACAGTGCCGTAGTCCCCGCCCTGCGGGAATTTCTCCCGGAACCAGTCGCCCCCATCGCTGCACGCTCCCCATTCACGAATGCGAAGAAGCGTGATTATTGCTGCACTGGTCATGGTCATTATCTTCCTCCCACGCTCCGGCCTTGTCCGGCCTCATGCGCAGCTTTCAATTTATTGAGCAGCCGAAGTTGCGCCTGCAATTCGCAGCAACGCACCCATGTTCTGATCTCTCCGAAGGCAAACCCGACGACCGCCAAGGCCGTGAGGCCGCATAAGATGGTGCTCATGAGCTCTCTCCCATAGCCTTAGCGAGAGCCGCGCGAGCCTTGGCGAACGATTCAGGCGCAATCCCGCGCTCTTCCAGCTCATCGGCGGTAAGATTTTTGCGGCCAGGTGTCCGTGCAGCTTCTACGAGCAGGTCTCTTGCGTCTGAGAGCAGCGCTTCCAGAGCCTCAGTAAGCTCTTGCTTCAATTCCGCGCTCATGAGCGTGCCTCCCTCATCGCAGGAATGACTAGCCCTGTGTCCGACGCCAAGCGGCGCTCGTGGTCCGAGATCACTCGCGTGCGGGTCGTAGAGAGATGCAGTTCAAAGGCCGGATTGTTGAGAAATGCGATAGCCTTTCGGCTCTCCTCAATGCGCTGCTGCGGTGTCAGGTTCGGTGTCATTGCACACCTCCCTGAGCGATAGGTCGATTGCCCAAAGACGCACCTTGTCTCTGGTGTAACCGTATGGAGCTACACACGCGCCAGCCACCTGCTCTCCGCTATGCGCAAGCAGATATCTGCCCAGACGGCGCGATGAGATTTCGCCGTCAGCATCGCAAACATGATAGCCAAGCACCCGCGCGATATCGCCGCACGCTCTGGGATGTGCCATAATCTCGGCTGTGGAGAATGGGCGCTTTCCCACCCCGAAGACCGCTGCAAGGTTAGCCAGAACCTCAGGGAATTTCGGATTGGCTTCTTCCGCCGTTGGACGCTCAATGCGCTTTCGTCCAGACACTCCCACCTTCGGGATGCCCATCATCCCCATGAAGTCGATGCCGTATCGCTCGGCTACCGCCTCATTCGCGAACGTCACCGCTCTCTTGCGCGTCATCCCGTGCGCCGTCATGCCAACATTTGTCAGCGTCTGGTAGAGGGTGACGGCTTCGGGCGGGATGACGGTGGCGGGCTGGTGTGTGTTGCCCTGCACCAATGCGTCGAACGCCCGGATGACCTTCAGGTGAAACAGCGGGCTGATCCACATTGCGTAGGCGTAGACCAGTTCCTTGGCGACGTAGGTGCCGCCGTTTCGTCCTTCGAGAGTAGCTACCGACTTTCCGGCAGTTTCCGAAACTGTGGGAATTTCCACAGTTTCGATTTCTGCGATCAGCGCCTTAGTTTGTTTGTTGGCCATCCACTGGCCGGGAGCTTTGGAAGCATCACCGCCCGACGCCTTGTGGCAGTCGTTCAGGCAATAGCGACCCTCATTGTCTCGACGGATGCCCGTCGAAAGGATCGTGAGAGAATGCGGGACAGTTGTGAAACTGTTTGCGCGTGTGGTATCAACCGGTCGTGCCGTTTCCATGCTCCCCTCCTAGGGATGGTTTCAGGTGCAGATTGGGGGAAGGGTGCAAGCTTCCCCCAATCGCCTTTAAAACTAGCTTTCCTATGCTCTTATCTGTGTGTGCGTAGCTCAGTTTCCCTTGCTCGCCTCGTGAATTTTGTCTACAAGAAAATCCATGAGTACGTCAATGATAAAATCTACAGAGAATTCCAGAAAGAGAGGAAGGCCGCGCACGGACACCGTTGCGCAGCATTTCACGATGCCTGTTCCTCTGTCTGAGACAGTTGAAATTTGGGCCAAAGCCGAGGGGGTCACACGCCCGGAAGCCATACGGCGTCTCATTCAAATCGGTTTGGAACACGCTCCTAAAGCCTCCTGACTCCCCGCCTTACGGCGGGTTTTTTATGCGACTCTGCATCAATTTGCCGTGATTCGTTCTTTATATGTTCTCGTTTCGATAGGCAAGATTACATTGATGTGAAATTCACGGGCATCAGAAGGGGGAGTTTGTTTGGCCAACAGGGTCGCCTAGATCCATGTTACCGATATGCCGGACGCAATCTTTAAAACCGTTTAGAATTTCGGCAGACCCGGAAATCGGTATATTTTGCGTCTTGTTTTTCCCAAATGTCATGGAGGCAGAGCGGGCGGAACTCAGCACCGCGACAAGCTCTTTCAAATCGGCCTCTGCAATATCGATATCCAGCATCGTTGAGTCAGAGCCGAAAGCCTTGAAATCTCGTTGATATTTTCCGGATTTTATACTGACAATCCCTTCTATTTTCGAAGGTAGATTCCATTTGTTATTGATCAACCTGATCTCTGCATGTCGCTCATCATCGCGGAGCAAAAAATCTGTGTTGTCTTTGGTGACTGTCATCGCCCCGCACATATGAGTATGAATTTCATCATCTTGACTTATGTGCGTCAAAAGCCAGTCCCCAACTATGTTGTCAGGTGTAGACGCATTCGCGATCCTCGGCATCGCAGCCAATATAGCTATGGCCAGATATCTCAGTTTCATTACGACTCCCTCGTTAAACGCTCGTGAAATATGACGAAGCTTGGAGCGCATGGAAACCCATTTTGCCATGTTGATTTGCCATGGCGATATGTCGCAAGGGCGTAGCTCAACCTTATCGATCTGATTTCGCTTTGGAAAATCAGCGCTTATGCGGCGCAGGGGAGTGGGAGAGTTAGTTTATGCGCTTACGAGGCGTCACACGATTAACGCGCCAAGATTTTGAAGCACCTTTACGGGTAGGCTTAGGCTCGATGAAGCAATCTCCGACGACGAGAAACGAATACGCAGTCAGAAATTTTGCGAGACCGTCAGAGAACACGTTGCCCTCCACACCATGAGGAACCGTTTTAGGTACGGATTCCTGCAATTCAGCCGAGCGATAATAACGTTTCATGATCGTATCCAGCGTCACGTGGTCGCCCCCGACCCCAAATTCACCAACGAATGCCTCAACGAACGCGGAGATCTGCCCCGCCTCATAGCTTGTCGCAGCTAAGAGGCGCCCATCCGGATTTGAAATGCCGAGCGCAGCCAGAAAATCGACATCGTGTTCACGTTTGACTTGTTCGTTCGCCGCCACAACCGGATCTTGAGCAAAAAACCGAGGCAACAGGCGGTTGCGCATCACCTCTGTGCGGAACTGCTCTAAAGCGGCTGCACTGATGCCTACAGCGCTTCCATATTGGCCGGTTTTGCGAATGGAAGGCAGGACTTCGGCAGTCACCCACTTCTTGAGGCGTTTTGCCTGAGGCTTACGGCTGGTCAGAACAAGCGACCAGAGACCGCTCTCATTGATGACAGTCATCTCCTGGGATCCGCCAAGGGTGTCGGTAGTAGCGACACCCTTTTCATCATCGTCTAGCCGGTCCGCTGCATCACGGGCATTGCGGATTGCCAGGACCGCGCACACGTCTGCAAGCACCCACCAGGTAATTCCGTTGCGCTCCATCACACGAACAGGCGCGCCCTCGAAGCTGAATTTCTCTAGAGATTTCGTCATTTCTCAGTCTCTTTGCGGTGGTGGATAATATAACCACATGCGCCTCATCCTCCCAGACCCTCAGATGCGGACCGCAGATTTTAAAGATCGTGGCTCAACCCGGTAAAGTGCCGGGTTTGCCAGGTTTAGGCGGAAATTCCCAACTCCTACTCTGGGATATAAATTCCTATATTGCCTTACAGTAATGTAGAGATTCTTCTCCCGCGTTAGAGTAAGAAAATAGGTGTCTAAACCCGGCAAACCCGGCACTTAGACTGCACTGTGTAAAACATCGCATTCAGACAACTTATTCTCATTTGTTAGTAAAGCGCCCCGGTATGCGCATGTTATAAATCGTCATTCTAATAAATATACTGTATGGCGATATGACGACAAATAACCTAGATGAAGTTTGCGGCCTTATCGGCGTCGAAGCTGCTACTAATCTTGCGCGGCGTATTAAACCCGTTGGGCGCATCCGTTTTTTATACATACCGGCCAAACCAAAACACTCTAGCTTTATTACCGAATGCATCGGTTACGACGCCATGGGAAAGCTGTGCGATCACTTTGGCGGAACCCAGATCACACTCGGATGCCCAGAGCGCCGCTTGGCTCTCGAAAAAGCGCGCGAACTGCTCAAAACAGGCGCGAACCTCCCGCGTATTGCACGCGAGGTCGGTATTAGCCGCGCAACAATCTACCGAATGGCCGCCCGTCGCCCAGAGCAGGCGTCTGCAATCGCATGATCTCAGAAGCGAAAGAAACAGGTGCGCTATGGCTGGCAGGCGTCCTCGGGGCAGTCGTCGCGCTCCCGTATCATACCGAGATGAAGACGAAGAGGCAGCGCTTTACGTTTCTCTTCACCGGCATTGCAACGTCCTATTACCTAGGCCCTGTGGTTGCGGCTCATTTCGCCATAGCTCAGCCTGTCGCAGCTTTCCTTTGCGGGCTCCTGGCTGGCTCCGTCATCGCGAAAGCCGTCAATCTCATCGCTTCCGTTCGCGTCGGTGATTTCCTCACCGGATTTCTGGGAGGTCCACGATGATCATCCTGCAAATCGTTTCAGCTTCGGTCATGTTGGCATGGGCTGTGTATCGTCTTGCCGCCGATAAGGATGGCCTGATCGGTAAAGCCATTTACTTCCTGTCAGCCGCATCATGCGCCGCCATGCTCTGGCCCGTGTCCATGGCTCCATACTTTGTCGAGATGCGCCACACGACGCTCGAAGCCACTTGCGCCCTGCTGATCGTCTATCACAACACCCTCAGGATTTATCGCAAATGCCACGCTTGATCGGTCTCACACCGAACCAGTCTGCATTTCTGCACATGATAACCGTGTCAGAAATTGGCCACCCGCTCATGGACGTGTCGGACGAGGGATACAATGTCGTCGTTGGATCGACAGTGGCTCGCCCGTACTTGTTCCGCTCCTATGCCACGCATCCTATGCGGTTTAATCCTGCCGTTAAATCGGATGCAGCCGGGGCCTATCAGGTGATGGGACGATATTGGGCTTACTATAAGAAATATCTTCAGCTCCTCGATTTTTCGCCCGCCTCTCAGGATCGTATCGCGATTTGCCTGATCAACGAATGCAAGGCCATGCCTGCAATCGAAGCAGGCGATATCGAAAAAGCCATTCATCTCACCCGGTCACGCTGGGCGTCGTTTCCCGGCGCAGGATACGGTCAGAACGAACACGCAATGGATTTCCTGATCAGAGCTTATCAGGAAGCGCATGGGAGGGCGGCTGCGTGATGCGTAAGATACTTTGGCTTTCCGGCCTTCTTCTGATCACCGCCTCGGTTATCCGGCTCTCCCAAGCTGTCGTCCTACACTGGAATCCTTGGCCCGGACTCGCCCTTTTCCTTCTTGGTGCATCCGCACTCCTAACCTCATGCAGGGAGAACACGCCGTGAAACTGTTTCTCTATTTCGTGGTTGTCGCGCTCATCATCGTATTGTCAGTGGACTTGGCTTGTTTCATTGCGCGCTGGCTTGGCGGGTCTGGCGTGGAGGCAGGTCTTGCCGTCCTCGTCATCGTAATGTTCGCAGCCCTGTGCGCGCGTGAAAAGACACGCTTGGGCCAAAAGGCATGAGCGACTTTCTTAACGCCGCCGCATGGTTCGTGGTGACTGTATGGTTCATTGCGGCTGTGTTGATCGTGAGTGGCGGCATTGGTGCCTTGGTTGTCTGGATCGGCTTGTCCTTCCCGTATGGCTTCCTGGCTGTCTGCATTGCGACTCTCTTTCTTGCCGTCGCATATTTGGTGATCGATCATGCTGGCTGAAATCAAGGGATCGATCACGGCAGCGAAACTTCTGGCAATTCTCGCAGTCTGTGGGCTGTGCTTCTGGTTTGGCCACCACGTTGCCGCCAATGCAGGGGCCGCCAAGCTAAGCGCCGCCGAAGCTGCATTCAGCGAATATCGGCGCAAGGAAGCCGATGAAACGGCAACCGCCTACCAGGCCGCGCAGGTCGATGCTCAAGCTAACGCCGTATCGCTCGCACAAACTCTCTCCGACACTCAGGACGCACGCGACAAGATCGACGCTGCATACAAAGGCATCTCACATGACGCGCAAACTCTTCCTCATGTTAGCTGCGGTCTCAGTGCTAACGGCGTGCAGCTCTGGAACCGTGCCAACGCCGCCATCGGTCACTAACGTCAGACCGGCGCTCGTTCTCCCGCCATATGCACGGCCTGATGGTGACGTTCCTGCTCTCGCCTCGGGCAGCGTCTCGGACATGCTGGCCAATCACATTGCAGTGAGCGAGCACGATGCACGGTGTCAGTCCGACAAGGCGAGGCTGTGGGAATACCTGCACGAATTGCAGGGAGTTGACGTGAAACCTTAGGTTATCCACAGATTTTGGTTGGTTATGTGGATATGTCTGTTGATAAGTATGTGGACAAGTCATTTTGGGTCCTCCCTCGGTGAAACTGTTTGCGCAGTCCCCCGACCCCCCGATTTCGGTTTGTGGGAGCCCGGAAATACTTGACTTTATGTTTTCTGTGAGGCGGTGCGCTCGTGGCAAGAAAAGCGGAGGGTAGATTAGTAAATCGCGCCGAACTAGCGGAGATTTTAGGTATTTCCCTGCCTACGGTTGATGCGTGGGTCAAAGATAAAATGCCGTTCGTCCGGCGCGGCGGGCGGGGTGTGGAGTGGCAGTTCGATACTGCGTCTGTCATTCAATGGCGCCAAGACCGTGCGAAGGATGCCGCAGAAGGCAAACTCGACGACATCGAGGCTATTGAGCAAGAGACTGCTCGCGTCAAACTCGAACGCGAGCGTCTGAAATACGCCACTGAAGCCGCACTCGTCGTCCCACTAGACCAGCTTGAACGTCGCCTCTCTGTGGTCTTTGCAGAGGTCAAAGCCGCAATGCGCAATCTGCCAGGGCGCACTGTGTCCCAGCTTCTTGGCGAAACGGATGAGCGCGTTTTCAAGCGGACACTCTCAGAAGAAATAGACCGCGCCCTGACGGCGCTATCCGAATTCGACACTACGACACTTGATGAGTCCCTAGATGAAGATCGATCTGGCAGCGCTGAATAATTGGCGCGGTGCAGCGCGTGCGATTGGCGGCGCGCTTCAAATGTTCCGACCGCCGCCAGACCTCGCCCCTTCCGCCTGGTGTGAGCAAAACCTAAAGATACCTGAAGGCAACGCCGTTCCCGGCTACTACCGGATCATGAACGCGCCGATCCAGCGCGAGCCGATGGACCAGTTCATCAATCCCGATTGCCGTCGCGTTTCTCTGATGTGGTCTGCGCAGGTGGGGAAAACAATGTCAGCGCTTGGCTGTCAGGCTTACGCCATTGGGCAAAGGCCGCGCTCCCAGATGATGATGCAGCCGAGCCAAGGCGATCTGAAGACTTGGCTTGAGACTAAGTTCCAGCCAATGGTTGACGCATCAGACGAAGTACGGAACCTGATCGCCAAGCCGCGCGGACGCGAGGGCGTGAATAACCAGTCGATGAAATCCTATCCTGGCGGCTTCCTAATGTTCGCCTGGGCCGGTTCGACCAAAACCATGCGCGGACGCTCTGCTCCGTTCATCGTCTGTGACGAAGTGGATGGCTACAGGGCGACCGATGAGGGGCATCCCGTATCGCTTTTGTGGCAGCGCTCCGCGACCTTCGGCGATGACAGATACCTACTCGAAATCTCGACGCCTACGATCAAAGACGCGTCCTATATCGAAGCTGCTTTTCTTGCAGGCGACCAGCGATACTTCCAAGTCCGCTGCCCCGATTGCAGTGAACTACAGGCGCTGCACTGGGCGAACGTACAATGGGTAGGCAGACGGTCTAGTGACCTTGCAGATGCAGAAAAAGATGCGGAGCACGATGATCACGAGCCTGACACCGCCGCCTACACCTGCGAGCATTGCGGATCGCTATGGTCAGATGGCCAGCGGATCAAAGCGCTTAGGGATGCCGAGGCTGTAGGAGGCGGGTGGAAAGCAACGCGACCCTTTAAAGGCCACGCGTCATATCATGCCTGGGAAGCCTATTCGACGTTCCGCAAGATGGGCGATATCGTGCGCGACTATCTCGACAAGCTGAAGGTCGATGATCTCCAGTCGTTCGCCAATGTCTCACTATCCCGCACCTATGAAATTAAAGGCGACGGTGCGGAGGCCGGGACGCTCTACGCCGTGCGATATACGTTTCCCGATCACCTGCCTGATGGCGTTCTGTACATCACTCTGGGTGCTGACATGCAGATGGACCGCCTTGAATATGAGATTGTCGGCTGGGGGGAAAACGGGGAGTCATGGTCTCTCGCCTACGGCGTTTTGTGGGGTGACCCTCTGGCAGGCGAGGTATTTGACGATCTCGAACGGATCATAAAGGAAACCCGCTTCGAACGCTCCGATGGCTCGATCATGAAGATTTCAGCTTCCTGCCTCGATACGGGAGGCACGGGCGGTTATCCACAAGCGGCTTGGGATTGGCTACGTGGGAAGACAGGAAGACGCATATTCGGCGTGAAGGGTTATTCCCCATCGTGGGGAAATCCCATCGTTCCCGCGCCTCAACGACGTAGATCGGGCAAAAATGCGCGAAAGGTCGATATCTTCCCTGTCGCTGTAGATGAAGCAAAAGTGGTTGTGATGCGGCGCATAGCGCAAACTGTTTCATCTGCCATACAGGGCGGCCCCGGCTACATGCACATACCAGAGGATCGCGAGGAAGAGTGGTTCAAACAAATCACGGCTGAAAAGCTCGTCGTCCGCAAAGGGAACGTTAACAGGCGCGAGTGGGTGCTCCCGAGTAAGACACGCAATGAGGCGTTGGACTGTCGCGTCTACGCGTATGCCGCCCTGAAGATCATGAACCCCAAACTACGCGTGGTAGCTCAAGAAAAACAGGAAGCCACGACAGAAACAGATGAGAACCCTGAAGATACAACAAATTCTCATATGTCAGTGGAGGCCAATAGTCAGGCGGGCGATAAGCAACCGTTGCCTCGTATCAAGGCGAGACGAAAGTGGAGAAGACCGCAATGAGGCGAATTCGCCTCCCAGATACGTTTACAGGTGGGACGACTTTCCATGTTGAGACGGGAGATAACGTCACGCTCTATTTGCGTGGCCCCGGTTCCATAAACCTGCAAAGCGTTGACGGCTTCATCGCTGTCTCGGCCTCCGATACGGCAAACTGGCTGGCCGGAAGCTATGCATATTCCCTGAGATTTCTGGATATATCCGGCAATGTAAGTGAAATTAGTAGCGGAACGATCCAAATCCTTGCGGATATTGCATCGCTTCCGGCTGGCTCAGATACCAGGACGCAGAACCGTCGCATCTACGACGCGATTTGTGCCGTCATTGAGAAGCGCGCTTCCCTCGACCAAGAAAGCTATCGCATTAACAATCGTGAACTTAAACGCGCGCCCCTTGCCGATCTTCTGCGGCTGAAAACGCGTTATGCCGCTCTTGTCCGCGCTGAAAATGGGCGCGGCGGCATTCGTGAAATCCGGGTGACGTTCTGATGGGCGTATTCGATTTTCTGAAGCGGGATACGAAACAAAAACGGGACATGATGCCGGGAACCGCCATTCCTGGACGCCGTGCAAGAAATGCGATGCGTCTTGTCGGTGGCATTGATGCAGCGCGTGTAGACCGGTTTGCCGAGACATGGCCCGGAACGCCCGTCACGCCAGATGAAATGCTCATGCTTTGGCACCGCATCTTGCAGGCCAGATCGCGAGATATGGCGATCAACGACCCGTATATGCGTCGGTTCGTGCGTGGAGTGCGCGCCAACGTCATCGGCCATGGTCCGAAACTGCGTTGCGCCACGAAAATCGCAAGCACGTCAAAGAGCGACGCCAAAACGAACACGGCTGTCGCTCAATCGTGGGAGGATTGGGGAGAGGCAGAAAACTGCGACGTGACCGGGGCAAAGTCGTGGCTTCAGACGCTATTGCTTGCAGCCTCGACGCTTGCCATTGACGGCGAGGTCTTCGTTAAAACAGTTTCGTCTGGGCCATTCGGCCTGCAATTGCAGATGATCGATGCCGTGCGTTGCCCGGTTGATTATCAGCTTTCGGACACTGGAAAAGGCACCTTCATCCGCTGCGGTATCGAGTATGACCAGGTGGAAAAGCCGGTAGCCTACTTCTTCACGTCGGACGACGATCACGCGAACTATTATGCGTTTGACGGTCGGCGCTACGAGCGTGTGCCTGCGGCTGAAGTGTGCCACGTTTACCGTCATGATATGGTCGGGCAGCGGCGCGGCTTTCCATGGGCGATGTCGGCATTATTTCGCCTCAAGCGCTTGAAGGGCTTTGAAGATAACGCCGCAATGAATGCCGAAGTCGGCGCGGGCAAGATGGGGCTCATCACTTGGGACCCGGACAGCGGACCTGAGGCGGATGATGATGAAGAAATTCGGATTACGGCCGAAGGCGGCACATTCCTAGAACTGCCAGCGGGCGCGAACCTGTCGAAATGGGACCCTTCATTTCCGGATGGCGTGATCGCCACCTTCACGAAGTCTCTCTTGCGAGGCGTCGGCGCTGGCCTTGGTATGAATTACCCATCCTTGGGTAACGATCTCGAAGGCGTCAATTTCTCATCGATCCGTGCGGGGACGATTGAAGAGCGGGAGCTATGGAAGGAAGATCAGAAGCTTCTCATTGAAGGGTTCTGTATCCCCGTATTTCGCCGCTGGATCGCAGAAGCGCTGCTACGCGGTATGGTCATCAATGACGATGGATACAAGGTTCCTGCGACGCGCCTGCGGGCAATCAAACGGGCTGCGACGTTCCACGGAAGACGTTGGGATTGGGTTGATCCCAAGAGCGATGCGGCGGCCAACCGGCAAGCCGTCGATAGTCTCATCAAATCGCCTCAAGAAATCATCCGTGAGCGCGGCGGCGATCCGGAGGAAGTGCTGGATGAAATCGCACAATTTTACCAGATGGCGAAAGATAAGGGCATCCCCGAAACAGCGATCCAGGCGGCGCAGGGAGATCAAGTCAAGATCGCGATCAACGAAGAACCGGACGGCACTGCGTCGTCTGAAGGCAATGGGAAATCAGACAAGTGAACATCGAAGGCATCATTACCCGCCTTAACAAGGATGGCGGTTCGGTTCGTGCTGCGGTTGTCGAAGGTGTCAACCGGGAAGAACGCACGGTTGAACTGGCGTTTTCAAGCGAAGGCGCAGAAGTGCCGCGCTGGTTTGGCCGTGAAGTACTGGGGCATGACCCCGGCGAAGCTGATCTGACCCGACTTAATGATAGCGCGTCTCTCCTCATGGATCACAACACGCGCGATCAGATCGGTGTCGTTGTTCCGGGGACGGCACGCATCGATAATGACGGAAAGGGTCGCGCAACTGTCCGTTTTGGCAGATCGCCCCGAGCAGATCAGATTTTCAATGACGTAGCGGACCAGATACGCAAGCACGTCTCCGTTGGCTATCGCGTCACAGGCATGAAGCTCGTTGAGACACGCGAAGATGGTGAAGACGTTTATCGCATCACCGGATGGGAGCCTTATGAAATTTCATTCGTGGGCGTGCCTGCCGACCACTCTGTGGGCGTAGGGCGCAATTATTCTCATCTGTCAGTGGAGCCAGACGAGAAACCCGTTGAGAATACGGCTTCGAAAAGTAATTCCAGCGCGGACACCGCGCAAACGCAAACTCAGGCAAGGTCTCAAGTGGACGAAAACGAAATCATGGTGCGCGCCCGCTCTGCTGAACAGAAGCGCGTCAAAGATATTCTCGATCTCGGGCGTGAATACAACGCTTCCGATCTCGCAGCCGAACACGCGGGGAACCCAGACGGCTCGGTGGAAAGCTTGCAGCGTGCGCTGCTTGTTCGTCAGGGGAAGGAAGCACCTGTAGGTCGCAAGAACTCCGATGTCGGCATGGAGAAGCGCGATCTTGCGAATTTCTCGATGGTGCGCGTGGCACGCGCCTTGGCGAACCCGCAGGACCGCAAGGCACAGGAAGCAGCCGGTTTCGAGCGGGAACTGTCCGAGGCGGCCCGTTCGAAACAGGTCAAGCAGGACTCAGGCAACTGGGTGATCCCTTCTGATGTGTTGCGGTCCGCCGTGTTCGAAGGCTTCGAGCAGGCGCAACGTGACACCGGCATGAGCCTGGGGAGTAATGGGCAGACGGGCAGCGGTGCGACGGGTAGCAGTCTCGTTGCAACGAACCTTCTCGCGTCCAGTTACATCGATATCCTGCGCAACCGTGCTACGTTCACCCATGGCATTGCTATGCTGGGCGGTCTGATCGGCAATATCGATATCCCGAAGCAGACGGCTGCCACGCAAGGTTACTGGCTAGGCGAAGGTGACGACGCAACCGAAAGCAATATGGATTTCGGCCAGCTTACCATGAGCCCGAAGACGCTGGCAGCGTATACCGATGTCACGCGCAAATTCCTCATGCAGTCGAGCCTTGATGTTGAGTCGCTAATTCGACGCGATCTGGCGCGTTCGATGGGGCTGGCGATCGATCTGAGTGGTTACTATGGCACGGGTTCCAACCACCAGCCGACCGGCCTGAAGAACCTTGCGGGGATTTCCTCTACCCAGTTCGCTGCTTCCCAGCCGACATTTGGTGAACTGGTGAACATGGAAACGACTGTCGCGCTGAAAAACGCCGATGTTGCCGGGATGCGCTACAAGGCGCGCGCCGATTTCCGTGGCTATGCCAAGCAGACCCTGAAGTTCCCCGGCACGCCGTCCCCTGCTGGCACGATCTGGGAACCGGGCGACACCGTGAACGGCTATGCCTGCGATATTTCGAACCAGATCAGCTCTGGGGATATGTTCTTCGGAAACTTTGCGGACGTTCTTATGGGTATGTGGGGCGGTCTGGAAATGATGGTCGATCCGTATTCCAACTCGAAGTCTGGCGGCATCCGTATTGTGACGTTCCAAGATATCGACTGGCAGGTTCGCCGCATTGAGTCTTTCGTGATCGGTGCTCCGCCCCCGTCGAGCAGCGGCACTGGCAGCAAGTAAACAACGTCAGGGCGGCTACTAGCCGCCCTGCGATCAAGAGAACGAGCGGAAATAACCATGCCTGTTCCTGCGTGGGACGATCTAGACAGCTTTCTGTCTCTAGATGACTTCGCTGTCACGGCCACACCGGACGGCGGTCAGGCGTTCGCGCTCATAGTCGAAGAACAGTATTTTTCTGCCGAACTGGGGACGTATGACATGAACACGTCCGATCCATGGGCCACTGCTAAAGCATCGGATGTGGTAGGGCTGAAGAAACGATCTCGCCTGACTATCAAACAGAACAGCTTACCGTATGGTGTGTTCTGGCTGACCCACGATCCAAAGCCGGATGGCACAGGTATGGCCACGCTTCGACTGTCGAGGTCACAGAATGGATCTTGAAATCAAGATCGATGGCTTCAAGGGATGGGGGGATTTCCTCCCGATTATCGATGCTATCGATCCTGGTGGGAAATACATAGAACGCGCGGTGGGATCGACCAACCTGCGCATGTCTCAATGGGTGGTAACACGCTCGTTGCGCGGTCTCTCTGCACTGCTCAAGATAAGGCAGTCTATCATTCGGCGGCGACTGAAGCGGTTCCGGATACATGGTGACATTAGCGGTGCCAAGGTCTGGTATGGGTTGGACGGTGTGCCGTTCACAGATCTGAAGCCTCGCAAGGGTGCGAAAGGCGTCATCACCGGCGATGGCGCATATTACGAAGAAGGCGCGTTCACAACAACGTCACGTCGGACTGGACGCCTGCGAGTTCTCAAGCGGAAAGGCAAAAATCGCTACCCGGTCGATGATGTTAATGTGGACATCGATCAGCGCGCTTTGGCTTTCATCGGACGACACGTTTTGCAGACGAACGAGTTTGAGAACAGGTATATCGAGCGATTGGAACAAGAACTGAAATGGCGGACCCGAACAACCTGACGACTGATCTGGAAGCCCTGCACAACGCTATACAGAGTCAGATTGCAGCGGCGTTCCCTGCCCTGCAAACAATCGAATTCTACCGCGATGATGAAGACGAAAACATCCAGTTGCCCGCGTGCCTCATAGAACTTGACGAGATGGAAAACCGCGACGAAGACCCTGGCACCGGTCAGATTTGCATGTCTCTTCGGTTTTCGGCCCGTCTAATTCTAACTCGTGAGAACGGACCAGACGCCCCCATGCAGGCGCGCCTTTCTGCGGCGGCTCTGTCCGCTTTCATCAACAAGAACCGGTTTGGCGGGCATGCCTCGCCCGCGCACGTTTTGATGGGATCACGCGACGACTTCTCGCCATCCTTGTCCGGGCGTTTCTCAATCTGGCGTATCGAATGGGTGCATAGGGAAGCATTCTTCGGTGCCTCGGTCTGGTCGGGGGGCAGTATCGTTCCGCAAACTGTTTACCTCGGACGCGCTCCGGAAATTGGTCCCGACCATATCGGGGACTACAAGGAAATATGGAAGTCAGGCGCGTGAACCACCTAGGTCATGCTGTTGGACGACACGACCGAGAGATATCGAACCTCGTTCGCATCGGCGTCGTCTCAGCTATACAGGGTAACCAAGCCCGTGTAGCTATCGGGAACACGGTGACAGATTGGCTCTACTGGGCCAGCCGACGCGCTTACGATGCGTTCGATTACGATAGCTTGACTGTAGGAGAGCAGGTCATCGTTCTCTCGCTATGGGGCGATGTGTCACAAGGCGTTATCGTCGGCGCGGTACCGCAAGATGCACAGGTCGCGCCTGCATCTGGAAACGTGTGGGGCAAGCGTTTCAAGGATGGCAGCACGATAACTTACGATCCGGACAGTCATGCCTTGCTGGTTCAAGCTGGTAGCAGTCCAATCACGATAAAATGCCAGTCCGCTAACGTGCAGGCGACCGATAGCGTCACCCTCGACACGCCAAAGGTCCATGTCACGGGGACGTTGACCGTTGACAAGGATGTTTCCATAGGGGGAGGCGTCACTGCTCAGGGTGATGTCATGGGCGGCGGGAAGAGCCTGGACGAGCACGTGCATCCCATTGCGTCGTCAAGCATGACCGGCCCTCCAAAGTAGAAATGAGATATTCTCATTTGTTAGTGTAAGTGCAGAGTGATCATTGATAAAAAATACCCTTATTCGTGGGTATATCAATGATCGGAATGAACAGAGAAAATGGCAAGGTATTGCAGGGAACCGACCATCTCTTGCAATCAATTGTCGATATACTAACTACGCCCATTGGAACGCGGGTAATTCGTCGCGATTACGGAAGCCGACTTCAGGAGCTGGTTGACAGCGCCATGAATAAGTCTGGCGTCATGGACATCTATGCTGCGACGGTTGAAGCGCTTTCGAACTGGGAGCCGCGTATTTCCGTCACAAAAGTAAACGTCGCACCATATGCGGGAGGGATCACGATAGACCTATACGCGAAGGATACCGAGAGCGGAACTAGTCTCACCATTACCGGCATTGAGGTTGCGCGATGACCACTCAAATCTATAGCGCAATCGATCTATCCGGTCTCCCGGCCCCTCAGATCATCACGGATGTTTCAGCCGAGACTGAACTATCTGAACTGCTTGCGGATTTCACCGCACGCTATCCTGCGTATTCTGCGGTTGTTGAGTCTGATCCGGTGCAGAAGCTTTGCGAGGCGTTTGCCTATCGGCTGTCTGTGGAGAAGCAGGCGCGGAACGACGCATTCAAGGCGGTGATGCTTGCATATGCCTCGGGAGCCGATCTCGATCAGATAGGTGCAAATTACAATGTTGCGCGCCTCACGATCACGCCTGCTGACCCGAGTACTATTCCGCCAACCGCCGCCGTCATGGAAACGGATGACAATTTTCGCGCCCGCATCCAGCTTTCATTCGAGAGCTATTCTACGGCGGGAAGCGAAGGCGGTTATGCCTATTTTGCCAAGACTGCGAGTGCTCAGGTGCTGATGTGCAGGTGACATCTCCGTCTCCGGGGAATGTCACGGTCTTTATCCTATCCTCACAGGGCGACGGCACGGCACCGGCTGACCTAGTTGAAACAGTTTCAAATGCGATCACGCCAGATAGTGTACGACCCCTGACCGATAATGTGACTGTGCAGTCTGCTACCATTCTGCCGTTCGCGATCAGCGCTGTCTTGACTCTGTATCCTGGACCTGACGCTTCAGTCGTTGTTGCTGCGGCTCAAGCGGCTGCTCAGGCATATGCCGACCGAGTGCATAAGATCGGATACACAGTCGCGACGTCTGGGCTTTACGCTGCCTTGCAGCAAACGGGAGTTGAGAAGGTAGTCCTCGACGGGTGGGCGGGAGACATTACGGCTGCGCAGGATCAGGCACCATACTGCACGGGCATTGCCGTAACCACTGCGGCCGAAACCAATGTCTAACAGCGTTCTTCCGCCCAATGCGACCGATTTAGAGACCGCGTTTGACCTGACTCTAGCGGATAGACTTGATGCCATTCCCAAGGTCATCCGATCTTCCGTAAACCCTCAAGCGATACCCCTACAGTGGTTGCTTGGCTGGCTTGGGCGTGGCGCGTGGAGAATTGGGCGACCGACTGGTCAGAGCTGCAAAAACGACAGACAGTCGCTTCTTCTTACATGGTTCACCGGAAGAAGGGCACGGCCTACGCCGTTAGATCGGCGCTTGAAGCGTTGAACCTGAATATTCAGATGCTGGAATGGTTTAATGATAGCCCGAAGCGCGACCCTTACACATTCAGACTGGTAGTGAAAATCGGATCGAACGATATCAGTATTCAAAATTGGAAATCGGTCCTAAATATTGTCCAGACCAATAAAAATGCCCGATCTCACCTATCTAGTATTGACATGGAAGGCGAGTCCGAAGGGATTTCCTATCATGGTGGCGCAACATGCTACGGCATAACTATTAACGTTTGATCAGAGATATGACGAACACCTACACGACTATCAAGACAAATGCCGGACTTGCGCTTGAAACCTCCTCGCAGGCTGGTGGCGACAAGATCACTCTCACGCATATGGCGATTGGGGACGGCGGCGGGAGTGCTGTGACGCCAAATGCAGACCAAGCGGCACTTGTCCGCGAACAAGTGCGTCTGGCGCTGAATGCAATTGCTCCTAACCCGGATAATGCGAGCCAATTTACGGCAGAGGCGATAATCCCTGCTTCTTCAGGTGGTTTCACTTTGCGTGAAGCAGGGCTTTATACGGCGGACGGAGTTCTTTTCGCTGTCGCTAATCTTCCGCAGGTCTATAAACCAACGGCAACGGAAGGAGCATTCGGTCAGGTCGTGGTCACGATGACCTTCATCGCCGCCAATGCCTCGGAAGTAAACTTAACAGTTGACGAGAATGTCTCTGTTGCTACCCGGTTGTGGGTGCAAAATTATGTTATCCCGGCGCACGTATTCGCTGGTGGGACATCAGGTCAATTACTTGCGAAATCTTCGAATGAAGATGGCTCTTGGACATGGGTGGACCCAACAGCATCAGTGCATGTTCTTGTCGATACTGTTGAGGAAGACCAGATACTAGCCGCTAATCAAACGGCAATCACGTTATCAAAAGTGACCGCGAATGGTTTGGGTGTCTTCGTCAACGGCATCCGATTGAGAGATGATGAATGGTCGAAAGTTGACGACACGCATATCACGCTCAAACAGGCGCGTAATGACGGCGACCGCATTACACTCCTCCAGAATGAGCAGACAGGATATTCGGATGTCTTGCGAGCCAGCCGGAACTTATCTGATGTAGACGATGCCGATGTTGCTTTATCTAACCTGAGCGGTCTCTCCCTCAAAGGCGGACGTGTAGCGGGCGGTTTTGCTGTTGATAGCGGAAAAATCGAGCTGAATGGTCAAGCTGCGACGACCCGCATGATCGCGATGCAAAGCAACAATAACAATCGATTTGCGATTGCCTTAAGCCCTGCCTCGGAAAATGGGGGCAATGCAGGGTCAGATTTCACTATCACCCGATATGACGACAACGGAGCTGAGTTAGACTCGCCTCTCTCCGTGAAAAGATCAGACGGAAGCGTGAACGTAGGAGCACTCACATGTGCAGACGTGCCAAACCTTCAAGACTCTTCGAACAATGCTGCAAACACAAGGTTCGTCGCGAATTTATTTAACACGGGTGCCATTCCGGATTGGTCGTTAGACTTTTCTCAGCTCATCAAAGGATACAAAAAATATTCATTGGTCGTATATAACGGCCTTTACTGGCGCTCAACCGCTGATGGCAACCTGACGACGCCCGGCGCAAGCGGAGCCGCGTGGACAAACTTCTTTGGCGGGTATCTGGCCACGTCCGGTCCAGCGCAATCCAGTTCGGCGTATACGGCTTTCACGAACGGTCTTTCTGCCAATAACCTTTCTGCTCCAAATGGGGCTGCTGACATCAAGATCAGTTCGGGCCTACGCATGGGT